>CAVPNN010000016.1:0-137903 GCA_963706655.1 uncultured beta proteobacterium
GACTGCGTCCGCATTTGGACGCTGAGTCGCCGAGGCGCTTTTCGCGAATTGAAGTTGGAGGACAAGAATGCCAAAAGCAAAGGCACCGATGAGCCCCGCCGCGGCATCGGCCGCAGTGGTGACTAGGACTGTCGAGCGCGCCTACCTCTCGTCGGCAGTCCGGCGCGACCTCTGGGTCGCTGCGGCTGGGCGCTGCGAGTTCCGGGGCTGCTGCAAGGCCGTGGACCGCGACTTTCTGACCAAGGCCAAGTGCAAGGTCGGGGAGTACGCCCACATCGTCGCCGACAGCCCAGCTGGTGCCAGGGGCGTTTCAGGCTTGTCCGAGAAGCTGGCCGCTGACCCCAACAACCTCATCCTTGCCTGTTTCGACTGCCATGCACGCATCGACCGGCATGGGCAGAACAACGAGTTCACCGCCGAACAACTTCGAGCCATGAAGCGCGAGCACGAGGAACGCATCGAGCGCATTTATTCGGCCACGGGCGTGGCCGAGAGCATGCCCGTTGTCATGTCGTTTCCGATTGCTGGTCAAGTGCCCGTAATCGACATGCGCAACATCCACCACGCGATGTTGACGAACAGCGACTTCAACCGCTTCCCCACGTCCACCTCGGTTCACATCGACCAGAGCAATTTCCACTTGCAGGACAACGACCCTGACTTCTGGGCCAACGCCCAACGCGCGCTCACCCAGCAGTACGAGCAGCGCGTCCTGCCGCAGTTGACCGCAAGGGGTGGGGCTGCGCACCTGACCATCGCCGGCTTCGCGCCCATCCCAATGCTGATGAAATTGGGCGCGCTCATGGCGACAAAGACGCCCTTGAGACCATCATGGACCTGCCTGGCGAGAAGTGGATTTGGGACACGCGAGATGCTTGCCCCGAACCCAGCTACACCTTCACTGTGCCTCCCACGCTTCCTCGCGAGGTATCAGTGGTGGTCAGCATTTCCGGCAGGGCCCAGCCCCCCGTGGGCCGCGACGTCGTTGAGTTCAAGGCCGTGGCACCCGACCGCGGCATCATCCGCAAGGAAGCCCACGTGCAGCAGTTCCGCACCAGCTTCAACGCTTTCCTGCAGCAACTGTTCAAGGCCGGTGCCCGAGTCCTGCACATCCACCCGGCGACGCCACTGTCGGCCAGCATCGAAATCGGCCGCACGCTCCTCCCGAAGGCTTTCGAAGAGGTCCACGTCTGGGAGTGGCAGGCGCCAAATTGGAAGCCCGCACTTCGCCTCAAGTAGCGTCCAGTAGGTAGATTCTTCAGCTCCTGCTTGCTCGCGGACTTCCTTGAAGCCCCGACACCTGTCTACGCCCAGGTGGGTCCGCGAGCCTACCGCCGCCCACAAGGCATCGCATTGGATGTGGTTCGTCGTCCGAACTCAAGGGGCTTGGCTGCACCGGCACGGCTGAGTTCTACGGCATTGAGTCAACGGCCGAGACGCTTGCCTACTGGCGGGACACCGTATGCTGGTCGCCAATCAGCGTGGCGACGAGCGGAGTTTCTTCTCAGACTTCATCTGTAAGTATGCAATGCGCTGGACGCAGCCAGCGCTTTTGAGAGAAGCGAGACGTGCTGCAGGCGAACGGGTCGTAACTGCATTGGGCGGGACGGTCACGGAATTGGAGCGCGGCAAGTCCCTACACCGGACCGCGAAGATGACGCCACCCGCCCCCAGCAATTTAGGCTGCTTCGAGTGATACGTCTCGTAGACCCGTCCGAGCGGCTCGTCGACGTACAGATGAGACAGCTCCAGCCCCAGTTTGAACCGCAGTTGCCTGACCCACCCGACGGCTTGGTCCAGCGCCCCCGTTTTGCATGTACGCGGCGGCAGGGCTCGCAAGGTCGCCGGCACCTCAACCATCCGTCCGGCCAGCAGCCGAATCCCTTCGATGCAGATGCCTGAGTGGAGGCATGCGGCGATGAACGCCCGTCGCAGTGCGTGCAGGTTGCACTCTTGGCCCGGCCCAGAGCCTGGGCCCGGCCGGCGGGAGAACCAGTAGCTCACTCGGTGTGAACTGGCAGACAAAGTCTCAGCCTCCGCGCCCGGACCGAACATCTTCACATGACCATTACCCAGCTTTCGCTGAGCGACATAGGCCACGAATCCACAGCGAACCAGTTCATCTTGGAGCGGGACCCAGCGCATGGCAGCCCCTCCCGTTCGAGGGTCCGCTGACATCGTCGACGACACGCGCAGCACCCAGGCATCTCCATGTCGCTCGAGTTCAAACACTTCGAGGCGCATGACCTCCTTTGCCCTCGAGCACGTGAAGAGGCAAAGCAAGGGGAGCCAGAATCGCGCGGCACGATGAGGCGCTGCCGCGTCCTTCATCGCCAGGTACTCGGGAGAGGAGAGCAGCCGCTGCAGCTTTTCAAGAGCAAAGGGTGGGGCCGGCTCGTTGGCCGCCGGGAGACGAACGAGTTCCGCTGCCTGCGCGAACGGGTTCACAGTCCCACCACCTGATTGCTCGAACGTCCCGAGCAGTTCGGTGACCGCCTTCATCGCCCACAGGTAGCGCAGGACCATGGACTCGCGTTTTCCTTCGCGGCGCAGACCGTCGACAAACCGCTCGACGTCGACAGGCGTGACTTCGGAGAGGAGCGTTTGCCCGACGGTGCGTCGAACTTCTTCAATGCGGCGGTCATCGCGGCCTCGCTGACTTGCTTCGAGACGCGCTCCCGATGGTCGCCAGACCAGCGAGTGGCCACACCGGAGCCTCCTTGCGCTCGGGTCGCGCTGGCCGGTGCGAAGGCGGAAGCCGGTTCGTTCCCGGGCGCTGCGACATTCTCGATGGCGTCGGCGCGACGGTTCTCCGCGAGGGCACGTTCTTCATATTCGCGTGCATCGGTGTCGCCACCAGCACCCGCCGCCGGACTCACTTCGCTGTGAGATGGCGTCGAGGTGGCGATGGCCGGTAGCAGGGGTGTACTGCGGCACGCTGGGCAGTCACCGCAGGTGCAGCGGAGCCGAACCGGCGTGGAGTTGTGTGCGCTGTCATTGTTGTCGGTATTGGCCTCGATGGAGGCCGTGTTCAAGGTACGCATGGTGTTCCTGGTTTGACTGAGTTGACTGACTTGAGGACGGGGGTGACGCGCATCACGAGGAGGATTTTGCCGGTGCGCTCACTGGACCGCAGTCGAAATCTGGTCGTGGTTGTGAGCCCGTTACAATGGCAAGAAGAGATTGGTCGTGAATGTGCTGTGGCTCAAACCTGCACCGCCTGGCGCCTGTCGCAGACCGTGCTTTCGGCCTCGGCGAGGACTTCGGCCGCTAGTTCGCGGCAGTCCAGCGGCGCATGACGAACTTGGTCAGCCGTGCTTGTTGTCGGCTGCGGCAGCGGCCGCGGCGCGGGCCAAGAGGTTCGGCGCACGTCGGGATGAGGGGTCTGCCTGCGATGGAGGATTTTCGGGCGCTCTGCGCGGCTCGGAAGCGCCTTGCGCGGCGAACGCGCGAGGGGCCCGCTCCTGTGCTTTCAGGTTAAAGAACTCCCCGGGGATTAAAGGATTAGAGCAGACGGTAGACAGGACCCCGGAGTGCGGGCGAGACTCCCCTTACCCAGCCGTCCGGGTTGCGAGGTCTCGCCACGCACCGGCGGTGCCTGTCGCGGGTCCGTGGTGGCCGGCAGGGCCGGCGTTCAATGGCATGACGGGCGCCGCGCAGCGCCGTCACTCGACCAGACTGTTCGCGGTGTCGCGCCGCGCCTGTTTGCCGTTCTAGTCGTCTCCCACGGCCGCACCTTCACATCCCGCTTGTGCATATCGCTGGCCGCGGGGTATTGAGCCCTCTCCTCCAGCCAACGGTGTAGCGCGCGCATCTATACGGCGCTTGTCGCGGCGAGACCAACAGGCTGACTGCGCGAGCTCAGAGCATGAAACTGGCAGCGACGAGCTCCGGCCAGCGCCGACGCAATTTGGTCTCGTCGAGTTGGGCGCTGCCATCGACACCATGCTCGACGTCGTCCAGCGTGAGGCGCGGATAGACCCAGAGGCTCTCGTCGAGGCGCACCCGCTCGTACAGGAGTCGCCAGCGACCCTCGAGCAACTCGGGGCTGCGTGCGGCCAGGCGCGCGAACAGGGAGACCGTGGCGTCCGAGAACTCGCGCTGCCCCGACGCATCCGCCGCTTCGACGGTGGTGACCGCGTCGACCACCACCTGGTCCAGCCATTCGCGCAGGCGCAGCCCGCGCCGCTGCGCCGCCACGAGTGCCGCCACCGAGACCGCTGGTGACAGATGCAGCATGGTACGAACGGCTTGGGTGGGCTGAGGCAATGGTCCGAGCATGAATGGCTTCCGTGAATGCGATGGCGCCATTGTTCGCAGTCCACCGTCCGCGCACAAGCGATTCCGGTTACGTAATCGCGCCTCGCGACGCTGCCTATACGTCGCAGGCCCGGCAATCGCCGGACCATTGAAGAGGACCATCATGGGACGCAAAGGCATCACGAGCGCGGACGTCGTTCAGGCGTACGTCGCGCTGCTCAAACAGGGCCGTAAACCCGGACCCACCAACCTGAGGCGACAACTTGGCCGCGGTAGCTACACCACCATCTCGCAGCACCTTCAGCGCCTTGCGCTGCGCCAGGTGCGTTTGCAGGCGCAAAGGACGAACGAGGTGAGCAACGCGAATTCGGCGGCCGACACGCGGTTGCAGCAAACAGCGCTCGAGCTGACGACAGGGGAGGTCAGCAGGCTGTGATTCATGCGGGCGACAGGACGTGTCGCCCGCTTCCTTCTGGAGAAACGCGCGCCCGATATAAAGCTTCGTAACTACATGACGCATACCCTTCCGCGAGGACATTGCGACCATGAATACCGCCGCCGAACAAGGCACCACCCAAACTCCGCAGACGGCCGGCATGACGGCAGCAGACCGGCACGTTGCCGACAAACCGAGCGAGCGTCGGATGCTCAGCAAGGCGCAAGTCGCTGCACGGTTGGGCTGCAGCGAGCGTTCCTTGGAACGTCTCGTCAAACAGGGGCGGTTTCCGGCGTCGCGGCGCTATGGTCGCACCGCCATTTGGTTCGAAGCCGCGGTTGAACACGTGCTGGGACTCGCGGAGCAAGAGCAGCTGCAGTGGCTTCCCACGGCGAAGCCGCCTGCCGAGATGTTTGCCCCGACCGGGGCCCAGCCGGTCGAGCCGCCGGTCCCTTCGTTGATTCCCGAGGCTCATGAACTCGAGCCCGAGGCCCCCACACGTACCGCCCGCAAGTCACACAAGACAGCAGGTACCACCAAGCGGCGCGAACTGACCGGCGCGTCGGCCGAAGACATCGAAGCGCTGAGCCGGGTGCTCCACATGCCGACCGTCTGACCGTTTTTCGGTCCGGCGCGACCCGCGAGGTCGCACCTTCACAGCCGTTGGGCGCCCGAGAGCCCCAACGGCTGTTTGTCGTTGCGTATCGTCGTCGACATGCGTGTCGCAGCGCCCGTGGTTGGCACCGACCCCTCGTCTCGAAGCGCAGTCCGCCATGACAAAGGCCGAGCCCGTCACCGGACTCGGCCTTTCGAACTCGCTGGTGAATCAGGCCACCCGTTCGGTCGGCAGCCTCACCACGTTCGCCGGCAACTCCGTCTGGCCATTCAGTCGCTCGGCGCGACGCTCGGCCATGATGGCTTTGACGCTGCGGCCGGCATGCACGTCAGATGGCGGCATCGGTCGCGACACGCTTCCCTTGGCTTCAGCTCGTTCCATCGCTTCGTGGACGTCCGAATTCATCAAGTTCACATACACCTCGGCCATGCGCGTGGACTTGTGACCCAGCACCTTCTGGAGCTGGTGCGGATTGAAGCCGGCCTTGGCGTAGAACGTCGCGCCCACATGCCGCAGGTCGCGGAACTGCAGGTCCGGCAAACGTGCGTTCTTGCGCACATGGTTCCAGGCCAGCTGCACGGCGTTGGGCGACATCGAGAAGACCTCGTCGCTGCCATCCCGTGGCAGAGCCTTTAGCAATTCCACGGCGCGCGTCGAGAGCGGCAACGTGACGTTGAATCCCTTGCCCCAGACACGCACTTCCCTGGTCTCGAGGCTCACTTGCGACCACTTCATGGCGAGCAGTGAACCTTTGCGCATGCAGGTCGTGATGGCAAGCTCGACGAGCGGCCACATCTGCGGGTTGTCGCAGCGGGTCAGTGCCTGCGACAGACGCTGCTCCTCGTCACTACTGACCCGCACGAAGCGCGACTCGGACTTGCCGAGTTCGATGCCCACGGCCGGGTTGACGAAGCTCTTCCATCGCCACTCGCGGATAGCGGCGTTGAACATGGCCTTCAGCAAAGAGATTTCCTTTTGGACGGTGCTCTCGCTCAGGCCTTCGCGCTTCATCGTGGTGGATAGCTTGCGTAGCACGTCGGTGGTGATGGCGCCGCACTTCAATGCGCCGACGCGATGGATGAGCGCATAGGTTTCTGCGCGACGCGAGCGCCGTGCATCGACGTATTGCTTCCAGCCTTCGAGGTTCTTCGCTTGCTCACGCGAGTGCATCGGCTCGAGCCTTCGGCGGCCCTCGGCATCGAACGCCAGACGCAAGCTGGGCAAGCTGCCGCCTTGCAGATAGTTGTTGATGCGTGTGAGTTCGGTCTCACAGCCTCCCTTGACCACGGTGAACTGGTAGGCGTACTTGTGGAGCGCCTGGGCCAACGTGGCGACGTCAGGCCCGCCAAGCGCCGGCAGCTGGTGCTTTGCGGCGGCCTGGTAGGAATTCGCAATCCACATGGCCGCGGCCTCTTCGGTCTCGAACCTCTTCAGCGGGCGCGAACCGTCGGACAGCGTGGGATTGGCCCACCAGCCTGCACGACCGTCAATCTGATACGGCTTGGCACTGCGCGGTCGACCTCGGCCAGGCCTGGACGATTGCGGCGCGTGCGCCCGTTGCGCGGTGACGGGTGCCACCACCGTGGCGGCCGAGGCGCGCGGGTCTCTTGGGGACGTCACTGGCATCACAGACTCCTATTTGCTAGGGGGTACCTGTGACGTGAATCAACCGCGGTTTAGCCCTTCGGCCTCGCGCGGCGGCGCAGCGCACTCACGCAGCTACCGGAGCAAACGCTTGGAGAGCCTGCGCAGGTGTCGACCACCGTGGTGGCCGCATCGCGCCAGGTGCGAGGCACGAAACGGCCGACGGTGGGCGACTGCGAGCGACCAACTCTGACAGCGCGCCAACCCGATTTCTGCTGACAGTAGCGCTTGCTAACCACTGTTTTCGGGCCGCAAAGAACAAAGGCCCGAGCGGTTACTCACCGCGCGGGCCTTGTGTCGTCTCGGTTTTTCTTGGCTCCTCGACCTGGGCTCGAACCAGGGACCTACGGATTAACAGTCCGGCGCTCTACCAACTGAGCTATCGAGGAATACAGCCCGTGAGTATAGCCTGGATCGCGGCGGTTCTCAGAACGCCAGATGCATGGTTGCGCGCCAGGCGCGAGCTGCCAGCGGGAAGAGGTAGGAGTGCCCGAACTGGTAGGGCGTTTCGCGCCAGGCACGCTCGTCTGTCACGTTGTCCAGAGCGAGCCGCCACACCGTGGCGTGCCCGGCGACGCGGGTGGCGTAGCTCGCGCCCAGGTCGAGCTGGGTCCACCCTGGGGCCTCGATCGAGTTGTCCGGCAGCACCATGCGCGGCCCTTCGTGGACAAGCTGTCCCCTGAACTGGAGTCCGGGAACTGCGGCGACGTCGTAGCCGATCTGCGCCTTGAGCGTGCGCGCCGGCACATTGGTCGGTCGCAGCCCGTTGCCGGAAGGGTCGCTGGCGCCTTGCCGGATCGCGTCCAGCCACATGGCGCTGGCGCGCAAGGACCAGGCGCCGGCGCGGCGGCCGATCGAGGCCTCGAAGCCTTCGTGGCGCACATCGCCGTCGATCTGCCGGGTGCAGCTCGCATCGACGTCGCAGCTGCCGATGTCGACGGCGAGCGGGCGGCTGACGTGGAAGGCGATCAAGCTCCAGTCGAAACCGTTGTCGGCATGCTTGATCCCGAGCTCGGCCTGGCGGCTCTTGAGCGCCGGCAACGCCTGCCCGCGGTTCGTGTAGCGGCTGCGGTTCGGCACGACGTCGGTTTCCACGCCCTGTCCCCAGCTCGCATAGAGCGTTGTGGCCGGCGTCCACTGGTAGGCCAGGGACAGCCAGGGTGTCGTGAACGACTGCGAGTACTGCGTGGCGCGCGATCCGTCGGTGCGGATGCTCTCGCGCTCCAGTTGCGAGTGACGCAGTCCGGCCCACAGCGCCCACTGCGTCGACAGCTGCATGGCGTCGCGCAGGTACCACTCGGTGCTGCGTTCGTCCCGGTTCGTGTTCTCGTCGGTCAGCTCAGGGGCGGCGGGTGTCACGGCACTGGCATCGTCGCGCCCGCTGCCCGTGTAGTTGTAGGCCTGGCGCTGAAAGCGGTCCCGGCTGCGTGTGAACAAGGCACCGGTGCTGAGTTCGTGCGCGACGGAGCCGGTGCGCAGGGTGCCGCTGAACTGCAGATCGAGCGCGTCGACATGCCGGCGCTCGCCTTCGCTGCGGAAGTCGTAAAGGTCGAAGCTGCCGTCCGCGCAATAGCGGTCGGCGTGGTAGACATCGGTGCCGGCGTCGTAACAGCCGAACGGGAAGGCCACCCGGTCGTCGCTGCGCAGGCGCTGCACGGCGCCGTGGGCTGTGAAAAACCAGTCCGGTGACAGGCGTTGGCGCCAGCGCAGCGAAGCGGTGTCGCCATCGAGCACGACCGGCTGGGACCAGGGCTGGTTGTTCAGGTTGGTGCGCGGGTCGATCGATCGGGCGTCGGGCAGCATGTCACCGCGCAGGCTGAAGCCTGGCACGCTCGGCTGGCTCTGGTGGCTGCTTTCGACCTCGGCTTCGATCCGGCTGTCGGGCGTGAGCTGCCAGTCGCCGGCGATCGAGAGTGCGCGCTGCTGGCCGTCGGCGCTCTGCGTGCGGGGCTGCAGGTCGGACATGGCCGCGTTCACGCGCAGGCCGAAGCGCTGCTCGGGACCGAAGCGTTGACCGATGTCGACCCTTGCCCCCAGCGTCCCGCCCTGGCTGGCCTCGATGTGCAGGTCGCGCACCCGCCCATCGGGACGCTTGACGACGAGATTGACGAGGCCCCCCGGCGCACTGATACCGGCCTGGATGCCGCTCGTGCCCTTGAGCACTTCGACCCGGTCCTTGTTGCTCAGGGTCAGCGCCGTCTCGGCATTGATCGGCAGGCCGTCGCGGCGGTAGTTGCTGCGGTTGTCGAGCACGAAGCCGCGCACCGTCAGAAAGCTCCAATAGCCTTCGGAGTTGTAGGCGTCGGAGATGCCGGCGTCGATCTTCGTCAGTGTGTTGAGCGTCAGGCCACCGGCCTGCGCGAGGTCGTCGGCGCCGAACAGGGTTGCGCTGATGGGGCTGCGCGCCAGCGGCACCGAACCGAAGCCACCGACCAGGGGCAGGCTGCGCGCACTGATCGTGACCACGTCGGTCACCTGGGCCCGGGCGGACGCCGCTGCACCGCACGCAGCGAGCGCGACCAGGAAGAAACGAATCGAAGAAGCCATCGTGTGCCTTGCAGTCGATGGCAGGTCGGCGGTGTCGATGGCTCGGACGGGAACCCGTTCGGCTGCTGGACGCTGCTTCCCTGCGCGAGGATTACCTCAATCAGGTTCAAAGGGACTTTCTCAGTCGGGCCCGTTTGCCGGTCCAACACCCCTAGCGAGCTGCAATCATAGCCGAGCATGAAAAAGGCCCGCGTGTTGCGGGCCTGTTGCGGATGACTTGCGTCAGTTCAGTCGAAGACAGGGGATTCGACGCCGAGGACCTTGTGCAGCTTGGGGCTGGTCGTCGTGTATTGCAGCAGCACGCGCTTGTCCGGGAAGACGATCGGCGACGCGCCGAACGCCGCCAGCGCCGCTTCGTGAAACCCGGACAGGATGAGCTTCTTCTTGCCGGGGTAGGTGTTCACGTCGCCGACGGCAAAGATGCCGGGTGTGCTGGTCTCGAACTTCTCGGTGTCGACGACGAGCTGCTTGCGCTCCAGCGCCAGGCCCCATTCGGCGATCGGCCCGAGCTTCGGGCTCAGACCGAAGAACACGAGCAGGTGGTCGAGCGGCACGACACGCGTCACGCCGTCGCCGCCGGTGACCTTGACCTTGGCCAGGCGGCCGTCCACCTCTTCGATGGCCGTGACCTGACCGACCATGAACTGCATCTCGTACGCGTCGCACAGTTCCTTCATCTTGGCGACGCTGGCAGGGGCGGCCTTGAAGCCGTCGCGCCGGTGCACGAGGATCACGCTCTCGGCCTTGTTCGGGCCCTCCTGGACGAAGTTCAGCGTCCAGTCGAGTGCGGAGTCGCCACCCCCCACGATGACCAGCTGCTTGCCGGCGAACTGCGTCGGGTTGCGCACCCGGTAGTGCAGCTGGGTGCCGTCATGGGCCGCGACACCGTCGACCTTCAGCGTGCGCGGCTGGAACGAGCCCACGCCGCCGGCGATGAAGATCGTCTTGCTCAGAAAACGCGTGCCTTTCGAGGTCTCGACGTAGAAGCGGCCGTCGTCCTGCTTCGTGACGACGGTGACTTCCTGCCCGAGGTGGAAGGTGGCCCCGAAGGGCTCGATCTGCTTGAGCAGGTTGTCGGTCAGCTCCTTGCCCGTGCACATCGGCACGGCGGGGATGTCGTAGATCGGCTTGTCCGGGTACAGCTCGATGCACTGGCCGCCGGGGTAGGCGAGGGAATCGATGATGTGCGCCTTGATCTCGAGCAGGCCGAGCTCGAAGACCTGGAACAGGCCCACGGGCCCGGCGCCGACGATGACGGCATCGGTCTCGATCGGGCCGTCGTGGGCGCGTGCCGTGTCGGTGATCTCGGGGTTCAAGACTGCTTCCATGCGATGTTCAGCGGATCAGCTGATCCAGCTTGTCCTTCTTGTCTTTCCAGTCGTCCGCATCCTCCGGCGCCGGCTTGCGCTTGGTGATGCTCGGCCACTTCGGCGACAGATCTGCGTTGAGCTTGATGAACTTGAGCTGATCGGTCGGTACATCCTCTTCGGGCAGGATGGCGTTGACCGGGCACTCGGGGATGCACACGGCGCAGTCGATGCACTCGTCCGGGTCGATCACCAGCATGTTGGGACCTTCCCGGAAGCAGTCCACCGGGCACACGTCGACACAATCGGTGTACTTGCAGCGGATGCAGGATTCGAGGACGACGTGGGTCATTGGGCGACTCGGAGTGGGATTTCTTGGACGATGACCGGCGCGGGGACCGCGGGCGCCGGCTCAAACCGGGCCATTTTATGACGTTCGGGTTTTCACCAGCGATGGTGCCCTGTCGCCTGTCACGGTCTTTGCCGTGACGGCCAGCTCCGCGGCGCCCGTGCCGACCATCACGACGCTCGGTCGGCCGGCATGCGAAGCCGCCGCTGCGGCCAGATCGCGCAGGGCATGGGCGCTGACCCGCTGATCGGGCCAACCTGCGCGCGACACGACGCAAACGGCGGTCTGCTCGGGCCAGCCGGCGGCGAGCAAGCGCGGTCCGAGCGAGTCGAGCTGACGTCCCGCCATGTAGAAGACCTCGGTATCGGCGTGCTGGCTCGCATGCGGTGCGCCCTCGCGCGTCATCGCGGTCCTGAAGCTGACGCTGCGACCCTGGCCTCGGCGGGTCAATGGGCGCTGGGCACCGGCGGCGGCGGCCAGCGCGGCGGTGACGCCCGGCACCACCTCGCAGGCGACTCCCTGGGCGCGCACGGTCTCCAGTTCTTCCTCGAGGCGTCCGAACACGCTCGGGTCGCCACCCTTCAGGCGCACGACCACGGCCTGCGAGCTGGCATGCTGCACCAGCAGCGCATCGATCTCGGCCTGGGCAGTGGCACGTGTGAAGCCACGCTTGCCGACGTCGATCCACTGCGCCTGGGGAGCGTATTCGCGCAGCGCCGGGTCGGTCAGCGCGTCGTACAGCACCACGTCGGCCGTGGCCAGCAACCGTGCCCCGCGCACCGTGATCAGATCGGCGGCACCCGGGCCGGCGCCGATGAAGATCACGCGACCTGTCACGCGTTCAGCGCCGGCTCTGCGGGTCGCAGGTGCAGGCCGCATTCCTTGACCTCGCCCTGCTCCCACCACCAGCGGCCTGCGCGCGGGTCTTCACCAATCGACACGGCGCGCGTGCAGGGCTCGCAGCCGATGCTGGGGAAGGACTGGTCGTGCAACTCGTTGTAGGGCACATCATGGACAGAAATGTAGTGCCAAACGTCGGCCTCGCTCCAGTCGGCGAGCGGGTAGAACTTCTCGCGACCGTCGGCGTCGATTTCGGAGAACGGCACGGCAGCGCGTGCCTCGGACTGCGCGCGCCGCAGCCCCGTGATCCAGGCGCTGTGTCCGGCCAGCAGGCGCTGCATCGGCTCGAGCTTGCGCATGGCACAGCAGGCCTTGCGCAGCCGGACGCTGTCGAATATCGCGCGCTCACCATGGGTGGTGGCGAAGTGCACGACCGCCTCCTCGCGCGGCCGCAGGACCCGGACCTCGATCCCGTAACGCGCACGGATGCGCGGGATCAGGGCGCGCGTCTGGGCGTGCAGCGTGCCGGTGTCGAGTGTGGCGACCGGCACAGGCAGCTTCTGGCGCGCGATGGCGTTCGTCATGGGTTCAGGACGCGGTGGCGCTGAATCGGGGTGCAGCGCCGCTGGCGTCGCCCTGGTAGTGGCCCGGGAAGTAGCTGAGCGCACGTTGCGCCGCGTCAGCGCTCTGGTCGCCACGCAGTTGCGCGGTGTCGAATCCGCAGCGGCGCAGCAAGGGCAACATGTCCACCAGCACTTCGCCCGTGGCCCGGATCTCGCCCGTGTAGCGCAGCCTGGCGCGCAGCAGGACTGCTTGCGAGTAGGCACGGCCGTCGGTCCACTTCGGGAACTCGAGTGCGATCACGCGTGCACCCTTGACGGCCTGGGCCTGGTTCATCGGGTCGGTCGTGTTGGTCCAGGTCAAGGCGTCGGGTGGCAGTGGCGAGCCGGTGTCGATGAGTTGCATGGCCTTTCTCCTCAGGTCGTGGTTTCGGTGATGCGTGCCGTGCTGCGGCGCACGCTGTCGGTGGCGGCACGGAACGGCAAGGTGCCGAGGCGGCGCACCGAATCGACGAACCGTTCGCCGTCGATGCGCTGCTGCTGGTAGACCTCGATCACGGCCTCGACCGCGTCGGGCAGTTCGTCGGCCGCGAAGGCCGGCCCGACGACCTTGCCGGGGCGCGCGGCGCCGCCGCGCGTGCTGCCGTCGGCCCCGCCGAGCGTAAGCTGGTACCACTCGGCACCATCCTTGTCGACGCCGAGCACGCCGATGTGGCCGCTGTGATGGTGGCCGCAGCTGTTCATGCAGCCGCTGATGTGCAGGTCGATGTCGCCGATGTCGTACTGGAGGTCGAGGTCCGCGAAGCGCTCGTCGAGCTCCGCCGCGATCGGCAAGGTGCGCGCATTGGCCAGCGCGCACAGGTCTCCGCCCGGGCAGGCGATCATGTCGGTCAGCAGACCGATGTTCGGTGTCGCGAAGCCTGCGTCGCGCGCCGAGCGCCACAAGGCGGGCAGCTCGTCGTGCCGGACCCAGGGCAGAAGCAGGTTCTGTTCGTGCGAGACGCGAACCTCGCCAAGGCTGAACCGGTCGGCCAGCGTGGCAGCGGCGTCCATCTGGTCGGCGCTCACGTCGCCCGGTGCCTGGCCGGCGCGCTTGAGCGACAGGGTCACCGACCGGTAGCCCGGCTGCCGATGCGGATGGACGTTGCGCTCGAGCCAGCGCAGATAGGCCGCCGGCAGATCGGCATGCATGACCGGGCCAGCGCCGCTTCGCAGTGCCGGTGCGGGCTCGAAGCAGGCCGTGACACGATCGAGTTCGGCCTGCGGCAGCAGATGCTCGCTGCCTTCGGACAGCAGGGCGGCGAATTCGCTGTTCACGGCGTCGATGAACTTCTGCCCTTGCGCCTTGACGAGGATCTTGATGCGCGCCTTGTAGGCGTTGTCGCGCCGCCCATAGCGGTTGTAGACGCGCACGATCGCTTCGACGAAGACCAGGATCTGCTGCCAGGGCACGAAGGCATTGATCTCGCTGGCGATGACCGGTGTGCGGCCCATTCCGCCGCCGGCCAGGACGGTGAAACCGACTTCGCCGGTGTCGGACTTGAGCAGCCGCAGACCGATGTCGTGCCATGCGATGGCGGCCCGGTCCTCGCGCGCGCCGCTGATGGCGATCTTGAACTTGCGCGGCAGGAATGCGAACTCCGGGTGCAGGGTGCTCCACTGGCGCAGGATCTCGCAATAGGGGCGCGGGTCGACGATCTCGTCGGGCGCGATGCCGGCCAGGGCATCGGTCGTGATGTTGCGGATGCAGTTGCCGCTGGTCTGGATGCCGTGCATGTCGACCTCGGCCAGGCGATCCATGACGTCGGCCGCGTCTGCCAGCGCGATCCAGTTGAACTGGAGGTTCTGGCGCGTGCTGAAGTGACCGAATCCGCCGCGCTCGGATTCCTGGCCGACGTCCTGCAAGTCGTGGTCGCGGGCGATTCGGGCCAGCATCCGCAGTTGGCGGCTCGACAGTTCGCCGTAGGGGACCGCGACGCGCAACATCGGCGCGTGGCGTTGCACATACCAGCCGTTCTGCAGCCGCAGCGGACGGAACTCCTCTTCCGGGAGGGCCCCGGCGGACCAGCGCTCGAGTTGATCCCGGAACTGCGCGGCTCGGGATTGCACGAAGCGGCGGTCGAAGTCGGTATAGCGGTACATGGCGCGATCCAGTGCAGTCAGGCTTGGCACTCTAGGATCGGCTCTATATTCTGTGAACTACAAATGCGTTCTGTGTTTATATCTATGAGTTATATAAAGCCGGCATCGGGATCACCCTGCCGCTGTTGCGCAAACACGGCCCAAAAAAAATGGGCCCGGCGGATGCCGGGCCCAAGGTACCTGTGAAGGTACAGAGGAGTCTTCCCATAAGACGCTTGTTAAGAGCGCCTGCGTGGTCGACAAGTTCCCCTGCGCGAGCGCTCAGCGCTCGCTTTTAGTTCGATCAAGCAGACTTGCGGCCTTTGGTGGCGGTCTGCGTGGCCTTCACCGCGGTGCTGGTCACGGCCTGGAAGTTGGCTTCGGCCACTTCGGCGGCTTGCTTGCTCGCCTTCTGAACGCTTTCGAAGGCGTTGTTGGCGGCGGCAACAGCCGACTTCACCAGGGCGACGGCGTTCTCGGTGCCGGCCGGGGCGTTCTTGACGGCGGTGTCGACGACAGCCAGTGCCTTCTTCTGCATGTCGGCGATCTGCGCCTCGGCAACCTTGGCCACTTCGGCGTTGGTACCAGACACGATCTCGTACACATGGCGGCTGTAGGCAGCGGCCTTCTCTGCGCTCGGCTGGAGCATGCTTGGCCTGGAGGGCGAGCAGTTCCTGCGCGTCCTTGACGGACAGGACCGAGTTGGTCGTGTCGGCGACTTCACCCAGCGAGGCACGGGCGACCTGAAGGTTCAGTTCGACGAGCTTCTCGACGCCTTCGAAAGCCTTGTTGGTCAGGCCGAAGAGGGTTTCGACGTTGGCCTTGTGGGCGGCCATCACTTGTTCAGCGGTAAAGGGGGTCATGAGGATCTCCGATCAAAGGGTTAGCGGTTCACTTTGCTGCCTTCGACCTCTATGGTGCAGTGCAGCATGAGACGAAGTATAAGCAGCCCAGATGGCAATGCAAGTGGTTTTTGCTGCGCCGCAACAATTTAGGGGGGATCACCTACCGGCGGTGGGCAAGAAGCGCCTTGGCAGAATCGGGTCGCGATGCACTGTTACCACGCCGACTCCTTCGTCCTGCCGTTGCCGGCCGGGCACCGGTTCCCGATCAGCAAGTACGGACTGCTGCGCGAAGCGGTCGAGCGCGAGGTCCCGCTGGCGACGGTGCTGGTGGCTCCAGCGGCCAGCGACGGTGAGCTGGCGCTCGTGCACCTGCCAACCTATGTCAGGGCCGTGAGCGAGGGCCTGCTGTCGGCCGAACAGGAACGAAAGATCGGATTCCCGTGGTCCGAGCGCATGGCCGAGCGGTCGCGGCGCTCGGTCGGCGCCACGATTGCCGCTGCGCGCGCCGCGCTTGCCGAAGGGGTGGCGGCCAACCTGGCCGGAGGGACCCACCACGCGCACGCGGACCATGGATCGGGCTATTGCGTGTTCAACGACGTGGCGGTTGCCGCGCGCCTGATGCAGGCCGAGTGGCATCGGCGCGAACGCCGTCTGCTGCGCGTGCTGGTGATCGACCTCGACGTGCACCAAGGTGACGGGACGGCGCGCATCTTCAGCGACGACCCGACCGTCTTCACGCTCTCGCTGCACGGCGCCCGCAACTTCCCCGTGCGCAAGGCCAGCAGCGACCTCGACGTGGAACTGGGTGATGGCTGCCTCGATGCGCCCTATCTGGAGGCACTGGACGCTGCCCTGTCCGAGGTCTGGGCGCGCCATGGCGATTCGCCGCCTGGCCTGGTCTTCTATCTGGCCGGTGCCGATCCGCACGAAGGCGACCGGCTCGGGCGACTCAAGCTGAGCGATGCCGGCCTTGCCGCGCGCGATCGCTGTGTTCTGGACGCACTGCGGTCGCGCCGGATTCCGGTCGCACTGTCCATGGCCGGCGGCTATGGCCGCGATCTGGACACGATGGTGGCCATCCAGCGCCGCACGATCGAAATTGCTGTCGAGGCCTGGCGCCGATGGGGGATGGAAGAATGCAGACCATGAGCATCACGCCGCAATCCACGGCGGCGGTCGACGCTGCCATCACGAGCCGGCGTGCGGTGCGCGCCTTCCTGCCGACGCCGGTGGCGCGCCAGACCGTCGAGGACATCCTGCGCGTGGCCTCGCGGGCACCGTCGGGGACCAACGTCCAGCCCTGGAAGGTCACGGTATTGACCGGGAACGCCAAACGAGCGCTGTCGGCCCGGATCCGCGCGGTCCACGATGATCCTGCGGCACTCAGGCAGCACACCGAAGAGTATGCGTACTACCCGACGCACTGGAAGTCGCCCTACATCGAGCGGCGGCGCAAGCTCGGCTGGGACTTGTACGGACTGCTGGGCATCGGCAAGCAGGACAAGGCGCGCATGCACGCGCAGCACGGGCGCAACTACGACTTCTTCGATGCGCCGGTGGGCCTCATCTTCAGCATCGACCGCGAGATGGAGCAAGGCGGCTGGCTCGACTACGGCACCTTCTTGCAGAACGTCATGGTGGCGGCGCGTGGGCGCGGGCTCGACACCTGTCCACAGCAGGCGTTCACGCAGTTCCATCGCATCGTCGCCGAGCACATCGGCATGCCCGAGTCGGACATGGTCGTGTGTGGCATGGCGCTCGGTTGGGCCGATCCCGATGCGATCGAGAACCGGCTGGTCACGGAGCGCGAACCGGTCGCATCGTTCACCCGCTTCATCGAGTAGCGGCGCGCGACGCCGGCATCCGACGTGGTTGGGCAGCTGCGCATGCAGCGGCGCCGGACCGACACCGATCCAATGCGCACTCGGGCGCGATCTCCAAGGCGATCTGCAGGTGCTTGTCTTGGGCCAGGGATTACCATTGCACCGCATGAAATCGTCCATCCTGATTGCACGCGCCATCTACCCCGAAGTGGTTGCGCGTCTGGCTGAGCAGTTCGACGTCGACCAGAACCCTGATGACCGCGTCTTGACGAAAGCGGAGTTGATCGCGCGACTGCAGGGCAAGGTCGGCGCGCTGACAACTGGCAGCGAGCGAATTGATGCCGAGGTGCTCGACGCAAACCCGCAGTTGCGGGTCGTGTGCAACATGGCGGTCGGCTACAACAACTTCGATATCCCAGCCTTCGATGCGCGCGGTGTGCTTGCGACCAACACGCCTGATGTGTTGACCGAAACCACCGCCGACTTCGGCTTCGGTCTCATGCTGGCGGCGGCGCGCCGCATGGCCGAAGGCGAGGCCCTCCTGCGGCGCGGCGACTGGAAGCAGTGGCGCTACGACATGCTGACCGGCAGCGATGTGCATGGCGCCACGCTGGGCATCCTCGGCATGGGCCGGATCGGTCAGGCCATCGCCCGCCGAGGGGCACTCGGGTTCGGCATGCGCGTGATCTATCACAATCGGTCGCGCCTGCCGGTCGAACAGGAGGCGCCGCTGCAGGCCCGCTACGTCGACAAGGACACGCTGCTGCGCGAGGCAGATCACCTGGTCCTGGTGCTGCCCTACTCGGCGGCCAGCCACCATGCGATCGGGGCGGCCGAACTGGCGGCGATGAAGCCCACGGCGACGCTGACCAACATCGCCCGCGGCGGCATCGTGGACGACGCCGCGCTCGCCATTGCGTTGCGCGACAAGCGCATCGCAGCGGCCGGCCTCGACGTTTTCGAAGGCGAGCCCGATCTGCACCGCGGGCTGCTCGAGGTCCCGAACGTGGTTCTGACGCCGCACATCGCCAGTGCTTCGTCCAGAACGCGACTTGCCATGGCAGATCTGGCAGCGGACAACCTGATCGCGGCGCTCAGTGGCAAGCCGCCGCCGACGCCGGTCAATCCGCAGGTGCTCGAGCGCCCCGCAGCGAAGGGGTGAAGTATTGCCCGCAGCAGAGCTAGAGTTGCGCCAGCGGAACCGAGGGCGCTTCGTCGTTGACGCCCAGAACCTTGATCAGCTGACCCAGGTCGTGTTCGAGTCGCGCCAGCGTCTGGGCATCGAGTTCGCTCAGGGCCTGCGGCAACACCCCGGCATGCGGGCCCGGCGCTCGGGCCAGCACGTCATGGCCGGCCGCCGACAGGTGCAGCTGCACCATGCGCCGATCGGGGCCGTCCCGGGACGCCAGGACGAGGCCGCGCTCGGTCAGGGCACGAACCAGATTGCTCGCGGTGGATTGATGCACCTGCATGGCCCGGGCGAGTTCGCTCACCCCCACGCCGGGTTGCGCGCCGATCACGCCGAGCGCCCAGAATTGCGCTCCCCCGACGCCGGCCCGCTTCTCGACCCACTGGAAGTGGGTCCGAACCGCCGCGTAGATCTGACGGAAGCGGCGCAACACGCGGGCCTCGGCGTCCGGTCCGGGGCCGTGCGAAGTGGGGGACGCGGATGCACTGGTCTTGGGCATGGCGCGATCATAGAAGCCCGGCGAGGCCAGTGAACGATGTGGACCTCACCTGATGTAGGCGAACAACTTCGCGCCGAGTTCTCCGACTGGCGGCCCTGGCTGACGCGTGCGATCGTGCTGGCTTTTGCGGTCGCGGCAGGCCTGACGGTCGCCTTCTTCACCTGGATTTCCGAACAGGCCTTCCATGCGTTCTCGCAGTTGCACGCCAGCTGGCGCTGGGCGCCGTTGCTCTGGATGCCGGCCTGCACCGCGGCCATCGTCTGGCTGACCCGGCGCTACCTGCCAGGCGCCGCGGGCTCCGGCATTCCGCAGGTGATGGCGGCCACCGATCCATCGGTGCCAGTCAGCCAGTACGGCCTGTTCGTGTCCTTGCGGATGAGTGTCGGCAAGCTGTTCCTGACCGCGGCCGGCTTGCTCGGCGGCCTGTCGCTGGGCCGTGAGGGCCCTTCGGTCCAGGTCGCGGCGGGCATCATGCAGCATGCGCGGCGCTGGCTGCCCAACCGCAACGCAGTGAGCGATCAGGGGCTGCTCGTCGCGGGTGGAGCGGCCGGCATCGCGGCGGCGTTCAACACGCCGCTCGGCGGCGTGATGTTCGCGATCGAGGAGTTGTCGCGCCGCCCGGAGCAGCGCAGCAGCGGGCTTCTGATTGCCGCCATCGTGCTGGCCGGCCTGATGTCGGTCTCGATCTATGGCAACGCGGCCTACTTCGGCGTCATCAGCGTTCCGGCGCTGGGCTGGGAGCTGCTGGGGCCCGGACTGCTGGTCGCCGTCGTCTGCGGGGCCCTCGGAGGCCTGTTCTCTCGCCTGCTGATCGCCTCCACGGTCGGTGGTCTGGACCGCCTCAGCCGGCTGCGCACACGCGCACCAGTCGGTTTCGCGGCCCTGTGCGGATTGGCGCTGGCCGTCATCGGGTTGACGGCCGGAGGTGCGACGTTTGGCAGCGGCTACGACCAGACGCGCGGTCTGCTCGAGGGCGAACACAGCATCGGTCCGCTGTACACGGTGCTCAAGTTCATGGCGACCTGGATCACGACCTGGAGTGGCGTGCCGGGTGGCATCTTTGCGCCATCGCTGGCCATCGGTGCCGGGGTCGGCAGTGATGTCGCGGCGCTGACCGGATTCGTCGACCGGCCGGCCCTCATCGCGCTCGGCATGGCCGGCTTTCTCGCCGCCGTGACGCAGGCGCCGTTGACGGCGTTCATCATCGTCATGGAGATGGTTGCCGGGCATTCGATGGTGCTCAGCCTGATGGCCTGTGCGATGGTCTCGAGCCTCGTCTCGCGCCTCGTCAGTGCGCCCTTGTATGGCGCGCTGACGCGGCTGCAACTGCTGCGGCTGCCGGCCAAAAAAGTGGAGCCTCACGATGGAGGCTCCAATCAAGTCGCTTCTGAAAAGCCTGCCTGAACACCGAGGTGCACGGGCAGGGTGGATTCATTGTATTTGAACAAATGAGCGACTGGACGACTTATCGCGACAGCTGCGGCCCGCTGGTCGGCGCTGAGACAATGGCGCATGCCTGATTGGATCCTGCCCGCTGTCGTCGGCCTCGCCGTTCTGGCCCTGGCCAGCTTTGTCGTGCTGCTGTGGCTGGCCTTGCGTCGTGCCGATCCCGGCCCGTTCGACCGGCTCGAACGCGAGTTGCGAGAGGAAGTCGCGCGCCAGGGCCAGAGCACGAGGTCCGACCTCGGGACCTTCCAGCAGATGCTGCTGGCGCAGTCGGGTGACGTCGCGCGCACGCAGAACGAGCAGATCGACTCGTTTCGAATCCAGCTGGCCAGCACACAGGCGGCATTGGCCCAGCAGGCGCAGGCCGCGCGCGAGGCGCAGGAAGGGGCTCTGCGCCGGTTCGGCCAGACCCAGACCGAGCAGCTCCAGCTCCTCGGTGAGGCCACCGAGCGCCGCTTGACCCTGCTCCAGGAGGGCAACGAGAAGAAGCTCGACCAGATGCGGGCGACGGTCGACGAGAAGCTGCATGCGACCCTCGAACAGCGCCTGGGCGAGAGTTTCAAGCAGGTCGCCGAGCGGCTCGAGCAGGTGCACCGTGGCCTGGGCGAGATGCAGGTCCTGGCGCGCGACGTGGGCTCGCTCAACCGGGTCCTGACCAATGTCAAGACGCGCGGCATCTTCGGTGAAGTGCAACTGGCGGCCTTGCTCGAGCAGGTCTTCGCGCCCGACCAGTACGCGGCCAACGTTGCCACCGTGCCGGGGCGCAACGAACGTGTCGAGTTCGCGATCCGCATGCCAGGCCGGATGGAGGATCACAGCCCGCTGTGGCTGCCGATCGACGCCAAGTTCCCGCGCGAGGACTATGAGCGCCTGCTCGAGGCGCACGAACGCGCGGATGCGCCAGCGGTCGAAGCCGCCGCGCGCGCGATCGAGATGCGTCTGCGCAGCGAGGCCAAGTCGATCCGCGACAAGTACGTGTCGCCACCGCACACGACGGACTTCGCGATCCTCTTCGTGCCCACCGAAGGCCTGTACGCCGAGGCGCTGCGCCGGCCCGGGCTGTTCGAGGCCCTGCAGCGCGAACACAAGGTCATGCTGGCCGGTCCGACCACGCTCCTGGCGACCCTGAACAGCCTGCAGATGGGGTTCAGAACGCTGGCGCTCGAAAGGCGGTCGTCGGAGGTCTGGGAGGTGCTCGGTGCGGTCAAGACCGAGTTCGGCAAGTTCGGCGACGTGCTGGCCAAGACCAAGAAGAAGCTCGAAGAGGCCTCCAACACGATCGGCGAAGCCGAGCGGCGCACACGGGTGATGACGCGTGAGCTGCGCACTGTCGAGGCGCTGCCCGAGCACCGGGCCCAGCAACTGCTGCCGGGCGCCGAGGAGGTCGATGACCCCAGCGCCTGAGCCGGTACCTGCCATTCGTCTCGGCGGCGTGCTGTTGGCGCTGATCGTCGGCCAACTCGGGCTGCATGCGGCGATGGCCGGTCTGCGCATGGCGGCGCCGCTCGACGCCCTGAGCCAGGGTGCGAGCCCGCTTCGGGTGGGGGTGCTGATGGCCCTGTTTGCCGCCGCACCGGTCTTGCTGGCGCTGCAGGCAGGGCGCATGGCGGACCGGCTCGGATATCACCGGCCGCTGCGCCTGGCGATCGCGGTCACGGTGGCCGGCGTGCTGCTCGCGGTGCTGTCGACCTGGACCAGCGGGACCGGCAGCTTCGTGCTGCTGGGGCTGGGCGCGATGGCCACCGGCGCCGGTGCGAACCTCGGTCTGATCGTCGTTCAGCGCACGGGTACGGCGGCGGCACGCGACAGCATCGAGCGCATGCGGGTCTTCAGCTGGCTGGGCATCGCGCCGTCGTTTTCCAATGTGATCGGCCCGGTGACGGCAGGGATCCTGATCGATGCGGCCGGTTTTCGCGCCGCCTACCTGTTGTTGCTGGTCCTGCCTTTCGTGGGTCTGCTCAGTGCGCGCCAGGTGCCGGCCGCTCCCGCGATCGCGGCCAAGCGCAAGCCGCGCGCGGCCTGGGACCTGCTGCGCGAGCCCGGCATGAAGCGCCTGCTGTTCGTCAACTGGCTGCTCTCGACCTGCTGGGACGTGCACAGCTTCGCGGTGCCGATCCTGGGCCACGAGCGGGGATTCAGCGCGACCACGATCGGGCTCGTGCTGGGCACGTTCACGCTGTCGGTGACGGCGGTGCGCCTGGTGATTCCGGTCGTGGCGCATCGGATCCGGGACCGGATGGCGCTGCGCGCGGCGATGTTGGGCACCGGCGTCATCTACGCACTCTATCCATTGGCCGCAACGCCGTGGTTGATGGCCGGATGTGCGACCTTGCTCGGGGTCACGCTGGGGTCGGTGCAACCGATGATCATGGCGATGCTGCATCGCCTGACACCCGACGACCGCCATGGTGAGGCGCTCGCATTGCGGTCGATGGCCATCAACGCGTCGAGCACTGCCATGCCGCTGGCATTCGGCGCCGGCGGCGCATTGGTCGGCGCGGCAGCGCTGTTCTGGATCGTCGGGGCAGCGGTGACGGGCGGCGCCTGGGTGGCGCGACGCCTGCCGAGTGCGGACCCGCCCGCCTAGAAGCGGATCGTCGTCCCAGTCGACGGCGGGATGCGCTCCGGCGCTTCCGGTGCCGGCGCGGGCGCGGGTCGCTGGGTCGTGCGGGTCGACACCGGCACGCGTGCCACCAGCGGCGAGGGAGGGGCGGGCTCCCATCCGGCTGGCAACTGGGACTGCTGGGGATACCCTGCAGCGTCGAGATAGCTGGCCCAATCGTCGGCTCCGAATCCCCTCAGCGCTTGTCCGCCGACGGTCAGTGCCGGCAGCGTGCGGCCACCCACGGTGCGCTCGAGGGCCGCAGCGTCGTCGCTGCTCACGACCTGGCGCTCGACATAGGGGATTCCGCGCCGCTTGAGGTAGTCGCGTCCGGCCTCGCAGGGGCTGCAGTCCTGGGATGTGAAGAGGGTCACCGGGAACCGGTCGGCAACGCGCTTGAGCGCGTCTGGCAAGGACGGGCCGGATGGGCCCGACTGGGAGGACGCGCTGGTCCGGCCTGCGCTCGCGAGGTCGGTCACCTTCAGGCTGCCATCCGAGGGCGGGCGGTCGGTGTAGGTGACGCGACCGTCGGGTCCGACGATCTTGTACTGCGCTATCGCGGGCAAGGCGCAGACCAAGAGGCCTGCGCCGAGGGCCAGGGTGGAGAGGAGTTTTGAGCGCATGCCGAAATCTAGCCCACTGGCGCCTGTGGCTCAAGCAGGCCGTGGTGGCGCAAGAACGCCTCCATGCGGGGGTGACGGCCTCGAAACGCGACAAAGTTCTCGATTGTCGGGCGGCTGCCGCCGGACTCGAGGACCGCCTCGCGCCAGCGCCGGGCGGTTTCGGCATCGAACAGCCCTTGTTCTTCGAATGCGCTGAACGCGTCCGAGGCCAGCACTTCGGCCCACGCGTAGCCGTAGTAGCCGGCGGCGTAGCCGCCATCGAAGATGTGCGTGAAGCTGTACGGGTAGGCCAGCGTCAGCGGGTCCGGGAACAGCGACACCTCCTGCCGGACCGATCTGACGATGTGCTCGATCCCGCGGCCGCGGGCACCTTCGCCATGAACCTGCATGTCGAAGAGCGCGAGTTCGATGTCGCGCAGCAGGTGCAGGCCGGCGCCGAACTGGCGCGCGCCGAGCAGCCGTTCGAACAACTCGCGCGGCAGCGCTCGACCGTCGTCCACGTTGGCGCTCAACCGGCGCAGGACATCGAAGTCCCAGCAGAAGTTCTCCATGAACTGGCTCGGCAGCTCGGCGGCATCCCACTCGACGCCGGATATGCCGGCCAGACTCCACTCGTCGATGCGCGTCAACAGATGGTGCAGGGCATGACCGAACTCGTGCAGCAGCGTGACGAGCTGGTCGTGCGTGAGCAGGCAGGGGCGGCCGTCGATCGGTGGGGCGAAATTGCACACCAGATGCGCGACCGGCAACTGCAGGGCCCCGTCGTCCGGGCGCCGCCAGCGCGACCTCGCCTCGTCCATCCAGGCGCCGGACTGCTTGCCCGTGCGGGCGTACAGATCCAGGCACAGGGTGCCGATCGGTTCACCGTTTCGCGTCAACTGGAAGGCCCGCACGTCCTCGTGCCAGCCCTTCACCGGGGAGGTCTGGAAGCACAGTTGGAACAGCTCGGCGAGAACCGCCTGCAGGCCGACCAGCACATGGGGCAGCGGGAAGTAGACCCGCAGTTGTTCGTCGTCGACGCCATGCAGCGTTTGCTTGAGCCGCTCGGCGACGAAGTCACGGTCCCAGGCTTCGAGCGTCTCGAGGCCAAGCTCGCGCGCAGCGAAACCGCGCAAGTTTTCCAGTTCGGCTTCGGCATGGGGGCGCGCGCGCGCAGCCAGTGTGCGCAGGAATGCCGTCACCTCGTCGGGGTCGCGCGCCATCTTCGTGACCAGCGACAGATCTGCATAGCTCGGGTGACCAAGCAGCCGGGCCTGCTCGCCTCGCAGCGCCAGCAGCTCCTGCGCCAGCAGGCTGTTGTCGTGGGCCGGCGCGCCGCTTGCGCTGCACAGCGCCGCATGGGCCTTGTACAGGGACTCACGCAAGTCCCGGCGGGTGGCGTGGCGCAGGATCGGCACGCGGCAAGGTGCTTGCAGCGACAGGCGGTAGCCGTCGACGCCGAGCGCCGCGGCATCGGCACGCGCCCGCGCGCGCACATCTTGGGGGACGCCGTCGAGTGCCTGCTCGTCGACGACGAGCGACCAGGCATCGGTGGCGTCGAGGAAGTTCTCGCCGAACCTGAGCGACAACTCTGCGCATCGCGCCTGGATGCCTGCGAAGCGGATCTTTGCGACTCCGTCGAGCTCGGCCCCATCGAGGACGAAGTCGCGCACTGCGTCGCCGACGGCCTTCTTCTGCACCGGGTCGAGGGCCCCATCGGCGCGGGCAGCGATCGCCTTCATCTTCGCGTAGAGCCGCGGGTCTGCGCCAAGCCGGGTGGTGAAGTCGACGATGCGCGGCAGGTTGTCGTGGTAGGCCACACGCAGCTCCGGTGTGTCGACGACGGAATGCAGATGGCCGATCAGGCTCCAGACCCGCTGCAGTCTCTCGACCGGGGGGTCCAGCGCCTTCGACAGCGCCGCGAACTCGGCCACGGTCTCATCCCCGGCCGCAACGCCGAGCGCCGACTCGGCTTCGGCCAGCAGGGCATCGATCGCCGGCGTGACATGGGCAGCGCGGACGGCACCGAAGTCGGCCAGTGCATCGGCCGCGAGCAGGGGGTTCATTGCGGCTGCTCGGCCGCCGTCAAGGTGTTCACGAGCAACATCGTGATCGTCATCGGGCCGACGCCGCCCGGCACCGGCGTGATCCAGCCTGCCACTTCGCGCACGCGGTCGAAATCCACGTCGCCGCACAGCTTGCCCTGTTCGTTGCGGTTGATGCCGACGTCGATGACGATGGCGCCAGGCTTGACCATCGCGGCCGTCAAGGTCTGGCGCCGGCCGACGGCGGCCACGACGACATCGGCCTGGCGCGTGTGAAGTCCGATGTCGGGTGTGGCGCTGTGGCAGACGGTCACGGTGGCGTTGGCCTGCATCAGCATCAGTGCCATCGGCTTGCCCACGGTATTGCTGCGCCCGATCACGACGGCGTGTTTGCCGCGCAGGTCCTGCCCGGTGCTCTCGATGAGCTTCATGCATCCGAAGGGCGTGGCGGGGCGCAGGCCAGGCAGGCCGGCCAGCAATTCACCGGCGCTGCGCACGGAGTAGCCATCCACGTCCTTGTGCGTGTCGATCGCCTCGATGACGCGGTGGGGGTCGATGTGCCTGGGCAGCGGCATCTGCACCAGGATGCCGTGGATGTCCGGGTCGGCGTTGAGCGCCGCGATGCGCGCCAGCAACTCGGCCTCGCTCAACGTCGCGTCGTGGCGCTCGAGCACAGAGTGCAGCCCATGGTCGGCGCAGGCCTTGACCTTGTTGCGCACGTAAACCGCCGACGCCGGATCGTCGCCCACCAGGATGACGGCCAGGCCGGGGATGCGACCCTTGGCGGCCAATGCAGCGGCGCGCTGCGCGACCTGGGTCCGGATCTGCGTGGAGAGCGCGATGCCGTCGATGATCTTTGCCGTCATGGGGGTCCCAGAAGTACCAAAGGCCGCTCACGGCGGCCTTTGCGGTTGAACATGGATCAGGTCTTGGCCTGGGTCTGCGCGCCGAGCGCGATCTTCAGCAGATCGGCCACCGTGTTGGCATTCAGCTTTTCCATGATGTTGGCGCGGTGCGCCTCAACGGTCTTGATGCTGATGCCCAGGTCGTCGGCGATCTGCTTGTTCAGGCGACCGGCCACGATCCGCTCCAGCACCTGGCCTTCGCGGGTGGTCAGGCGCGACAGCAGGGCGTCACGGCTGGCTTGCTCCTGGTGCTGGCTGAAAGCGGTGCGCGCGCTCTCGAGCATGCGCTCGACCAGGCTGAGCAGTTCCTCTTCCTTGAAGGGCTTCTCGATGAAGTCCATCGCGCCCTTCTTCATCGTCGTCACGGCCATCGGCACGTCACCATGGCCGGTGATGAACACGATCGGCAGCGGGCTGTTGCGCTCGTTCAGCCGGTCCTGAAGCTCCAGACCGCTCATGCCGTCCATCCGGATGTCGGCGATCAGGCACGCGACTTCGCGTGGATCGAATCGGGCCAGGAAGGACTCCGACGAGTCGAAGCACTTGACGCGGTAGTCCTTGCCCTCGAGCAGCCATTGCAGGGAGTCTCGCACTGCCTCGTCGTCATCGACAACGTAGACGGTACCTTTCTTGGGGATGAGGCTCATTCAGGTCGTCACGGTGGGGTTGTCGGCCTCGCCCGCTGCGGGCGCCGGGGTGATGGTTGACGGCGAAGCTGTCTCGTTTCGCCCCGCCACACTGACGGGCAGCGTGAACGCAAAACGACAGCCCGCGATCTGCTCGCCATTGTAGAGGTTCTGGGCCCGGATCCTGCCCCGGTGCGACTCGACGATCGTTCGGCACAGCGACAGCCCGATGCCCAGCCCCTCCGGCTTGGTCGAGAAGAAGGCCTCGTAGAGGCGCGCATTGATCTCGCCTTGCAGACCTGGGCCCATGTCGGTCACGCTGAACTCGATGACACCGCCTTCTTCGGGGGTGTGGCGCGGGACGACGCGCAACTCGATGTGGCGTCGGGCGGTGGCCATGCCGGCGCCGTCGATCGCCTCGGCGGCGTTCTTCAGCAGATTGAGCAGCACCTGTTCGATCAGGATCGGGTCGACCTGCAGCACCGGCAGGCGCTGCGCGACGTAGACACGGATCGCGACGTTGCGCCGCCGCAGTTCGATGCCAGCGAGTTCGACCGCGTCTTCGACGATCTTGCTCGCCTCGGCGGCCTGGCGCTGCGGTTCGCTGCGCTTCACGAAGGCGCGGATGCGGTGAATGATCTGGCCGGCGCGCTCGGCCTGGCGGGAGGTCTTCTGCAGCGCCGCGATCAGGTCGTCCTTGACGATCGTGTCGGCGCGCACGCGCGAGACCATCCCGTTGCAGTAGTTCGCGATCGCCGTCAGCGGCTGGTTCAGTTCGTGCGCCACCGACGAGGCCATCTCACCCATCGTGACCAGGCGGCTCGTGACCTGCGCCTTCTCCGCCTGTGCGGCGGCCAACTCCTCGGCGTTCAGGCGCGCCGTGATGTCGGTGGCGATCAGCATCTGCGCCAGCCGGCCGTCGGTCCACTGCAGGTAGCGCGCCCGCACGTCGAACCACTTCTTCAGCGCGGGCACGAAGACCTCGCGCGGCGACGCACCGGAGTCCGTGATCTCGTGCGTCGGAAGACCCGACAGGGCATCCACGCTGTCGTCCGGATCGTGATCGAGCACGCCCCCGGCCATCTGCAGATGGCCCAGCGCATCGCCGCCGAACCACAGCCGATAGGTGTGGTTGGCAAACAGCAGCTCACCTTGCTGGACCGAGAACACCGACACCGCGGCGTCGAGCCCTTCGAGCACCGTCGTGAAACGCTCGTGCGAGGCCGACAGCTGATCGCGGATCCGCTTGGCCTCGGTGATGTTGGTGATGCTCGTCATCCATCCGGTCTGCTGCCCTTTCGGGTCAATGAGCGGCGAGATGTACATGCGCGAGTCGAACTGCTGGCCATCCTTGCGCATCAGCCGGACCTCGACCCCGCTCGACGGGCTTCGCCCCATCAGCTCCTGCTGCAGCAGGCGCTGGTTCTCTTCGATCCGGTCGGGCGGCCAGTAGGGAAAGGGTGGCACCTGGCCGATCAGCTCCGGTTCGGTGAACCCCGTCAGGTTGCAGAACGCCGCGTTGACGTAGGTGATGCGGCCATCCAGATCCATCGCGCGCATGCCAGTCGGCATGGAGTTCTCCATCGCGCGCCTGAAGCCGGTCTCCTGAACCAGTGCAGACTGGATCTGCGCCCGCCGACGCATGTGGCGCCAGCTTCCAAGCAGCATCCAGACGGTCAGCACGGACAGTGCCACGACCATCCAGAACAAGGTGTTGCCGATCAGCCCGATCGAGGTGCGGTAGCCCTGGCCGCGCAACAGCAGCCCGTTGAGCGCGGGCGTCAGCGGTGCGTCGTGCGCGATCAGGGCCGGTCGTGCCGACTGCCCTGGCATCGGGGTCACGGTGCTGGCCAGGGCACGGTTCTCGAGGTCGACCAGGGTGATCCGATGGCGTTGCGCCACCTCGGCCGGCACGTAGTAGCGCAGCAAGGATTCGACCGAATACTCGACGATCAGGGTGCCCGCGAACTCGGAGCGCGCCAGCAGCGGAACCTGGATCTGGAACACGCGCACGCCATTGGCGTCCGTGAACGCGCCGGAATAGACCGGCTGGCGGCTGTCGCGCGCGGCGCGGAAAGTCCGCTCCGGCTCGCTGTTGACCTCGGCACGCGGGCGCGAAGCGTCGCTGGCGTCGCCGATCGGAGGCATGCCCGAGTGATGCAGCAAAGCCCAATGGGCACCGACCTCGCGGCGCTCGGCGTCGAACCAGGCCAGGTAGGTGATCTCCGGACGTTCGCGCGCGAACAGATCGGCCTCGACCAGGAACTGGCCAGGAGGCATTGGGAGCTCCTTCACGTCTCGCGCCAGGCGCAGCAGCTGCTCCTGGTTCTGGTTCAGACGCAGGCTGATCTGCTGCTGGGTGATTTCGGTGTCGCGCTTCACCGATTCGGTCTCGCGCTCGAACTCCTCGTTGCGCAGGTACCAGAAGGCCGAAATGATGGCGGCCAGGAACAGCAGCACGGACACGAGCGGGGCGAGGGTGACCAGGCGATCCTGGCGTGCCGGCGACTGGCGACGCCACCAGCGGCCGGCCAGGCGGCGCAGACGCGAAACCTCCTGAGGTTTTCCGTCGAACCGTGAATCGATGCTCATCGGCACATTATCCTGATCCCATCGGGCTTGGATCCGCTTCGATCCCGTATTGTGAGATACAAAAGCACTATTTGAAATCGCTTGCTGGTGTGCCACACTACGCAACTGACACAAACGAAACCAAAGCGATCAGGAGACAGCCATGTCAGCCGTGCCAGTTCCAAAACCCGCGACCGCCATTGACGACACCGACGCGCAGGAAACGCGCGAATGGCTGGACGCCCTGTCGGCATTGATTCAGACCGAGGGGACCGAGCGCGGTCACTACATCCTGGAGCAGTTGCTCGAGGAGGCGCGCCAGAACGGGGTCGACAAACCGTTCTCCGCGACCACCGGCTACGTCAACACGATCGAACCGGCCGACCAGGCGCGCAGCCCGGGCAACCTGGAGCTTGAAGGGCGGTTGCGCGCCTACATGCGCTGGAACGCGATGGCCCTGGTCGTGCGGGCAAACAAGCTCGAGACGCCCGACGGCGGCGACCTTGGCGGCCACATCAGTTCCTTCCAGTCCCTGGCCCATATGTTTGCGGCCGGGTTCAACCACTTCTGGCATGCCGAGAGTGAAGGCCACGGCGGTGACCTGCTCTATATCCAGGGCCATTCCGCGCCAGGCATCTATGCGCGCGCCTTCATGGAAGGCCGGCTGACCGAAGACCAGCTGACGAATTTCCGCCAGGAAGTCAACGGCAAGGGCCTGTCGAGCTACCCGCACCCGAAGCTGATGCCCGACTTCTGGCAGTTCCCGACCGTCTCGATGGGGCTCGGTCCCTTGATGGCGATCTATCAGGCGCGCTTCCTGAAGTATCTGCACGCACGTGGCATTGCCGACACCGCCAACCGCAAGGTCTGGGTCTTCTGCGGCGACGGCGAAATGGACGAGCCGGAGAGCCTGGGCGCTATCGGCCTGGCAGCGCGCGAAAAGCTCGACAACCTGATCTTCGTCGTCAACTGCAATCTGCAGCGCCTGGACGGCCCGGTGCGAGGGAACAGCAAGATCATCCAGGAGCTCGAAGGCGAGTTCCGCGGCTCGGGCTGGAACGTCATCAAGCTGATCTGGGGCAGCGCCTGGGACGCGCTGCTGGCGCGCGACAAGGAAGGTGCGCTGCGCAAGGTCATGATGGACACGCTCGATGGCGACTATCAGGCTTTCAAGGCCAACGACGGGGCCTTCGTGCGCAAGAACTTCTTCGGCCGCGATCCGCGCACGCTCGAGATGGTGGCCAAGATGAGCGACGACGACATCTGGCAGTTGCGCCGCGGCGGACACGATGCACAGAAGGTCTACGCCGCGTTCCAGCAGGCGAACCAGACCAAGGGTCAGCCGACCGTGCTGCTCGTCAAGACCATCAAGGGTTACGGCATGGGCAAGGCCGGCGAGGGCAAGAACACGGCCCACCAGACGAAGAAGCTGTCGGAGGACGACGTCCGCTACTTCCGTGACCGCTTCAACATCCCGATCCCCGACAGCGAGCTGTCGAAGATCCCGTTCTACAAGCCGGCCGACGACACACCCGAAATGCGCTATCTGCACGAGCGCCGCAAGGCGCTCGGCGGCTACCTGCCCAAGCGCCGCGTCAAGGCCGACGAGCAGTTCACCGTGCCACCGCTCGAGACGTTCAAGGCGGTCACCGACCCCACCGCCGAAGGGCGCGAGATCAGCACCACGCAGGCCTATGTGCGCTTCCTGACCCAGTTGCTGCGCGAGAAGGAACTCGGCCCGCGCGTCGTGCCGATCCTCGTGGACGAGGCGCGCACCTTCGGCATGGAAGGCCTGTTCCGCCAGATCGGCATCTACAACCCCGAAGGGCAGAAGTACACCCCGGTCGACAAGGACCAGGTCATGTACTACAAGGAGGACAAGGCCGGCCAGATCCTGCAGGAGGGCATCAACGAGCCCGGCGGCATGAGCAGCTGGATCGCTGCGGCGACGTCGTACTCGACGAACAACCGCATCATGATTCCGTTCTACGTCTACTACTCGATGTTCGGCTTCCAGCGCATCGGCGACTTGGCCTGGGCCGCCGGCGACATGCAGGCGCGCGGCTTTCTGCTCGGCGGCACCTCGGGGCGCACGACGCTCAACGGCGAGGGTCTGCAGCACGAGGACGGGCACAGCCACATCCTGGCCGGCACGATCCCCAATTGCGTCAGCTACGACCCGACCTTCGCCCACGAGGTCGGCGTGATCCTGCACCACGGCTTGAAGCGCATGGTGGAAAAGCAGGACAACGTCTACTACTACATCACCCTGCTCAACGAGAACTACCCGATGCCGGGCCTCAAGCCCGGCACCGAGGAACAGATCATCAAGGGCATGTACCTGCTCGACGAGGGGCAGAAGAAGGCGCCGCGCGTCAACCTGCTGGGCAGCGGCACGATCCTGCGCGAGAGCATGGCGGCCAAGACCCTGCTCGAGGCCGACTGGGGCATCACGGCCAATGTCTGGAGCTGCCCGAGCTTCAACGAACTGGCGCGTGACGGTCAGGACGCGGAGCGCTGGAATCTGCTGCACCCGACTTCCGAGCCGCGCGTGCCCTACGTCGCCCAGCAGCTCGGCGCGCATGCCGGACCGGTGATCGCAGCGACCGACTACATGAAGAACTATGCGGATCAGATCCGCGCCTTTGTTCCCAAGGGCCGCGTCTACAAGGTCCTCGGCACCGACGGATTCGGCCGCAGCGACTTCCGCACCAAGCTGCGCGAGCACTTCGAGGTCAATCGCCACTACATCGTGGTCGCCTCGCTGAAGGCGCTCGCCGACGAAGGCACAGTGCCGCCGGCGAAGGTGGCCGAAGCGATTGCCAAGTACGGCATCCAGGCGGACAAGATCAACCCGCTGTACGCCTGATCAGGCACGAGACGGAGACAAGACATGGCATTGGTCGAAGTGAAAGTGCCCGACATCGGGGATTTCAAGGACGTGGCGGTGATCGAACTGCTGGTCAAACCCGGCGACACGGTGGCCGTCGAACAGAGCCTCGTGACGGTGGAGTCCGACAAGGCCTCGATGGAGATCCCCTCGTCGCACGCAGGTGTCGTCAAGGACATCAAGGTCGCGATCGGGGACACCGTGAACGAAGGTTCGCTGCTGCTGGTGCTGGAGGCCGCGGGTGCGGCCGCCGGCGCGGCACCCGCCCCGGCGGCGGCGCCCGTCGCGCCCGCCCCGGCGGTTGCGGCACCCGTCGCATCGGCCGCGGGCCCGGTCGAGGTCCTGGTCCCCGACATCGGGGACTTCGACGAAGTGGCCGTGATCGAGGTGCTGGTCAAGCCCGGTGACACGGTGGCGGTCGAGCAGAGCCTGATCACGGTCGAGTCGGACAAGGCATCGATGGAAATCCCGTCTTCGCATGCCGGCGTCGTGCGGGAGGTCAAGGTCAAGCTGGGCGACAAGGTTGCCAAGGGCAGCGCGGTGCTGGTGCTCGACGCCAGTGCCGGGGCCGTGCCGGCCGCCGCGTCGGCACCGGCTGCGGTGGCTGCAGCGGCTGCTCCCGCGAGCTCGGCAGCGCCAGTCGCGGCTGGCGCGGTGCCCAGCGCGCCGGCGCAATTGGCAGCGCACGATCCGAGCGCCGCGAAGGGCAAGTTGCCTCACGCATCGCCGTCGATCCGCCGCTTCGCACGCGAGCTTGGCGTGCCGCTGGCCGAGATCAAGGGCAGTGGGCCCAAGGGCCGCATCACCCAGGCCGACGTGCAGGGTTTCGTCAAAGGCGTGATGGCGGGCTCGACCCGGACCGTCGCGCAGCAGGCGCCGGCGGCGGCTGCCGGCGGTGCACTGCCCGGTCTGCTGCCCTGGCCGCAGGTCGACTTCAGCAAGTTCGGCGACATCGAACGCAAGGACACCCCGCGCATCAAGAAGATCAGCGGCGCCAATCTGCACCGCAACTGGGTCGTGATCCCGCATGTCACGAACCACGACGACGCCGACATCACCGAACTCGAGGCCTTCCGCGTCCAGCTCAACAAGGAAAACGAGAAGTCCGGCGTCAAGGTGACGATGCTCGCCTTCATGATCAAGGCGGCGGTCGCGGCGCTGAAGAAGTTCCCGGACTTCAACGCCAGTCTGGACGGCGAGCAGATCGTCTACAAGAAGTACTTCAACATCGCCTTCGCAGCCGACACGCCGAACGGTCTGATGGTCCCGGTGATCAAGAACGCGGACCAGAAGGGCGTGTTCCAGATCAACCAGGAGATGGGTGAGCTGGCCAAGAAGGCGCGCGACGGCAAACTCGGCCCGGCCGAGATGAGCGGTGGCTGCTTCACCATCTCGTCGCTCGGGGGCATCGGCGGGCGCTACTTCACGCCGATCATCAACGCGCCCGAGGTCGCGATCATGGGTGTCTGCCGCAGCAGCATCGAGCCGGTCTGGAACGGCGAGAAGTTCAAGCCGCGCCTGATGCTGCCGCTGTCGCTGTCGTGGGACCACCGCGTCATCGACGGCGCCGCCGCGGCCCGCTTCAACGCGTACTTCGGCCAGATCCTGACGGACTTCCGTCGGGTCCTGCTGTAACCCCGGGGGGCACGAAGATGGCACTCATCGAAGTGAAGGTCCCGGACATCGGCGACTTCAAGGACGTGGCCGTGATCGAGGTCCTGGTCAAGGCTGGCGACACGGTCAAGGTCGAACAGTCGCTGATCACGGTCGAGTCGGACAAGGCGTCGATGGAAATCCCGTCCTCGCACGCCGGCGTCGTGAAAGAGATGAAGGTCGCGCTCGGCGACAAGATCAACGAAGGCACGCTGTTGCTGACATTGGAAGGCGAGGGCGCCGCGGCACCCGCGCCGGCTCCCACGCCATCGGCCGCGCCGACCAGCGCGCCGGCGGCAGCGGCCATGCCTGCGCCGGCGGCGGCGAGTTACGCCGGCGGGGCCGACCTCGAATGCGACCTGCTCGTGCTCGGCGCCGGGCCAGGCGGCTATTCGGCCGCCTTCCGTGCGGCCGACCTTGGCATGAAGGTGGTGATCGTCGAGCGTTATGCCGCGCTCGGCGGCGTCTGCCTGAACGTCGGCTGCATCCCGAGCAAGGCCTTGCTGCACGTGGCGGCGGTGATGGACGAGGTGACGCACTTCGCAAACCTCGGCGTGACCTTCGCTGCACCGACCGTCGACCTGCCCAAACTGCTGGCGCACAAGAACAAGGTCGTCGCCAAACTGACTGGTGGTCTCGGCGCGATGGCCAAGATGCGCAAGGTGACGACGGTGCGCGGCTACGGCGCCTTTGCCGACCCCCACCACGTGGTCGTCGAGGAGACGACCGGCGACGGCCAGGACAAAACCGGCAAGACACAGACGATCAAGTTCACGCAGTGCATCATCGCCGCCGGTTCACAGGCGGTGCGCTTGCCCTTCCTGCCCGACGACCCACGCATCGTCGACTCGACCGGGGCCCTGGAACTGCGCCAGGCGCCGAAGAAGATGCTCGTCGTCGGCGGCGGCATCATCGGCCTCGAGATGGGCACGGTCTACTCGACGCTCGGTGCGCGGCTGGACGTCGTCGAGATGATGGACAGCCTGATGCTCGGCGCCGACCGCGACCTCGTGAAGGTCTGGCAGAAGATGAATGCGCCGCGCTTCGACAACATCATGCTGAAGACGAAGACGGTGGGCGCCGAAGCCACCGCCGAAGGCATCCGGGTCAAGTTCGAGGGTGCCGACGGCAAGGCCAGCGAGGGCCTGTACGACCTCGTGCTGCAGGCCGTGGGCCGCACGCCCAACGGCAAGAAGATCGGTGCCGAGAAGGCCGGCGTGATCGTCGGCGAGCGCGGTTTCATTCCGGTCGACGTGCAGATGCGGACCAATGTGGCGCACATCTTCGCGATTGGCGACATCGTCGGCCAGCCGATGCTGGCGCACAAGGCGGTGCACGAGGCGCATGTGGCGGCCGAAGTCGCGTCGGGCGACAGCAAGGCGCAGTTCGACGCGCGTGTGATTCCGAGCGTGGCCTACACCGACCCCGAAGTGGCCTGGGTCGGCCTGACCGAGGACGAGGCCAAGGTCAAGGGCATCAAGGTCAAGAAGGGCCTGTTCCCGTGGACGGCGTCGGGCCGCGCGATCGCCAACGGGCGCGACGAGGGCTTCACCAAGCTGCTGTTCGACGCCGAGACGCACCAGATCCTGGGCGGTGGCATCGTCGGCACGCATGCCGGCGACATGATCGGCGAGGTCGCGCTCGCCATCGAGATGGGTGCCGATGAGGTCGACATTGGAAAGACGATCCACCCGCACCCGACGCTGGGCGAGAGCATCGGCATGGCGGCCGAGGTTGCACATGGGTCCTGCACCGATCTGCCTCCCGCGAGGCGCTGAGGCGAGCCTCAACCGGCATTGTCTGGCTGACGCAACAGAGCAGGTCCCAGTTGTATGGTGGCCTCTGCGCTGTAGCCTCTGGCTTGGGCTAGAGCATGGCAGTCTCGCGATCGTCAAGTAGATAGCCATTGCTCGACCAGCGTACGCGCTGGCACGCTGCCAACGTGCACGACCTTGCCGTCGATGACGACGCCGGGCGTGGACATGACGCCATAGCGCGCGACGTCGCGGCTGTCCGTGATCTTCTGCACGCTGACAGCCGTACCGCTCGCCTTGGCCACCTCGTCGATCAGCTTGATCGTGCTGTCGCAACTGCTGCCACAGCAGCCACCGAGTACCTTGATGTCCATGATTTGCTCCTTGGATTGTAAAACTGGTGCGAATGGCGCTCAGAGCGCCGCGTTGAAAATGGAACCGACGATCAGAATTCCGGTCGCCACGATGGCCACGAATGTGGCGATCAGACGCAGCTTGAGAACCTTGCGCAGGATGATCATCTCGGGCAACGAGAGTGCGATCACGCTCATCATGAAGGCCAGCACAGTGCCCAGCGCAGCTCCCTTGGCCAGCAAGGCCTGCACAACCGGGATCACGCCGGCGGCGCTGCTGTACATCGGAACCCCGATCAGCACCGCCAGCGGCACCGACCACCAGGCGTCCTTGCCCATGATTGCGGCCATGAAGTCCTGCGGCACCCAGCCGTGGATCACCGCGCCCAGTGCGATGCCGATCAGCACGTAGGGCCAGACCTTGCCGACGATCTCACGCACGCTGGTCAGCCCGGCGTCAATGCGCTCGGAGAGTGTCAAAGGCCGGTCGTCGGGACCGGCGGAGACACGCGGTATCTCGCGCACCCAATCCTCGAGGTATTTCTCCATCTTCATCCGTCCCAGCACCCAGCCCGCCACGATGGCGATCGTCAGGCCCAGCCCCATGTACAGCAACGCGACGCGCCAGCCAAACATGCCGAACAACAGCGCCAGCGCGACCTCGTTGACCATCGGCGCCGCGATCAGGAACGAGAACGTCACACCCAGCGGCACACCGGCCTGGACGAAGCCGACGAACAGCGGCACGGCCGAGCAGGAGCAAAACGGGGTCACCACGCCCAGGCTGGCGGCCATCACGTTGGCCGCCCCCTCGGCGCGGCCCGCCAGCAGTGCGCGCGTGCGCTCGGGGGTGAAGTAGGAATTGACCATGCCCATCACGAACACCACCGCCGTCAGCAACAACAACAGTTTGGGCGCGTCGTAGATGAAAAACTGCAGTGCGCCGCCCAGGTGACTGGCCCGATCGACCGGCAACAGCGCGACCAGGGCTTCGGATACCGGCAGCAGCGCCGAATACAGCAGGGCGACAGCCAGCGCCGCGACGATCAAGAAGACGCGCGGATGCTGCCGGGACAGGCGCTCGGCGGGCTGGCGCAGTAGCCAGGTAGCAAGTTGGCTCATGTTGGAATCCTTTGGGGTCCTGGTTCGTGTTCTCTGACAAGGAGACGAACAAGCCCGCAAATGGATTCACGCCGGTTCAGCCAGGCGTCATGGGGTCTTCAGCCGGCAGGTTGCCGTGGGAAGTGGCAGCAGACGGATCCGGCGTCGTCGAAACCAACCCGGCAATCGGCCACCAGCCGCTCGCGCAAGCGCCCGCGTGCCCGTAGCAGCCGCGATTTGGTGGCCGCCAGGCTCAGCCCGTGCAACTGCGCATACGCGCGAACGGTCTGGCCCTGCAGGTCGCATGCCCGCAGCAGCGCGGCTTCTTCCGGCGCCAGTTTGCCGATGACGGTGGTCAAGCACTCCGCCAGCGCATCGACCGGCGCCAGCTCGGCCACGCCCGGGTCGGCAATCGGTGCATCGTCGGCCAGCAGCTCGGTGGGATGCAGGGTGCGGGCCCGGTCGACCAACGCATTTCGGGCGACCTGGAACAGCCAGGCGCGGGCGTTGGTCAGGGTGCAGAAGCCCTCGCCCTGACGCATCGCCTTGACAAAGACGTCCTGCAAGACGTCGTCTGCCGCGTTGGCATCGCCCAGCCGGTGCTGGAGGTAGCCACGCAACTCGGCCTCGTGGGCCTTCCAGGCATGTGCCACGCAGGCGAATCCGACTGCGACCTGGGGTAAGACGAAAGTGGAAGGACTCATGGCAATGTCTCCTCACAGGGGCAGTCGGTAGGCGTGGCGCTTTGCGCTTCTCGCGAACCGGCTCTTGCATCAACCCGATCGAAGTCGAACCGCCAACTACCAATGCAAGGGGCGGCATTCCGCTCGCTTCCGGTATCCGATGGGGGCAAGTCTGGTCGACCGGTTGCACCCAACGATCACCCGCGCGGGCGAAATCAAGGACCCACTGGCTACCTCCAAGTGAAAGATGCTAACGGAGTCTTGGGCTGTTCAGGTGCATCCGCTTGACAATGCCGGCCTCAACGCAAAAGGGCCCCATCAGGGGCCCTTGTCAAGTCTGCGCGTCGATCAGGCCTTCTTCGCGTAGGCACTGCACCAGCCTGCGCCGGCCACCTGCTTGCCGGGGAACAGTGCGCAACCCGCCGCAGGATCGGACGCCTTGCCCTGGTACAGCGCGCAGTTGCTGCACAGCTGACCGGCTGCGTACTGCTTGTACTTGGACTTGTTGGCACGTGCCGCATCGCTGACATAACCGAGCGCCTTGGCCTGGGCCTCGTTCTCGTCGACCATCGCGGCCTGTGCGCCGCCCGAGGACAGCGCGGCAAGACCGGCGACCGGAATGATCTGGATGAATTGACGGCGCGTGCTCATGAAGGGTGCTCCTGGTTGATGGATCGCGAATCGGTCGTCGCCTTGAACGCGCGGCGACGCTGCGCGGCTGACAGGGTATGTCATCCGATGTTGCCCACATGCAGCTCGAAATGACCCGCGGCGCGATCGGCGAAGTAATGCCGCAGGGTCTCGCGCACGGTGCGAAAGGCAATCTGATCCCACGGGATTTCGTGTTCGGCGAACAACTGCGCCTCGATCGTCTCGGGTCCCGGAGCGAAATCCGTATCGAGCAGACGGGCGCGGTAGAAGAAGTGCACTTGCCCGACCGGCACCACATTGAGCACCGTGAACAGGCCCAGCATCTCGATCCGTGCGCCGGCTTCTTCGTCGGTCTCGCGGTTTGCGCCCTGCTCGGTGCTCTCTCCGAGCTCCAGAAATCCGGCCGGCAAGGTCCACAAGCCGCGCCGGGGCTCGATGTTGCGGCGGCACAGCAGCACGCTGTCCTGCCAGACGGGAACCGTGCCGACGACGTTGAGCGGGTTTTCGTAGTGGATCTCGCCGCAGGCCGCGCACACGGCACGTTCGCGGTTGTCGTCGATTGGGATCTGGTACCTGGTCGGCTGGCCGCAGACTCTGCAGAAGTGGATGCGTTGCGGCACGGGCATGCAGGCCAGTGTAGTGGCATGGCATGATCGATTGCACTGTCAGGAGGATCACGATGAGTCTTGTCTTCGCACCCACTGCGCCGGTCGTGCTGCCCGTTGCTGGTGGAGGCGGTTTCCCGGTGCACCGCATCTATTGTGTAGGGCGCAACTATGCCGAGCATGCGCAGGAGATGGGCCATACCGGGCGCGAGCCCCCCTTCTTCTTCATGAAGCCGGCCGATGCGGTATTGCCGGTGGCGGCTGGCGAGACCGGGCGCATGGCCTACCCGACATTGACGGCCAACCTGCACCACGAGATCGAGCTGGTGGTCGCGATCGGGACCGCCGGCAAGGCCGGGCAGCGCATCGCGGCCGCCGACGCTGCCCAGCACATCTGGGGTTATGCCGTCGGTCTGGACATGACGCGGCGCGACCTGCAGAACGACATGAAGAAGCAGGGCCGGCCCTGGTGCATCGGCAAGGCCTTCGAGCAGTCGGCGCCGATCGGTCCGATCGTGCCGAAGGCACAGACGGGTGAACTCACGCGCGGCGCGGTCACGCTGGCGGTGAACGGTGTGCACAAACAGTCCGGCGACCTGGCCGATCTGATCTGGAGCGTCAACGAGACGATCGAACAACTCAGTGCGGCCTGGACCCTTCGGCCCGGTGACCTGATCTTCACCGGGACGCCGGCGGGCGTGGGGCCGGTCGCGCGCGGGGATGTGATGACGGGCCGGATCGCCGGCCTGCCGGACCTGATGGTCGAGGTGATCTGACGATGGAACTGTTCAACTACTTCCGTTCTTCGGCGTCCTACCGCGTTCGCATCGCGCTCGCCCTCAAAGGGCTGGACTACGACTACCGGCCGGTGCACCTGGCGCGCAGCGAACACCTTGCGGAGTCCTACGGGTCGGTGTCGGCCACGCGCCTGGTGCCGCTGCTGCGCGATGGTGATCACTCGATCCTGCAGTCGCTGGCCATCATCGAATACCTGGAGGAAACGCACCCGAAGCCGCCGCTGCTGCCGCCCGACCCGGTGGCGCGGGCACGCGTGCGTGCGCTGGCGCTGGACATCGCCTGCGAGATCCACCCGCTGAACAATCTGCGTGTGCTGCGCTATCTGGTGCACTCGCTGAAGGTGAGCGAGGATGACAAGAACCGCTGGTACCGGCACTGGGTCGAGACCGGGCTCGAGGCTGTCGAGAGCCAGCTGGCGGCGCAGCCGGCGCTGTTCTGTCATGGCGACACGCCGACGCTGGCCGACTGCGCGCTCGTGCCGCAGATCTTCAACGCGCTACGGTTCGAATGCCGTCTCGATCACGTTCCCCAGGTGATGCGCGTGTTCGAACACTGCATGCAGCTCGACGCGTTCGAGAAGACACGCCCCGAAGCCTGCCCGGATGCGGAGTGATCGCGCCGTCTGAGGTGCTTGCGCCGTCGTGGGATGCGCCCGTTGGGGCCTGCGTCAGCACGCGCGCCGGCGGGGTCAGTGGCGGGCCCTATGCAAGCCTGAACCTGGGTCTGGCCGTGGGCGACGACCCGGCGGCCGTGGCCGAGAACCGGCGCCGTTTCGCGGCAACCATCGGGCGGCCACCGGTCTGGCTGCGCCAGGTCCATGGCACCCGTGTCGTTCGGATCGGCCGCGCCGATGTTGGCCAGGCGGCGCCCGAGGCCGACGCCTGCTGGACCGACGATCCAGAAGTGGCCTGTGTCGTGCAGGTCGCTGACTGCCTTCCGGTGCTGCTGGCGGCGCCGCAGGGGCGAGCCGTCGCGGCAGCGCACGCAGGCTGGCGCGGCCTGGCTGCCGGCGTGCTCGAAAACACCGTGGCGGCGCTGTGCGGTGGTGCCGGCTGCGCGCCGCAGGAGCTCTGGGCCTGGACCGGGCCGTGCATCGGCCCGACACAATTCGAGGTCGGCGCGGACGTGCTGGCGGCGTTCGGGGCCGATCCCGGGCAGGGGAGTTGCGCGCACTTCCGCTTTCGCGCCGGCAGCGACGGCAGTCCGCGCTGGTTGGCCGATCTGCCGGCCCTGGCGACGGAGCGGCTGCGCGCCCTCGGTGTCCGGTCGGCGTCGGCCGGGCAGTGCACCTTCAGCGACCCGTCACGCTTCTTCTCGCACCGGCGCGACGGCGTCAGCGGCCGGCTTGGCGCGGCCGTGTGGCGACTCGGGTGAGGGGGCTGATTCGGCCGCGGCCGCAGCGGCTTCGGCAGCGCGGCGCGCCCTGCGCCGATACGGTGTTCCGAACACGAACAACACGATCGACAAGGGCAACACGCCGTACAGCATGAGCGTGAAGAAGGCGCCAAGCACGCTACCCTGGGGCGACATGGCCTCGGCCAACGCCATCAGCAACACGACATAGGTCCAGGCGAGCGCGATCAGGTACATCTCGACAGATGGATCATGATTTCATAAAATGAAAACCCACGTCATGACACGGTAAGCCGTCGAGCGTACAAGTACAAGACTGACAGCGCCGCTGGCGAGCCGGGCCCCGGGCGGGGCTTGCATTGTCGGTCCGATCAACAGGAGTTTTCCCAGATGCCCAGCAAATCCAAGCCGACCCCGAAGCCCGCGCCGCGCGCTGCCCTTCCGAACGACCCTGTACAGGCCTTCGGGGCCACGGTCGGGGGCATGTTGAAATCGTTCAGCGGCTTGAATCTGCCGCTTCAGCGCCTGGGCGAACTGCAGGGCGAGTACGTGAAGAGCGTCACCGATGTCTGGAACACGACGCTGCAGCGCTCGCAGGGATCGGCGTCGCCGACCGCCACGCCGATGGTGGACCGGCGCTTTGCCGGCCAGGAATGGCGGGACAACCCGGCGTCGGCCCACACCGCGGCGATGTACCTGCTGAACGCGCGCACCCTGATGCAGATGGCCGAGGCGGTCGAAGGCGATGCCAAGACGAAGGCGCGCGTGCGCTTTGCCGTCCAGCAATGGATCGATGCGTCGAGCCCGAGCAACTTCCTGGCCTTCAACCCCGAGGCGCTCAAGAAGGCGGTCGACACGCAGGGCGAGAGCCTCGCGACCGGCCTGCAGCATCTGTTCGAGGACGTCAAGAAGGGCCATGTCTCGCAGACCGACGAGAGCGTGTTCGAGGTCGGCCGCAACGTGGCCACGACCGAAGGCACCGTCGTGTTCGAGAACGAGATGTTCCAGCTCATCGAATACAAGCCGCTGACGGCCAAGGTGCACGAGCGGCCGATGCTCTTCATCCCGCCCTGCATCAACAAGTACTACATCCTGGACCTGCAACCCGAGAACTCGGTCATCCGCTACACCGTCGAACAGGGGCATCGCACCTTCGTCGTGAGCTGGCGCAACCCGGACGACTCACTCAAGGCCACGACCTGGGACGACTACATCGAGACCGGCGCGATCGAGGCGATCCGGGTCGTGCAGGCGCTGTGCAAGGCCAAGACGATCAACACGCTCGGTTTCTGTGTCGGCGGCACCATCCTGGCAACGGCACTTGCCGTGCTGGCCGCGCGTGGCGAACAGCCGGCGAATTCGGTGACGCTGCTGACCACCTTGCTCGACTTCGAGAGCACCGGCGTGCTCGAGATCTTCATCGACGAGGCCTCGGTCCAGCTGCGCGACATGACGATCGGGGAACACGCACCGGGCGGGCCCGGTCTGCTCAAGGGGCAGGAACTGGCCACCACCTTCAGCTTCCTGCGCCCGAACGACCTGGTCTGGAACTATGTGGTCGGCAACTACCTCAAGGGCGAGTCACCGCCGCCGTTCGACCTGCTGTACTGGAACGGTGACTCGACCAACCTGCCCGGGCCCATGTATTGCTGGTACCTGCGCCATACCTACCTCACCAACGAGCTCAAGGTGCCCGGCGCGCTGACCGTCTGCGGCGAGTCGCTCGACCTGGGCGCGGTCGACGCGCCGGTGTTCATCTATGGCTCGCGCGAAGACCACATCGTGCCGTGGCAGGCCGCCTATGCCTCGACCGGTGTGATGTCCGGCAAGAAGCGCTTCGTGCTCGGCGCATCGGGCCATATCGCAGGCGTCATCAACCCGCCGGCCAAGGGCAAGCGCTGCTACTGGACGAACGACAAGTTGCCCGCCGACGCCGAGACCTGGTTCAAGGGCGCGACCGAGCACCCGGGCAGCTGGTGGCCGGAGTGGAGTGGCTGGCTCAAGCCGATGGGCGGCAAGCTGGTGCCTGCGCCGAAGGCGCCTGGCGGCCATGGCTTCAAGGCCATCGAGCCGGCGCCGGGCCGCTATGTCAAGGCCAAGGCCTGAGCCCCGGATTCAATCGACAAGGAGACAGCCATGAGTACCGACATCGTCATCGTCGCAGCAGCCCGCACGGGGGTCGGAAAGTTCGGCGGCACGCTGGCCAAGACAGCCGCTGCAGAGCTGGGCGCCATCGTGCTCAAGGAACTGCTGGTGCGCGCCAAGCTGAGCGGTGACCAGATCGGAGAAGTCATCCTCGGCCAGGTGCTGCAGGCGGGGACAGGGCAGAACCCGGCACGCCAGGCGGTCATCAAGGCCGGTCTTGGCGACCATGTGCCGGCGATGACCATCAACAAGGTCTGCGGCTCGGGACTCAAGGCCGTGATGCTGGCGGCGCAGGCGATCCGCGACGGCGACTCCGACATCGTGATCGCGGGTGGTCAGGAGAACATGAGTTTGTCGCCGCATGTGCTGATGGGTTCGCGCGATGGTCAGCGCATGGGCGACTGGAAGATGATCGACTCGATGATCGTCGACGGCCTGTGGGACGTCTACAACCAGTACCACATGGGCATCACGGCCGAGAACGTGGCCAAGAAGTACGGCATCACGCGCGACGCGCAGGACGCGCTTGCGCTGGCCAGCCAGCAGAAGGCGGCGGCGGCGCAGGACGCCGGCAAGTTCAAGGACGAGATCGTCCCGGTCTCGATTGCGCAACGCAAGGGCGACCCGGTGGTGTTCGCGGCCGACGAATTCATCAACCGCAAGTCCAGCGCGGAAGGCCTGGCCGGACTGCGTCCGGCCTTCGACAAGGCGGGCAGCGTGACGGCCGGCAATGCCTCGGGCCTGAACGACGGCGCCGCCGGTGTCGTCGTGATGAGTGCCAAGCATGCCGACAAGCTCGGCCTGAAGCCGCTCGCGCGCATCGCCAGCTACGCCTCGGCCGGACTCGACCCCAGCATCATGGGCATGGGCCCGGTGCCGGCGGCCAAACGCGCGCTCGAGCGTGCCGGCTGGAAGGCGGCCGACCTGGACCTGCTGGAGATCAACGAAGCCTTTGCGGCCCAGGCCTGCGCCGTGCACCAGGAAATGGGCTGGGACACCAGCAAGGTCAACGTCAACGGCGGGGCGATCGCCATTGGCCATCCGATCGGTGCGTCCGGCTGCCGTATCCTCGTCACGTTGTTGCATGAAATGCAGCGGCGCGACGCCAAGAAGGGCATTGCATCGCTGTGCATCGGCGGCGGCATGGGCGTGGCGCTGACAGTCGAGCGCTGAGAGCCGGCATCAAATTTCACACAAGGAGAGACAAACATGACGAAACGAGTGGCATATGTGACCGGTGGCATGGGTGGCATCGGAACTGCGATCTGCCAGCGCCTCCACAAGGAAGGCTTCAAGGTCATCGCCGGCTGCGGCCCGAGCCGTGATTTCAAGAAGTGGCTGGACGAGCAGAAGGCCGAAGGCTATGACTTCATCGCCTCGGTCGGCAATGTCGCCGACTGGGATTCGACCGTTGCCGCGTTCAAGAAGGCGACCGACGAACATGGGCCGATCGAGGTGCTGGTCAACAACGCCGGCATCACGCGTGACCGCATGTTCCTGAAGATGACGCCGGATGACTGGCACGCGGTGATCGACACCAACCTCAACAGCATGTTCAACGTGACCAAGCAGGTCGTGCCGGGCATGGTCGAGAAGGGCTGGGGCCGCATCATCCAGATCAGTTCGGTCAACGGCGAGAAGGGCCAGGCCGGTCAGACGAACTACTCGGCGGCCAAGGCCGGCATGCACGGCTTCACGATGGCGCTGGCCCAGGAAATGGCGGCCAAGGGCGTGACGGTCAACACCGTCAGCCCGGGCTACATCGGCACCGAGATGGTCCGTGCCATCAAGCCCGAGATCCTGGAAAAGATCGTCGCGACGATCCCGGTCAAGCGCCTGGGCACACCCGAAGAGATCGGGTCCGTGGTGGCCTGGTTGGCAGGTGAGGATTCCGGCTTCACGACCGGCGCCGACTTCAGCTGCAACGGCGGACTGCACATGGGCTGAGGCACGACGCCCCAGCTGTCCGGCGGGGCCGACACCGAGAGGTGTCGGCCCTTCTTGCGTCGCCCGCCGTCGTTTGCGAAGGCGGGTACCCAGGCCCAGGGCGTCGGGCCGTCAGTGCTGGCTTGGCGAAGGCGGCGCGCGCACCGCAGTTCGAGCGGCAGCGAATGTCGACGCGGGCGCCTTCAGTCGTTGCAGGGCCAAGGCCGACCATGACTCGCCGGCGTAGGCGCCGACCAGATCATGTCCCGCACCAGCCCAGGCGGCGTCGTCCGGGTCGAGACCGAGTTCGCGAATGAACGGGTCGTTCGCCACGATGAACTGGCGCCGGTAGGGCAGCAGGACGGCGCCCGGTTCGGACTCCAGCGCAGCGCGCGCCTCGGCGTAGTTGGCAAACCATGCGTTCAACAACGAGTCGCAGCGCGGTGCATGCCACAACGTGCCCATGTCGTCGCCCGCGACTGCTTCGCCACCCAGGACCTGGCGGCCCTGCTCCCAATGGAGAAAGCCGACCTCTCGGGCCGCCTGGTTGAGGCAGTCGCGGAGCCTGAGGTCCGGTTGATCGTGGCGCACGCCATTGAGGTGGATGCGCGCACGGGTCTTGAGTTCGTCCAGCGGCGTTGTCATCGTGCGCACCCGCAGGGGCGTGCCGATGTCGCTGCAGGCGACGGTGAAAGGTGTGGGGCGGATGAAACCATGACAGTGATCCTTGATTCGTTGAGGGCCAGCACCGCGATGGGCCAACGAAGACAATGGGTCTGTCAGGTCGAAACGAGACGGATCGAGGGTGAGAGCCTCTTGTGCGGACAGGCGCCCCTCAGCGCCCGGTCCGATTATGACGACCGGACGAGGCCGCCGCAAATCGGTCGCATCGCGCGCGCTCGTGGCATCAGGCGGCGCGGACGAGCTCCAGCACGGCCTGCGCGAAGCGCTGCGGGGCCTCCTGCGGCATGTTGTGGCCGACCCCGGCTGCCACGCGATGCGAGCGGGGCCCGGTGAAGTGGCGTGCATGCTGGAGCGCCGAGGCAGGTGCACGCACGCCGTCGTCGGCGCCGTCGAAGCTGATCGTCGGCACCTGGATCGGCGGCTGCTGCGCCAGACGCTGTTCGATCCGTTCGCAGGCAGGATCGCCCGCCACGAGACCGAAGCGGTGCCGGTAGGAGTGAAGGACGACTTCGACGAAGTCCGGGTTGTCGAATGCGATGGCACTGCGGTCGAAGGTCGCATCGTCGAAGCGCCAGCTCGGTGACCAGAGTTGCCAGAGCAGGCGGCAGAAAGCGCGCCGATCACGGGTCAGGCCAGCGCGGCCGCGCTCGCTGTGCAGGTAGTACTGGTACCACAGGCGGTGTTCGTTCTCTGGCAGGTCGGCCGACATCGCATGGGCGATGTCCTGGATGTTGTAGCTGTTGAACGTGAGCAGACCGGCGCAGCGCTCGGGCCACAGCGCAGCCACGACACAGGCCGCACGGCCGCCCCAGTCATAGCCCGCGAGCACCGCACGTGGCAGGCCAAGCGCGTCCATCAGCGCCAGCAGGTCGGCGCCGAGCGCGGCCTGCTCGCCCGAGCGCGCAGTGGCCTCGTCGAGGAAACGGGTCGAACCGAATCCGCGCAGGTAGGGAACGATGGTCCGACAGCCCTGGGCGACCAGGATGGGCACCACCTCAGCGTAGGCATGGATGTCGTACGGGAAACCGTGCATCAGCAGAACCGGAGTTCCGTCGGCCGGCCCGGTGTCGACATAGCCGATGCTGAGCGCGCCAGCCTCGATCTGCTTCAGCGGCCCGGCTGTCCGCATTCCGGCCCCGCGCTCGACGCTGCGTCTAGCCGTAGTTCACGATCCACTCGATGCCCTGGTTGCGCGCGGCATCGATGGCGGATTCTTCGGTCGAATGGTCGCCCCTCGGGACGGCGATGGTTCGAGGACGTGTCGGCCAGACCTGCTTGGAGACGACCACGGCTGGCGTGAACTTGCCACTCCCCACGGCGCTTGCGCTGCAATGCAACTCGTAGTCCCGGTGCTGAAATGTCCTCGTGACGCCCATTGTGCTTGCCCCCTGTGAAGTGTCCAGTATGCCCCCGTTGCAGCCGCAACCCCCGGCGTGACCCGTTCGAAGCGGGAACGCAGCGAAAGCCGTCACGGATTGTTCGCGCCGTGCCCGCGGCGCCCGCCCGGGTCAGGGACAGGCTGCGGTCGGAGCAACCGGGACCGCTTCGCGCTGCAGCGTCACCGGACCGAAGAGGATGCGCCCGTCCGCAGCACGCAAGGTGACCGACAGGTCGTCGGCGCCCGCTTGCGGGACCGACATCACCGAAAGCGTTGCCGGCTGCGCCTGCGCGACCTGGTCCTGCGTGACGTGACCGAAGAAGCGTGCGTCATTTGACGCCGTGATGCCCCAGTCTCCGACGAAGCGCAGTTTCTGGCAGCGCGCGTTGAGTTCGATGCCGTTGTCGGCGATGTCGACGGTCACGTTGCGGCCCGTCGCAATGTCGGCGTAATGGACCACGAGTGTTCCTTGGTTGACGTCGGGGGTCTGCGCGCCCGTCACGCAGGTCAGTTGATCGGCAAATGCCGCGGTGCAGACGCTGGCCGGGAGGGCGCCGAACTGTGCAAGGCGATCTGCGGACAGTCCGGTGCCGGTGCCGCCGGTGCCCGGTCCACAGCCGGCCACGAGGGCGAGCAGCGCGCAGGCGAGCAGCTTGAGTCGATGTTGCGTCACGGTGTGGGGCCTTCCTGTTCACTGAAGAAGTAGACGCCGAAGCGTGCACGGTGGCGGCGCTCGTCGGCAGGGGCATGAACTGCGTCGGCGTCGAAGCGCGCTTGCGCCTTGCCCATCACCTGCTTGAACGCGGTCTTCCAGGCCTGCGCCGAAGCCTTGTGCAACTGGTCCGCGGAGGCGGCGGTGATCTGGTCCACGAAGACGGACTGCTCGAGATAGTTGCCGCGGCCGAGCAGGTTGGCCGACGATGCCGCGAGATGGTCGTGCAGGTTGTCGGCGAAGAGCTCGCTCATCTCGGCAAGACCCTGGCGCGGCGCAAAACCACTGGCCAGCAGCCGGACGTCCTTTTCGCCTTCTTCGGCCACGCCGAGTCGTTTGAGTTCGTCGAGCATGGCGCGCGGCCGCACGTCGCGGCTGACGCGCGCGACCAGGTCGTCGAACGAGCCCTCGCCTGGGCCCCGGTCGAGCGCCCTGGGTTGATCGTCGGCGTCGAGAAACCTGGCGTCGTGCAGCCAGCGTGCGACGACCTGCGTGGCGAGGCTGAGCGGCGTCGAGGTCGATTGATCGGCCGCTGCCGGCTGGCGCAAGATCGTGCGCACATCGCGCCGGTGCACGCCGCTCAGCAGAGTCAGTGCGCTGTCGGTGCGTGCCATGCCGGTCTCGCCGAGTTCGTGCTGCGCGGCCTCGAGGAACACGCGCTTGAGTGCCGCTGCAAAGACCGGATAGGTCACCCCGCTGCGCAGCAGCAGGCGCACCGCCGGCCTGAGCGTTCTCAGCAGGCAGTCCAGCACAAGTGTCGCGCGGTCGTTCATGACGTCAGGGGTTGACAGGCAGTCACCATACGTGGAATATTATCCCACGCCATCCAGGCACAAGCAAGGAGAGACACGTGAACGACACGACGATGAAGGAGGCGCGCGCGCGGGCCTGGGCACTGTGGCGCGGCCGGTCCGCGCTGGTCGTCGGGGCGGTCGCCCTCGTGATGGCGGGCTGCGGCGGTGGTGGTGGCACCAGCGTCGAGGAGCCCGAGCCGATCGTGGCCCAGCCCGGCGAAGGCGCGCTGGCCGCGTCGTCGCCGGGCGAACTGATGGACTTCATCCGGACCAAGCTGCAGGACCGCAACGCGCAACAGCGGGTCGTGTCGGGTGATGTCTTCTTCGGCGGCGTCCTGGTCACGACCAGCGAGTCCGCGGACGCCAATGGCGCAATCGGCGCCGCCGCAGCCACTTCCGTCGAGCGATCGGGCACGACCGTGCAGGAGCAGGGTGTCGACGAGGCCGATCTGCTCAAGACCGATGGCGACTTCCTGTACAGCCTGCAGAGTTCCCCGTTCGGTGTGACCGGTCAACCGACCGCGCGTGTCCAGGCCCACCGGCGCCTGGGCGACGGATCGGTGCAGAAGGCCGGCCTGACCGTTCTGCCGTTCGACAAGGACGCCAACATCGTGCCGCAGGGCCTGTACCTGGCGAGCGGCGCCCAGCGGGTCGCCGTGCTCGGCCAGAGTCAGTTGCTTTACAGGCTCGACCTGTGCGATGGACGTGGCGGCTGCGACATCGTGAGCCTGCTGCCGGAGCCTCCACAACGGGTGCGCGAGACGGTCGCGCTGGATCTGCTGAGCACAACGGACCCAGCGAACCCGGTCCTGACCGACCGCCTGAGCATCGACGGCCGTCTGATCGGAAGCCGTCTGATCGGCAACCTGCTCTACCTCGTGACCCAGCATTCACCGCAACTGGCGGTTGAGGCGCTGCCGACGAGCGTGCCCGACAGCGAGCGTGCGGCAATGGTCGCCGGCCTCAAGAGCAGCGACGTGCTGCCCACGATCCGGATCAATGGCGGGGCCGCGCAGCCACTCGTCGTCGAAACGGACTGCTATGTGCAACCGAAGAACGCGTCGCTCGGCATCGAGATCACGACGGTCACCGTGATCGACCTGCAGGCATCGGGCTTGAGCCGCAGCAGCCGCTGCTTCGTCGGTGGCACCGAAGCGCTCTACATGTCGAACAGCTCGCTCTACCTGGCGACCACACGCTACGCCTACACGGTCCAGGCCGAGGGTTTGCGCTTCGCGCCCCAGACCAGTACCGACCTGCACAAGTTCTCGCTCAACGGAGCGGTCATCGACTACCGCGGATCGGGTGAAGTCGAGGGACACCTGGGTTGGGACTGGCAGAAGCGCTCCTACCGAATGAGCGAGTGGAACGGTGACCTGCGCGTGCTCACCTTTACCGGTGAAACAGGCTGGTTCATGCTGACGACCGCCGATCCCGCGGCGATGGCGCCGTCGCCCGCGACGCTCACGATCCTGCGTGAACGCAGCAGCGACCACACGCTCCAGCGCGTGGCCACGCTGCCCAATGCGCAGCGGCCGGCAGCGCTCGGAAAACCGGGCGAGCAGGTGTATGCCGTGCGCCTGATCGGCGACCGCGGGTATGTGGTCACTTTCCGCCGGACCGACCCCCTGTACGTGCTCGACCTGAGCAACCCGGCCGATCCGAAGGCGGTGGGCGAACTGCTGATTCCCGGCTTCTCGGACTATCTGTTCCCGATGGGCAATGGTCTGCTGTTCGGGATTGGCAAGGACGCAACCGACACCGGCCAGGTGGGCGGCGTGAAGCTCGCCCTGTTCGACGTGGCCGACCCGGCCAAGCCGTTGCAGCTCGGGGTCCGGACCTACGGCAAGAGCGGCAGCCAGAGCGCGCTCGACCACTCAAGCCATGGCGTGAACCTGTTCAGCGTCGGCAGCACGATGCGCGTGGCCTTGCCCATCTACGTGCAGGACGGCTCGGGGGCCACGCAGCGCGGATTGCAACGGGTGGAGATCGACACCGCGGCCAGGACCATGGTCGACAAGCCCCTGATCGTGGCCGGCGAACAGTCCGGTGGCGGCTACCGGTTGCTCGGCGACCGCAGCGTGCAGATCGGCGACAAGGTCTACTACCTGGCCGACGAGCAACTCGGCGCCTGGGACTGGTAGCGGGAGGGTCAGTCGACGCCGCCGCGCACCGGGTGGCCCTGGGCGCGCCAGCGCAGCATGCCGCCGGCCAGGTTGGCCACCTGCGCCACGCCTGACTTGCCCAGCAGCAGTGCGGCCTGCGCCGAGCGGGTGCCCGATCGGCAGACCGTGACCACCGGGCGGGCGCGGTCGAGTTCGCCGACGCGCGCCGCCAGCTCGGTCATCGGCATCAGGCGGGCACCATCGATGCGGCCGAGCGGGCCGTCGAACTCGAGCTGCTCGCGCACGTCCAGCACCTGCACCTCGCCGAGGCGTTCCTCGAGTGCCTGCGGATCGATCTCCCACAATCCTGCGAAGGTCCAGGTCAGCGGCGCCCAGTCGGGTTCGGCCGGTGGCTCGGCCTCGTCGGCGGGCCGGCCGCATCGCAGGTTGGCCGGCACCGCGACGTCGATCAGCTTCGGATGTGGCAGGCCCAGGTGGTTCATGTAGCCGGCGAAGTCGTCCTCATTGCTGTCGCCACCGAGGCGCGGATTGAAGCGCTGCTCCTCGGCCACGCTGGTGACGGTCAGGCCCCGGTAGTCATGGCCCGGGTAGAGCAGGCACGATGCCGGCAGCGACAGGATCTGTTCGTGCACCGACCGGAACAGCAGGTGCGGGTCACCCTGCTGGAAGTCGGTCCGACCGCAGCCCCGGATGAGCAGGCTGTCGCCGGTGAAGGCCATGCCCTCGTCGTCCAGCACATAGGTCAGGCAGCCGTTCGTGTGCCCGGGCGTGGCGCGCACCGACAGGTGGCGCCGCCCGAACGGGACGCGGTCGCCCTGCACGAGCCGGTCATCGGCACCCTCGGCTCCCCCTGCGGCTGACAGTCCGATGCGGCTGCCCAGGCGTTGCCGGTGCAGCCAGGCCCCGGTGACATGGTCGGCATGCACGTGGGTCTCGAGCGTGGTGAGCAGCCGAAGATCGAGTTCGCGCAGCAATGCCGCGTCGCGCCGGACCTGCTCGAACACCGGGTCGATCAGCACGGCGTCGCGCGTGTCGGGGTCGGCGAGCAGATAGGAGTAGGTCGAGGAAGTCGGGTCGAGCAGTTGTCTGAAGATCATCGTGGAGTCCTGGCCAGGCGCGAACGGATCCTCCCATGGTAGGGGCCATGGCATGCCGGCGACCAAGGGTGTTCGAGATCTGGCACCGGTCCTGGTGCACGCTAGCATCGGCGCTGCACATGGCACTCATCCACCTTGGCAATCAAGCCCCTTCGTTCGACGCGGCCGGCGTGGTGAGCCGCCGATGAGCGCGTTGCTGGCCCTGGTCTTCCTGGCCACACCGGTGCTGGCGTTGTGGCTCGTGCACCAGCACGCCTGGGCGGCCCGGGTCGGCACCATCGTGCTGTGCTATGCCGCCGGGCTGCTGGTGGGCAACCTCGGGCTGCTGCCGCAGGCAGCTGCTGCGGTGCAGAAGACGCTGTCGGAAGTGACGATCGCGCTGGCACTGCCGATGATCCTGTTCACCGTCGACCTGCGCGCCTGGTCTCGAATTGCCGGCAAGGCGCTTTGGTCGATGGCGCTGGCGACTTTCGCCGTCATCGTCGTCGCCATCGGTCTGTTCGCGATCTATGCGCAGCTCGGCGTCGCGGCCCCGCATGAACTGGCCGCCCTGGCGGTCGGCGTCTACACCGGCGGCACACCCAACCTGGCCGCCATCAAGACCGCGCTCGACATCGGCGAGACCCGCTACCTGCTGTTCAACGCCTTCGACACCGTGGTCGGCGCCGCCTACCTGATGTTCATGCTGTCGGCAGCGCGGCCGCTGGCGCGGCGCTGGCTGACTGCCCCGAGGCCACCCACCGAGTCAAGGGCAGGTCCCGACATCGACGCCGCTGCCTACGACGAGGACTACGCCAGTCTCCTGAACCGGACTGGCGCGTTGGCCGTGGCGAAGAGCCTGGGCGCGGCTGCCGTCGTTGTCGGGCTGGCGGTCGGCATCGGCGAAGCGTTCGGCGGCGCGCAGGCGACCGCGCTCGTGATCGCACTGCTGGCCACGCTGGGGCTGGCGGCGTCTCTGCTGGGACCGGTGCGCCGGCTGAAGGCGTCCTACAAGGCCGGCATGTTCCTGATCTACGTTTTCAGCTTCACGGTGGCGTCGATGGCACGGCTGGACAGCCTGCGCGGCGGCGACCTGCTCTTGTTCGGTTTCGTGGCCGGCGCGGTGGTCGCCAGCCTGCTGCTGCACCTGCTGCTGTGCCGGCTGGCGGGCATCGACGTCGACACCTTCCTCGTCACCTCGGTGGCCGCGATCTGCTCGCCGGCCTTCGTGCCGATGGTCGCGCGTCAGCTCGCTGACCGCACGGTGCTGGCCTCGGGCATCGGCACCGGGGTCATCGGCTACGCGATCGGAACCCAGCTCGGCATCGCGCTGGCGCTGCTGCTCAAGGAGTGGATGTGAAGCGATCGCTGCCCGCTGAAGGGCGCCAGCCCGACGAGCTGCTGGCCGAACTGCGCGCGCTCGGCGCCGACGACCCGGACTACCGCCATGGCCGGCTGTGGAGCCTGGTCTACTGGATCGACGAGGACTACGAACGATTCCTGGCCCAGGCCTACCAACTGTTCTCGTCGGCCAACGGCCTGAACCCCGGCGCCTTCAAGAGCCTGAAGCAGCTCGAGAACGAGATCGTGGCCTGGGTGGCGGGTCTGCAGCATGGCGACGAACAGGTCTGCGGCGTCGTCACCTCGGGCGGCACCGAGAGCTGCCTGCTCGCCGCCAAGACCTATCGCGACCTGGCGCGCAAGACGCGTGGCGTGACGCGGCCGCAGATGGTCCTGCCGGTGACGGCGCACGTGGCCTGGTTCAAGGCGGCCGAGTACTTCGGCATCGAGCCGCGCCTGCTGCCGCTGGATGCGCAGCTGCGGCCGGACCTGGCGCGGCTCGAACCCTTGATCAATCGCCACACGGTGATGATCCTGGGCTCGGCCCCCGGCTACCCGCATGGCGGCATCGACCCGATCGCCGAGATGGGCGCGATCGCCCAGCGGCGCGGCATCCCGCTCCATGTGGACGCCTGCGTCGGAGGTTTCATCCTGCCCTTCATGGCGCTGAACGGGATCGACCTGCCGCCCTGGGACTACCGCGTGCCCGGTGTCTGTTCGATCTCGGCCGACGTGCACAAGTACGGCTATGCGGCCAAGGGTGCCTCCACCATCACCTACCGCAACCTGGCGTTGCTGAAGCACCAGATGTTCGTCCAGACCGATTGGCCGGGCGGTGTGTTTGCATCACCCGCGCTGCTCGGCACGCGGCCGGGTGGCGCCTACGCGGCGGCCTGGGCCGCGATGCAATACCACGGGGTGGCGGGCTATCGCGAACTGGCCCGGCGCACGATGCAAGCCTTCGAGCGGCTGCGCGACGGCGTGTCGGCGTTGCCCGAGCTGCGCGTGCTGGGCCAGCCGTCCGGTCCGCTGCTGGCCTACGGTGCGCGTGACCCCGCGCTGGCCATCTACGCCGTCGGTGACCGGATGGATGCACGCGGCTGGAGCGTCAACCGACTGCAGTCGCCCGAGGGCCTGCACGCGATGGTCACCGCCCAGCACCTGGATGTCGTCGACCAATACCTGAGCGACCTGAAGCAGGCGGTGGCCGAGGTGAAGGCCGACCCTTCGCTGGCCAGCCAGGGCAGCGCCGCCACCTACGGCATGCTGGCCCATGTACCGCTGCGTGGTTTGGTGCGCCAACGGGTGCTCGACCTGTTCGCGGCCCAGTACGGCCCCGAGGGCGCGCCACTGGACTTGCACGGCGATACGGCGTCGGCCAACACGGGCGTGATGGCATGGGTCGACCGGCTGGCCCTGCGCTACGCGCAGTGGCGGCGGCGCGGCGAGGCGAAGCGGTGAACCGCGCGCGTTCGCCCGTGGGGCCGTGATCGGCGGGCGTCACATCTTCACGCCGCTCGCACGCCGGTCTTCGATGCGGACGTTGTCGCCCGCGACACTCTTCATGTTCTCGCTGTCGTTGGCACCGGCGGCTGCACCCGTGACGCGTGACAGGATGGGGGTTTCGCCGCGCTCGATCTGCTGCGCGATCTGCTCGCCAGCGTATTCGCCAAACGCCTTGCCCGGCCGATAGGCGTAAGCGGACATCGGGAAATTGACCGGCCAGCGTGCATGGGACTTCACGCTCGGATCGATCTCGGCGATCAGCTTGTTGGCCGCCAGCGCCGCGCCCTGACAGGTGATGCAGTTGGCGGCGTAGACGTGGCCCGACTTGTGGTGCTGCGACTGCCAGGCATGGCCGAGCTCGTGGATCAGCGTGTCGCGGTCGGGCGAGGTGCCGATGTTGAGCACCTGTATCGTGCCGCCGAATGGCAGCGAGTCCACCACCAGTGGCGGCACGGGCACCGGCGCCGTGAAGGCCCGGCCCTCGAGGCCCTTGGCGTCCGACAGGAAGATCCGGTCGTAGTGCAGGCTGGTGCCGTACACCCCGCGCGCCGTGGCCTCGTGCTTGCTGCCGACGAGCGGGATGATGGTCATGCCGGCGACGCTGATTGCCGCGAACGTCCCGCTGGTCGGGGTGGCGCCGGCGAAGGACGAGACTGCTGCGTTGCCACTGCGCGGCGTTGCGCGATTGGCCAGGGCCTGCCCGACCAGCAGGAACTTCGCCTGCGGCACGGCGGTCCCGTTGCCGCAGGTGCGCGCGACGTCGCGGGCTTCCGATCGGCCGCGCACCAGCGCCAGTTGGCCCCAGGTCTTGGGTCCGACGACCGCATCCGCCGCGAGCCCTTTGCTGCGTTGGAAGTCGACGGTGAGACCGCGGGTCAGTGGGCCGAAGGCCCCGTCGAGCGCGAGCGGCGTCTTGTCGGGAAAGGCGAGGTTCAGCTGCGCCTGCAGCACGAGGACTTCGGTTCCGCGGCTTCCGAATCTGATGGTGGTCGGCATGACGATCTCCCGGTAAACAGGAATACCGACCGGCAAGTCGTCCCGGTCGTGACCTGGGGCAGTTTGGGCGCAGTCTAGTCCTTCCAGTCCTGGCACCGAATCCCCTGCGCGACGCGGCTGGTGAGGTCGCGGGCCCTGGATCGGACCGCACGCCGTATTGCGTTTCGTCATGACCGCTTCGCGCCGTCGTTCGAAAAGTTCAGGTATGAAGTGGTGGATCTCCGCTGTCGTCCTGGCCTTGCTCGCGCTCACCGGATGGGTCTCGATGGAGTTCAGGCAGGACATGCAGCGTCACGGCGAGCGCGTGCGGCACGGCAGCCGAATGCTGCAAACGGCGTGCGGGAACATCGAATTGGGCGAAGCCGGCCCGCCAGACGGCCCGCCGCTGCTGATGATCCATGGCAGCGGCGGCGGCTTCGACCAGGGTCCGACGTTGGGGCGGGACCTCGCGGCGCGCGGCCTGCGCGTCATCGCGCTTCGGCTACCTGCGCACGCCGTTTCCGGACGACCCATCGCGCCAGCGCCAAGCCGACCGTCTGGCCTGCTTGCTCGACGCGATGGGGGTTGGCGAGGCGGCAGTGATGGGTGTCTCGGCTGGCGGGGTGGCGGCCTTGCACTTCGCGGTCCGCCATCCCGATCGCACGCGCGCCCTGGCGTTGATGGTGCCGGCGGTCTACCGGCCCGACCCCGCTTTGCCGGCACCCGACTGGGCGCTCAAGTTGCTGGATGCGGTGGTCAGCGCACGCCGGCTCGGCCTGCTGAACGACTCGCGCCTGACCACGGGCGCTGCGCGCGTGGCGCTGGAGTCGATCCGGGCGCCGACGCTGGCGATCAGCGCGCGCGACGACGGCTACGGCACCTACGAGTCGGCGCGCTACAGCGCCGAGCACATTGCGGGCGCGCGCTTCCTCGGCTTCGAGCAAGGCGGGCATGCGCTGCTCGGGCACCAGCAGGAAGTGACCGATGCGGTGCTGGCGCTGGTTCGAGGTTCTGCGCCATCAAGCACGCACACAAGTTCCCGGGAACCGACGCGCGCCGGAATCGCGCCGCTTGTCCGGATCCACATCAAGTGTGGATGAATCTTCGCTCCTGACCCCGATTCGCAGCTCAAGTCGCCCCGGCTGCTGCCGAAAGCGAAGTAGATCGCGCGTTGCCGCCGAGTCGACGGTGACGCGCTGCCCCGCGTGCGTGAAGTCCATCACGCACCGCGCTCGACGCCGGCGAGCACCGCATGGGGGTCGATGAAGCGGTCGAGACGCTCTTGACCGGGAAGTCGACGACGGTTGTTCCGAAGAGTTGCAGTCATTCAGCAAGGCACTGGAGGAATCATGGGAACCAATGCACGCAGCATGCGGTGGCAGATCCTGGTCGGACTCGCCGCTGCCGTGGCCCTGCCGACAGTGCAGGCGGCAGACGACGATCCCTTCTTCGGTCTCAATCTGAAGGAGGTCCTCAACCTGGAGATCACGTCGGTTTCGAAGAAGCCGCAGACGGTGTCCCAGGCGGCGGCTGCCGTCTTCGTGATCACCGCAGACGATATCCGCCGCTCCGGGGCCGGAACGATTCCCGACGCGCTGCGCCTGGCGCCGGGAATCCAGGTCGGACAGATCAGCTCGAATGCCTGGGCCGTCAGCGCGCGCGGCTTCGACGGGCGCTTCACCAACAAGCTGCTGGTGCTGATGGACGGGCGCAGCGTCTACACGCCGACGTTCTCGGGTGTGTACTGGGATGTGCAGGACACGGTGATGGCCGACATCGAACGCATCGAGGTCATCCGCGGACCCGGCGCCTCGCTGTGGGGCGCCAATGCCGTCAACGGCGTGATCAACATCATCACCAAGTCCGCGGCGGCGACCGAGGGGGGACTCGTCGTTGCCGGTGCGGGCGACGAAGAGCAGGTGGACGCGTCGATCCGTTTCGGCGGCAAGTTCGGCGACCTGGGCTACTGGCGTGCCTACGCCAAGGGGTTCGAGCGTGACGGCTCGGTCGTCAAGGCGAGCGGCGCCGACGGAGACGACGCATGGCGCCAGAAACGCGTCGGCTTTCGCGCCGATCTGACGCCCAGCGCGCGCGATGCCGTCACCGTGCAAGGCGACTACTACGACGGCCGCTCCGGGCAGTCCGCACAACTCAATTTCCTCGCCCCGCCGTTCAACGTCATCACCGGAACGACGCAGACCCTGTCAGGTGGCAATCTGCTCGGGCGCTGGCAGCGCGACCTGTCTGCGACCGATTCCTTCACTTTGCAGGCCTACCTCGACCACACTGAGCGTGACTGGCCGGCGCTGACGAACGAGAGCCGCGACACCTACGATCTCGATTTCCAGTACCGCACGCGGCGCTTCGAGCGCCACGATCTGGTCTTCGGCGCGGGCTATCGACTGAGCCGCGACCACATGGGCGTATCGGACACAGCGCTTCCAGTCGGGACGCAGCAGTACGCGACGTTCTCTCAGACCGTGTCCAACCGCGCGCTGCTCAGCGCCTTCGTTCAGGACGACATCGTGCTCGCGCCTGAAAGGCTGATCCTGACGCTGGGCGCCAAGCTCGAGAAGAACGACTACACGGGCGTCGAGGCCCAGCCCAACGCCAGGCTCCTGTGGACGCCGACCGAGGCGACGACCCTGTGGGCCGCGGCTGCCAAGGCGGTCCGCACCCCGAGCCGCGTCGACCAGGATTCAGTACAGGTCAACCAGACGGTCCTGCCGCCGCGTTCCGAGCGCAATCCGTTCGGCTCCCCCGTGCTGTTGCAGGGTTCGGGCACCGTGGGGACCGAATCGCTGATCGCCTACGAGGTGGGCTGGAAACAGCGTCTGACGCCAACCCTCAGCACCGATCTGGCGCTGTACTACAACGACTACGACAAGCTGCGCTCCGGGCGCTTTGCCGCGCCGGTCTGCCTGGTCGCCGGTATGCCGGTGTCGCTCCTGGCCTGTGCCGTGGGCAGCCCGGGCAGCTATGCACTTCAGCCCCTCTATGCCGGCAATGAGAGCGAGGCCCGCAGCCACGGATTCGAGATTTCGGCTGATTGGCGGCCGTTGCGCCAGTTGAGGTTCCAGGGCTCATGGTCGCAGCTGAACCTGACGACGTGGAAACCGGAGAACGTGTTCGGCACCGATCTCGAGGGGAGCGCGCCGAAGCGCCAGATCCTCTTGCGCGCCGCGTGGAATCCGCGCGCGGACACGGATGTCGACATCTGGCTCCGGCGCGTCGGCGAACTGCCCAAGGCGACCGAAGGAATCAGGATCCCCGCCTACACCGAGCTGACGCTTCGCCTCGCCTGGCGGCCGACGCGCAATCTCGAGCTCGCGTTGATCGGGCGCAACCTGCTCAACGCCAGGCATCAGGAGTTCGCGTCCGAACTGCTCGACGTCCCGGAAATGCAGATCGAGCGGTCCCTGTTCGGGCAAGTGAGCTTGAAGTTCTGAGGAGGATCTGAGTCGATCCCCGATCCATTGCGCACCGATCCGTACCCATGACCCGTCCGCTGGCTCTCACATCCTTGCCGCTGCGCCAGTTGTCGCTGCTCGGCCTGGCTGGATGTCTGCTGCTGTCGACAGGCATTCGGGCCGACTCCGACGTGCCACGCGAAGAACGGATCAAGGCCGCATTGGTCTTCAAACTGGCAAAGTTCGTCGAGTGGCCGGCGGCCGTGCTGCCCGGCAGGGATCCGTTGCGGTTCTGCGTGCTCGGAGATTCTGCGGTCGGTGAAGCGCTGGCCGCGGTCGACGCCAAACCGGTTCGCGATCGGCAGGCGCAGTACCGCAAGGTCGCGAGCCTGGCGCCGGCCGAGGTCAAGGGCTGCCACGTGCTGTACCTGGCCAGGAGCGTGCGCGAAACCAGCGCCGGCATGCCGCCAGGTCTGCGCGGCTTCCCGACCCTGACCGTCAGCGACACGCCCGATTTCGCGCGCCATGGCGGCATGATCGGCCTGACGCGCAGCGAGAACAAACTCTCGTTCGAGATCAATCTGCGCAACGCGCGCGAATCCGGGCTGGAGCCTGGCGCACCGCTGCTCGAACTGGCGACCGTGGTCGAGTAAGTCACCATGATCAGACGCCCACCGCCCACCGCTGCCGGAATGTCGATCCGGGACAAGCTGCGCCGCCTGGTCTGGCGCACGGTCGCCACGGCGCTGACCCTGGTTGCCATCGTCATGCTCGGCTTTCAGACCTGGTCGTTCAGCAACACGGTGATCGAACGTCTGGCCGTGGTCGCGCAGATGGTCGGGGCCAACATGACTGCTGCGCTCGAGTTCGGCGATGCACGGCAGGCCGGCAAGCTGCTCGATTCACTGCGCGCCGAAAAGGACATCGCGTCGGTGACCGTGTACACCGGTGAACGCAAGTACTTCGCCGGCTACGGCAAGGCGGCGGGTGGGCCCTTGGCGAGCCCTGCGAATGAATCCTGGGTGCAGCGCAAGATGGCAGCGAACGTGCCGGACTTCCGGTTCGGCGTCGACGCCATCGAGTATCTGGCGCCGATCCAGCTGTACGACGAAGCGGTCGGTTATGTCTATCTGCAGCTGAGCCCGGATCGCTTCTATGCGCAGCTGCTGGGCAGCGTGCTGCTGATCGTCGGGATCAGCCTGGTGTCGGGCTGGCTCGCACTGTTCTGGGCCGCGCATCTGCAGCGACGGATCGTGCAGCCAATCTTCCTGCTCGCCGACTCGATGCGCCAGGTGACCGAAGAACAGAAGTTCAGCATCCGTGTACCGAGCGGCGAGAACGACGAGATCGGACAGTTGACGCGCGGTTTCAACGAGATGCTGATCGAACTCGAGGAACGCGACCGACACGTCGAAACGGCGGTGCAGGATGCCAACGAGGCGCGGGCGGCGGCCGAACTGGCCAATCGCACCAAGTCGATGTTCCTGGCCAACATGAGCCACGAGATCCGCACGCCGATGAACGGCATGTTGGGCATGACCGAGCTGCTGCTCGACTCGCCGCTCGACGAGGAGCAGCAGGGCTTTGCACGCACTGCGCTGCGCTCCGGCCAGGCCTTGCTTGGCGTCATCAACGACATCCTCGATTTCTCCAAGATCGAAGCGGGCAAGCTCGAGCTCGATCCGGTCGACTTCGTCCTGCGCGACATGGTCGAAGACGTGGTCGGGCTCTTTGCCGAACTGGCCCAGGACAAGGGCCTCGAGCTCAACGTTCAGTTGGCGGCCGGCCTGCCGTACTGGGTGTGCGGCGACTCGGGTCGGTTCCGCCAGATCCTGTCCAACCTGCTGAGCAATGCCATCAAGTTCACGCTGCGTGGCGAAGTCAACGTTCGTGCCGCGCAGGTCGAGTCCAAGGGGGACAGCCTCCTACTGCTGTTCGAGGTCAAGGACACCGGTTGCGGCATTGCGCCGGACATGCAGGAGACGGTCTTCGACGAGTTCAACCAGGGTGATGCCGGCACGTCGCGGCGCCACGGCGGCACCGGCCTGGGGCTCGCGATCGTGCGCCAGCTCAGCGAGTTGATGGGCGGCTCGGTCGGCGTCGAAAGCCGGGCCGGCGTCGGCAGCACCTTCTGGTTCACCTTGCGCCTGAAAGCGGTCGATGCCCCGCTGCCCGGCGAGTGGGAAGAAGACGGCGACGGCCTGCGCGGGCGCAAGGTCCTGCTGGTCGACGACAACGCCACCAACCGCAGCATCCTGCAGCACCATGTGATCGGCTGGGGCATGTCTGCCGATGCGGTCGCAGGAGGCGACGAAGCGCTCGCGAAACTGCGGGCGGCGGCCAGTCTCCGAAGGCCTTTCGACATCGTCGTGCTCGACATGGTGATGCCCGGCATCGACGGCATCGAAGTGACCCGGCAAGTCCGGTCCGACCCTGGCCTGGCGCAAACGCGCATCGTCATGCTCACTTCGATGAATCGGGCCGGCTCGACCAAGGCCGCGCGGCGCGCCGGCGTCGACCGTTACCTGGTCAAACCGGTGCGCAAGGCGCAGTTGTTCAGCGCGATGCGGCTCAGTCTCGGCCTGGTCGCCGAGACGCAGGCTGCCGAGTCCACCTTCGGTGACGAACCGACGGAACTGCTCGGGCTGAACGTGCTGCTGGTGGAGGACAACCCGATCAATCAGGAGGTCGCGAGCATCAGCCTGCGCCGCATGGGCTGTCGGGTGCAGGTTGCCAGTGGCGGCCGCGAAGGCATCGAAGCGGTGGTCGCCGGCGGCAACGACATCGTACTGATGGACTGCCAGATGCCGGGCATCGACGGCTTCGAGGCGACGCGGCAGATTCGTGCCTGGGAGACCGCGCAAGCGGACGATGGGCGGTCGAGGCGTCGACTCCCGGTGATCGCGCTGACCGCCAACGCCATGCGAGGGGATCGCGAGCGATGCCTGGATGCCGGAATGGATGACTACCTGCGCAAGCCGTTTTCGCGACCCGAATTGCAGACCGTTCTCGAGCGCTGGGCCGGCCCCATGGTGCGCACCCTTGAACCGGGTCCGACCGTGAAGCAGCCCGCCGAAGGCGCTGGCCGTGCGGCCAGACCGGTGTTCGACCCGGTGCCGATCGAGGAACTGGCCGAGGCCACCGAGAGCGGGTTGGTCACGCGTGTGATCCGGATGTACCTGGAGGCCTCGCCGGATCAGGTTGCAGCGATGCACGCCGCGCTGGCGGCGGGCGACGGTGCCGCGCTGGCCAATATCGCGCACTCGCTCAAGTCGGCCAGCGCCAGCCTCGGCCTGCTGGCTTTCGCGGATCTGAACGCCGCGCTCGAACGCCTGGGCAAGGTGGGCGACCTGGCCGCCGCCGCTGCCGAGATGGCACGCATCGACGCCGCCTACGTGGCCGCCGCAGCCGCGCTGCAACAGCTTGGCGCGCTGGAGATGGAGCCGTAGGCAAGCGACCGAATGGGGTTGCCGCGGGTGGCGACACGCTTGCCCGGCCTGGCGCTAGTGATGGCCGGGCAACTCGAGCTCGACGCGCAACCCGCCGGCGGGTGCCTTCTGAAGCAGCAGGCGACCGCCATAGAGGCCGACCAGGTCCTGCACGATGGCCAGACCGAGACCGCTGCCCGGCACCGTCTCGTCGAGCCGTGCACCGCGCGCCATCACGGCGGCGCGCCGTTCGGCGTCGATGCCCGGGCCATCGTCGTCGATCGTGATGCGCAGTCTGCAAGGTGCCGCGCCAGGCACGGATGACGCACAGATCCGCACCTCGTGGCGTGCCCACTTGCAGGCGTTGTCGACCAGGTTGCCGAGGATCTCCTGCAGGTCCTCCACTTCGCCCGCGAAACCCAGACCGGCTTCGATCGGCTCGCCGAGCAGGTGCAGGTTGCGACCGGCGTGCACGCGCTCCATCACGCGCAGCAGGCCGTCGACCACCGGTGCCAGTTCGACCCGTGCACCGGGCATTCCCTGGGCCGCGGCAGCACGGGCGCGCGCCAGGTGCCAGTCGACATGTCGGCGCGCGACGCCGACCTGTTCCTCGACCAGTGCCGCCAGATTGGCGCCCTCTCCCGGGGTCCGAAACGCGCTGGCGGCGGCTTGCGACATCGCCGCCAGCGGTGTCTTGATCGCATGGGCCAGGTTGCCGGCCTGGGTGCGTGCGCGCGCGACGACCTCGGCGTTGCGCGCCAGCACGCCGTTGAAGTCGTCGATCAGCGGTTGCACTTCGGCCGGGAAGCGTCCGTCCAGACGTTGTGCGCGGCCCGCATGCACCTGCGCCAACGCATGCCGCAGCGAGCGCAGCGGGGCCAGGCCGACGGCCACCTGCGCCAACGCCGCGGCGGCGAGCAGGACGAACAGGGCGGCGAGCGAGGTGGCCAGCACACCGCCGAAGCGGGCGAGGGCGGCTTCGGTCTGTTGCAGGTCGCCCGCCACCAGCAAACGCCAGGGAGTCGGCGTCGCGCCGCCCCTTGTCACCGTGCGTTCGGCGACCAACAGGCGAGCACCGTCAGGGCCCGCGACCTCGTGCAGATGGACTATCCCATCGGCCAGCATGTCGCTCGGCAGGACCAGGGCAGCGTCCCACAACGAGCGCGAGCGCAGCAGGCCACGCTGTGCCGTTCCGGTCCCGCCATCGACCTGCCAGTACAGGCCCGAGTAGGGGCGCGACCAGCGCGGGTCGGTCAAGGTCTGGGCGTCGATCTGCGGCTGCCCGGAGGCGTCGAACTCCAGGCGTGCCGTCACCTGGTCGAGCTGGGCCGTCAGCGTCTGTCCGAATTGCTGCGTGACGTGGTCGCGGAACAGGCCCGCCAGCACCCAGCCGGCCAGCAGCAGTGCCACCGACGCGCGCGACCAGCGTGGCGGCGAGCAGCCGGATCCGCAACGAGCGCGTCCAGCGGTGGTCGGTCGTGCTCGTCACGGGCTCGCGGCCAACCGGTAGCCCATGCCGCGCACGGTCTCGATGGTCCCGGGTGCAAGCTTGCGGCGCAGGCGACCGACGAAGACCTCGATCGTGTTGGAGTCGCGGTCGAAGTCCTGCGCGTAGAGGTGCTCGGTCAGCTCGGTGCGCGACACCACGCTGCCGGGCCGGTGCATCAGGTAGGCGAGCAATCGGAATTCATGGCTCGTCAGGCTCACCGGCCGCCCGTCCACGGTCACGCGGCTGCTGCGCGTGTCGAGCACCAGATTGCCGCAGTGCAGCAGCGGCGAGGCCAGGCCCTGGGCGCGGCGGATCAGCGCGCGCAACCTGGCCAGCAACTCCTCCATGTGGAAGGGTTTGGCCAGGTAGTCGTCGGCACCGGCATCGATGCCGGCCACCTTCTCGTGCCAGCTGTCGCGGGCGGTCAGGATCAGCACCGGCACCGTGCGGCCGGCCTCGCGCCAATGTTTGAGCACGCTCAGGCCGTCGAGCTGCGGCAGGCCGAGGTCGAGCACCACCGCGTCGAGCGGCTCGGTCTCGCCAAGATGTTGAGCGTCGCGCCCGTTGTCGGCTTGGTCGACCGCGTAGCCGGCTTCCTCCAGAGCGCTGCGCAGTTGCGCACGCAGCGTGGGCTCGTCCTCGACCAGCAGCACCCTCATGCGGGCAGCGGGGATCGACCGCGGTTCATCGGCTTGGGCCTTGCACTCGGCCGCTGTCGGACCGACCCTTGCGTTTGACCTCGAGCACCTGCGCCGTGCGTGCGTCGAGCGCCAGTTTGAGCAACTGCCCGTCGGCCTGCAGCAGCTTGATCTCGTAGATCCAGCGGCCGTCTTCGCGCTCGAGCTCGAGCTCGAGAACCTGGCCCGGGTGGGTGCGCTGCAGGCGCTCCAGCAACGTGGCCAGCGGCAGGATCTCGCCCGTCCGGACCGCTGCGCGCGCCCGCTCGTGGTCGCCGCGGTCTCCACCCCAGGCGGGCTGCGGCCCAACGGCGCCCAACACGAGCAGCGCGCAACACAGGGCCGCGATCAGGCCACGGATCTGCCAGCGGGCGACGAGGGTGTTGGGTGTGGTCACAGCGCGATTGTCCATGCCGGCGTCTGAACTGCAGATGAACGGGACCTTCAGCACCGGTTCAAGCATGCGCTCGAAGAATGACCCCATCAATCACCCATCGGACCCAGCCAAGGAGCCGCGATGTCACAGGACCGATCCAGTTCAACTTCACGCCTTGCCGCCGTGCCAGGGGGGTGGTTCATCGCCGTGGCGTGTCTGGCGTTGACGGCCACGCTCACCGAGGCAGCCGATACCTCGGCCGCCGGGCAGCTCGAACGCTGGAGCGCGCTGGCCGGAACGCCCGGCCAGGCCGAACGAGGCCGCGCCTTCTTCACCCAACCCCATGGCGGTGAGTGGTCCTGTGCCTCTTGCCACGGCAACCCGCCGACATCGCCGGGCAAGCATGCCAGCACCGGCAAGGCGATCGACCCGATGGCGCCGGCGCGCAACCCGCAGGGGTTCACCCGCCAGGCCAAGGTCGACAAGTGGTTCCGTCGCAACTGCAACGACGTGCTCAAGCGCGAATGCAGCGCCACCGAGAAGGCCGATGTGCTGGCCTACCTGATCGACCTGCAGCGATGACACGACCCTCTGCTTCCCCCTTTCCAGGAGCCCGCCATGCATCAGCATTCCGATCGCCGACTTCGGCCCCTTCACCTCGCACTGGCCACGCTGTTCGGCCTGGCCGCACTGGGCGCGGCGCGCGCCGACGATCAACGCGGGTTGCCGCGCCCGGTGCCGCCTGCCTACACGGTCGAGTGCGGCGCCTGCCACACGGCCTATCCGCCCGGGATGCTGCCTGCGCGCTCCTGGCAGCGGGTCATGGGCAGTCTGGACCGGCACTACGGTGCCGATGCCTCGCTCGACGCGCCGATCGTGCGCGAGATCGAGCGCTGGTTGCTGGCCCACGCGGGGACCTCCCGGCGCGTGCGCACCGAGCCGCCGGAAGACCGCCTCACGAGGTCAGCCTGGTTCGAGCGCAAGCACCGCGCGATCGACGCCTCGGTCTGGAAGCTCGCCAGCGTCAAGAGCGCCGCCAACTGCGGCGCCTGCCACAGCGGCGCCGACCGTGGCGACTTCGACGACGACAACCTGAAGGTCCCCGAAGGACTCGACAGGCGACTGCGCCGGCCCTGGCACGACTGAATCCGAGGAGACGATAACCATGACTTCCGCACCTGCCTTTCAGCCGGCCGCCAGTGGCACTTCACGCACCGCCGCGCCGCGCCAGCGTCTGGTCACTGACGCGCCCACGCGCGTGTTCCATTGGCTGTTCGCGCTGAGCTTCGTCGGCGCCTACCTGAGCGCAGACGGTGAACGCTGGCGCGCGCTGCACGTGACGTTCGGCTACACGATGCTCGGCCTGCTCGCTTTCCGTCTTCTGTACGGCCTGTTCGGGCCGCCACAGGCGCGCCTGCGTCTGATGTTGCGCAGGCTGGGGGGTGTGGGTCCATGGTCGCGCGAGGTGGTCCGGGCGATCCGGCAGGGCGCATTGCAGGGCATTGCCTTGCGCCAGGGCCAGAACCTGGCCATGGCACTCGCTGCCGCGGTGTTGTTGGTGATGGTCGTGCCGGTCACGCTGAGCGGCTACGCCAGCTACCAGGAATGGGGCGACGTGCTCGGGGGCGAGTGGATCGAGGAGCTGCACGAGTTCCTCGGCGAGGCCATGCTGGCCGTCGTGCTCGCTCACCTGGCGCTGATCACCGGCCTGAGCGTGCTGCGCCGCAGGAACCAGGCGCAGCCGATGTGGAGCGGGCGCATCGACGGCGCCGGGCCGGACCTGGTCAAGCGCAACCACGCATGGCTGGCCGCCTTGTTGCTGGTGGCGGTGGTCGGATTCTTCGGCTGGCAATGGCAGCAGTATCCGCAGGGACTGCTGCCGGCGCAGGCGACGACGGGCGCCGCGTCCGACCGGCACCACGATGACGACGATTGAGCCGGATCGCCCACCGCCGCTGACCTGGCAGGCGGTATTCGCACGGTCGTCCGCAGTGTGAACAGGCCCTAGTACAAGCGGTCGCGATAACTTTCGTCGAGACCCGATTGCACCGCCTGCACGCTGTCGCTCAGCCCTGCGTGGTCGACGATGGCCTGCGCCAGTGATGACAGGCCGTCCAGGGCGGGCCAGGACTCGGGCTGCCAGAGTTGCGAGCGGATCACGCACTTGGCACAGTGGAAAAACAGGCGATCGACGGTCACCACCGTGGCCAGCTTCGGCCTCCTGCCGTTGACCGCCATGCGCTCGAGCAGCCACTCGTCGCGCACGATCTGCGCCGTGCCGCCGGCGCGCAGGGTCTCGGCTTTGCCAGGGATGGCAAACAGCAAGCCGACCTGCGGCCGGTCCAGGATGTTCAGGAAGCTGTCGGCCAGTCGGTTTCCGAGCCGCTCCGGAATGGCCAGCGTGTGTGCGTCGAGCACCTGAACGAAACCCGGCGGATCGCCTTTGGGCGACACATCGACCTTGCCCTGGCCGTCGGCCGTGGCCAGCAGCACGAACGGCGACCTGGCGATGAATGCGCGGCAATGGTCATCGATCCGGTCGATGACCTTGGACACGACGCGCGGGCTGGGTTCCCCCAGCACCGCACGAAGCTGCTCTCTCGTGACGATGGTGTCGCTGAAGTGGTGGGCCATGGGGGGCTCGGGTGGGTTCAGTTGCGGCCGCTGGAGGGTTGGCCATTGGGCATGCCGATGGATTGTGCGGTGCCGGCCACTTGCGCGCGACAATGGGCCATCCGCCAGGGGTTCGCCCCGGGTTCCCTGCCCACGGCCGGTCGCGGGCGGGTCTCCCTCGCGGCGGCAGTCGGCTTCCAGTTCTCACCCAATCCAAGCACCATGGCCAACCTGATCCGTCGAAACCTGCGCAACTGCCGTCGCGATCTGTGGGCCCTCGCCCTGTGTCTGGCGATGACCCTCGCCAGCACGACCGTCCACGCCTGGAGCAACCATGCCCAGGGCACCTGGCCGGCATTGGCGGCGCTGCCTGAAGTGGCTGGTGCGCCGCCGGCCGTGGCCGAGTCGCTGGAGCGTTTTGTCGCTGCACAGGCCGACAAGCTCGGGCCCTTGCTGGCGCGCGAGGAGCAATGGGCGCGCGCGAACGTGCCGACCTACCCGTCGTTGCCCGACGCGCTGCAATTCCGCTCCGACGGTGCGGCACCCGCCGTCCTGCGCGAACGTTTCGTGGCGGCGCTGCGCCTCAACCCCGAGTCGCGCCTGACCCTCTTCAGGCAGCTGCCCCCGGGCCAGGACGCGCAAGGCCGCCCCGTGCTCCCGTGGCAACAGGTGACCAGCCTGAAGCGCAGCGAGACCGTCAAGCGGCTGGTCTTCTTGGCACTGAACGAAGGAGATCCGGTGCCAGTGCTCGACGTGCTGGCGACCGCCAGCGACGAGCCCGACTACGGCCTGGACATCGGTCTGTGGGACGACAACGGCACCGATCAGGGCCGGCGCTACGGCATGGGCAAACAGCCGTTCGGCAACCCGGCGCTCGAGTTTGCGACCCAGGCACCGCTGCACATGGGCTTCTTCCACGAGTCCGCCATCATCTACAAGGCGGCACCGTTCCTGAAGCGAACCTATCCCGAGTACCGCGTGCACCTGTTCGCCACGCTGGCGCGCTTCGCCATCGAGAACGGCCATCCGTACTGGGGCTGGCGCTTCGCCGGCTGGTCGCTGCACTACCTGCAGGACCTGACGCAGCCGTATCACGCACGGGTGCTGCCGGGGGTCGGCGTGACGCGCATGCTGTGGATCAATGCGATCGACCTCGCGGGCTGGGGCGGGGCGAAGAAGAACGCCATCACCCTGGTCTCGAACCGGCACCTGGCGCTCGAGAACTACCAGCTGCACCGCCTGACCCGTGCCAGCCTGGCTGCGGCCGGGTCCGGCCCGAGCCCCGCCGACCGGTTGCGCGTGGCCCTGGGCGACAGCGCCGCCGATGCCGGCCCGCCCTACACACCGGCCACCATTCGCGACCGCCTCACGCGCGAGTCGGTCGAGCGTGCAGATTCGCTCGACGCCACGCTCGAACGCTGGATCCCGCCGCGCTACACCTCGGACCCGACCTACACCCTGGGCGAGACCGAGCCGGAGCCTGACCTGGAGGCGCTGCTGGCAGGCCAGGATCCGGCCGCCGTGCGTGCGATGGATGCCGCGCTGCAGGTCTCGCTGCAGGCCTTCGGCCGCTACAGCCGCTTGTTCGTGCGTTCATTGGCCGCGGCCGCCGGCGGCTGAGCCCCTGGCCCGGAAGCTGCGGCGGGACAACCGCGGCGTTGCCGGCGCTGGCAGCCGCGCCAGGCTTCAGCCCACCTGCGCGTAGTTGCCGTCGCCGGCGAGGTTCTCGGCCAGGAAGTCGAGCAGGCGGCGCACCGCAGGGACCAGGGCGCGGCGGGCCGGGAACATGGCGTGCACGATGCCCGGGGGAGGGTTCCAGTCCGGCAGCAGCCGGACCAGCAGGCCGGCCTGCAACTGCGCGCGGCACAGGTAGTCAGGCAGCATGGCGGCACCGGTGCCGTCCACCGCAGCGGCGACGAGCACGCCCAGGTCGTCGGCCACATAGCGTGGCTCGTGGGTGTGCGCGAACTGCGCGCCATTGGGGCCTTCCAGGCGCCAGCTGCTGCGCCCCTCGACGACCGACATGGCCAGGGTGTCGAGGCGCACCAGATCAGCCGGCAGCGTCACCGGCCCTTGCCTTGCCAGCAGAGAAGGCGCGGCCACCAGGACGCCGCGGCTGTTGCCGAAGATCTTGGCGACCAGCGTCGCACTGTCTTCGATCATCGGCCGCACGCGCAGAGCGATATCGACGCCGTCGTCGACCGGGTCGACTGCCCGGTTGAGGATCCGCATTTCCACCCGCACCTGCGGATGGAGCGCCAGGAAGCGCGGCATCAACCCGGACACCGCACCTTGGGCCAGCGTCACCGGGCAGCTCAGGCGGACGGTGCCGCGCGGCTCCGTCTGTTCCTGCGCGACGGTCTCGAACGCGGCCTGCGCGGCCTCGCGCATTTCAGTGCAGTGGCGCAGGAAGCTCTCGCCGGCAGGCGTGAGCGAGAGCTTGCGCGAGCTGCGCTGCAACAACTGCACGCCCAGCTGCGCCTCGAGGCGTGCCACCCGGCGCGACAGGCGGGACTTCGGCAGGCCGGCCGCGCGCCCCGCAGCCGCGAAGCCACCGTGCTCGACCACGTCGGCAAACAGGAGCATGTCGTTCAGATCTTGCATGAATAACGTCCTATTTATGGAACGACAAAGCCTGAAAACGACTACTTATCAGAGATGGGTTCGGTTAATAGAATCATATCAAGCCGACCGACTGTGGATTCGGCACCAAAGAGGCCCCTGCCATGAAACTGCTCCACGTTGACTCCAGCATCCTGGAAAAGAACTCCGTCTCGCGCCAGCTGAGCGCCGAAGCCGTCGCCGAATGGCGCAAGAACCACCCCGACACGACGGTCGAATACCTCGACCTCGCGCAGGACGCCCCCAACCATTTCAGCGCCGATGCGCTGGGCATCAAGGTCGGCGCCCAGGCCGAGCCATCGGCGGCGCAGCGCCACGAGAATGCCGTGTCCGAGCGGCTGCTCCAGCAGTTCCTCGCCGCCGATGTGATCGTCGTCGGCGCGCCGTTCTACAACTTCGGCATCCCAACCCAGCTCAAGGCGTGGATCGATCGACTGGCGCAGGTCGGTCGTACCTTCAAGTACACCGAAAAGGGCCCGATCGGCCTGGCCGGCGGCAAGACCGTGATCGTGGCGTCGACGCGAGGCGGCGTGTATTCGACCAGCGCTGGCGGCCGGGCGATGGAGCACCAGGAAAGTTACCTGAAGGTGATCTTCGGATTCTTCGGCATCAGCGACGTGCGCGTCGTCCGCGCCGAAGGGCTGGCCAAGGGCGAAGGCGCCAAGGCCGAGGCCCTGGTTTCGGCACGCGCCGATATCCGTGAACTGGCGGTCAACTCCGCGCGGCAGGAGGCTGTCGCCGCCTGAGTCCATGCACCCCCTGCCAGCCAGCGATGTCAGGCTGTTGGTCCCAGGCATGAAGCCGAGCACCTTGCAAACGAAGGCCCATCAGCCGTTGGCGGTCAACAGGTCAGAGCCGACCCCAAGATAGCCAAGCTGTACGACAACGACAACGACAACGACGGCGACGGCAAGGCTGAGCTGGCCGGCTGCAGACCAGGCTGGGGCTACGAGAAGTTGATAGAGCACCACCTCGACGTTTGCGTTCTGCGGGGCAACGTCACCCACAAGCAGGGGATGTGCGCGGCGATGATCACCGCCACCATCGCCCGCGTCGCGCGCAGTGCCCGAGCCGCAGACCTACCTGATTGTGATGGCCAGTCTTGGGAGTGCCCGTAGGGCAACGCGGCGATGGCGGCGGCTCTATCGCAATGCCAGCTTGCCGGGGCACAGGGTGTGATCGGGATCGACGGCACCCTTGATGCGCCGCAGCAGAGCCATCCCCTCGGGGCCGAACTGGTGTTCGAGGTACGGCGCGAGCCGCATGCCGACACCGTGGTGATCGTTGATGACACCGCCGGCTTCGACTGCGGCCAATGTGGCCGCGCGAACGATGCGGTCATGCAGATCCAGGGCTTCGTCGAGCGTGTCGGGCCCCTTGGGAATGCCGAATCGCGGGTAGATCATCGAGCCCCAGTCGTACCAATGTGAGAGGTGGGTCTTGAGGGTCATGCCCCACGATGGATCGACGGCCTCGCGCATCGCACGCGTGACCTCGTGATACACGGCTTCGATGTGCGAGAAGTCCGCCACCATGTCCATGGTGCACCAGATCTGCGGCAACGTTGGCGCATGCGGCGGGTGATAGAAGACATAGCGCTTGTCCCACCAGGTCTGGCCGACGCGCGCATCGAGTTCCCGCGCGCCATGCGCCAGGCAAAGTTCGCGACAGGCAGCCGCTTCGGCATCGACGACCGCAGCATGGTCGCCATCGACCATGATCACCATGGTCTCGCTGTCCAGTCCGGCGTTGACCGCACGTTCCAGGCTGTGCGTGGCGGCCTCATGGTCGTACAGCCGCATCACGGCGGGGCGAAGGCCGGTGGTCATGATGCGGCGGCCAGCTTCGATGCCTGGCGCCAATCCATCGAAGCGGAACGCACTGAAGCGGCGATGCGCGGGCAACGCGCGCAGTTTCACCGTGACGGCCGTGATGACGCCCAGCGTGCCTTCGCTGCCGATGAAGAGTTGCGTCAACTCCGGCCCCACGCCGTGGCGCGGCACGGCGGGCAGTTGCACGATGTCGCCGTCGGGTAGCACGACCTCGGCCGACAGCACGTGATCCTGGATCGTTCCGTACTTGGTCGACAGCACGCCCGAGCCGCGCGCCGCAACGCAGCCGCCCACGGTGGCCCACTCTGCGGAAGCCGGATAGTGCGTGAAGCTCAGGCCCTGGGCATTGAGCTGTTCCTCGAAGGCCTTCACGATCATGCCCGGTTCGACCGTGCAGGTGAAGGACTTGCGATCGAGCTGGCGCACCCGATTCATCTCGCGCAGGTTCAGCAGGATCCCGCCGCAGTTGACGTTCGCCGCACCTTGCACGCCGGACGCGCCACCCACGGGCGTGACCGGGACACCCAGCCGTGCCGCCAGCTTGAGGATCGCCGACACCTGTTGCGTCGAGGTCGGCGTGGCGACCACATCCTGGCAGTTCAGGGGCTGGCCGTGTTCCGCGTGGATGTAGGTCAGCCAGCTCATGTCGCCGGGATGCTGGCGGCGCGCCTCGGCCCCTTGCAGGACGCGTTCGGGGCCGATCAGCTGCGCGAGCTCTGCGGCCAACGCCCGAACGTCGAACTCCGATCTTGAAGCGGCCGTCCGGTAGGCACCGTGGCTGGTCGACGTCATGCCGTGCCCCCCATGGTCTTGCCGGCGGTCCAGTCGATGTTGCGCATCTTCACCTTCACCTTCTCGAGTTCGTGGACTGCGTCGATCAGGTGGTTTGCGAAGCGGTTGAAGGCGATTTCGCCCTTGTAGGCGGCGGCACGCTGTGGGTTGCCCATCACGCCCGTATCGGAGAACTCGCCATGCTCGAAGGGCATGTCGAAGTAGCGGTAGCCCTGGAACTCGATGTCGGGCATGCCGTCTTTCTTGGTCCAGGCCTTGCCGAGCCAGCCCGGGGCATGTGCCTTGCTGTTCACGGCGCGGTCCATGCGCACCAGTTGCGGGTTGTGGCACAGGCACTGCGAGGTTTCGAGTTCGCCGGCATGCCATCCAGGCGTCTCCTCGATCGGGCCTTCGAGCACGTCGGCCAGCATGCCCATGTAGCGTTCGGCATAGGGCTTGTAGTAGGCCACCAGTGCGCCGGTCTCGTTGCGCAGCTTGCGCAGCACCGGGTCGACAACCTTCACGTTCGAGCCGTGGCCGTTGACGAAGATCAGGCGCCTGAAACCATGGTGGATCAGTGAACGCGCGACGTCGTAGATGAGGTTCAGGTAGGTGTCCACGCGCAAGGTGATCGTGCCCGTGCCCTCGCCCGGGGCTTTCAGATGCTGCGGGCTGTAACCCGTCCACAGGGTCGGCGTGTACAGGATCCCGGCCTTGCGGCCGGCTCGCCGCGCCACCTGGTCGGAGGTGATGCTGTCGCAGAAGAGCGGCAGGTGTGCGCCGTGCTGCTCGAGCGAGGCCTTCGGAATCAGGATCGTGTCGCTGTGACGAAGGTAGGCCTTCACGTCGGCGGCACTGACATCGCCCAGACACCATGACGGGAACTTCAGGTCCAGCGTCTTGCGACGCGGCGCATGCGCCTGGTCCTGGTGCGAAGGCTTGATGTGGGCGGCGGGGCCGCTGGCCAGGCTCCAGGTTTCCTCGGGCGCAAGGCCGCGCTCGGCGGGATTTGGTGCGGGCTTGACCGCGGCCTTCTTCGCCGACTTGCGCGATGCCGACTTCGTTGTCGTGCGTTCCGTTTTGGTTGCCATGTTCAATCGCTCCTGTTGTTGGCCATGAAAAGTGCCCGGGCTTCGTCCATGACGGCCTGGGCAAAGGATTCGTCGTTGATGTGCGCCTCGATCTCGCGGTACTCGACGCGTGGGTGCAGGCTGCTTCGCAACTCGGCACGAAAGGCCGCATCCAGCGGTGGGTTCCAGAAGACGCCGGGCGTGCCGGTCTGGTCGACCTCGCAGTTCGGTATCGACAAGCCACGCGTGGGCACCAGCAGCACGACTGGGCCGCGCGCGACATTGAGCTTGAGGGCGATCTGGCGTGCCGCCTCGAGCTGTTCATCCGCCGTCGCACGCACCAGCGTGAACTCGGGGTTGTGGTAGTAGACCGGACGGCCTTGCCAGCGCGCCGGCAGCTCGGCGAGCGGGCCGCAGACCATGAAGTCGACGCAACCGGGCACGACGAGTTGCGGCAGTCCAGCGCGCCCTGCAGCCTGCAGGCGCTGCGCCCCGGCGTCATGAAACCCGCCTGCGATGTGGGCGATGATCTCGCTCAGCGTGTAGTCGATGACGCCGTCGATGTTGCCGGCCGCTATGTGTTCTTCGAGTGCCGCGCCACCGACACCATTGGCGTGGAAGATCACCAGGTCGCCGCATTCCGCTTCGAACTGCCGGCGGATCTGCATCAACGGGCGCGTCGTGTTGCCGAGCATCGTCGCGGCGATCTGTCTGCGCCCGGAGCGCATGGCGAATTCGGCCAGCGTGCGCTCGTAGTGCAATGCGGCGCCGGCGCAAGCAGCCGCGGCCGTGCCGAAAATCTGGCGCGCGATCGAATTCAGCCCGAGGATGTCCACCACGGAATGCATGACGCAGATGTCTGCCGTACCCACGAAGGGACCGAAGCTGCGTTGCCCGGAAGCGATCGGTGAGACGATCGTCTTGGGCATGCCCAGCGGCAGCTGTTGCATCACTGCAGCTGCCAGCACCGCCCCTTCGGCGCCGCCAAGCGCGATCGCGCCGTGGACGCGCTGCTGCGCGGCCAGCGTTCGGGCGATGTGTCGCGCCCCGATGCGCATGCCCTCGACCGCCTTGCCGCGACTCCCGGCGTTGCGCAAGGCATCGATGCTCGTCCCCGCTGCCTCGGCGACCGCGGCGCGGCCGATGTCGCACTGCACGTCCTGGGCCTCGCCCAGGATGCCGACGTCCATCAGCAGGACGTCGCAGCCGCCGGCACGGATGGCATCGGCCAGAAAGGCCGACTCGCGACCTTTGGTGTCCATGGTGCCGACGACGAGTACGGTGGCCATCGTTCAGTTCGTGTACAGCAGCTTCGGCAACTGCGTGGCGATCTGCGGCAGGTTCCAGACCAGCGCAATGACCAGCAACTGGATCACGACAAAGGGCACGATGCCGCGATAGATGTGCTGCGTCGTGACCTCTGGCGGCGCCACGCTGCGCAGGTAGAACAGCGAGAACCCGAAGGGCGGCGTCAGGAAGCTCGTTTGCAGGTTCAAGGCAAGCAGCACGCCGAGCCACAGTGGGTTGGCCCCCAAGGTGATCAGTACCGGGCCGGCGATCGGCACGATGATGAAGATGATCTCGAAGGGGTCGAGAAAGAAGCCGAGCAGGAAGACGATCAGCATGACCACGGCCAGCGCCATGTGCATGCCGCCCGGAAGCGCATGCAGCAATTCACTCACCAGCACATCACCCCCCAGTCCACGGAAGACCAGGATGAACACCGCCGCGCCGAACAGCAGCAAGAAGGCCATCGCCGTCAGCCTGGCCGTGGTTTGCGTGACCCCGCTCAGCATTTCGCGACTGAGCCGGCCGCGCGTCGCGGCCAGCGCCATGGCCCCGACGGCACCCACGGAGGCCGACTCGGTCGCAGTGGCGACACCACCCAGGATCGATCCCAGCACCGCCATGACCAGCAGCAGCGGCGGCAGCAAGGCCAGCAGCACGCGCGCCAGAAGGCCTTGGGTCTGTGCATCGTCGGCGGGCAGGGCCGGACAGAGGTGGCCGCGCCGCCAACCCAGCACCAGCAACCAGACGATGTAGCCGGCCGTCAGCAGCAGACCGGGGATGAGCGCGCCGAAGAAGAGATCGCCGACCGAGACCGGGTCGGGAGCCATATTGCCCCGCGCCATTTGGGCCTGGCTGTTGGCCGTCTGAAGCATGTCGCCCATGAAGATCAGCACGGTCGACGGCGGAATGATCTGTGCCAGCGTTGCCGATGCGCAGATCGTGCCGGTCGCCACGCGCGGGTCGTAGCCTATGCGCAGCATCAGCGGCAGGCTGATCAATCCCATCGTGACGACAGCCGCGCCGACGATGCCGGTCGATGCAGCGAACACCGCACCGACAACCACCACCGAGACCGCGACACCACCGCGGATCTGTCCGAACAGCCGTCCAGCCGTCTCCAGCAGTTCTTCGGCGATGCCCGAGCGTTCGAGCACGGTGCCCATGAAGATGAACAACGGCACCGCCACCAGCACCTCGTTTTGCATGATGCTGAAATAGCGGCCCGGCAGGATCGCCAGCAGGCGCAGATCGAAGACCCCGAGCGCTGCGCCGAGCCCGGCAAAGATCAGTCCGATGGCGGCCAAGGTGAACGCGACGCCGAAGCCGATCATCATCATGCCGAGCGACGACACGAGCAGCAGAATGCTCAGGACTTCGCCTGTACTCGACATGGCGTCAATGCCTTCGCAGCGTGTGCACAGAACGTGCCGCGAGGGCAACCGCCTGCAGACACAGCAGTATCGACATCACCAGCAGCATGGCCTTGAGCGCGTACAGCGCGGGCATCCCGTCGGCCGCGCCCGATGTCTCGCGCACCTGCCAGGAGTCGAACACCCAGGGCGCCGCGACCCAGGCCGTCATGGCCATCCACGGCAGCACCATCAGCGCTGAGCCTGCAAGATTGACCCATGCCCTGCTGCGCTGCGACATGCGCGCGTAGAACAGGTCCACCCGCACATGGGTGTCGTGCTTCAACGCGTAGGCCGCACAGCCCGTGAACACGATCGCGTGCATCCAGACGTAGAGTTCCTGCATCCAGATGAAGCCGAGGTCGAAGCCGTAGCGCAGCACCACCACCGAAAAACACACAAGCACGCTGCCCAGCGTCAGCCAGGAAAGCGCCCGACCGACGACTTCGCCGACGCGGTCGAGCGCGTCGGCGAGCGGTCCGCCGCTCGGCGCGCCTTGTGGCGTGCTTGCGGCCATCGTCAGAGCCTGCGCATCTGCCAGACCGCGCCTGGCATGAGCAGCCCTCGCGCGAGGGACTTCTTCTGGAACGAAGAGTACGACTCGTAGATCTTCTTCGCCATCGGATCGTCGGCGACGGCGGCTGGAATGATCTCGATCGCGGCCTTTTGCATGGCGCGCAGGATGTCGTCCGGGAAGGCGCGAAGTTGCACGCCGAACTTGCCCGTCAACTGCTCCAGCGCTGCGGGGTCGTTGGCCAGCACCTCGGCTTCCGAGTTGATCAGTTCGGCGTCTGCGGCCAGCTTGATCAGCGTTTGATCGGCCGGGCTGAAGCTGTCCCAGACCTTCTTGTTGAACATCAGTTCGAGCGTGTGACCCGGCTCATGGAAACCCGGGCTGTAGTAGAACTTGGCGACCTTGTACAGGCCGTAGCCCATGTCGAACCAGGGCGTGGCAAGTTCTGCGGCATCCAGCGCACCTGACTGCATCGCTGGAAAGACCTCGCCGAGCGGCATCAGCACCGGCGTGGCGCCGATTGCCTTGAGGATTTCGCCGCCGAAGCCGGGATAGCGTGCCTTCAGGCCTTTCATGTCGGCGAGGCTGTTGACCTCCTTGCGATACCAGCCGCCCATCTGCGCCCCGGTCTGGCTCAGCGGCAGCGACTTCAGTCCGTGCGGGGCATTGAGTTCGTCCCAAAGGGCTTGTCCGCCGCCATAGGTCAACCAGGCGAAGTGCTCCATCGGCAACATGCCGAATGGAACGGTGGAGAAGAAGTTGTAGGCCTTGGACTTTCCGGTCCAGTAGTAGCCGGTCGAATTGGCGACGTCGACCGCTCCCTTGGACACCGCGTCGAACATGCCGAGCACCGGAACCAGCTCGTTGGCGCCGTAGATTCGAAACGTGATGCGCCCCTCGCTGGCCTTGGCAACGTTGTTGGCGAAACGCTCAATGGCCGTACCGTTTCCGGGCGAGTTGCGCGGCCATCCGAGCACCATCTTCAGCTCTCGTTTGCCCTGGGCGATCGCGGGGGCGCCAAATGCGGCTGCCCCGCCAGCGATCAGCCCGGATTTCAGCAGCTTTCGTTTGCTTGATTCCATGTCGTGTCTCCTGGTTTCATCCTGTCATCGAACCGCGATGACGACGGTGCTTCGCCGGTTTCGGCTTGCTCGCAACGACGGGGCTGGGCTCGACATGTTCGCGCCAGTAGTCGCCCGCAATATCCAAGTGCGACTTCAGCGCCTTGCGCGCCCGGGTGATGCTGCCTTCGGCGATCGCGTCCCGGATCTGCTGGTGATCGCGAATCGAGCGAACGCAGATTTCGTGGTCGGCAAACAAGGTCTCTCGCAGTTCACGCGTCGCCAGATAGCAGGAATTCGCAGCACGCAGCAAGAACTGGTTGTGCGTGGCCGCAACGAGCGCGAGGTGGAAGTCCGCGCTGGGTTGGGCGATGGATTCGCCGCGCTCGAGGCGCTCCCGACACAGGTCCATGCAGGCATCGAGACGCGCGATGTCCTGCGGCGTACGGCGTGCACAGGCAAGCGGTATGGCCTGGGATTCCAGAATCGAACGGAACTCGTTCAACTCCTCTGCTTCGCTCGCCCCGAAGGGCAGGCCGAGGTCGGCCTTCATGACAACGGCATCGAGACTTCCGACGCGAGATTCCGCACGCAGGTACACGCCCGAACGAGCCCGGCACTCGACGACACGCATTGCATCGAGGACCGTCAACGCCTCCCGGACGATTGCCCGCGTGACACCGAAACGCTCAGCGAGGAGACGCTCCGAGGGCAAGCGCTCGCCGGGTTCGACTTTTCGCTCGCCAATGAACTGCAGCAAACGCACGATCAGTGAACCCGCGTCGCCTTGCGGAACTGGACGGCTCGGGGTTGTTGGAGAAGCCTTTGGCATCGGAACTGTTCGTTTATCTGGAGATACCAGATTGGTAATACCAGTGTGTCGAACTGACGCCTGCACTTCTTTGATCTGCTTCAAACTGAGCGCATATGACTCGGTCAATCCAGCGTCTGGGCGACGCCAGCGGCCGAACGGCTCAACTCAGCCGGGTCACCAGCAACGCAGCGCCGTGCACGGCGCTCGCCGCGTCGGATGGCCTGCCTGTCATGGCGGCGCATGCTTACCCTGACGGAGGGGCTTCGATCGATCGGCGACACTGTGTCACTTTCACGAGCCGGCAGACCATGCACCTCAGGGATGACGGCAGCGCGGGGCCGGGCTGGATCAAGGAGACGTTGGCCGGGTGCACGGGCGCGCTGTCGGTGCTGCCCCTTGTCCTGACGATCGGATTGCTGGCCTTCTCGCCGCTGGGGGCGGCGGCGCCGCAGGTCGCCCTGCTGGCCGCCTTTGTCACGGCCAGCATCGGTGGCCTGGTCCATGGTGCGCTCGGCCGCACCAAAGTGCCGGTCTCCGGGCCGACTTCGGCGACTGCGCTGACCTTGGCCACCCTTGTCGCGCAGCTTGTCGTGGACCCGCGGCTGGCACCGGCCAGCGCCGGCGGCGTGCTCGGCATCGTGGCCCTGTGCGGGCTTGCGCTGCTGCTCAGTGGCGCCTTGCAGGTCAGCTTCGCCTTGTTCGGCCTGGCGCGCCTGGCGCGCGTCGTGCCGCAGCCGGTGCTGGCCGGGTTCATGAACGGTGCCGCGCTGCTGGTCGTGCTGGCGCAGGTGCCGCTGCTGCTCGACTTGCCCTTGGGTTCCCAGCCGAGCCTGGGCAATCTCGACGCGGTCCATCCGGCCGCACTGGCGCTGGGCCTGGGCACCGCGGGTGCGATCTGGCTCCTGGCTAGGCGCTGGCCACGATGGCCGGCAGCGCTGCTGGGGCTGGTGGCAGGCACTGCAGTCCATGCCCTGTGGTCATCGCTCGACGGGATGCCGGCTGGCGGCGCCACCGTCGGCCTGCTGCCGTCGGTCTGGCCCTGGCCGCCGGCCGTGCTGCCCATGCTGCAGCCGGGCGGCATCGAACTGCTGCAGACGCACGCCTGGTCATTGGCCTTGACCGCGCTGGCACTGGCCGCCATCGGTTCCCTCGAGTCCTCGCTGAACTTGCGCGCGATGGACCAGTTGCTCAACACCCGGCACGATCCGCGCCGCGAACTGATCGCCGTGGGTTGCGGCAACATGGTCTGTGGCGCGCTCGGTGGGGTGCCGCTGGTGGCTACACGCACGCGGGCACTGGCCACCTTGCATGCCGGCGGACGCGGGCAGGTCGCGGCCATGGTCGGTGCGCCGGCGCTGGGTCTGCTGTATCTGGCCGGGGGACCTTTGCTGTGCTGTGCTGCCGCTGCCGGTGCTGGCTGGCGTCATGCTGGTCGTCGCGCTGAGCCTGACCGACCGCTGGACCGGTCGCCTGCTGGCGCGCTGGTGGGCGGGCGACCACTCACGCGACCTGAAGCTGGGCCTGGGCGTGGTGGCCCTGGTCGTCGGCACGACCTTGTGGCAGGGCATGGCGGCTGGCGTCGGCCTGGGAGTGCTGCTGTCGCTGGTGGCGTTTGCCGCGCGCATGAACCGCTCGCTGGTGCACGATCGCTACCTCGCGTCGGCTCGGCCGTCGCGGCGCATCTACCCGGCACTGGTAGAGGCGCGGCTGCGGCCAATGCGCAGCGGCATCGTGGTCTTCGAACTCGACGGTGCCTTGTTCTTCGGCAGCAGCGACCGGCTGCTCGACGAGGCCGACACGCTGGCTGCCGACTGCCGCCGTCTGGTGCTCGACCTGCGGCGGGTCGGCGCCATCGACGAGTCGGGCGCCGTCGCCTTGCAGCAGACCGTGCACCGCGCCAAGGCGCGAGGCATCCAGGTCCTGCTCGCCGGAATGGTCGAAGGGTCGGATGTCGCGCGGGCCCTGCGCAGCCTCGGCCCCGACCTGCCTTGGTGGCCTGACGCGGATCGGGCCGTCGAGGCGGCCGAACAGAGCCTGCTGGGTGACGAGGACGTGCGCACGATGGCCGAGGTGCCTTTGGCCGAGTCGTCGCTGCTGGCCGGGCTGGACGCCGCACAGATGGCCATGGTCGCCGCCCAGCTGCAGCCCAGGGCACTCGCGGCCGGCGAGGTGCTGTTCGCCGAAGGTGAACCGGGCGACCGTCTCTACGTGGTGAGCAGCGGCTCGGTGAGCATCCTCAGCCGGCCCGACCGGCACGGGCACACGCAGCGCTACCTCAGCGTGTCGCCGGGCATGATGCTCGGCGAGACGGCGATGCTCGACGGCGGCGGGCGCACCGCCGGTGCGGTGGCCGACGCGCCCACCGTGGTGCACGGCTTGACACTGGAAACGCTGGACGGAATCGGCCGCAGCCACCCTGCCGTGGCCATCCGGCTGCACCGCAACATGGCCTTGCACCTGTCGCAGCGCCTGCGCGGCGCGGCGGGCGCCTGGCGCACCAGCACGCGCTGAAAGCCCGCCGGCGAGGCCTCAGGAGGGTGCGGTCGGCTCGCCGTGCTGTCGATGCGCGGCGACGACGGCGCGGAATACCGGCAGCGCCTGGATCAGGCGCTCGCGGTCGGTGTCGTTGGTCAGCTCGGTGGCGCGCGCCTGGATGTCGGCGTGCAGCTGTTCGAGCATCGGCCCCGCACGTGCGTCGCCCAGGGCCGCCAGGACTTGCTGGCACGTCCAGCGCACGCTGAAGGTCTCGAACGCCGGGTACGCGGCGAGGTCGTCGGTGATCCGTTCCAGCAGCACGTTCATGGCCGACCGCGCCACGTCGGGCCGTCCGAGCAGGAGCTCGCAGCGGGCCGCGTGCGCGGCGACTTCGCAGGCCTCCACCGCTTCGGTCAAGGACCGGTGCAGGACCATCGCCTCGGAAAGGCATGTCAGGGCGACCTGGACATCGCCCCGCTGAAGACGCAGGCCACCCAGGGAGCGCAGCGTGATCGCCTGCAGCCTTCGGTCTTCGACGACGCGAAAGAGCACCAGGCTCTGCTCATGCCAGGAGATCGCCGCGTCCGGGTCGCCGGTGGCCGCGGCGGCTTCGGCCAGGCGCAATTGGCCATGGGCGACCCTTCTCGAGTCACCTACCAGGAGGCCCAGCGAGCGCATGCGCTCGCCAAAGGCGACGGTTTCCTCCCACCGGCCCAGGTAGTTGGCAATCAGCGCCAGGTTGTCGAGCGCCGCCAACTGCAGGCGCGGCTCGCCGAGTGTCTCGCCGCGCGCCATCATCGCAGTGAAGGCACTGCGCGCATCGTCGAAACGGCCGAGGTTGATCGAGACCATCCCCGCAAGCGTCAGCAGCTTGGCTTCCATCGCGGACCGCTCACGGTCGCCCTGGACATGGCCTGCCCACTGCAGGCCCATCTCGATGTGGTGGCTGGCCGCGCTGTGCTCGTGTCGTGCGAGGTGCAGCCACCCCAGTTGCGCCTGCGCCATCGCGGCCCAGCGCGCAGCCCCGCAGCGCTCGGCCGTTTCAAAGGACTGCCGGGCCAGCGGCTCCGATGCGCCGGCGTCGCCCCGGCGGTCGGCGAGCAAGGCCATGCTGAACAGCAATTCGGCCTGGCGCCTGTCATCAGGATGCCGCTCGAGCAATGCGGCCGTATCGGCCAGCAGCGCGTCCTGGCCGGATCGGTCGCCCAGGGTGTCGGCAATGTCCCCCAGCGTCATCAACAGGTCACAGCGCCGTGCGGGTTCGGACTCGCCCAGCAGACCCAAGGCGCGATGCAGCCAGGACCTGGCGGCGGCGTTGGCGAAGCGCTTCTGCGCTTCTCGGCCCGCGCTGCTCGAAGCAGTCGATCGCCAGCGCCGTCTCGCCGGCGCGCTCGGCGTGCTCGCCGGTCATGGCCAGGAACTCGGCGCCGCGCCCCTGCGTGCGCTCGCTCAGCCAGCGTGCCACTGCACCGTGGCCCAGGCGGCGTTCGGCCTTGAGCAGGGTGTCGTAGGTCACCTGGTGCAGCAGGTGATGGTCGAACTGGCGCTCGGCGGTGCCTTCGAAGTCGCTCGCCTCGTGGGCTCTGACGAAGGCGGCACGCTGCAGCGCCGGCAGGGCCTGCGGTGCGTTGGCATCGAGCGCCTGCAGCGCGTCGTCCCAGAACACATGGCCGATGACGCTGGCCTGGCGCGCCGCCATGCGCTCGCTGGCCGGAAGTGCGTCGAGCCGGGCCTGCAGCAGGCCGACCAGCGTGGCCGGCAGGCGCAGCTTGTCCAGCCGCTCGAGCTGCACCGTCCAGTGCGGCTCGCCGACGACGATGACACCGTCGTCGATGAGCCGGCGCACCAGCTCCTCCATGTAGTACGGGTTGCCCTCGGCCTGGCCGACGATGAGTTCGCTCAGCTCGGTCGGCACGGCGGGCAGGCGCCGCAGCAGCGCCTGCGCGAGTTCGTCGCTGTGCGCTGCCGCCAGCGGCGTGAGTTGCACGAGTTTGTCGGCCGGGCTCCAGCCGGGCCGGCGCACCAGCAGTGCCGGGCGGCCCGTCATGAGCAGCGCCAGCGGCAGCTCGGCCGCATGCGCCTGCAGGTGCTGCAGCAGGTCGAGCGAGCCGTCGTCGGCCCAGTGCAGGTCTTCGACGATCAGCACTGGCAGTGCCCCGCCCCTGGCGGCCAGGGCTTGCAGGTAGCCCCGCAGGGCCGCGAGGGCCTGGTCGCGCAGCGAGCGCGGGTCCAGACCGCGCAGGCTGTCGCCGAAGTCCAGGCCCGAGAGCTGGCCGATCAATTGCGCCTGCCGTTCGCCGCGTTCGTCGAACCACGGGCTCAAACCGTCGACGACCTTGCGCCGGGCCAACTCGGCGCTGTCGGTGTCGGCCACGCCGCACTGCAGGGCCAGCAGGCTGCGCAGCAGGCCCCAGGGGCGCAGCATGCCGTCGGGATGCGAGCGCACGGCCAGCAGCCGGCTGCCTGAGGGGGCGGCCGACCGATCGGCGCGCAGCACGGCCATCAACTCGCGCAGCAAGCGGCTCTTGCCCAGGCCGGCGTCGCCGACCAGGGTCAGGGCCTGCAGTTGCCGGGTCTCGCGGGCGCGCGAGACGGTGTCCAGCAGGCCTTGCAGCTCGGTCTGGCGGCCCACCATCGGCGTGTGCAGACCCTGCAAGCCGCGCTCGACGCCGGCAAAGCCGCGCTCCAGCACCGCGCGCACCAGGTAGGTCAACATCGGTGCTTCGACGCCCTTGACCTGCAGCGGCGGCTGCGGCTCGAGTTCGAACAACCCGCGCACCTGGCTCCAGGTGTCGTGGCTGATGCGCAGCGCGCCCGGCGGCGCGCTTTGCTCCATGCGCGCGGCGATGTGCACCGCGGCCCCGATGGCGGTGTTGTCGGCCTCGACGCCAGCGCCCAGCGCCACGTCGCCGGTGTGCACACCCACGCGCACCGCAAAGTCGGCCGGGCCAGACCCCAGCCGTGCCGCCTCGGCCTGCTCGCGCCCGACCCGCAGGATGGCCAGGCCGGCACGCACCGCACGCTCGGCATCGTCCTCGCGTGCCTCGTCCATGCCAAACGCCGCCTTGACGCCGTCGCCCGTGAACTGCAGCACCCGGCCCTGGTGGGACTCGACCATGGCGGCCATGCCTTGCATGGCGCCGCTGAGCACCTGCAGCGCGTCCTCGGCATCCAGGCCATGGGCCATGGCGGTCGAGCCGACGACGTCAGCGAACAGCACCGTCAACTGACGGTGTTGCGGACCGGCGGGCCGGTGCAGACCGGCCAGTCGCGCGCGCAGCGGGGCCAGCGCCATTTCGACCACCGCGTCGCCGAGGATGGCGCGCTGGCCCTCCAGCGCCGCGATGGCGGCGCGGCAGGTTTCAACGTCGCTGTCCTGCATGGTGTTCTGCCTCGGGAGACGTTGCGTGAAGGCCGGTCACACACGGGCGACGTCGGTGCCGCGTTGCGGTCTGCGATCTTGCCGTCGTCGGCAGGACTCGCGCTTGAGGAACGAGTCTAGTGCCTGAGACGCCGGCCCGGCAGCACGGGCGCTTGGCGCGTCGCGTACCAGCAGGTCGCTGCCGGCTTGGCGCCGCTCAACTCAGCCCTGTCACCGGCAACGCAGCGCCGTGCACGGCGCGCGCCGCATCGGACGCGAGGAAGACGATGACGTTGGCCAGGTCTTTCGGCGCCACCCAGCGCGAGGGGTCGGCGTCGGGCATCGCGGAGCGGTTTTGCGGGGTGTCGATGATGGTCGGCAGCACGCAGTTGACATTGATGCCCTGCTCGCGCAATTCGGCCGCCATCGACTCGGTCAGCCGGATGACGCTGGCCTTGGAGGCGATGTAGGCGCCCATCTGTGCCGCGCCGTGGCGGGCACCGAAGGCGCCGACGTTGACGATCCGGCCGCGGCCCTGCGCGATCATCTGCGGCACCACGGCGCGCGCCATGTTCAGCAGCGAGCGCGTGTTGAGGTCGAACAGGAAGTTCCAGGTCTCGTCGCTCGTCTCGTGCACCGCCTGCCCCATGCGAAAGCCGCCGGCCAGGTTGCACAGCACGTCGATGTGGCCGAAGCGCCCGGTCGCCTGCGCCACCGCTGCGGCGACGCGTTGGCTGTCGAGCAGGTCGACTGCCAGATGGAGCCGGTCGTCGGTCTCGTCGCCGAAGCGCGAGCCCAGGTCCTCGAGCTTGCGGTCGAGCAGGACCAGGCGTGCGCCGAGGTCGCCAAAGGCAGACGCGACGGCCTGTCCCAGGTTGCCGGCAGCGCCGGTCACCATCACGGTGCGGGCAGAAGTGGTCATGATTCGATGCTCCAGTTCATGGTCGTGCTCCTTGCCAGCTACACCGCGGCATAACGCCCCGGCCGGTGGTTGACCGCGAGCGCGAAGTTCAGTGCCACCGCACCCAGCACCGACAGCGCGAGCTGCGTCGGCGCGAGCCACGGCGTGGCGGCGAGCAGGATGCCGATGTCGATCGCCATCTGCACCTGGCCGGCGCGCCAGCCGCGCCTGGCCTGCAGCCACAGCACAAAGACGTTCAACCCGCCCAGGCTGGCCTGGTGGCGGAACAGGATGATGAAGCCGGCCCCCATCAGGAGTCCGCCGCCGGCGGCCGCGAAGACGGGCTGCACGGACTGCAGTTGCAGCAGCTGGGGCACCCACTCGGCCAGGGCCGACAACAGCGCCACCGCGATGAAGGTCTTGACCGTGAAGCGCCGGCCCATGCGTTGCCAGGCCAGCCAGTAGAAGGGCAGGTTGATCGCGAAGAAGGCGGCGCCGAACGGCACGCCGGTGGCGTAGTGCAGCACGAAGGCGATGCCGGCCGTGCCGCCGGTGACGAGCCCGGCGTGGCGGAACATGACGAGGCCGATCGCCACGAACAGCGTGCCGGTCACCAGGGCCTGGATGTCGTCGAACAGGGTGTGGCGGCTGACCGCGGCGTCTTCGCTCACTCGACGCCACCGATGAAGTACTTGATGACGCCCTTGGCGACGAAGCCGATCAGGCCCACGCCCAGGCCGAGCAGCAGCACGAAGGTGCCGAAGCGGCCCGCCTTCGACTCCTTGGCCAGCTGCAGGATGATGAACAGCATGTACAGCATGAACGCGCCGACCCCGAAGGTCAGCCCGAACCATGCGATCTGTTCTTCGCTGTAACCGAACATGGTGCCGCTCAGGGCATTTCCGGCAGGCCTGCCGTGTCGACCAGGTCGCGGTAGGCATGCCAGCTGGCATGCGCCAGCCAGGGCACGATCACGACCAGCCCGACCAGGAAGAGCGCCATGCCCAGGGCCGACAGGCCCATGATCAGCCCGGCCCAGATCGCCATCGGCAGCGGGTGCTCCAGCACCGTGCGCCAGCTCGTGAAGACCGCGGCCAGCACGCTCGCGCGGCGGTCGAGCAGCAGCGGGATGGCGACCACGCTGGAGGCGAACACCGGTGCGGCCAGGACGGCGCCGAGCACGAGCCAGGCTTCAAACAACCAGGACTGGTCGTTGAGCACGACGACGCGCAAGAAGTCCGCCGGGTTGTGCACGGGGCCGGACGCGAAGCCCGTGATCAGCGCGGCCGAGGTCAGCACCCAGCCGGTGCCGGCCAGCGCCAGCAAGAGGCCGAACACGACCAGACGCCCGTTGTCCGGCCGCCAGCAGCGCAAGGCCACGGCCAGGTTGGCAGGCTCCCCGCGCTCGAGCGCACGGCTGATGCCGTACAGCCCCGTTGCGATCACCGGGGCCACCAGCAAGAAGCCGCTGAAGGCACCGGCCAGCAACCAGAAGTTCGGGCCGGCGTAGGCGATCAGGGCCGCGCCGAACAGGGCTGCCGCCAGGCCATGGAGCAGGCCCGGCAGCGGGCAGCGGCGCAGGTCCGCTGCGCCGCGCAGCAGCCAACCCAGGGGGCGCAGCATCGGGATCTGGCGGACCGCGAAACTGCGCGATTCTTCGAGTGCGGAAGGACGGGACATCGGATGCGTTGGTGGGTGTGGTGGGTCGTGACCGGCCCAACTCAGGCCGCCGGCAAGGACATCTGGATCAACTGGTTGGCGGCCTGCTCGAGGTCGGCAGGTGCGGCGCTGACGAGTGGCAACCGAGGGGCAGCGTCGAGTGCCGCGAAGCTGCGCTGCATCGAGCGTTCATACAGCGGATCGTAATGGCGCGCCATCAAGGCGCCGAACACCTCGCCCCAGCGCCCCTCGCGTGCCAGCGCCTGCCAACCGGTCACGGTCTCGCGGCCCTGCAGATCGACCAGCCCGCGCAGCAACTCGCAGAAGCGCTCCGGGTCGTCGGCGAAGAATGCGTATTCCTGCAGCAGCAACTCGACCCGCGCCTCGTCTGCCATCTCGATGCGAACGCATTGACCGGCTTCGCGCATATGGGTCAGCAGCGCCGCCGGCACGCGCGCATTTCCGATGCGCGCGCTCTCGCTTTCGACGAACACGGGCAGCCCGGCGTCGAACCCGCGCAGGGCCTGCCAGACCAGGGTGTCGAAGCGCTTCTGGCTCGGCTGCGGCTGGCCGGGCAGCGCGCCCAGGACCGAACCCCGGTGTCTGGCCAGGCCCTCAAGGTCGAGCACCTGCGCGCCCTGGCGCGCCAGCTGCTGGAGCAGCAAGGTCTTGCCGCTGCCGGTGCGCCCGCACAGCACGACGAAGCGCAGGCGCAGCGGCAAGGTGTCGAGCTCGCTGCGGACGATGGCGCGAAAGCCCTTGTAGCCGCCGCTGAGCTGGACGGTGCGAAACCCGATCTGGCCGAGGAACCAGGCCAGGCTGCCCGAACGCTGGCCGCCGCGCCAGCAATACACGAGCGGCTGCCAGTCGCGCGGACGCGCCGCCACCTCGACTTCGATGTGAGCGGCAATGCGGCGTGCGGCCATCGCGGCCCCGAGCTTGCGTGCCGCAAGTGCCGACTCCTGCTTGTACAAGGTGCCGACGATGCGCCGCTCCTCGTCGTCGAGCACCGGCAGGTTGATGGCGCCGGGCAGGTGATCCTCGGCGTACTCGGACGGCGACCGCGCGTCGATCAGCGTGTCGAAGCGCGCGAGGTCGGCCAGCACCTCGGCCGAGGAGAGCTGGACCAGGCTCATGTCGGCGGCGCGATCGCATCGAGCAGTTCGCTCTCGATGCGCAGCTGCGCCTTCGCGTGCTGGAGCGTCGGGCCGTCGACCAGGAAGGTGTCCTCGACACGTTCGCCGAGCGTGCTGATCTTGGCCAGTTGCAGGTTGATGTGGTGTTGCGCGAGCACACGGGCAATGCCGTACAGCAGGCCCGAGCGATCGCTCGCGCTGACCGTGAGCAGGTAGCGCTGGCCACGATCATCCGGGGTCAGCGAGACACGCGGTGGCACCGGGAACGAGCGCACGCGGCGCGACACACGGCCGCGGCTCGGCTCGGGCAGCGGGTCGGTCGTGCGCAGCGCTGCGAGCAACTGGGTCTCGACCAGCGCGATGAAGTCGCGGTAGGCGGTTGGCGTCTGCGTGACCAGGTGCGGGTTGACGACCTGGAAGGTGTCGAGGGCATAACCGGCTGCCGTCGTGTGCACCTTGGCATCCAGAATGCTGAAGGCGGCGCCGTCGAAGTAGCCGCAGATGCGCGCGAACAGGTCGGCCCGGTCGGGCGCGAAGACGAGCACTTGCAGGCCTTCGCCGACCGGCGATGGCCGTGCCTTGACGACCGGCGCTGCCTCGTCCAGATGGCGCCACAGCGCGCGCGCGTGCCAGGCGATGTCGTTCGCGTCGTGGCGCGCGAAGTAGCGCAGGTCGAGCGTCTTCCACAGCGGCAGCTCGGTTCCGGGCAAGGCCGACAGGTGCGCCAGCCTGCCGCGCGCCTCCTGCTTGCGCGCCTCGATCTCGGCGTGCAGATTGGGCTTGGCGCCGCCGAGCGCGCGCAAGGCGTAGCGGTAGAGGTCCTCGAGCAGCTTGCCCTTCCAGGCGTTCCAGACCTTGGGGCTGGTGCCGCGGATGTCGGCCACCGTCAACAGGTAGAGCGCCGACAGCTGGCGTTCGTTGTCGACGAGGCGGGTGAAATTGCCGATCACGTCGGGGTCGCTCAGGTCTTCCTTCTGCGCCACGCGGCTCATCGTCAGGTGGTGCAGGACCAGGAAGGCGATGAGCTCGGCATCCTCGCCGACGATCCCATGCTCGCGGCAGAACCGGCGCGCCTCGCGCGCGCCGAGCTCGGAGTGGTCGCCGCCGCGGCCCTTGGCCACATCGTGGAAGAGGGCGGCCACGTAGAGGATCCAGGGCTTGTCGAAGTCGACCGCGAGCTGGGAGCACAGCGGGTATTCGTGCGCATGCTCAGGGATGAAGAAGCGGCGCATGTTGCGCAGGACCATCAGGATGTGCACGTCCACCGTGTAGACGTGGAACAGGTCGTGCTGCATGCGCCCGACGATGCGCCGGAACACCCACAGATAGCGTCCCAGCACCGAGGTCTGGTTCATCAGCCGAAAGGCGTGCGTGATGCCCTGTGGCTGGCGCAGGATCTCCATGAAGCGCGTGCGGTTCACCGGGTCGCGCCGGAACTTCGCATCCATGACGTCGCGCGCGTTGTACAGCGCGCGCAATGTGCGCGCCGACAGGCCTTCGATGCCATGCGTCTTCTCGTACAGCACGAAGGTCTCGAGGATGGCCTGGGGCTGCTCGGCGTAGAGCTCGTCGTGGGCGACCTCGAGCATGCCGCCGCGATCGAGGAAACGGTCGTTGATCCGGCGCATCGGCGCCGAGCCCGAATCGATGATGCGCTCCTCGATGTTGAGCATCAGGATCTGATTGAGCTGGGTCACTGCCTTGGCCGCCCAGTAGTAGCGCCGCATCAGCGCTTCGGACGCACGCTGCCCACGTTCGGCCTCGAGCCCGAAGCTCTCGGCCACGGCGGCCTGGAGGTCGAATACGAGCCGGTCTTCGCGCCGGCCGGCAATCATGTGCAGGCGGGCCCGGATCAGGCGCAGCAGGCCCTCGTTGCGCTGCAGCTCCTGGACCTCGAATGGCGTGATGAGCCCGTTGGCCGCCAGTTCGGCCCAGGTGCGGCCGAGGCCGGCAGCGCGTGCAACCCAGATCACGACCTGCAGATCGCGCAGGCCGCCCGGGCTCTCCTTGCAGTTGGGTTCGAGCGAGTAGGGCGTGCCCTCGTACTTGACATGGCGCTGACGCATCTCGAGCGTCTTGGCGCGCAGGAAGGCCTTGGCGTCCACATCGCGCCGGTGGGCCTGGGTGAAGTCCTCGAACAGGCGGCGCGCGCCGCAGACCCGGCGCGACTCGAGCAAGGCGGTGCGCACGGTCACGTCGCGCTGTGACTCGGCCAGGCACTCGTCGAGCGTGCGCACCGACGATCCGATCTCGAGCCCGATGTCCCAGCAGGCGGTGATCAGGGCCTCGACCCTGGCGCGCAACTCCGGGCAGGCCAGCGGGTCCTGCCCGGGCAGCAGCACCAGCACGTCGACATCCGAATGGGGGTAGAGCTCGGCCCGGCCGTAGCCACCGACGGCCAGCAAGACCGCGCCGGCCGGCATCTCGGCATGTTTCCAGAGATCGGTGAGGGTGCGGTCGACATGCCGGGTCAGCGCATGGACCAGCTTGCGCGCCGCACGTGCCGTGGCACGGGCGGCGCGGAACTGCTCGATCAGCTCGTCCTTGCCCTGGCGGAACTGCTCACGCAGGGCGGGCACGCTGCGCGCCACGCCGACTGCCGTGTCCATCGCATCCGCCGAAGTCAGGCCGCAGTCACCGCATCCGGCGCGGCGAGGGCGAAGTCCGGCGCGGGTGGTGAGCCGGCGGCCAGCGTCAGCACCTCGTAGCCGGACTCGGTGACGAGCACCGTGTGCTCCCATTGGGCGGACAGCGACCGGTCCTTGGTCACGATCGTCCAGCCGTCGCCGAGCTCGCGGATGTCGCGCCGGCCGGCATTGATCATCGGCTCGATCGTGAACACCATGCCCGCCGCAAGCTCCACCAGGGTGCCGGGCCGGCCGTAGTGCAGGACCTGGGGTTCTTCATGGAAGACCTGTCCGATGCCATGGCCGCAGAACTCGCGCACGACCGAGAAGCCGGCGTTCTCGGCGAAGGTCTGGATGGCGTGGCCGATGTCGCCCAGGCGCGCGCCGGGCTTGACGCGCACGATGCCTTTCCACATCGCCTCGTAGGTCATCTGGCACAGGCGCTTGGCCTGGATCGAGCCTTCGCCGACGATGAACATGCGGCTCGTGTCGCCGTGCCAGCCGTCCTTGATGACGGTGACGTCGATGTTGACGATGTCGCCGTCCTTCAACGCGCGGTCGTTCGGGATACCGTGACAGACCTGATGGTTGATCGAGGTGCAGATCGACTTCGGATACGGCACGTAGCCCGGCGGGGCGTAGTTCAGCGGCGCCGGAACGCCGCCCTGGATGTTGACGATGTGGTCGTGCGCCAGCTTGTCGAGCTGATCGGTCGTCACACCGGCCTTCACATGTGGGGTCAGCATGTCCAGCACTTCCGCGGCCAGACGTCCTGCCACGCGCATGCGCTCGATGTCGGCGGCAGTCTTGAGCGTGATGGTCATCGGGGGATTATCCCATCGGGGCCCATAAAATGCCGGGTTCACCCCGATACCCTCGACCCGATGAATGCTCATACGCCCCAGCCGCTGCACTTCGAGGGTGGTCGCGCGCTGTCCCAGTTCCGTACCCAGGCCCTGCTGACGCGCCTGCAGGCGCAGTGCGCGCGCATTGCAGGCGTGACGGCGCGCCATGTGCACTGGGTCGCGCTGGACGGGCCGGCGCAGCCCGCAGCACTGGACCGGCTGACCGGGCTGCTGACCTATGGCGAGACGGCTCGACGCCACCGATGAAGGGCAGCTCGTCGTCGTGATGCCGCGGCTCGGCACGGTCTCGCCCTGGGCCAGCAAGGCGAGCGACATCGCACACAACTGCGGTCTGGCGGTGCACCGGGTGGAGCGTGTCACCGAATATCGACTGATGGTCAAGCCCGGCCTGCTGGGCCGCAGCAAACGTCTCGCTGCTGAAGAACTGCAGGCGGCCGCCAACGTGCTGCACGACCGCATGACCGAGAGCGTTGCGTTCGAGCGCGAGGCGGCGGCCCATCTGTTCGACCCGCAGCCGGCGCCGCCGCTCGTGCATGTCGACGTGATCGGGCAGGGACGTGCTGCGCTCGAGGTGGCGAACGGTGAATTCGGGCTTGCGCTGTCGGGCGACGAAATCGACTACCTGGTGCAGGCCTTCGGTTCGCTCGGGCGCAACCCGAGCGACGTCGAGCTGATGATGTTCGCGCAGGCCAACTCCGAGCATTGCCGGCACAAGATCTTCAACGCCGACTTCACGATCGACGGCGAGCGCCAGGCCTTGTCGATGTTCGGCATGATCCGGCACACCGAGAAGGTCAATCCGCAGCACAGCATCGTGGCCTACAGCGACAACGCGGCCGTGATGGAAGGCGGCCCGATCGAAGGCTGGCTTCCCGAGGGCTTCACCAATGCGCCGGTCTACGGCGCGCGCAACGAGACGGCGCATGTGCTGATGAAGGTCGAGACGCACAACCACCCGACCGCGATCAGCCCCTTCCCGGGCGCGGCCACCGGTGCCGGCGGCGAGATCCGCGACGAAGGCGCGACCGGCCGCGGGGCCAGGCCGAAGGCGGGCTTGACCGGCTTCAGCGTCAGCAACCTGCACCTGCCGGACACCGACGAGCCCTGGGAGCGCGACCCGGTCGGCAGACCGGCGCACATCGCCAGCGCGCTGCAGATCATGACCGAGGGCCCGCTCGGCGGCGCCGCGTTCAACAACGAATTCGGGCGCCCGAACCTGGGCGGCTATTTCCGCGTGTTCGACCAGGCCGTGGCCGGCGTGCGGCGTGGCTACCACAAGCCGATCATGATCGCCGGCGGCATCGGCAGCATCCGCGAAGGCCAGACCCACAAGAAGCTGTTCGCGGCCGGCACGCTGCTGGTGCAGCTGGGGGGCCCCGGCATGCGCATCGGCATGGGCGGCGGCGCGGCCAGTTCGATGGCGGCCGGCAGCAACACCGCGGCACTCGACTTCGATTCGGTGCAGCGTGGCAACCCGGAAATCCAGCGCCGCGCGCAGGAGGTCATCAACCATTGCTGGGCTTTGGGCGAGCACAACCCGGTGCTGGCGATCCACGACGTCGGCGCGGGCGGCATCAGCAATGCGTTCCCCGAGCTGGTCGACGGTGCCGGGCGCGGTGCCACCTTCGATCTGAGGCGCGTGCCGCTCGAGGAAAGCGGACTGGCGCCCAAGGAGGTCTGGTGCAACGAGAGCCAGGAGCGATACGTGCTGGCGCTCGACCCGGCGCTGCTGCCCTTGTTCGAGCAGATGTGTGGGCGTGAGCGTTGTCCGTTCGCGCTCGTCGGCGTGGCCAGCGAGGCCACCGAACTGATCCTCGAGGATGGTCCGGGCGGTGAGCGCGTGATCGACATGCCGATGGAGGTCCTGCTCGGCAAGGTGCCCAGGACGCAGCGCGACGTGCAGCGTGTCAAGCGCAGCGAGCCCGCGCTCGAGTTGACCGGCGTGGCACTCGACGAGGTCTGCTTGTCGGTGCTGCGCCACCCGACGGTGGCGAGCAAGCGTTTCCTGATCACGATCGGCGACCGCACCGTGGGCGGCCTGTCGCACCGCGACCAGATGGTCGGGCCCTGGCAGGTGCCGGTGGCCGACTGCGCCGTCACGCTGGCCGACTTTGCCGGCTTTCGCGGCGAGGCCATGAGCATGGGCGAACGCACGCCGCTCGCGTCGCTCGACGGACCGGCGTCGGGGCGCATGGCGGTCGGCGAGGCCATCACGAACCTGCTCGCCGCGCCGATCGAGCTTAGACGCGTGAAGCTCAGCGCCAACTGGATGGCGGCCTGCGGTGAGCCGGGCGAAGACGCTGCGCTGTATGACACCGTGCGTGCGGTCGGACTCGAGCTGTGCCCGGCGCTCGGCATCGGCATCCCGGTCGGCAAGGACTCGTTGTCGATGCGCACGCAATGGAGCGAGGGCGACGAGGCGCACAAGGTGGTGGCACCGGTGTCGCTGATCGTCACAGCGTTCGCTTCGCTCGACGACGTGCGGGGCACCCTGACGCCGCAGCTGCAGCCCGGTGACAGCACGCTGCTGCTGGTCGACCTGGGCCAGGGCCGGCGCCGTCTCGGCGGCTCGATGCTGGCCCAGGTGCTCGGCCGCTTCGGCGACGAGGTGCCCGACCTGGACCAGCCGGACCAACTGGTTGCGCTGGTCGCGGCGGTCAACGAACTGCGGTCGCAAGGACGATTGCTCGCCTACCACGACCGCAGCGACGGTGGCCTGTGGGCGGCGGTGTGCGAGATGGCCTTCGCGGGCCATGTGGGCGTGAGCCTGAACGTGGACCTGCTGATCACCGACAGCACCGGCATCGACGACAGCCGCTCCGATGCGGGGGACTCCAAGAACTGGGCCGGCCAGGTCGGCGAGCGGCGCAACGAACTGACGCTGCAGGCGCTGTTCAACGAAGAGCTGGGGGCCGTGCTTCAGGTGCGGACGGCCGACCGCGACGCGGTGCTGCAGGCGCTGCGCGGGCACGGCCTGGCGCGTCATTCGCACGTGATCGGCAAGACCAACGATCGCGCCGCGATCGAGGTCTGGCGCGATGCCAGGTCGGTCTTCGCCGCGCCGTTGCGCGACCTGCACCAGGCCTGGGACGAGGTGAGCTGGCGCATCGCGCGCGAACGCGACAACCCGGCCAGTGCCGACAGCGAGCACGAAGCCGCGGGCCTGGCCGACGACCCCGGGCTGCACTGGTCGCCCGCCTTCGACCCGGCCGACGACGTGGCCGCGCCCTACGTGGCGCGCGGCGTGCGGCCCAAGATGGCGATCCTGCGCGAGCAGGGCGTGAACTCGCATGTCGAGATGAGCTACGCGATGGCGCTGGCCGGTTTCGACACCTTCGATGTGCACATGAGCGACCTGCAAGCCGGCCGCGCGCGGCTGGACCAGTTCCAGGGCCTCGTGGCCTGCGGCGGATTCAGCTATGGCGACACGCTCGGCGCCGGCGAGGGCTGGGCACGCTCGATCCTGTTCAACCCGGCCCTGGCGCAGGCCTTCGCTGACTTCTTCACGCGCGAGGACACGCTCACGCTGGGCGTTTGCAATGGCTGCCAGATGCTCGCAGCGCTGGCGCCGATGATTCCGGGTGCCGGCCACTGGCCCAAGTTCACGCGCAACCGCAGCGAGCAGTTCGAGGCGCGGCTGTCGATGGTCGAGGTGCTGGACAGCCCGAGTGCCTTCTTCACCGGCATGGCCGGCAGCAGACTGCCGATCGCGGTCGCGCACGGCGAAGGCTTCGCCGACTTCTCGCAACGCGGTGACGCCGACAAGGTGCAGCGCGCCATGCGCTTCGTCGACCACCGGGGTGCCGCCACCGAGGCCTACCCGGCCAACCCCAACGGCAGCCCGGGTGGCCTGACCGCGGTCACCACTGCCGATGGCCGCTTCACCGCGCTGATGCCGCACCCGGAGCGGGTGTTCCGCAACGTGCAGCTGAGCTGGAGCGGTGGCGCCATCGATGCCCCGAGCCCGTGGCTGCGCATGTTCCGCAACGCGCGGCGCTGGGTCGGTTGAGGCCTTGCGCGGACCGGGGACAGCTGCGGCGGCGCCAGCGCAGGCCGAGCGCACGCCTCAGAATCCACTCATCGTCACATGCCTGCCAGGACCCCCATGACCGATCTGTCGAGTTTCCCGATCACCCGCAAGTGGCCGGCGCTGCACCCCGAGCGCATCCAGCTGTATTCGCTGCCCACCCCGAACGGCGTCAAGGCGTCGATCATGCTCGAGGAGACCGGTCTGCCGTACGAGCCGCATCTGGTCAACTTCGAGACCGAGGACCAGCTCTCGCCCGAGTTCATGTCGCTCAACCCGAACAACAAGATCCCGGCCCTGATCGACCCGGACGGACCCGGCGGCGAGCCGCTGGCGCTGTTCGAGTCGGGTGCCATCCTGATCTACCTGGCGGAGAAGACCGGCAAGTTCATGCCGCGCGACGCGGCCGCGCGCTACCAGACGATCCAGTGGCTGATGTGGCAGATGGGCGGCCTCGGGCCGATGTTCGGCCAGCTCGGTTTCTTTCACAAGTTCGCTGGCAAGACCTACGAGGACAAGCGCCCGCGCGACCGCTACCTGGCCGAGTCCAAACGGCTTCTCGCGGTGCTGAACGGCCACCTCGCCACGCGCCAGTGGCTGATGGGCGACGAGTACACGATCGCCGACATCGCGACCTTCCCCTGGGTGCGCAACCTGGTCGGCTTCTACGGCGCCGGTGAGCTGGTCGGCATCGCCGACTTCCCGCACGTGACACGCACCCTGCAGGCCTTCGTGGCACGCCCTGCGGTCGTGCGCGGGCTCGCGATTCCGGCCCGGCCGGCGGGCTGAGGCGGGCGCGCGCTCAGCCGTCGATGCTGACCATCCAGGGCACGCCGAAACGGTCGGTCAGCATGCCGAAACCGGCCGACCAGAAGGTCTTGGCCAGCGGCATCGTCACCTGGCCGCCTGCGCACAACGCACCGAAGACCTTCTGAGCCTGGGCCATGTCGGGCGTGTTGACCGAGAGCTGGATGCCCTTGAACGTGCCGCCGTCGGCGGCGTCGCAGGCCATCACCGTCGTGCCGCCGATCGACAGGCTGACGTGCATGACCTTGTCGTCCCAGCCCGCCGGCACCATGCCTGCTGGCAAGGGCTCGGGGCTGTCCTTGAAGCGCGACAGGTGCTGCACGGTCGCGCCGAGCGCCTGACCGTAGAACTCGACGGCCAACGCGCAGTCGCCGTTGAAGAAGAGATAGGGTTGCACCAGCATCGAGGCCTCCTTCTGGGGGGCGCAGGCGCCCAGGGGGTCCATGCTAGCCCCGAATGCGCGTGCAGGCGATCCAGATGTCGGCCGGCCACTTGCAATGTCACCGTGGAGTGACTATCCTTGTGTCACCAACAAGTGACAAAGGACTGACATGAAACGTCGTGATTTCATCCGGGTGGCTGGGGGCGGCGTCGTGCTGGCCGCCACGGTGTCGGCCACGGGCTGCTCGTCGGCGCTGCCGCCGGACGCGATTGCGGCCTGGAAAGGCCCTGCCGAGGGCGCCGACCTGCGCCGCTGGGTCCTGGGCCACGCGATCCTGGCACCGCATTCGCACAACCTGCAGTCCTGGATCGTGGACCTGGGCACACCCGACCAGATCGAGCTGCGCTGCGACCTCGGCCGGCTGCTGCCCGAGACCGACCCGTTCTCGCGCCAGATCATGATGAGCCACGGCACCTTCCTGGAACAGCTCGACATCGCGGCGCGCGAGCGTGGTCTGCGCGCCGACATCACGCTGTTCCCGCAAGGCGAGTTCGGACCCCAGAAGCTCGACGAGCGGCCGGTGGCCCGCATCCGGCTGACGCCCGACGCCGCGGTCGTCAAGGATCCGCTGTTCGCCCAGATCCTGCGTCGCCGCACCAACCGCAGCGCGTACGAGCTGGCGCGGCCGGTGCCGCCAGCCGCGTGGCAGGCGATGGCCGATGCCGCTGCAGCGCAGACGATGCGCTTCGGCCACGTGGCGGCGGACCAGCCCGAGAGGCTGCAACGCCAGCGCGACATCGCTGCCGAAGCGTGGCGAATCGAAATGGTCACGCCGCGCACGATCCTCGAATCGTTCAAGGTGCTGCGGTCGGCGCCGACGAAGTGGCCCGGCACCGCGACGGCCTGACGCTGATGGACCCGATGGTCGTCTGGCTGGAGCGCTTCGGTCTGTTCGACCGCAGCCAGGCACCGGCCCCGGACAGCTATGCGACGACCAGTCAAATCAAGGACTTCAATCAGAAGATCGCCTCGACGCCGGCATTCCTGTGGCTGGTCAGCGAAGGCAACGACCGGATCACCCAGGTCAATGCAGGACGCGCCTATGCCCGTGTGCAGTTGGCCGCCACTGCGCACGGCCTGGCGATGCAGCCGCTGTCGCAAGCGCTGCAGGAGTACCCGGAGCAGGCCGGCACCTACGCCGACATCCATGCCCTGCTCGACGCACCGACGCCGACCCACACCGTGCAGATGTGGGCGCGTGTCGGCTTCGCTCCCGAGGTGGAGCCATCGCCGCGGCGGGGCGTCGACGCCCATGTCGCACGGGCGTGACCGTGGGCAAGACGCCGGCCCGGCCACAGCGGCCGGCACGCGATCGAGAGGCCACGCAGGAACGACTGCTGGCCGCGGTCGGCCAGGTGTTGGCGCGTGACGGCTTCGGCGCGCTCGGGGTCAATGCGATTGCAGCCGAAGCCGGGGTCGACAAGGTCCTGATCTACCGTTACTTCGGCGGCCTGCCCGAGTTGCTGCGGACCTGGGGTGCGAGCGGCCGCTTCTGGCCGAGCGCCGACGAACTGCTGGGGCCGGACCCGCAGGCGGTGCTGGCGCTGCCGGCCGCGGAGCGCTTCGTGGTCTTCTTCGACCGTTTCATCGACGCCTTGCGTGCAAGGCCGTTGACGCTCGAGATCCTGGCGGCCGAGGTGATCGAGCGCAACGAGCTGACCGCGATCCTCGAGACCGAACGCGAGCAGTGGGGCGAGCAGGTCGAACAGCTGCTCGGCGGCAAGGAGTACGCGCAGCGCCCCGAACTGCTGGGCATCACGCTGTTGCTGGTGGCGGGCGTGCAGTACCTGCTGATGCGAGCGCGCAAGATCCGCATCTTCGGTGGCATCGATTTGAAGACCGACGCCGGCTGGGACACGCTGAAGGCCTCGGTGCGTGCACTGGCGACGCCACTGTTGGCGCCGCCACCCGTGGCCGCTGCGCGCAAGCGCCGCACTACATCGACAGCGAGCCCTCGCGGAACTCCGTCTTGTCGAGCCAGACGTTGATCAGCACCGGCTGACCCTGGCGCGCCAGTTCGCGCGCGCGGGCCAGTGCAGGCTGGACTTCGGCCGCGGTCTTGACCAGGATGCCGGCCGCCCCGAACCCTTCCACGACCCGGTGGTAGTCGGTGCGCGCCAGCACCGTGGCCACGTCGTCGTGCAGCATCTTGACCTGCTCGCGCGCGATCTGCGTCCAGCCGGCGTCGTTGCCGATCACGGCGATGACCGGGATGCCCTGGCGCACATAACTGTCGAACTCGGCCAGGCTGAAGCCGAAGGCACCATCGCCATAGACGATCCAGACCTCGCGATCGGGGCGCGTCACCGCCGCACCCAGTGCGAAGCCGCCACCCACGCCGAGCGTGCCGAAGGCGCCCGGGTCGAGCCAGGTCAGCGGCGCGCGCGGGCGCAGCACATAACTCGCCGTGGCGACGAAGTCACCGCCGTCGGCGACGAACAGCGCCTGCTCCGACGCTTCGGCGTCGAGTGCGCGAAAGAGGGCGAGTGGGTTGACATGCTCGCCGGCGATCGCGGCCTGGGTCTGGATCTCGGCCTCGCGTTCGGCATCGCGCCCGTGCAGGGTGTCGATCCACGCTGCCCAGGCGCTGGGAGCGGCGCGCTGCTGGCGCGCCAGGGCCCGGATGAAACGACCGGCGTCGCCGATGGCGGCGAGGTCGGGCTTGCGGTTCAGCCGGGCATCCTTGGCGCTGCGGTTGGCCGCGATCAGGGTCGCGCTGCGCCGCACATGGCGGCCGTAGTCGAGCCGGAAGTCGCAGGGCACACCGGCCAGGATCACGAGGTCGGCCTCGCGCAGCGCCACGCGCCGCTGGTGGCGCATCTGCAAGGGGTGGTCGCGGCCCAGCAGCCCGCGCGCCATGCCCGACAGGTAGACCGGGATGCCGAGCGTGGCGACCGCCTCGGCCAGCGCGTCGGCGCCTTCGGCATCGACCACGGCCTGGCTGCCGACGATCATCAGGGGCCGCTCGCAACGCGCGAGCCGGGTCAGCGCATCGCGTGCGGCGCCTTGCGGCGCGGCCAGGGCGGCGACCGTGCGCAGCTTCGGCACTGGCTGGTCCTGGCTGCCGGCGAACATCCGGTTCGCGTGCCGGTTCAGGTACCAGCGCAGCGCGCGGTCGGCCAGGGCCTGGCCCTTGCCGCCGGCGTCGGCATACCACTGGCGGATCGAGGCTTCGTCGTAGAGCAGGTCGACCGGGCATTCGATGAAGACCGGGCCCGGCACGCCGGTGCGCGCCAGCGCAAAGGCTTCGCTGACGGCCGGCGCCAGGTCGCGCACGCGTCGCATCTTCAGGAAGCGCTTCACATGCGGCTCGACCAGCGGGCGCTGGTCGATGTCCTGCAAGGCGCCGCGGCCCTGCAGCGCCGTTGGCGCGGCGCCACCGATCAGCACCAGCGGCGACTGCGCAAGCTGCGCGTTCTTCAGCGCGGTGATGGTGTTGGTGATGCCCGGTCCGGCGGTGACCGCAGCCACGCCGGGGCGGCCCGACAGGCGTGCACTGGCGTCGGCCGCAAACACGGCGGTGGCTTCGTCGCGCACGTCGACGATGCGGATGCCGCGCGCCTTGGCCGCGGCCAGGATCGGCGAGATATGTCCGCCGCACAGGGTGTAGATGGCCGGCACGCCATGCGCATGCAGGGCCTCGGCAATTCGGTCGCCACCATGCCGGGACGATGGGCCTGGACCGCCGCTCATGCCCAGTGCACCCGTTGCCCGCTGTCGTACCAGGAGTCGACCCGCTCGGCAAAGGTGGCCTCGATGCGGCTGCGCTTGATCTTCATGGTCGGGGTCAGGCAGCCGTTCTCGATCGACCAGGGTTCGGCTGCGATGACGATCATGCGAAGTTGCTCGTAGTCGGGCGCCTTGCGGTTGACTTCGTCGAGCAGGCCGGCCAGTTCACGCCCGACCTGCTCGCGCACCGCAGGCTCGCTGCAGCGTGGACGCAGCTCCTCGGCCAGCACGACGAGCGCGTACGCGGCCGGCTGACCGACGCCCGACACGATCGAGAGTTCGACCATGTGGTGCGCGTTGAGCCGGTTCTCGATCGGCGCCGGCGCCACGTACTTGCCCTTGGAGGTCTTGAACTGCTCCTTGGCGCGCCCGGTGATGCGCAGCAGCCCGTCGGGCCTGCGCTCGCCGAGGTCGCCGGTGCGAAAGAACCCGTCTTCGGTGAACGACGCAGCGGTCAGCTCGGGCTGCTTGAAGTAGCCGCTGAACTGGCCCGGTGACTTGATCAGGATCTCGCCTTCGGGGCTCAGCCGGGTCTCGACGCCGGGCATCGGAACGCCGACCCAGCCGGGCTCGCTGTGGGCTTCGTTCGAGCCGTGCGAGTACGAGCTGTCCTCGGTCATGCCATACCCCTCGAACAGGCGCAGTCCGAGCCGGCGGTACCAGCGGATCAGGTCGGGCGGCAAAGGCGCCGAGCCGCTGCCGCATTGGCGCACCGAGTCCAGCCCCAGTCCCTTGAGGATCTTGCGCGCGACCAGACGGCCGAGCAGCGGGATCGACAGCAGCCGATCGAGCTTGGCCGGTGCCATCTTGGCGAACACGCCTTGCTGGAACTTCAGCCACAGACGAGGCACCGAGATGAACAGCGTCGGGCGGGCGCGCTGCAGGTCCTTCAGGAAAGTCTCGGCAGACTCGGCGAAGAAGACCTGCATGCGCCCGTCGACCAGCGACGAGGCCTCGACCCAGGAGCGCTCGAAGCTGTGTGCCAGCGGCAGGTAGGACAGCATGCGGTTGTCGTCCGGGCCGGTGCGCGCGCGCGTGTCGTTGACCACGCCTTCGGCGGCGCGGCTGAGCGCGCCGAAGTCGGTCATCACGCCCTTGGGCTGACCGGTCGAGCCCGAGGTGTAGATCAGCATCGCAAGTTCGTCGGCGCTGCGCTCGGGCTTGCCTGCGATGGGTGGGGTCGACGCGACGATCGTGTCCCATCGGTCGAGATCGGTGTCGGGCGCGAGCGGGAATGCAATGCAGGGCAGCCCGGCGGGAACGCCGGTGCGCTGCTGCTCCCAGAGGTCGAGCTTGCCGACGAAGAGCAGGCTCGCGTCGCTGTGCTCGAGCACGAAGCGCACGGTGTCGGCGGTCTCGGTCGGGAAGATCGCGACCGTCGTGTAGCCGCCCATCCAGATGGCGAGCTCGGCCATGAAGAAGTGGGCGCAGTTCTTGGAGAGGATGGCGACCCGCGCCCCGCGCGGCAGGCCGCGCCCTTGCAGGTGGGTGGCCATGCGCCGGGCCTGGTCCATCACCTGGGCCCAGGTGTAGTCGATCACCGCGCCGCCGCCGATCGGCTGGGTCAGGTAGATCCGGTCGGCCTTCGACGCCTCGTGTTCATAGACGTGATCGAGAATCAGGCGCGTGGCGGTCATGCAGTCTCCGGGGTTGCGGGCCCGGTTCGACCAGGCACGACGAGCGCCGAGCCTACCTTCGACGCGCCCTGCCGGCCACCGGTGAAACCCAGCATCCGGCGTTTGCGATGGGTCAAAGGCTAACGGTCGAAGGCCGTCGCTGCCGCGTCGATCGAGCGGCGCAGCGAGCTGTAGTCGTGGTGGACCGTGAACTGCGGGAACTGGGCCACGATGCTCTCGGGCGGGTGGATGAAGAAGCCGACGTCGGCGGCGCTCAGCATGCCGGTGTCGTTGTACGAGTCTCCGGCGGCCATGACCTTGAAGTTCAATCCCTTGAGCGCGTTGACCGCATGGCGCTTCTGGTCGGGCTGGCGCAGCCGGTAGTCGACCACGCGCCCGCTCGCATCGCTCAGCAGACGGTGACAGAACAGCGTGGGCTGACCCAGCTGGGCCATCAAGGGCGCGGCGAATTCGTAGAAGGTGTCCGACAGGATCACGACCTGGTAGTCCAGGCGCAAGGCGTCGAGGAATTCGCGCGCACCCGGCAGGGGGCTGCAGGCTGCCGATCACGGCCTGGATGTCGGGCAGCTTCAGGCCATGCTCGTGCAACAGGTCGAGGCGGTAGCGCATCAGCTTGTCGTAGTCGGGTTCGTCGCGCGTGGTGCGCGCGAACGCCTTGATTCCGGTCTTCTCGGAGAACGCGATCCAGATTTCGGGGACGAGGACCCCTTCGAGGTCGAGGCAGACGATGTGCATGCGATGGGTGGCAGTGGGAGGGAGGAGGGGATCTACAAACTGCGCCGCACCGCGGCACCCAGTTCGATGACGGCCAGGGCGTAGTAGCTCGAGCGGTTGTAGCGGGTCAGCACGAAGAAGTTGTCGGTGCCGGCGACATGGCTGGGCGGTGCGCCGCCGTTCTCGACCATCACCAGGGCCAGCTTGGCCGGGTGGGCGCGGCCGGCATCGCTCAGGTTCGCGCCGAGGCTCTCGAATTCGGCAGCGCTGAAGGTCGGTTCGATGTCGGGGGCGAGCAGCCGCGCGCGCGCCACGTCGTCGAGCGGCGGGCTGGCGTCGAAGTGCGTCGGCTGGCCGCGCTGCCAGCCATGTTCGGCCAGGAAGCGCGCGACGCTGCCGATCGCATCGACCGTGCTGTCGTGCAGATCGATGTGGCCGTCACCGTCGAAGTCGAGCGCAAACCGGTTGAGGCTGCCGGGCATGAACTGGGGCAGGCCGATCGCGCCGGCGAACGAGCCCTTGACCGAGTTCGGGGGGCGGCCCTCACGCCAGGCCCAGACCAGGAACTCCCCGAGTTCGGAGCGGAAGTAGTCGCTGCGGTCCGATCGCCCCTGCGGGAATGCGAAGGCCAGCGTGGCGAGGGCGTCGAGCACGCGGAAGTTGCCCATCACGCGCCCGTAGTAGGTCTCGACCCCGATGATGCCGACGATGATCTCCGGCGGCACACCGTGGATCGCCTCGGCGCGCGACAGTGCGTCGGCGTTGGCGCGCCAGAAGTCGACCCCGGCCTGGATCCGGCGCGGCTCGACGAATCGCTCGCGGTAGGCCGACCAGTTCTTGGGCTGTCCGCTCGGGGCCGGCATCATCAGGCGCTGCGCCGCAGGTTGCAGGCGGGCCTGCGCGAGCTGGCGCAGGACCCAGTCGGCATCCAAGGGGTGGCGTGCGGCCAGCTCGAGGGCGAAGGTGCGCGCCTCGGGGCGGGTCTCGAAGCCCGTGGTCGAGCGGGCGGGCTTGGCGGTCGCGGCGAGCGACCACAGTGCCAGCAGGCCGATCAGGAACACGGTGCGCATCATGCGGCCGATTATCCGGCCCAGCGTGCGGTCATCGGCCTTGCACGGGTGGGACGCGCGCCGCTTCGGCGAGGAACTGGCGCCACCAGCGGCGGTCCGGGCGCGTCCTGGCCTGGGTCGCGTAGCGCTGATGGTCGAGGCGCTCGAGCGCGCGGGCCAAGGCGTCGCCCGCCGGCCCGAGCGCCGCACGCACCGCGTCGGCACGGGTGCGCGGCGGGTCATGCGGTCGCACATCGACGCCGAGCGCGAGCAGGCGTGTCATCACGCCCAGCTGCAGGCGCTGCCAGGGATCCTGCCGGTGCCGGTCCCACAAGGCCCACCCGGCGCCGGCCAGGCTGACGCTGCACAGCAGGCCGATCAGCAGGTAGGCCAGATCCTCCCAGCGTGGCGACTTCACGCCGAGTTTGTCGAGCAGGTCGAACTGCTGTCCGCGCGAGTAGTTCAGGACCCACTGGTTCCAGCGGTTGTCGACCATCTCCCACAGTCCGCGCAGGCGCGCGGCGAGTGCCGGGCTCACGTTGCCGAGCGTCGATGCGACGAATCCCTGCGAGGGCGCCAGGCTCTCGCCGCGCAGGATCCGGTGCGGCGCCACCGCGGCGGTCGGGTCGGCACGCACCCAGCCCTCGCCACTCTGCCAGTACTCGGCCCAGGCATGCGCGTTGCTCTGGCGCACCACGAAGTAGCCGTCGACCGGGATCGGGTCGGCGCCCTGGTAGCCGGTGACGATGCGCGCCGGAACGCCCATCGCGCGCATGATGACGACGAAGCTCGACGCGAAGTGCTCGCAGAAGCCCAGCTTGCGGTCGAGCCAGAACTCGTCGATCGCGTCACGCCCGTAGGGGCCGGGCTCCAGCGTGTAGGTGTATTCGCCTTCGCGCACATGGTCGAACAGCGCCGCCGCAAGGCCGCGCGCGTCGGCGTCGAGCAGCTCGGGGCGACGCCGGAACTGGTCGGCCCAGGCGAGCACGCGCGGATTGAAGGCGAGCGGCAGGCGCACCTGCTCACCCAGTTCCTCGGATGGGGCGCGCGGCCCATGCCGAAAGCGTGGCCAGGCCTGGGCCCGCACCCGGACCCGCTCGGACAGCGGCCGGTCGGCCATCCACTCGAGGTCGCTGCGCAGGCGCAGCTCGAGTCCTTCGACGACCGGCGCCGAGTCGAAACGGTCCGGCGTCACCTCCAGGGTCGGCAACATGGCCAGGCGGCTTGGCTCGACCGTCATCTCGTAGCGCAGCGGCTTGCCCAGCAGTTCCAGTTCGGCGCGAACCGGTGACGGCAAGCGCGGGCCGAAGCGGCTGCGTGTCCAGACGCGCCCGTCGAATTCGCCAAGCACCGGGCCGCGCAGGTACAGGTCCTCGGGGTTCGGTACCGCGTCCGGGAATCGGATGCGCAACGCCACCGAGTCGTCGTTGGCCAGGTTCGCCACGCCACCGAGTTCCATCGTGCCCGACAGCCCGGTGCGCCCGCCTGCATCCTGCGGCAGACCCCACAGCGGTGCGATGCGCGGGAAGAGCAGGAACAGCGCCACCATGACCGGGGCCCCGAGCAGTGCGGCACGCGCCGCCACCATGCCGGCAGCACGGATCGGCGGCTTGCCGACCGGCATGTGGGCCAGCACCAATGCCGTCATCAGGCCCCAGACCGAGACCAGCATGGCCAGGCCGGTGAAGATCGACTGTGAATAGAGGAAGTTCGTCAGGACGAGGAAGAAGCCGAGGAAGAACACCACCATGGCGTCGCGCCGCGCGCGCAGCTCGAGGGTCTTCAGCGTCATCAGCACCACGAGCATCGTCACGCCCGCATCCTTGCCGAGCAGGGTCTGCTCGTCGAAGAAGGTCAGCACGGCGGCCAAGGTCAGCACGGCCAGCAGGGTCCAGCGGCTGGGCAGTGCCGCGCTGGCGACGGCCAGCCGTGCACGGGCGAGCAGGATCAGCGCAGCCAGTGCCAGACACCATGGGGCCAGGTGGACCGCATGCGGCAGGATCGTCCAGCCGATGATCGCGAGCTGGAACAGGGTGTCGCGCGAATCACGCGGCAGATTGCGCAACAGGAATCGCGCCGACGAATGCTGGCTGGCGGCGGCGTTCATTCCCACAGGGCCAGCCTTTCCAGCACCGCACGCCGATGAGCCCCGCCCAGGCCCACGGGCAGCGCGGCACCTGGCATGCGCAGGCTGTAGGGCAGGCCGCGCAGTTCCGCTGCCTCGACCCAGGCGGTCAGGCGTGAGAGGCGTTGTTCGACGTCACCACCCGCGGTGGCGGTCCAGTCGAGCGTCAGCTCGCGACCGGCGGCGGACGAGGTCTCCCGGCTGACCAGCTCGCCGCTGTGGGCGACCTTCTTCCAGACCACCTGGCGCAGGCTGTCGCCACGGCGCCAGGTCCGCACGCCTTCGGTCTCGCTGCCTTCGGCGCGCTGCGACGACACCCTTTCGCCCTGGACCGCGGTCGATGCCGGCAGCGCTGCGGCCGGATCCTCCGGGCGCGGCCAGGCCAGCATGCGCGAAGCCGGGCGCCACAATGTCCAGGCGCGAAAGAGGCCGAACGGGAATCCGGTTTCCACGACCAGCGTCGGGATCGAATGCCAGCCGCGTTGCGCCGGGACGATGCTCACGGTGGCGCTGGCCTGGCCCTGTGCCGGCACGTCGACGGAGACGAAGCTGCGCCCATGGCGGGCCCGGTCGTGCAGACGCACGGCGAGTGCATAGCGCGTCGCACCGGGGTTCTGGAGGATCACCTCGAACAGCATCGGGTCCCCGGCAAAAACCGGCGGCCCGGTTCGCATGCGCAAGGTCAGGCCGCGCAGGGTGCTGTGCGTCATGTGCATCGAGGCCAGCGCGGCGCCCCCGAGCAGGAAGGTCAGCACATAACCCAGGTTGAGCTGGTAGTTGATCGAAGCCAGCAGCATGATCAGCAGCAGCACGGCAAACGCCAGGCCGCCGCGCGTCGGAACGATGTAGATGTTGCGCTGACCGAGAGTCCAGGTGTCGGCGAGCGGCAGGCGCGACTGCCACCAGGCATCGATGCGGCCGCGCAGGCCGCGTGGCCTGTCCTGCGGAGCAAGCGCTGCCTGGCGCCTGGCAGCCAGCGGCGCGGTGCGGATCACGGGATCGGCGTCGCCTCGACCATCGCGCGCACCTGCTCGATGGCGCCACGGCCGGCGCCGGGCACCGGTGTCAGCCGGTGCGCCACGGCCTGGGGCAGCATGGCCTGGATGTCGTCCGGCGCCACATAGTCACGCTGCGCCATCAGCGCGCGCGCACGCGCTGCGCGCAGTACCGCAATCCCGGCGCGTGGCGACAGCCCCTCGATGAACCAGCGCCCGTCGCGCGTGGCGGCGATCAGGGCCTGCAGGTAGTCGAGCAAGGCCTCGGAAGCCGAGATCGCGAGCACGGCCTTCTGCGCGGCCAGCAGTTGCGGTGGGGTCAGCACGGGCTGCAGGCGCTGGGCCGCGTCGCGCCGGTCGCCGCCACTGAGCAAGGCGCGCTCGCTGGCGCGGTCCGGGTAGCCGAGCGTGATGCGCAGCAAGAAGCGGTCGAGCTGACTCTCGGGCAGGGGGTAGGTGCCGAGCTGGTCGCTCGGGTTCTGGGTGGCGATCACGAAGAAGGGCTGGGGCAGGGCGCGCGTGTCGTTGTCGACCGAGACCTGCTGCTCCTCCATGGCCTCGAGCAGGGCGCTCTGGGTCTTGGGGCCGGCACGGTTGATCTCGTCGGCCAGCAGGACCTGGGAAAAGACCGGCCCCGGGTGGAAGACGAAGGCTTCCTTGCTGCGTTCGTAGACCGTGACGCCGACCAGGTCGCTCGGCATCAGGTCGGCCGTGAACTGCACGCGCCGGAACTCCAGGCCGAGCGAAACGGCCAATGCGTGGGCCAGCGTGGTCTTGCCGACGCCGGGCACATCCTCGATCAGCAGATGGCCGCCGGCCAGCAGGCAGGCGACCGAGTCTTCGATCTGGGACCGCTTGCCTACGATAATGGTGGCGATCTGGTCCACCAGCCGCGTGAGTTGACGAGCCAGGTTCACATCCATCGGCGGCACATTAACCGAAAAGACGAACTCCCCTCGCATGACGACTGCTATCTATTCGCACGCCGAGTGCCGTTTGCACGACATGGGTCCCGGCCACCCGGAATGCCCGGCCCGCCTCGATGCCATCTCCGACCACCTGATCGCGACCGGTCTCGACGTCGCCCTGGTGGCGCACGAGGCCCCGCTGGCGACGCTCGAGCAACTCGGGCGTGCGCACAGCTCGGCCTACGTGTTCCAGTTGCGCGACGTGATGGCCCAGGTGCAGGCGGCCGGCGAACGGCGCGCGCTCGACCCCGACACCCTGGTCTGCCCCGAGACCTGGCAGGCCGCCCTGCGTGCCGCCGGTGCCGCCGTGGCGGCCACCGACGCTGTGATCGGCGGCCAGGCCAGCAACGCCTTCTGCTGCGTTCGACCGCCGGGACACCACGCCACGCGTGACGAGACGATGGGTTTCTGCTTCTTCAACAACGTCGCCGTAGCGGCGCGCCATGCGCTCGACGTGCATGGTCTGGACCGGGTGGCGATCGTCGACTTCGACGTGCACCACGGCAACGGGACCGAAGACATCATCGCGAACGACGAGCGTGTCCTGATGTGCAGCTTCTTCCAGCACCCGCTCTACCCTTACTGCGGCGGCGTGCCCAAGGGCGAGAACATGTGCAACCTGCCGGTCCCGCCGTACACGCGTGGCGAGGAGGTAAGGGAACTGATCACCACCCAGTGGATGCCACGCCTGGAAGAGTTTCGGCCGCAGATGGTCTTCGTCTCGGCCGGCTTCGATGCGCACCGCGACGACGAGCTGGGCCAGATGGGCCTGGTCGAAGCCGACTACGAGTGGATCACCCAGCGCCTGATGCACGTTGCCCGGCGTCATGCGGGCGGCCGCATCGTGTCCTGCCTCGAGGGCGGCTATGCGCTCGGTGCGCTGGCGCGCAGCGTCGCAGCCCATCTGCGCGTGCTGGCCGGGATGGCCTGAGTTGGCGCGGCCACTGACCCCGGAGGATCTGGCCAGGCTCGGTGAGTCGCTGCTGACGGCGACCGCGCTGGCCGAATTCGCGGTCCTCGCCGCCTGCCTGGGTGTGGCCTGGCTGGCGGTGCGACTGCTGCGCGGGGCACAAACGCCGTCGGCGTCGATCTGGTTCGGGCGCCGCATCATCGACGGCGTGCTGTTTCCGGTGCTGGCCTTGCTGCTGGCGCTGCTGGCCCGGCGCCTGCTGGGGCCGCTGCTGCCCTTGGCCGTGTTCAACCTGGTGGTGCCGATCCTGCTCTCGCTGGTCGCGATCCGGCTCACGGTGCGCGTGCTGCGTGCGGCTTTCCCGGAGTCGCGCTTCATGCGCATCGTCGAGCGCAGCGTGTCCTGGCTGGCCTGGATCGCCGTCGTGCTGTGGGTGACGGGCGTGTTGCCGATCGTGATGGACGAACTTGGCACCATCACCTGGACCATGGGCGGCTCGGTCGTGTCGGTGCGCGACATGATCGAAGGCCTGCTCTCGATCGTCGTCGTGCTGGTGATCGTGCTGTGGATCTCGGCCGCGATCGAGTCCCGGCTCCTGTCGGGCACTGGCGCCAAGCTGTCGATGCGCAAGATGGTCGCCAACGTGCTGCGCAGCCTGCTGATGTTCGTCGGGCTGCTGATCGCCTTGTCGGCGGCCGGGATCGACCTGACAGCGCTTGGCGTTCTCGGCGGTGCAATCGGCGTGGGCATCGGCTTCGGCCTGCAGAAGCTGGCCGCGAACTACGTCAGCGGCTTCGTCATCCTGGCCGAGCAGAGCGTGCGCATCGGCGACATGATCACGGTCGACGGATTCGAAGGCCGCGTCACCGACATCGCGACCCGCTACACGGTGATCCGCGCACTCAACGGGCGCGAGTCGATCGTGCCGAACGAGATGATGATCACGCAGCGGGTCGAAAACGCGTCGCTCGCCGACACGAATGTCGTGCTCAAGACGGTGGTCCAGGTGGCCTATGGCACCGATCTGGACGACCTGATACCTCGCGTGATCGCGGCCGTGGCAGCCGTCGAACGGACCCTCGAAGACCCGCCCCCCCGGGTACGCCTGACCCAGTTCGCGGCCGACGGGCTCGAGCTGACGGTCTACTTCTGGATCGGTGACCCGGAGGAAGGGACGGTCAATGCCTGTTCGGACGTCAACCTGGCGATCCTTCGCACATTGAACTCGCTCGGGGTCGTGATCCCGTTCCCGCAGCGCGTCGTCCATCAGGCGCCGGCGCCGAAGGAATCCCCCGCCGCACCGGTCTGAGTCCGCAGCCGAGTCAGCGCAGGCAGTCCGCGGGCACGCGCCAGGTGCTGGCATCGTCGAGCAGCAGTGCGACCTCGCGCGGACCCAGAACGCGCATGGCGCCGGTGATCGGCGCGGGCACCGCACAGCTTGCGGTCTGCACAAGCTCGCGACCGTCGAATCGAAGTACACGCAAGGACGTGCGATGCCGGTCGGGCACGAGCAGGCGGGGCCCGCGTTCGGCATCGATCACGCCCGCCAGTCCGAGCTGATCCGACCCGTAGACGTGATTTGAGAAGCCGAACGCCGAGGCGACTTCGATCAGGCGCTCGCCATCCCGCCGGTAGACCTTGAGTGTGCCGCCGATGTGGGGCGTGATCACGGCGGCGATCTCGGCCTGGCCGTCGCCGTCCAGGTCGGCCACGCCGACCGGGTTGAGCCAGCGCATCGGTGTGCCGATCGCGGCCGACTGGGCCGTGATCCCGAGCTTGCCGTTGACGTCGCCCACCAGCGCCAGCCGGGCACCGGCACCACGCTGGCTGACGATGGTCAGCCATTCGAGGGGACCGCTCGCGGACAGGCGCACCGGCCGCGGCGCGAGGTCCTCGAACACCTCGTCGTCGGGCAGCGCCAGGCTCTGCGATTCGCCGGCGTCGTTGCGCACGGTGATGCGGGCATATTCGTGCGGCCGCCCGAGCGCGAAATGGCCATAGCGCTCGACCGGTCCCTCGTAGCGCGCGTCAGGCCCGGCCTGTGCGGTCACGCCCGGCACCAAGAGGACGAACGCCGCCCAGGCCAGGCAGATCGAGCGGCGGGCCAAGCCCGGCTCAAGCCACCACGACCGGAATCTTGCCGATCCTGGCCTGCCACTCTTTCGGGCCGGTGTTGTGCACGCTCGTGCCCTGCGCATCCACTGCCACCGTGACCGGCATGTCCTGCAGGTCGAACTCGTAGATCGCTTCCATGCCGAGATCCTCGAAGCCAACGACCTTGGCGCCCTTGATGGCCTTCGAGACGAGGTAGGCTGCACCCCCGACGGCCATCAGGTAGGCGCTCTTGTGCTTCTTGATCGCCTCGATCGCGGTGGGGCCGCGTTCGGCCTTGCCGACCATCGCGATCAGGCCGGTCTGGGCCAGCATCATCTCGGTGAACTTGTCCATGCGGGTGGCGGTGGTCGGGCCGGCCGGGCCGACGACCTCGTCGCGCACCGGGTCGACCGGTCCGACGTAGTAGATGACGCGGTTCGTGAAGTCGACCGGCAGCTTCTCGCCCTTGGCCAGCATGTCCTGGATGCGCTTGTGGGCCGCGTCGCGGCCGGTCAGCATCTTGCCCGACAGCAGCAGGGTGTCGCCCGGCTTCCAGCCCGCGACCTGCTCCTTGGTCAACGTGTTCAGGTCGACCTTCTTCGACTTGTTGTAGTCGGGCGCCCAGTGCACATCGGGCCAAAGGTCCAGGCTCGGCGGGTCCAGATAGGCCGGGCCGCTGCCGTCCAGCACGACATGGGCGTGGCGCGTGGCGGCGCAGTTCGGGATCATCGCCACCGGCTTGCCGGCGGCATGGGTCGGGTAGGTGGCGATCTTGACGTCGAGCACCGTGGTCAGGCCGCCCAGGCCCTGGGCGCCGATGCCGAGTGCGTTGACCTTCTCGTAGAGCTCGATGCGCAGCTCCTCGAGCTTGTTCTGCGGCCCGCGTGCGAGCAGTTCGAACATGTCGATCGGCTCCATCAGCACTTCCTTGGCCAGCAGCATGGCCTTCTCGGCGGTGCCACCGACACCGATGCCGAGCATGCCCGGCGGGCACCAGCCGGCGCCCATCGTCGGCACCGTCTTCATGACCCAGTCGACCAGGCTGTCGCTCGGATTCATCATGATGAACTTGCTCTTGTTCTCGCTGCCGCCGCCCTTGGCCGCCACGGTCACGTCGAGCTTGTTGCCGGGCACGACCGTCATGTGGATCACCGCCGGCGTGTTGTCCTTGGTGTTCTTGCGCGCGAACAGGGGGTCGTCGAGCACCGAGGCGCGCAGCAGGTTGTCGGGGTTGAGGTAGCCCTTGCGCACGCCGTCGTTGACGGCGTCCTCGACCGAGCCGGGGAAGCCCTCGAAACGCACGTCCATCCCGATCTTCAGGAACACGTTGACGATGCCGGTGTCCTGGCACATCGGCCGCTTGCCCTCGGCGCTCATGCGCGAGTTGGTCAGGATCTGCGCGATCGCGTCCTTGGCGGCCGGGCTCTGTTCGCGCTCGTAGGCGCGCGCCAGGTGGGTGATGTAGTCCGCGGGGTGGTAGTAGCTGATGTACTGGAGCGCGGCGGCAACGGTGTCGACGAGGTGTTCGTGGCGGATCGTGGTGGGCATGGCAGGGGCGCCGGTGGCTGGGGTGAAGCGGAGCTTGGAGTGTAGCGAGCGCGAGCCCGGGACCGGTCCGGGCGGCGAAGACAGACTGCAGTGCACGCGCCGCGCCAATTCGGCAATCGGGCCGGTCCCGGAGCCAGGGGTGGCGCGACCTTGCCTACACTGCGGCCTCCACCACTTCCGTTACCCTGCCGCTGGAATGAGCCTGCTCGCGACCATCGTCCTGCTGCCCCTGGTGGTCGGCACCACGCTGTGCTTCTGGTGCGGGCGTGTCGAATCGCCCTGGCGCCGGCGTGCCACGGCGCTGATTGCCGGCGCGGTGGCGCTGTCCGCCGTCCTGCTGCTGCTGTCGCAGGCCGGGGCGGTGTTCGGTGGCCAGACGCTGCTGACGCAGGCCGAGTGGATCCCGGCGATCGGCCTGAATGCCAACTTCCGCCTCGATGGGCTGGCGCTGATGTTCGCGCTGCTGATCAGCGGCATCGGCGTGCTGATCGTCATCTACGCCGCGTTCTACCTGCACAGCGGTCCTCACGGCGACCCGGCGGGCAAGTTCTTCAGCCAGCTGATGCTGTTCATGGCCGCGATGCTCGGCATCGTGCTGTCGGACAACCTGCTGCTGCTGATCGTGTTCTGGGAGCTGACCAGCATCTCGTCCTTCCTGCTGATCGGCTACTGGGGCCACAAGGACGAGTCGCGCGACGGCGCGCGCATGGCGCTGGCGGTGACGGGCGGCGGCGGCCTGGTGATGCTGGCCGGGGTGCTGGTGCTGGGGCAGATCGGCGGCAGCCACGACCTGTCGGTGCTGTTCGAACGCGCCGACATGATCAAGGCCGACCCGCGCTACCCGCTCGCACTCGGGCTGATCCTGGTCGGCTGCTTCACCAAGAGCGCGCAGTTGCCGTTCCACTTCTGGCTGCCACAGGCGATGGCCGCGCCGACCCCGGTGTCGGCCTACCTGCACTCGGCCACCATGGTCAAGGCCGGCCTCTTCATGATGATGCGCATCTACCCGGTGCTCGGGGGAACGCAGCTCTTCGAAGGCGTCGTCGCCACGGTTGGCCTCGCCACGATGGTCTTCGCCGCCTTCGTCGCGATCTTCAAGCACGATCTGAAGGGGCTGCTGGCCTACTCCACGGTCAGTCACCTCGGACTCATCACCTTCCTGATCGGCCTGTCGTCGCCGCTGTCGGCGGTCGTTGCGGTATTCCACATCCTCAACCATGCGGCGTTCAAGGCGGCGCTCTTCATGAGTGCGGGCATCGTCGACCACGAAACCGGCACGCGAGACATGCGCCGCCTGGGCGGGCTGATGACGCTGATGCCGTGGATCGGCACTCTGGTGCTGATCGCCTCGGCGGCGATGGCCGGCATTCCGCCCTTCAACGGCTTCATCTCGAAGGAGATGATGCTCGAGGAGGCGCTGCACGCTGGCGAGCGGATGTGGGGCAGTTTCGGCTGGGCGGTGCCGGTGGTCGCCACGCTGGGTGGCCTGTTCTCGATGGCCTATTCGCTGCGCCTGGTGCACGACACGTTCTTCCACGGCGCGCCGCGCAACCTGCCGCAGCCGCACCCGCACGAGCCGCCGCTGGGCATGAAGGCGCCGGTGATCCTGCTCGTGACGGTGTGCATCGCGGTTGGCCTGGCGCCGATGGTCATCGCCGGGCCGATGGTGCAGGTGGCGGCCTCGGCCGTGCTTGGCGTGCCGGCGCCGGCGTTCTCGCTCGCGCTGTGGCATGGCGTCAACGTGCCGCTATTGATGAGCGGGATCGCGGTGGCCGGCGGCGCGGCGCTGTACTTCGGCCTCGCGGCCGGGCGCCGGCTGCATCGCTACGAGCCGAGCGGCCGCGGTGGCAAGGCCATCTTCACCGCCTTGGTCGACGGCCTCTTCGGCGTCGCCGGCCGCATCACGTCGAGGCTCGAGAACGGGTCGCTGCAACGCTATGCGGCGTGGATGGTCGCGACCGCGGTCTTCCTCGCGTTCGTGCCCCTGTGGCAAGGTGAGCCCCTGCGTACCGGGTCGCGCGCCTTGCTGCCGGCGTCACCGCTGGCCGTGGTCTTGTGGCTGGTGCTGCTGGCCTGCGGCGCAGCGTTGGTACTCGGCCACCATCAGCGCTTCCGCGCGGTCATCCTGACCGGCGGCGTGGGCCTGGTCACGTCGATGACCTTCCTCGGCTTTTCGGCGCCCGACCTGGCGCTGACGCAGTTGTCGGTCGAGGTCGTGTCGACCGTGCTGCTGCTGATGGGTCTGGCACTCCTGCCGCAGTTCACGCCGCGTGAATCGACCACTCGGCGCCGGGTGCGGGATGGCGCGTTGGCGGTGGTCGGCGGCGGCGGTATGGCCTGGCTGACCTGGCTCATGCTGACGCGCGACCACGACTCGATCGCGTGGTACTTCCTGGAGAACACGATCCCCCTGGGCGGCGGCGCCAACGCGGTGAACGTGATCCTGGTCGACTTCCGCGGCTACGACACCTTCGGCGAGATCACCGTGCTCGGCATCGCCGCGGTCGGGGTGCTGGCCCTGCTCGACCGCTTCCGCGTGCGCCGACCGGCCGCCGATCCCGACGGCCGAGTCTGGTCCTACCACCGTGCCCCCCTGATGCTGCGCATGGCTGCCCGCCTGGTGCTACCGCTGGCGCTCGTCGTCTCGGTCTACATCTTCTGGCGCGGCCACAACCAACCCGGCGGCGGGTTCATCGCCGGCCTGGTGACGGCAGTGGCGCTGGTGCTGCAGTACATGGCCATCGGCCAGAACCGCGCCGACGCCTTGTTGCATGCCGGTGGTGGGCGCCGTTACACGCGCTGGATCGGCAGTGGACTCGGCATCGCGCTGTTGACCGGCGTCGGCGCCTTCGCCTTCGGGCGTTCCTTCCTGACCAGTGCGTCGGGTCATCCGACGGTCGCCGTGCTGGGCGAGTTGCCGTTGGCGACGGCGGGTCTGTTCGATCTGGGTGTCTACATCACCGTCGTCGGCGCGACGATGCTGATGCTGTCGGTGCTCGGCGCCGCGAGCAAGGACGCCGCGCAATGATGGTCAGCATGGAGTTTCTTGTCGCCACCGGCATCGGTTTCACGACTGCCTGCGGCATCTACCTGCTGCTGCGCGGGCGCACCTTTCCGGTCGTGCTCGGCCTGACCTTGCTCGGTTACGCGGTCAACGTGTTCATCTTTGCCATGGGCCGGCTGTGGGTCGGGGTCGCGCCGATCGTCTCCGGCGGCCCGGATGTCGCCGACCCGCTGCCGCAGGCGCTGGTGCTGACGGCGATCGTGATCGGCTTCGCGACTACCGGCTTCGTGATCGAGCTCGCGCTGCGCGGGCGCCACGAGACCGAGACGGATCGGGTCGACGGACGATCGGACAAGGGCGGTGCCGCGACATGACAGACCACCTGCCCATCCTGCCGGTGCTGCTGCCCTCGGCCACGGCCATCTTGCTGTTGCTGATCGGCGATGGCGGAGGCCTGGCGCAGAGCAAGCAGGCAGTGGCGCGCCGCCGCTGGGCGCGCCGCATCGCGCTGGCTTCGGCGTTGCTCGGTGCGGTGTTGGCGTTTCGCCTGGTCGAGTTGGCCAACACCGGGGTGCTGACGGTCTACCGACTCGGCGACTGGCCGGCACCGTTTGGCATCGTGCTCGTGATCGACCGGCTGTCGGCACTGATGCTGGCGCTGACCTCGGCCGTGGCGGTGCCGGTGCTGTGGTACGCGAGCGGCGGCTGGGACGCGCAGGGCCGGCACTTCCATGCGCTGTTCCAGTTCCAGCTGATGGGCCTGAACGGCGCCTTCGTCACCGGTGACATCTTCAACCTCTTCGTGTTCTTCGAGGTGCTGCTGATCGCCAGCTACGTGCTGATGATGCATGGCCTGGGGCGCGAGCGGCTGCGCGCCGGCACGCACTACGTGGTGCTGAACCTGGCCGCCAGCGCGCTCTTCCTGATCGGCGTGGCGCTGATCTATGCCTTGACCGGCACCCTGAACCTGGCCGACCTGGCGCTTCGCGTGCCCCTGGTCACAGGCCCGGAAGCGGCGGTGCTGCAGGCCGCGGCCCTGCTGCTGCTGGTGGTGTTCGGCTTCAAGGCGGCGCTGATGCCGCTGGCGATGTGGTTGCCCGCGACGTACGCGGCGTCAAGCGCGCCGGTGGCAGCGCTGTTCGCGATCATGACCAAGGTCGGTGTCTACGCCATCCTGCGCGTGCACGGCGTCGTTTTCGGCGCCGACGCCGGCGCCTCGGCCTTCACGGTGCAGCCTTGGTTGCTGCCGCTGGCGCTGAGCACGAGCCTGGTCGGTGTGCTCGGTGCGCTGGCGGCGCATACGCTGCCTCGCCTGATTGCGTGGCTGACGGTGGCGTCGGTCGGCACGATCCTCGCGGCGATCGGGCTCTTCGGCCCGGCGGCCTGGTCGGCGGCCTTTTTCTACATGGCGAACTCGACGCTCGTGATCGCGGGCCTGTTCCTGCTCGCCGAACTGGTGTCCGCCCAGCGCGGGCCAATGGCCGACCGGCTGGAACCTTGCAGCCCGGTCGCGCAGCCGACCTTGCTGGGCCTGATGCTGCTGCTGGCGGCGGCGTCGACTGCGGGCCTGCCACCGTTGCCGGGGTTCATCGGCAAGCTGATGCTGTTGCAGGCGGCGAGCAGTCATGCCTGGGCGGTGGCGGTTTGGGCGGTCGTGCTCAGCGTCGGCTTTCTGACGCTGATCGGGCTGGCGCGCGCTGGCAGCATCCTGTTCTGGCATGTGCGGCCCGACGTGCAGGGCGGGTCGTCTGGCGCGAGCGGACCGCTTCTCGGCGCGACGCTGTCGCTGCTGGGCATGAGCGTGCTGATGAGTGCCTTCGCTCAGCCGATCCAGCGCTACACCGATGCGGCTGCACGCCAGCTGACCGACCGCGCCGCCTATGCCCGTGCCGTGTTGCCGGAGCAGGGCGGTCCGGACGCGCGATCCACGCGGCCCTACCGCATCAAGCCGAGGGAGGCGCCGCGATGAAGCCTCGCTGGTTCGGGCATCCGACCATTTCGATCATGATGGCTGCGTGCTGGCTGCTGCTGCAGCAGAGCCTGGCGGTGCCGCAGTTGATCACCGCCGCAGTGCTTGCGCTGGTGGTGCCGCGACTCCTGCACGGCTTCCTCGGTCCGCCGACGCGACCGCGATCCCTGCGGGCGTCGCTGCGACTTGCGGTACTGGTCGTCTGGGACATCATCGTCGCCAACCTGACGGTGGCGCGCATCGTGCTGTCGCCGACGTCGAATCCGCAACCGGCCTGGGTTCCCGTGCCTCTGGATGCTCAGAGCCCGACAGCCATCACCTTGCTCGCGGCGATCATCACGATGACGCCGGGCACGGTGTCTTGCGTCGTCGACGCCGAGCGCCGCTGCATCCTTGTGCACGCGCTCGACTGCGACGACATCGCCGCGCTGGCGGCCGACATCAAGGCGCGCTACGAGTCGCCGCTGATGGAGATCTTCGGATGAACCTCGGTTGGGTCCTGAGCTTTGCGCTCGACTTCGCGCTCGTGACGGTGTCGCTGGCCACGGTGCTTTGCCTGTGGCGATTGCTGCGCGGACCCGAATTGACCGACCGTGTGCTGGCGCTGGACACCCTGTACATCAACATCGTGGCACTGGCCATCTTGCTTGGCTTGCGGCTGGACACCGCGTTGCTGTTCGAGGCCGCCTTGCTGATCGCGATGCTCGGATTCGTCAGCACGGTTGCACTGGCGCGCTATCTGACGCGCGGCGACGTCATCGAATGAGGAGGACATGATGAGCACGATGCCGATGTGGATCCAGTTGCCGGTGGCCCTGCTGCTGATCGTCGGCGGTGTCTTCGTGCTGGTTGGCGCGATCGGCCTGTTGCGCTTCCCGGACTTCTTCATGCGCATGCATGCACCGACCAAGGCCAGCACGCTCGGCGTTGGCGGCGTGCTGTTGGCGAGTCTGGTCGTGGCATGGACACGCGGCGAGTTCGGCCTGAACCTGCTGCTGATCACGCTCTTCCTGTTCGTCACCGCGCCGGTCTCGGCCAACCTGATGGCGCAGGCGGCGTTGCACCTGCGCAGCCCCTCGAAGGCACCGCTGCCCCCGGACCAGCCGCATGCATGACCGAGCCGGTCCGGTTCCGGATCTGCTGGGTAGCGCTGCCACGTGTTGCACGGGCTTCAAGTGAATTCACCACTGCTCTGGCTCGGCCTGCAGTTCCTGGTCTGCGCTGCACTGATCGCGCGCGCCGGCTACGTGCTCAGCGAGAGCGCGGACACGCTGGCCGACGCCCATGGCTGGGGCCGTGGCTGGGTCGGGCTGGCGCTGCTCGCCACGGTGACCTCGCTGCCCGAGCTGGCCTCTGGCATCAGCGCGGTGACGGTCGTCGACGCGCCCAATCTGGCGGTCGGCAACGCACTCGGGGCCTGCGTGTTCAACCTCCTGTTTCTGGTCGTGGTCGATGCGTTGCAGCACCGCCAGCCGATCTACCACCACGCGAGCCCGAGCCATCTGCTGACGGCAGCGTTCGGTGTGGTGCTGCTGGGGATGGCGGCACTGGGGTTGCTGGCCGGGTCGACGACGCCCGTGGTGCTGAACCTGGGTCTGGTCAGCCCCGTGTTGCTGGCCCTGTACTTGCTAGCGCTGCGCAGCGTCTATGGGCATGACCAGGCCATGCGCGCCGCCATGGCCGCGGAGGCGGCGGGCGATGCGGCCGAGATTGCTGCCGCACGGGTACCACGGCGCGAGGTGGTGCGCCGTGCGTGGTGGCGCTTTGGCGCGTCGGCCCTCGTCGTGCTGGCCGCGGGCAGCTGGTTGCCGCACGTGGCCGATCAGCTGGCCACGCTGTCGGGCCTGTCGCGCAGCTTCGTCGGCACCGTGTTCATGGCCATCGCCACCACCTTGCCGGAAATGGCCGTCACCTTCGGCGCGCTGCGCCTGGGGGCGCTGGACATGGCGATCGGCAACCTGCTGGGCAGCAATCTCTTCAACGTGACGATCCTGGCGGTTGACGATCTCTTCTACACGCGCGGTGCGCTGCTGGCCGACGCCGCGCCGGTGCACGCAGCGACCGCGGTCACGGCGATGGTGATGACGGGCCTGGTGATGATCGGGCTCGTGCTGCGCCCGCAAGGGCGCGTGCTGCGCGTGGGCAGCTGGGTCAGCATCGGGCTCGCCGCGGCCTACCTGGTCAACGCGGTGCTGGTGGCCCTGAGCGGCAGCTGAGACCGATGGACGTCGGGCCCTTCGCCGAGCTTGCGCTGCTGCTGCTGGTCTGCGCACTGGTCGGCGCCGTCGGCGTAAGGTTGCGCCAGCCGGTGCTGATCGCCTACATCGTGGTCGGCATCGCGGCCGGTCCGGCCGGTTTCGGTTGGGTTCGGGCGCACGACCAGATCGACCTGCTCGCGCAGTTGGGGGTGGCGCTGCTGCTGTTCGTGGTCGGGCTGCGGCTGGACTTGCATCAGGTGCGCCACATCGGGCCGGTGGCGCTCGCCACCGGACTGGGGCAGCTGGTTTTCACGATCGCCTTTGGCTACGTGCTGGTGCGCTTGCTGGGCAGGAGCCCGCTGGAGGCGCTGTACGTGGCGGTGGCGCTGACCTTCTCCAGCACCATCATCATCGTCAAGCTGTTGTCGGACAAGCGCGAGCTCGACAGCCTGCACGGGCGCATCGCGGTCGGCTTCCTGATCGTGCAGGACGTCGCGGTCGTCGTCGCGATGATGCTGATGAGTTCGCTGCGAGGCACCGGCGACGCCGGCTGGGGCCCGGTCACGCTGTCGCTGACCGGACGCCTGCTGGCCGCAGGGCTGCTGCTGTTCGTGCTGATGCGCTGGGTGCTGCCGACCCTGGTGCGCACGATGGCACGCACGCAGGAGCTGCTGCTGGTGTTCGGAATCGCCTGGGGCGTGGCGCTGGCCGCGCTGGGCGAGTGGGCCGGCTTCAGCAAGGAGGCGGGGGCCTTCCTGGCCGGTTTCACACTGGCTTCGACACCGTACCGGGCGGCGATCGGGGCGCGTCTGGGGGGGATTCGCGACTTCCTGCTGCTGTTCTTCTTCATCGACCTCGGGTCCAAGCTGGACTTCTCGACCCTGGGCGCCGAACTCGGCACGGCGACGCTGCTGTCGCTGTTCGTGCTGGTCGGCAACCCGCTGATCGTGATGGCCATCATGGGGTACATGGGCTACCGCCGCCGTACCGGCTTCCTGGCCGGGCTGACGGTGGCGCAGATCAGCGAGTTCTCGATCGTGTTCGTGGCCATGGGCATCACGCTGGGCCATGTGGGCGCGCCGACCCTGGGCCTGGTGACGCTGGTGGGCGTCGTCACCATCGCTGCCTCCACCTACATGATCCTGTTCTCGCAAGCGCTGTACGAGCGCCTGGCACCCTGGCTGGGTCCGTTCGAGCGGCGCGACCCGTTCCGAGAGCTGGCCACCACGGGGGCCAGCCCCGACGATGCGCCGGTGGTCGTGGTGTTCGGCCTCGGGCGCTATGGCAGTCGGCTGCTGAAGGACCTGCTGGCCGCGCGCATCCGGGTGCGCGGCGTCGACTTCGACCCCGAGGCCGTGCGGGACCTGCGACGCCAGGGGCTGCCGGTCGACTATGGCGACGCCGAAGACCCCGAGTTGCTCGCCAACCTGCGGGTCGTTCAAGCGCGCTGGGTGGTCACGACCATGCCGGCGCTGGAGAGCAATCTGGCGCTTCTGCACGGCCTGCAGGCGCTACCCTATGGGGGGCAGGTGGCGGCGGCGGTGCGCGATGCCGCGCATGGTCGCGCGCTGGCAGCCGCAGGCGTGCCGCTGATCTTCAATCCCTTCGACGACGCCGCCGAATTCGCCGCACGGCGGCTGGCCAGCGAGATCCTTGCGCAGGAGTGACCATGAACGACACACCGAAGGCCATTCTGGCCGCGACCGACCTGTCGGCACCGGCCCGCCATGCGGCTGACCGGGCCGCCCGCCTGGCCCACGAAACGGGTGCCACATTGACACTCTTGCATGCCATGCCGGCGCAATCGATGCAGCAGTTGAAGGCATGGCTGGGCCAGGATGTCGGCAAGCAGTTGCAGGACCAGACCCGCGAGCAGTTGGAGTCGCTTGCCAGCGAGTTGGCAGCGGCGCGCCAGGTCGCGGTGACGGTGAAACTGGCCGAGCAGGGCGTGCTCGATGCGGTCGACCGGGCGGCCGACGAACTGGACGCCGCCTTGATCGTGCTGGGCGCGCGAGGCGCGGGTTTCCTGCGCCGCCTGGTGCTGGGTGCGACGGCCGAGCGGCTGCTGCGGCGGACGCGGCGGCCGCTGCTGGTGGTTCGAGGGCTGCCGCACGAACGCTACCGCCGTGCGCTGCTGGCGGTGGACTTCTCGCCCTGGTCGGCGGGCGTGGTGTCACTGGCGCGCCAGGTCGCGCCGTCGGCGCACCTGGTGCTGTGCCATGCCTGGCGCGTGCCGTTCGAGGAGAAGTTGCACTTCGCAGGCGTGGACGAGGCATTGATCGAGCGCTACCGGCAGGAGGCGCGAGCGCAGGCGGAGCGCGACGTCGCAGCCCTGGCGAGTCTGGCCGGACTCGCTGCCGGCCAGTGGGAACCGTGCATCGTCGAGGGCGAAGCCTCGCAGCGCCTGGTGGAGCAGGAGCGCGCGAAAGACTGCGACCTGGTGGTCCTGGGCAAGCACGGCCACAGTGCCGCCGAGGACCTCTTGCTGGGCAGCGTGACCAAGCATGTGCTGGCCGAGGGCATGGCCGACGTGCTGGTCTCGACGCAGGTGCAGGGTCGGGTTTCACCCTGAACGCCTCGGAAGTGCGGGTGGCCATGTGAACGCGGGGACGATCGCCGCCACGACGCTTGGCGGGCTGGGCCTGTTCCTGTTCGGCATGTCGTTGATGACCGATGGCCTGAAGCTGGCCGCCGGTCCGGCGCTGACCCGCATCCTGGCCGCCGCCACGCGCACGCGGGCGCAGGCGCTGGGTGCGGGCATGCTCGTCACGGCGCTGGTGCAGTCGTCGAGTGCCATCACCGTGGCCACGATCGGTTTCGTCAACGCAGGCGTGCTGGGACTTGGCGCAGCGCTTTGGGTGCTCTTCGGGGCCAATGTCGGCACCACGATGACGGGCTGGATCGTCGCCATGGTGGGGCTCAAGTTCGACATTCAGGCGCTGGCGCTTCCATTGATCGGAGTCGGTGCGCTGTTGAAGCTGACCGGCGAGCGCAGCCGGCGCGCAGCGCTGGGCGAAGCTCTGGCCGGCTTTGGTCTGCTGTTCCTCGGCATCTCCATGCTGCAATCGGCCTTCACCGGCCTGGCTGGGCAGGTCAGCCTGCCGCAGGGTGAAGGCGCCTGGGCCGTGCTGGCGCAGTTGGCGGTCGGCCTGGCGATGACGGTGTTGATGCAGTCGTCGAGCGCGTCGATCGCGATCGCACTGACTGCGGCCCAAGGCGGGCTCATTCCATTGCATGGCGCGGCGGCCGTCGTGATCGGGGCCAACATCGGCACCACGGTGACCGCGCTGCTGGCCACACTCGGCGCCACGCCAAATGCCAAGCGGGCTGCTGCGGCCCATGTGGTCTTCAACGCGATCACGGGCACGGTGGCGCTGGCGCTGCTGCCCTGGCTCGTGGATGAACTGGCCGGTGCGGCCCGGGCCCTGGAGCTGGGTGAGGGCCCGGCGGTGGTCCTGGCACTGTTCCACACGACCTTCAACGTGCTCGGCGTGCTGTTGATGTGGCCGCTGGCGGACCGACTGACGCGCTGGCTGGACACTCGGTTTCAGGCGCGTGACGAGCAGGAGGCACGTCCCCGTTACCTGGACGACACGGTGCTGGCAGTGCCGGAGCTCGCGGTGCAGGCCGTTGAAGCGGAAGTGGCGCGGCTGGGCCAGATCACGCTTGGCCTGGCGCGTGATGTATTGGCTGGGGGATCGAGTTCCGACCCTGGGTCGATCGAGGCCCGCCACGCCGTGGTGACCCAGCTCGACCAGGCCATCACGGACTTTGCCGAACGACTGAACCGGGATGCGATGACGCCGGCCACGAGCGCCCAGCTGGCGCGTGTGTTGCGCGTCGAGCGTTACCACGAGACGGTGGCCGAGCGCGCGCTCGAAGCCGCCGCGCTGGGATCGACCGAAGGTGACGCCGCCAAGACGGTGTGCGATGAGTTCGTGCGCCGCGCGGACGCTTTGCTCGTCCTGTGCAGCGCGCCCGGCACCACGCCCGATCAGCTGAGCGCGGCCCTCGACAGCATGGAGATCGCCTATGAGGGCATGAAGAGCGGCTTGCTCCTGGCCGGCGCCGAGGGTCGCCTGCGGCTCGGCGCGATGGAAGAGACGCTGCGCCGATTCAGCGCCCTTCGCCGCGCGGCCCAGCAGGCCGCCAAGGCGGCCCGCCTGACCCTGTCGCCGGTCACCGGGCCGGACGCTGGAACAGGCTGACGACCAGGGTCACGATGGTGAGCGGGATGACGAAACCCAGCATCGTCGATGAAAAGGCCGGCAATGCCGCGTGGTCCTGCGAGCGCATGACCAAGTAGGCCGTGTAGGCGGCGTAGTAGGCAACAAAGACGCCGCCTTCCCAGCGTGCAACTTCGCGCCCGGTCAGGAAGACGGGCAGGCAGGCCACGAAGGCCGCGAGCATCACCCACAGGTCGAAATGCATCACGGATGCCGGCACGGGCAGGCCCGCCGAGCCCGGCAGCATTGCGGCGGCCAGTCCGCTCAGTCCGAGCACGCCGAGGATGTTGAACACGCAGCTGCCGACGACATTGCCGACCGCGATGTCGCGTTCACCCTTCACTGCGGCCATGACCGAAGCGGCGACCTCGGGCAGCGAGGTCCCGATTGCGACGATGGTCAGACCGATCACCACTTCGCCGACACCAAGCACGCGCGCGAACGTGACCGCAGCCGCCACCAGGGCCTGCGCGCCGCCGACCAACAGGGCCAGGCCACCGATCACGAACACGATATCCAGACCGCGCGACGACCCGGCGCGCGCTGGCCCGGCGTCGGCGGGTGCGCTTTGCGCGCGCGACTGCACGATCAGGAAGACGGTGTAGGCGACGAGCAGGCCGGTCAGCAAGACGGCGTCGGACGTGCCGATGACGCCGTCCAGGCTCAGCGCCAGCAGCAGCAGTGCGGAACCGATCAGGATCGGCGCCTCCTGGCGGATCACCTGCAGGTGGACGGCCAGCGGCGTGATCAGCGCGGCCAGGCCGAGGATTCCGAGCACATTGAAGACGTTGCTGCCGATCGCATTGCCCAGTGCCAGTTCGGTGCGGCCGTCGAGCACGGCCCCGACCGAGACCGTCATCTCTGGCGCACTGGTGCCGAAGGCCACCACGGTCAGTCCGACCACCAGCGGCGAGATACCGAACGACAGCGCCAGCCGCGACGCCCCGCGCACCAGCAGTTCGGCGCCACCGACGAGGGCCACCAGACCCATGAAGAACAGCAGTCCCTGGGCAATCATCGGCGACTCCCAGGTGGCGGCAGCGGTGTTCCGGGCAGAGGTCGTTCTGGCATGTGCTGGGTCTTGAAGCGGGGGCGGCGCATTGTAGGTTTGGCCGCCATTCGGTGCCGAAGGGGAACCGCAGTCCTCCTTGCTCGAGGCAGCTGCCACGCTGGCCCAGCGACCCGAGGCGATGCAGTTGCGCTACCTGCAGACCATGACAAAGGTCGCGGGCGACCGCGCGACAACGGTGCTGCTGCTGCCGCTGGATGTGCTGACGGCGCTCAAGCCCGGGCCGGCCGGGCCTGCAGCGCGCTGAACCGATTCAATGCGCCGCGACGCGCGCCGGCTGGGTCATCAGCTTGTCGGTCCAGGCGATCGCCAAGGCCGACAGCAAGAAGGTGATGTGGATCACCGTCTGCCACAGCAGCACCTGCTCGGTGTAATTGGCCGCGTTGATGAAGGTCTTGAGCAGGTGGATCGAGCTGATGCCGATGATGGCCGTGGCCAGCTTGACCTTGAGCACCGAGGCGTTCACATGGCTCAGCCACTCGGGCTGGTCCGGGTGGCCCTGCAAGCGCAGGCGCGACACGAAGGTCTCGTAGCCGCCGACGATGACCATGATCAGCAGGTTGGAGATCATCACGACGTCGATCAGCGCCAGCACGACCAGCATGATGATGGTCTCGTTGAGCGAGGTCGGCATCACGTCGCTCTTGTAGCCGATGCTCGAAACCAGCTTGCCCAGCGCGTCCTGGTTGCCAAACACCGCCTCGATGAGGTGGACGAGTTCGACCCAGAAGTGAAATACGTAGACCGCCTGGGCCAGGATCAGGCCAAGGTAGAGTGGCAGCTGCAGCCAACGGCTGGCGAAGATCAGGTTGGGCAGTACACCCAGGCGTGGCGGCGGCGGAATCACGGGAGTCTGGGCCATGGACAAGTCGGTTGGAGGTAACCGATCATTGTAGGCAGCCGGGCTCGGCGCGGAAGAGTAAGCCGTCCGTCAGACGTCAGGGCGACAGTCCCCGGCAACCACCAGCGCAGCACCCAAGCTTCAGGAGACGAACATGAGCGAACACCATCCCCACGGATATGCCACCTATCTGCCCTCGGCCGCCATGGTCAAGGGCGCCCATGTGTCGGGCATGGAGGCCTACCAGAAACTGGTCGCCGAAGCCGATGCCGACTTCGAGGGCTACTGGGCCCGCCTGGCGCGCGAACTGCTGAGTTGGAAGACGCCGTTCACCAAGACCTTGAATGCCGGCGAGGCGCCGTTCTACAAGTGGTTCGAGGACGGCACGCTGAACGCCTCGTACAACTGCCTCGACCGCAACGTCGAACGCGGCCTGGGCGAGAAGACGGCCATCATCTTCGAGGCCGACGATGGCGCGGTTACCAAGGTGAGCTACAAGGATCTGCTGGCCAGGGTCTGCCAGCTGGCCAACGCGCTCAAGGCGCGTGGTGTCAACAAGGGCGACCGGGTCGTCATCTACATGCCGATGGGCATCGAGGGTGTGGCCGCGATGCAGGCCTGTGCCCGCATCGGTGCGCCTCATTCGGTGGTCTTCGGTGGGTTTTCGGCCCAGAGCCTGCGCGACCGCATCCATGACACCGGTGCCGTGATGGTGCTGACCGCCGACGAGCAACTGCGTGGCGGCAAACAGCTGCCGCTCAAGGCCATCGTCGACGAGGCGCTCGCGCTGGGGGGCTGCGAGTGCGTCAAGAACGTCATCGTGCACAAGCGCACCGGCGGCAAGATCGGCTGGACCGAAGGGCGCGACGCCTGGATGGCCGAAGCGACGCAGAGCGAGTCGACGAGTTGCGAGCCGGAGTGGGTCGGGGCCGAGCACCCGCTGTTCCTGCTCTACACCTCCGGGTCGACCGGCAAGCCCAAGGGCGTGCAGCACAGCACGGGTGGCTATCTGCTGCAAGCGGCCCTGACCACGAAATGGACCTTCGATCTGAAGGCCGACGACGTGTTCTGGTGCACGGCCGACATCGGCTGGGTCACCGGCCACACCTACATCACCTATGGCCCGCTGGCCCTGGGTGGCACCGAGATCGTCTTCGAAGGCGTGCCGACCTACCCCGATGCGGGGCGCTTCTGGAAGATGATCCAGAAGCACAAGGTCACGATCTTCTACACCGCGCCGACCGCGATCCGCTCGCTCATCAAGGCGGCCGAGGCCAAGGACGAAGTGCACCCGAAGTCCTACGACCTGAGCAGCCTGCGCATCCTCGGAACGGTTGGGGAGCCGATCAACCCTGCGGCCTGGGAGTGGTACCACCAGCATGTGGGCGGCGGCCGCTGCCCGATCGTCGACACCTTCTGGCAGACCGAGACCGGCGGCCACATGATCACGCCGCTGCCCGGCGCCACGCCGCTCGTGCCAGGTTCCTGCACGCTGCCCTTCCCGGGCATCGCTGCGGCCATCGTCGACGAGGCCGGCCACGACGTGCCGAACGGGCAGGGCGGCATCCTGGTCGTCAAGAAGCCCTGGCCGGGCATGATCCGCACCATCTACGGCGACCCGGAGCGCTTCAAGAAGAGCTACTACCCGCCCGAGCTCAAAGGCTACTACCTCGCCGGCGACGGCGCGATCCGCGACGCCAAGACCGGCTACTTCACCATCACGGGCCGCATCGACGATGTGCTCAACGTGTCCGGGCACCGCATGGGCACGATGGAGATCGAGTCGGCCCTGGTGAGCTTCACCGAACTGGTGGCCGAAGCGGCCGTGGTCGGTCGGCCGGACGACACCACCGGCGAAGCGATCTGCGCCTTCGTGGTGCTCAAGCGGCCGCGCCCGACCGGCGACGAAGCGAAGGCGATCGCCAAGCAATTGCGCGACTGGGTCGCCGTCGAGATCGGCCCGATCGCCAAGCCCAAGGACATCCGCTTCGGTGACAACCTGCCCAAGACCCGCTCCGGCAAGATCATGCGCCGTCTGCTGCGCTCGATCGCCAAGGGCGAGGCCATCACCCAGGACACCAGCACGCTGGAGAACCCGGCCATCCTGGAGCAGTTGGCGCAGACCAACTGAGCCAGAGGCCGCGCAGCGGCCGGCGCGCCAGCGCCGATGGGCGGTGTTCGGGGTGCGCTCATATCGCGCAGCGATGTGGGCGCACACCAGAACCCGATGGAGCAGTTGGCGCAGACCAACTGAGCCAGAGGCCGCGCAGCGGCCGGCGCGCCAGCGCCGATGGGCGGTGTTCGGGGTGCGCTCATATCGCGCAGCGATGTGGGCGCACACCAGAACCCGATGGAACAGTTGGCGCAGACCAACTGAGCCGGTCGCCGCGCACTTGATGGGTGTGCCAGTTGGCACGGACTGACTGATCCGCGCGCCACGCAGCGGCCGGTGCGTCGGATACAGTCGCAGCAGGTCAATGCAGCGGCCGGCTGGCCGCGCCTGGAGGTGGTGCGATGGCGTTCCTGATCGTTGGTGTCCTGCTCATGGCCCTCAAGTACGCCGAGGTCGCGCCGGTCGTCAATTGGTCGTGGTGGGTGATCCTCACGCCGTTCGGACTTGCCGTGCTCTGGTGGGCGTTCGCCGATTCGACCGGGCTGACGCAGCGGCGCGCGATGGACAAGATGGACGAGCGCAAGGCCGATCGTCGCAAGCGCGACATGGAGTCCCTGGGTCTGGACGCCAACCGCGACCGCCAGATCCAGCGTGCCCGCGACGCAGCCCGCAAGTCGGCCCCCAAGGCCGGCGACTCCTGAGCGCGGCGCTGACCGCGCCTTACTCGAAGCGGTCGAGCACCGCGCCACCGCTGGCACTGCACGCGTTCTTCGCGAACTTGGCCAGCACGCCGCGCGTGTAGCGCGGAGCAGGTTGTTTCCAGGCCTTGTGCCGGCGCGCGATCTCGGTCGCATCGACATTGAGTTCCAGCTTCAGCTGGTGCGCGTCGATCGTGATCGAATCGCCTTCCTCGACGAGCGCGATCGTGCCGCCGTCGTAGGCCTCGGGCGCGACATGCCCGACCACCATGCCCCAGGTGCCGCCCGAGAAGCGGCCGTCGGTGATCAGACCGACCGACTCGCCAAGCCCCTGGCCGATCAGCGCGCCGGTGGGCGCGAGCATTTCAGGCATGCCGGGGCCGCCCCTCGGGCCGAGGTAGCGCAGCACCATCACGTCGCCGGCCTTGATCTTGCCCGCCATGATCGACGCCAGCGCCGATTGTTCGTCGTCGAAGACCCGTGCCGGACCGGTGATCACCGGGTTCTTGAGACCGGTGATCTTGGCCACCGCGCCTTCGGGTGACAGGTTGCCCTTGAGGATCGCGAGATGACCCTCGGCGTACATCGGGTTCGTGATCGGGCGGATCACGCTCTGGTCGGCACGCGGTGCATCGGGCACCTCGGCCAGGTTCTGGGCCACGGTCTTGCCGGTGATCGTCATGCAGTCGCCGTGCAGCAGGCCGGCCTTGAGCAGCATCTTCATCACCTGCGGAATGCCGCCGGCGCGGTGCAGGTCGATCGCCAGGAAGCGCCCGCTCGGTTTCAGGTCGCACAGCACCGGCACCTTGCGCCGCACACGCTCGAAGTCATCGATGGTCCAGTCGACCTCCGCCGCATGCGCGATGGCCAGGAAGTGCAGCACCGCATTGGTCGAGCCGCCGATCGCCATGATCACCGCGACGGCGTTCTCGATGCTCTTGCGCGTCACGATGTCGCGCGGCTTGAGATCCGCCTTCACGGCGTCCACGAGCACCTGCGAGACCTGGCGCATCATGGCCACGATCTCGTCCTCCACGTTGGCCATCGTCGATGAGTAGGACAGGCTCATGCCGAGGGCCTCGAAGGCCGACGACATCGTGTTGGCGGTGTACATGCCGCCACACGAGCCGCTGCCGGGAATGGCGCGGCGCTCGATCTCGCGGAAGTCCTCCTTGTTCATCTTGCCGGCGGTGAACTGGCCGACGGCCTCGAAGACGCTGACGATGTTGAGGTCCTCGCCCTTGTAGTGGCCGGGCAGGATGGTGCCGCCGTAGACGAAGATGCCGGGCACGTTGGCGCGCAGCATGCCCATCATCGCGCCGGGCATGTTCTTGTCGCAGCCGCCGATCGTGATGACGCCGTCCATCCACTGGCCGCCGACACAGGTCTCCACGCAGTCCGAGATGACCTCGCGCGAGACCAGGCTGTACTTCATGCCCTCGGTGCCCATGGCCATGCCGTCGCTGATCGTCGGTGTCCCGAACACCTGCGGGTTGGCGCCCGCGGCCTTGAGACCCTCGACGGCGGCGTCGGCCAGCCGCTGCAGGCCCGAGTTGCACGGCGTGATCGTCGAATGCCCGTTGGCCACGCCGACCATCGGCTTGCCGAAGTCGGATTCGGTGTAGCCCATGGCGTAGTACATCGAGCGGTTCGGCGCGCGCGCATCGCCTTCGGTGATGTGTTTGGAGCGGCGGTTGGCTTCGGACATGAGGGTCTCCTGGGGCTGCGGTGCGGGGCGAAGGCTGAAGTATTGGCCGGGGAGCCTGTCATGGTCCAATATATTGTTGAGGTCTTCTTGATACGCTGGACATATCGATGATCGAGTTGCGTCCGTTGCGCCAGTTCGTGGCGGTGGCCGAGGAGCTGCACTTCGGCCGTGCCGCGGTAAGGCTGCACATGACCCAGCCGCCGTTGACGCAGGCGATCCAGCAGCTCGAGCGCACGCTCGGTGCGCCGCTCTTCGTGCGCACGCAGCGTTCGGTGGCACTGGCGCCGGCCGGTGTCGCGCTGCTGCCCCAGGTGCGCCGGCTGCTCGCGGCGGCCGAGGCCTTGCCGCAGCAGGCCAAGGCCGCTGCCGCCGGACAGGCAGGGGCGCTGCGCCTGGCCTTCGTGTCGAGCATCGCCTACGGACCGATGCCGGACTGGCTGCGCAGCTTTCGCGAAGAGCACCCGGACATCGCACTGACCCTGCGCGAAGCGACGCTCGATGTGCAGCTTCAGGCCTTCGCCAGCGACGAGATCGACGCCGGCTTCGTGCTGCATGCGCAGGGCGCGGCGCCAGCCGGGCTGGCGGCCTGGTGTGTGCTGGAGGAGCCGCTGATGCTGGCGGTGCCCGAGCCGCACGCGCTGGCGGCAGGGCGGCGGCCGCTGTCGTTCGCCCGCATGGCCGGCGAGCCGCTCGTGATCTTTCCGCGCACCATCGCACCCAGCCTGTACGACGCGGTGCTGGGCGCCTACCGCGAGCGTGGGGCGACCCCGGTGATCGCCCAGGAGGCGATCCAGATGCAGACCATCGTCAACCTGGTCTCGAGCGGGATCGGCGTCGCCTGGGTGCCGGCGGCGCTGCAGCAGTTGCGCCGCCCCGGCGTGGTCTACCGCGCCGTCGCGGGGGCGCCATCCTGCGAGACAAGCCTGGTCTGGCGTGAACCGGTGTCGCCGGTGGTGCAGCGCTTCCTGTCCCATGTGCAGCGACAATCCGTGCATCGCGACAAGCCCGCCAGGGCGAGGACATCCTGATGCTCGTGCATCCCCAGTTCGATCCGGTGGCGCTTTCGCTCGGGCCCGTGCAGATCCACTGGTACGGCCTGACCTACCTGGTCGCTTTCGGCCTGTTCCTGGTGCTGACGGCGCAGCGCGTGAAGCTGACCCAGTTCGCCCAGGCCGGCTGGACACGGCGCGATGTCGAGGATCTGCTCTTCTTCGGCGTGGTGGGCGTCGTGATCGGTGGCCGACTGGGCTACGCGCTCTTCTACAAGCCGGGCTACTACCTGCACAACCCGCTCGAGGTCCTGATGGTGTGGCGCGGAGGCATGTCGTTTCACGGCGGCCTGCTCGGCGTGCTGGTGGCGATGGCCTGGTTCGGCCGCGCGCGCGGGCGTCCGTTCCTGCAGGTGACCGACCTGATCGCGCCGGCGGTTCCCACCGGGCTGGCCAGCGGGCGGATCGGCAACTTCATCAACGGCGAGCTGTGGGGCCGGGCGGCGGACCCGTCGCTGCCCTGGTCCATGGTGTTTCCGCAGGCCGCCGATGGCGTCGCGCGCCACCCGTCGCAGCTCTACCAGTTCGCCCTCGAGGGTCTGCTGCTGTTCGCCCTGCTCTGGCTGTACGCACGCAAGTCGCGCCCAATGGGGCAGGTCTCGGGCGCCTTTCTCGTCGGCTACGGCGTGCTCCGGTTCGTGGCCGAGTACTTCCGCGAACCCGACAGCTTCCTCGGCCTGCTGGCGCTGAACATGAGCATGGGGCAGTGGCTGTGCGTGCCGATGGTCGCCGCCGGTGCGCTGCTGTGGACATGGGCGTCGCGACAGGTACGATGAGCGCCATGCGACAGATCTTCCTCGACACCGAGACGACAGGGCTCTCCGCCGACAATGGCGACCGCATCATCGAGATCGGCTGCATCGAGATGGTGAACCGGCGGCTGACCGGCAGCGACAAGCACTGGTACCTGAACCCCGAGCGCTCCAGCCACCCGGACGCCGTGCGCGTGCATGGCCTGACCGATGAGTTCCTGAGCGACAAGCCGCTGTTCGCCAGCATCGCCGACGAACTGCTCGAATTCATCGCCGGGGCCGAGATCGTGATCCACAACGCCGACTTCGACGTCGGCTTCCTTGACGCTGAACTCAAGCGGCTGCGCAAACCCCTGGTGCGCGCCATCGTGGGCGAGGTCTGCGACACCCTGCTGATGGCGCGCGAGATGTTTCCGGGCAAGTCCAACTCGCTCGACGCCCTGTGCAAGCGGCTGGAGGTGGACAACTCGAACCGGACCCTGCACGGGGCGCTGCTCGATGCCGGCTTGCTGGCCGAGGTCTACATCCGCCTCACGCGCGGGCAGGACTCGCTCGTGATCGAAGGCGGTGACAGCCGAAGTGGCGGCGTGCCGCTGGCCCGCGTGGACCTGCGCGCGTTCGAGCTGCCGGTGCTGAAGGCCGACGAGGCGGAACTCGCCGCGAACGATGCGCTGATGATCGAGCTCGACAAGTCCTGCGGCGGCAAGGCGGTCTGGAAACCGGACGTGGCATAATCTGCGGCTCTCCGGAACCCCGGACACGGATTCCGGGCGGTTAGCTCAGTGGTAGAGCACTGCCTTCACACGGCAGGGGTCGCAGGTTCGAACCCTGCACCGCCCACCAGAATGCTATAAGAATCAACAGCTTATAGTCATTGCGAAAGCCTCACCTGAACCTGGTGTCCTAAAGCGATCTGGAGATCGGGCTAGGAATCAAGGCCTAGCGCGGATTCCTGCCGCATTGCGGCCCATCTCCGGGACGATCTGAATCGGTATTCGCGCCTGCCAATTTGGACTGGACGCATCGGTTCCTTCCGCTCCGCTTCAGACCGCTCCGTGCGCGGTGCGGCACCTGCCTGCGGATAGAACATCCGCAACATTTGCGTCCCGCTGGCCGCGGGCTGATGCTGGCGTACTCAGTCGTGGAGTGTCTTAGGCCGGCGTGCGGCCGCGCGATCAGAGGTCCAGCACCACCCGGGCCGGATCGTGATCGGAGCCATCGCCCCCATGCTTGGTCTGCCAATCGATGTGCGCCGACGGCAGACGCGGGCCGAGCGCGCTGGACAGCCAGACCTGGTCGACCAGTTGGTAGATCGGCGGCGCGGCCCCAGGCGGAAGTCGGCTGTGCCAACGTGAGGTGCCGCTCGCTGTCGACGGATGTACTCGCGCCCACCGCAGTTCAGCGGTCGCTCGGCACGGCTATCGGCGCTGGCCCAGTGCAGCCATTGGCGACAATCCCCGGATCGTTCCGCTTGCCTTGAAGGAGAGAACCTATGACCGCTGAAGAACAGCGCGCCCTGCTTGCTGTGGCCTTGTTGGCCGCATTTGCCGACGGCGACAAATCCGAGTTCGAGCGCGAGGAAATCAAGCGCATCGCCACCTCCTTGGGCGGTCGGGCCTCCGGGTTGAACATCCCGACGCTGATGCAGGATGTGCTGCTCAGGCGTTTGGACCTTCTCCAGGCCGTGGCCATGCTGAAGGCACGGGAGCACCGCCAGCTGGCCTACGAGCTGGCCGTGTGCGTGTGTGACGCGGACGGCGTGCAGAGTCCGGCGGAACGCCAGTTCCTGGCTAACCTGAAAGCTGAGCTCGGGGGCACCGTGGACACGGCGTTCGAGGCTCAAGTCGATGGCTTGGCGCTTGAGATCGATGCGCCTGTGGTCACGAGTGCGAACCACGCAGCTGCCGGGCCGATCGACCGCATTGCGCTCGACAAGACCATCTTCAATCGTGCCGTGCTCTGCGGCGCGCTGGAACTGCTGCCGCAAAGCTGGGCCAGCATGGCCATCATTCCGTTGCAAGTGAAGCTGGTGTATGGCATCGCGCAGGCCCACGGCATCAACGACATCGATGCCGACATGATCAAGGAATTCATCGCCACGGCAGGTGTCGGCCTGGCCGGGCAGTATCTGGAGCAGTTCGGCCGCAAACTGGTCGGCGGCTTGCTGGGCTCGATGCTGGGTGGATTGGGACGCGGCGTGGGCAGTCTGGGCGCGGGCATGGCGATGAGCTTTGCTAGCACCTACGCGCTGGGGCAGTTGGCTGTGCGCTACTACGGCGGGGGTCGGCAGATGAGCACGGCCCTGCTGCAGCAAACCTATCAAGACCTCTTGGCCGGCGCCAAACAGTTGCAGCAGCAGGCGCTGCCGCAAGTCCAGCAACAGGCGCGCATGCTGGACGCTGGCAAGGTCTTGGAGATGGTGCGCGAACCGATGCTGTAGTCTGCGCGCCCGCAGGATGTGGGGAGCTGCCTGTTGCAGAGGACCGCCTGAAACGCGACAGTCACCAGCAAGCGTCAACGCGCCGGTCCGATCAAGTCGATGACAGGTTCGGGGATGCGAATCTGGCGGGGCGGCTGACACGATCTTGCTCCAGTTCGGGCGTCGCCGTCACGGCCGGCAATTGGTGTTGTGCAGCCGGAGCTGACGCTGGCCGCTGGCGGGTGTACTCACGCTGGCTGGCACCAAGCAGTCGTTGGCCCCGGCGACCGACAGTGACTCGATTCACGGCTGTAAGAGGTGCTGCGGCCGCAGGACTTTCGGCAAGCGAATCGCGCCGCCCCGGTGACCGCTTCGCTACAGCTCGAACTGGCAGTAACGACCCAGGCTGTGTGAGAACGCGAATTGGATCTACCGTGCGGTGTGTTTGAGCGCGATCGACGCTTTTGGGCCGACGACCTCGCACAGTGGTCACTGCTTGCGCCAGCAGGATTTTGATGGCTCTCCAGGCCGATGAGGCCTGTTTGAACGGGGTAAGAAGGCTCACGCCCTCGCCATCCGCATCGCCTTAATCGTTTCCGCGATGCCAAGCACGCTCATCACACGCTTGAGGTTATATGCGAGCACATGAAGGCTCATTTCCGTGCTCACCCGACCGATCGTCTTGGTCAGGAAGTGCGTCGAACCCATCCAGTGCTTGATGGTTCCGAACGGGTGCTCGACCGTCTGCCTTCGCTGTTGCATTCTCTCGGGCTCACGGTCGAGTCGTCGCTGCATCGCATCGATCACGTCCTCGTGCTCCCAGCGCCGCACGCGCCGGTATGAGAGCTTGGTGCACTGCGACTTGATCGAGCACTGCTGGCAGCTCGAGGTCCAGTACGCATGGGTGGTCAGGCCGGCCTCGAGGTTCGTGTACCGATAGATCAGGCTCTGGCCCGCAGGACATCGGTATTCGTTCTTCTCCGGCAGGTAGACGAAGTCCTGCTTGCCGAAGCGTCCGTCCGCTTTGCTGTTCGAGGTCAACGGCTTCGGGACATAGGCGGTGATGCCCACCTGCTCGCACTTGAGGATCTCGTCACCTTTGAAGTAGCCGCGATCGGCAACGACCGTGAGGCTGTCGATGCCCGTGGCATCACGGGCCTGCTGCGCCATCGACGCCAGCTGGGTCCTGTCGTTGCCGACGTTGGTGACCTCGTGCGCGACGATCAGGTGATGCTTGTCATCGACCGCGGTCTGGACGTTGTAGCCAACGACGCCGGTGCCCCGGCCGCTGGTGGCCATGGAGCGGGCATCCGGGTCGGTCAACGAGACCTGGCCGTCGGGCGCGTCGCGCAGGCGTTGCTCCATCTGCTTCAGACCTTGCATCTGCGCCTTGAGCTTCTCGATCTTGTCCTTCAGCCGCACAGCCTTGGGTTCGGCGACTTCGGACTGCGTGCGGTCGGCCGTGTCCATCGCTGCCAGGTAGCGCTCAATGCTTTGTTCGATCTGCTCAATGCGCCGCTTGATCTTGGCGTCGGTGAAGTTGCGGTCGCGGTTGTTCACCGCCTTGAACTTGCTGCCGTCGATGGCCACGATGGACTGCGAGAACAGATCGAGCTTGCGACACAGGACGACGAATTGGCGGCACGCGTTGCGTATCGCTCGGCCGTTGTCGCGGCGGAAGTCGGCGATGGTCTTGAAGTCTGGCGTGAGCCGCTGGGTCAACCACATGAGCTCGACATTGCGCTGGGCTTCGCGCTCCAGGCGGCGGCTGGACTGGATGCGATTGAGGTAGCCGTAGATGTAGATCTTCAGCAGCACCGACGGGTGATAGGCCGGTCGACCCGTGGCCGCCGGATCAACACCTTCGAAGCCGAGACCTCCGAGGTCGAGTTCGTCGACGAAGACTTCCACAACACGGACCGGGTTGTCCTCGCCAACATAGTCGTCCAGACACTCGGGCAGCAGCGTGATCTGTGTTCGATCCTCACCTTCGACGAATCGCTTCATGTCCGCGCCCCGACGTCACGATGTGATCAATATACGCGGCGGGTTGGGTTTTCACACAGCCTGGACC
>CAVPNN010000017.1:0-24996 GCA_963706655.1 uncultured beta proteobacterium
GCGGTGCTCTGCTGCGCAAACAAGCTGGCAGCGTAGGGGCCGCGCGCGGGCTCGCAATTGACGCAAGACAAGACGGGGGCAGCCGCCGGGGTTTGTTGCAGCGCGCCGACAGCCCTCACGTCATGCCGGTCCGGTGCCGCGCCGCGGCAAGCTCAGCACCGCCACCAGCCCGCCTTCCGGGCGGTTGTGCAGCACCAGGTCCCCGCCGTGGCTGCGCGCGATGTTGCGCGCGATGCCGAGGCCCAGGCCGGTCCCGCCGGTGGCTCGGCTGCGCGAGGCCTCGAGCCGGAAGAAGGGCTCGAAGACCTGCTCGAGTTGCGCCTGTGGAATGCCCGGGCCGTCGTCGCAGCACGCGCAGCTCGAGTTCGTCGGCGCTGTCGCGCACCTGCAAGGTCGCGCTGCCGCCGTAGGCGCAGGCGTTGTCGACCAGGTTGCCCAGCGCGCGCTTGAGCAGCGAGGCCTCGGCGACGAGTGGCGCATCGGCCCGGCCTTCGATGCGCAAGGTCCGGCCCATCGCGGCGTTGTCGGCCTGCAGCGTGGCGAGCAGCGGTCTGACATCGACCGGCGCGCGCGGCGCGTTGTGCCCCAGGCCGCGCATGAACTCCAGCGTCTGCACGACCATGGCCTCCATCTCGCGCAGGTCGGCCTCGAAGCGCTCGCGCTGGGCGTCGTCGTCGAGCAGCTCGGCGCGCAGGCGAAGTCGCGTCAGCGGTGTCTTCAGGTCGTGCGACAGCGCGGTCAGCACGCGGGTGCGGTCGTTGATGAAGCTCGACAGCCGCCGCTGCATCGTGTTGAAGGCGCGCGCGGCCTGCCGCACCTCGCGCGGGCCGTCCTCGGGCAGCGGCGCACGCTCGAGGTCCTGGCCGAGCGCGTCGGCCGCCTCGGCCAGCAGGTGCAGCGGGCGCACCACCCAGCGCACCGCCACGGTACGACAGCAGCAGCATCGCCGCCAGGAGCACGGCGAGCGTCGAGCACCAGGCGCCAGGGCAGCGCGTCGGGTGCCGCCGGGCAGTTCGGCGTCGAAGCGCGCCCAGCGCCCGTCGCGCAGTTGAACCTCGGTGCGCAACACCGGCTGGTCGCCGGCCATCATGGCGGCGCGCGGACCGCGCCCCATCATGGCGCCGCCCGGGCCGTGCATGCCCTCGTGCTGAGCGCCCAGGGCGCCCGGCGGCAGGGCGGTCGGCAGGCTGGCAAAGCCTTCGCGCGTCTCCACCCGCACCGGTCTCTGGTCACCCAGCGCCGCGTGCAGCCGGGCCGTGAACAGGTCGGCGTGCCAGCCCTGCGCCGGCTTGGCCGATACGCGTGGCTGATCGTGCAGCGAAAGCGACCAGCGGAGGCAGGTTGAGGACCGCCACCACGCGCTCGCGCTCGCCCGCGCCGAGCCCGTCGAGCAGCGTGACCACGTCGGCGATGCGTTGCGCCGGCTGCAGGCCGAAGTTGCCGCTGACCAGCCGGTCGCGCTCGGCCACGTTGATCGCGGCGCTGAGCAGTTGCGCCAGCAGCAGGCCAGCGCCCAGCACCAGCATGAGCTGGCCGAACAGCGAGCCCGGCAGCCAGCGCCAGCGCGCTTCGGTGGCCATCACGGCACCCGGTCGACCGGCACCGAGAGCACATAGCCCTCGCCGCGCACGGTCTTGATCAGCGCCGGGCTGCGCGGGTCGTCACCCAGGCGTTGGCGCAATCGGCTGACCTGCACGTCGATGCTGCGGTCGAGCGGATCGGCCTCGCGTCCCTGGGTCAGGTCGAGCAGCTGGTCGCGGCTGAGTACCCGGTTGGGGTGGGCCAGGAAGACGCGCAGCAGCTTGTACTCGACGCCGCCGATCGTCGTCGCGTCTCCGGCGGGCGACAGGAGTTCGCGGCGCGCGGTGTCCAGCGTCCAGCCGCGCGAAGTGCAGCAGCGGGTCGTCCTGCGGCTGCAGGTTGGGCGGCAGGCTGCGCGTGCGGCGCAGGATGACCTTGATGCGCGCGAGCAGCTCGCGCGCGCTGAAGGGCTTGGGCAGGTAGTCGTCGGCGCCCATCTCCAGCCCGACGATACGGTCGGTCTCGTCGCCGCGAGCGGTGAGCATGATCACCGGGATGTCGGATTTGGCGCGCAGTGTGCGGCACAGCGTGAGGCCGTCGTCGCCGGGCAGCATCAGGTCGAGCACGATCAGGTCGAATGCACCGCCGTCGAGCGCGCGCCACATCGCCCGGCCGTCGCCCACGGCGGTGGCGCGCACACCGTTCTTCTCCAGGTAGCGGGTCAGCAGGCTGCGAATTTCGGCGTCGTCGTCGACGATCAGGATGTGGTCGCTGCGTTCCATCGGGCCCATGCTCGCCATTGCACTGCAACGGCGCACCGAAGGTGCACCCGTGCCGCAGGAGAAAAGTAACACAGCATGTCAAGCCGCCGGGACGCCACATGGTGCGACAAAAAGCGCCGCCGTTGACACATCGGTCTTACAGGGCGGCGCTTCAATGAAACCGTTGCGAAGGGAACTTCGGCAACGGGGCGACGGGTACTGAGCAGTGCACACCGCTTCTTCAATGACCCTCGACAGGAGCACACCATGAAAACCACCACCAAGATCATCGCCGCCACATTGACAGTCGTCTCTCTCGCCGCCGCATCGGTCGTTGCTGCCCATCCCGGCGGCGGCTCCGGCATGGGCTACGGGCAGGGCATGGGCCCAGGCACCGGCATGATGGGCCACGGCATGGGTCCGGGCGCGGCCAGCGCATGGGCGGCATGGGCATGGGCGGCATGGGCATGGGCGGCATGCACGGCTTCGACTCGCCGGCCGTCACCGCGGCCCGCCTGAGCGACCTGAAGACCGCGCTGCAGATCACGCAGGCGCAGGAAGGTGCCTGGGCGACCTACGAAGCCCAGGTGCGGCAGCAGGCCGAGACGCGCCAGACCTTCCACGCGGCCATGCTGGCGCAGATGCAGGACCCGAAGGCCAGCATCGATCACAACGCCCGGCACGAGGCCATGAGCAAGCTGTTTGCCGCGCAGGCTGAAGCCCGCGATGCCTTGTTGGGGGTTCTCACGGCCGAGCAGAAGGCCCGGTTCGAGCGTCCGCAGGGCCCGGGATACGGGCGCCACATGTCGTCGCGTTCGCCGACCCCGACCAGGTGAGGCGCAAGGCGGGCAAAGCCTAGCGGTAGGTCCCGTCCCAGGGCCCGGGCACCAGCGAGGCGCTCCGACCGTCCTCGCTGGCGATCGGCCGGTTCAATGCGAAGACGGTTTCGGGTGTGACGACGGCGTACTCCATGTAGCCCATCCGCGCCAAGGGCCGCATCGCGCCGGTGTCGACCAGTCCGTCGTGCACGAACGCGTCGTCGACGTAGATGCCGACGACCTCACCGAAGACCACGGTGCAGCCTGCCTCGGGGCGACCCGGTGGCGCCGGCAGCTCGACCGTCTTCCAAAGCCGGCACTCGAGTGCCGCCGGTGCGCCGGCCACCCGTGGCGGCTTGACCCAGTGCGACGGCACCGGCTCGAGCCCGGCCAGCGCGAATTCATCGACCCCGGGCGCCACCGCGGCCGAGCTCATGTTCATCGCGTCGCGCTGATCCCAGCACGCCATCGAGCAGGTGAATTCGCCGGTGGCCTCGATGTTGCGCAGCGTGTCCTTGCGGCCGCACGAAGAAAACACCACGAACGGCGGCCGGTCGCTCACGGCGTTGAAGAAGCTGTACGGCGCCAGGTTGGGCCGGCCTTCGCGGTCCAGCGTGGCCACCCAGCCCACCGGGCGCGGTGCCACCAGGGCCTTGAAGGGATCGTGTTTCAGGTTCGAGGGCCTGGCGCCGGACTGGTAGTTCATGCCTGGCAGTATCGCCCGGGCAAGGCCGCCGGGTCACTGGCGATGGGCGCGCCGCCGACCGGGTTCATGCATCCGCAGCGGGCAGGGCCTTGATCATCGACAGCACGGTCTTGAACTGAGCATGCTCGCAACTGCGCAGCCACTCGAACGCCACCATCTCGAGTCCGACGATGTTCGCACCGGCGTCGCGCAGGCGCTGCATGGCCAGGGCATGGTCGTCGGCCGAGCGCGAGCCGCTCGCGTCGGCCACGACCCAGACCACCAGCCCGGCGCGCAGCAGGCCGAGCGCGGTCTGCAGCAGACAGACATGGGCCTCGCAGCCGGCGATCACGACGTCGTGCACGGGCTGGGCGCTGCTCGCCTGAAGCGCGCCGACCAGGCCATCGGCACAGGCGTCGAAATGCATCTTGGGCAGGGTCTGCTCGCAGCGGCTGCGCACCGCCTCGTGGTTCGGCCCCAGCCCCTGCGGGTTCTGCTCGGTGCCGAAGCACCGGCACGCCGAGCGCGCGCGCGATGTCGGCCAGCGTGGCGGCGCGCGCCACCACCTGCGCGCCGCGATGGATGGCAGGCAGCAGCCGCTGCTGGTAGTCGACCAGGACGAGCGCGGTGTGGCGGGTGTCGATCGGTTTCATCGGCGGCGCGAGGCGCGCTGCACGAGCGCGTCGAGGTAGCGTTCGAAGAGATCGTCGGAGGCCTGGTGGAACATGCGGATGCGACCGGTGTGGCTGAGCAGCAGCAGGCCGACGATGTGGGCGAAGAGGGCGGTCAGCTCGGCCTGCGCCGCTTCGGCGTCGAGCCCGAGCGAGCGCAGCGCCTCGCCTGCAGGCGCGAGTGCGTCGCGCAGCCGCGCATTGAGCGCTTCGTTGAGGGTCGGTGTCAGGCCGCGCGGCTGCATGCCGTGGAAGAGGTAGAAGCCGAGGTCGAGATCACGCGGGTGCTCGCGGTAGAAGTCGAAGAAGCTCGTCGCCCGCACACGCAGCGCCTGCTGTGCGGCGGCACGGCGTGCGGCCGCGCTGCGCCCGGCAGCCTCGGCCAACGGGGTGGCACGCACAAACGCATTCAGGCGCTCGAGTGATTCACCGAGCAGTGCGCCGTAGACGGCTTCCTTGCTGTCGAAGTAGCTGTAGAGGGCGCCCGGCGTGTAGCCGGCCCGCTTCGCGATTTCGCGCAGGCTGGCACCTTCCAGGCCGAGTTCGAGGAAGGCCGAGCGGGCCGCTGCCAGCACATGCGAGCGACGCACCTCGGCCACGGCCTGCTGGCGGGCGGCGCGTGCATGGCGGGTGCGGGCGGCATCGGGCATCGGCCAAGTGTACGCTTGAGCAGTGCATTGAACAGTGTTCAAATCCTGGCTTCCCGTTGCCGAGGAGTCGCCCATGAACGCCACCCAACCGCCTGCCGTCGAGAGCCCGGCGAGTGCCCGCATCATGAGTGGCAGCGACTACCGCGAGTCGCTGCGCCGGCTCAGGCCGGTCGTCTATGTCGACGGCCAGCGCATCGAGCGTCGCCGATGCGCCGTTGCTGGCCCCGGCGTCAACGCGCTCGCCTACAGCTACGACCTCGCGCTCGACGCCGAAGGTGCGCCGCTGATGACGGCGCTGCAGTCGACGCGCGGACGCAGGGTCAACCGGATGCTGCACGTCAACGAGTCGGCCGGCGACCTGCTCGAACAAGCTCGAGGCGGTGCGCCTGCTGTGCCAGGAGACCGGCTGCGCCCAGCGCTACCTCGCGCACGACGCGCTGAACGCCATCGGCCAGGCCAGTGCGCGCATCGACGACGCACGTGGCAGCACCGAGCACCGCGCACGCTTCGCGGCCTACCTGGCCCATGTGCAGGACCAGGACCTGAGCCTGGGCATCGCGATGACCGACGCCAAGGGCGACCGGTCGCGTCGCCCGCACGAGCAGGCCAATCCGGACACCTATGTGCACATGGTCGGCCAGGATGCCAAGGGCATCGTGATCTCGGGCACCAAGGCGATCGTCACCGGGGCGCCCTACGTGCACGAGTTCCTTGTCATGCCCTGCCGCCAGATGGGCCCGGAGGACGCCGACTTCGCGCTGTGCTGTGCGGTGCCGGTGGACGCGCCGGGCGTGACGATCGTGGCGCGCCCGGCAGGCCGCCCCGGCGACAAGGTCGAGCATGGCGCGGCGCTGTTCTCGCGCCGCTATGGCCAGTCGACCGGCGTCGTGGTCTTCGACAAGGTCCATGTGCCCTGGGAGCGCGTGTTCTATGCCGGCGAGTGGGAGCACAGCCAGGCGCTCACCTACGACTACGCGACCCACCACCGGCACAGCTGCATCGGTGCGCGCGCCGGCTTCGGAGATCTGCTCATCGGCGCGGGCGCGCTGATGTGCGAGGCGAACGGTTTCGACCCGGGCGAGAAGGCCAGCCTGCGCGACCCGATGGTCGAGCTGATCAAGATCACCGAGGGCTTCTTTGCCTGCGGCGTGGCCGCCAGCGTCTACGGCGCGGCCGATGCGCACAGCGGCGGCTTCATGCCCGAGCCGGTGTTCGCCGACATCGGCAAGCTGCTGCTGGCGACCCAGATCTACGACATGCACCGGCTCGCGCACGAAGTCTCCGGCGGCCTCATCGTTGCGCTGCCCGGGCCCGACGAGGACCACAACCCGGCCACTACGGCCACGCTGGCCGAAGTGCTGCGCGCCAACCCGGCGGTGCCCTACGACAAGCGGATCGAGGTGGCGCGCTTCATCGAGGACCTGACCGCGTCGTACCAGGGCGGCTGGTACTCGGTCATCAGCCTGCATGGCGGCGGTTCACCGGCGGCGATGAAGCAGGAGATCTGGCGCAACTACCCGGTCGGCAGCAAGGTCGAACTGGTCGAACGCCTGCTCGACCGCGGCGTGCTGCACGACGAGACCCGCGCCATCACGCGCAACCGCCAGCCCGGCAAGTGCTGCGATCAGGGCTGCACGACGCCCGGGCAGTCGGTCATGGTCGGCTTGCCGACGCCGCCGTCGCGCGGCGGCTGAAGATCAGGCGTTTCTGCGGCGGGCGACCCACAGGGTGGTGCCGTCGGCCCCGTAGCGCTCGGCGTGCGGCACGCCGCCGGCCAGGTCGAAGCGGTCGCCGGCCCGCATGTGGCGCACGCGGTCGCCGACGGTCAGCCACACCTCGCCCCGCACCACGATCGCATCGATCGCGAAAGTCATGGCTGTGCGTGTCGAGCAGGGTGTCGGGCTTCCATTGGCGCGCTGCGGACACTCTGTCGAAGCCGCTTGCGGCGGGCTGCGGCTTCGAACTCGGCGAACGTCGGGCTTGGCATCGTAGGGGTCTCCGGCGGGGCGGTCGGGTGACGACGCCGTACACGGTTTGTACCCCATGCCGCTGTCCGCTGCAGGCGCCTCGCCCGCGATCACCCTGACGGCCTCGCAGGTGCTAGGCGGCGCCGGCCGGGCACGGCCGATACTTCAACGCTCAACGCAGCGGCAGGAGATACGTGATGACGACCTTGGTAAAGCAGAACCTGGCGCAGATCGGCAACCTGATCAAGGCGAGACACGAGAAGGAGTTCGACGGCAATACGATGTTCGACGACTTCTGCGCCATTGGTTCTTTCCTGACCGACGAGGCGGCCTGCATGAGGCACCTGACAAGCCTCAACGACGCATTGGTCCAGCACGCAGAGCAAAGAGGCGTGCTGTCGAAGATGACGACATTCAAACTTGTCGGTCAGTCGCACACGCTGAAGTCGCACGGGAAGGCGACCGACGACTTCGGCGACAAGTACACGATCCACAAGCACCACAAGGTTCTGTCGTCATTCCTGGAGACCTTCGAGAGGCCAGCATGGATTCAACACGGGGCGACTGCCGATCGAACTCGCGGACGACGAATTGCCGGCGCAGTTGCCGGCGCGCGCACCGGCGCTGGTCGCCTTCGTGTCGGCGGCGGACTTTCGCAAGTACCTGTTCCAGTACGGCTACCACTGGAAGGACGCCGGGGTCGGCTGGAAACACGGCGAGTTCACGCACCGCATCCACTGGTACATGGTGCTGGAGGAACTGCGGACCCAGCCGAACTGGCTGCGGAACGAACCGCTCGACTTGTTCCGGGCCTGCGCGCTGCCGCTGTGGCGGCACGCCAAGGCCACGGACAAGGGGGTGTGGGACGATGTCTTCGACGATCTGCCGTCCAAGGACTCGTTCCGCAGCCCCGAGACCCTGCACAAGTTCCTGAAGGACGCCGCCGATCCCAAGGATCCGAACCACAAGCCGCTGTGGTTCCTGTCTCAGTTGATCCTGGGTCGGGCCGCCAAGCGGCTGGCGGAAAAGAAGGACAGTTTCGAAGTGCCAGACGACGCGGTCACCGCGGCAGGCAAACTGATCATGTGGAAGCCGGTGGGCTGAACTGCCGCTGGTCAGTGGAAGTGCGAAGGCGCGGTTTCGCGGTGACTTTCGGGCGCATGCCGCTCCGCTGCAAGCAGCGCGCCGAGTTCCTTGTCGAGCAGGCGCTCGACCCGGTCGGCGTCGAGCGGGCGCGACAGGTAGAAGCCCTGGCCCGAGCGGCAGCCGGCGGCGCGCAGACGTGCGATCTGTTCGGACGATTCGATGCCTTCGGCGACGACCGACATGCCCAGCGAGTCCGCCATCAGCACGATGGCCTGCACGATCGCGTACTCGCTCGCGCCGCGATTGATGTCGGCCACGAAGCCAGGGGCGATCTTGAGCCCGTTGACCGGCAGACTGGACAGGTGCATGAGTGAGGAGTAGCCGGTGCCGAAATCGTCGATGCAGAGGCCGATGCCGGACTGGCGCAGCGTGATCAGCCCCGGCAAGGCGCCTTCGAGGCGCTGCATCAGGGTGTTCTCGGTCAGCTCGAGGGTCAGGTCCTGCGGGCGCAGTTCGGCCTCCGCGAGCGCCGAGTTGACGCGACCGACGAGGCTCGGGTGGGCCACGTCGATGCCCGACAGATTGACGTGCAGTTGCAGATCCGAGAAGGCAAGGTCGCGCTGTTGCCAGGCCTTCATGCGCCGGCAGGCCGCTCGCAGCACGAAGTCGGTCAAGGTCACGATGAGCCCGGCATCTTCGGCCACCTGCACGAAGGTGGTCGGATCAATTGCACCGAGCTCGGGGTGTTGCCAGCGCGCCAGGGCCTCGAAGCCGGTGATGCGGCCCTTGCGCAGGTCGAACAGGGGTTGGTAGTCGACCGTGATCTGTCCGTCGGCCAAGGCCCGGCGCAGATCCCCTTCGAGCCGCATGCGATGGGCGACCTCGGTGTGGAGTGCGGTGTCGAACAACGCGTACCTGGCCTTGCCGGCCGACTTGGCCTTGTACATCGCGGTGTCCGCGTCGCGCAGCATGTCGGAGGGTGCCGCGTAGCCGTTGCCGCTGAAGGTGATGCCGATGCTCACGCTGGTCGTGATGTCGGTGCCGGCAACCTTGAACGGCTGGCGCAGTGCATCGAGCAGGCGTTCGGCGAGGTTCACGGCGTAGTGCTCGCTGTCCAGGTCCTCGGCCAGGATCGCGAACTCGTCGCCGCCCAGGCGCGCAACCGCGTCTCCCGGGCGAAGCTGCTGCTTGATGCGGTGTGCGACCGCGACCAGGAACTCGTCGCCCACCGAGTGCCCGAGGCTGTCGTTGATCAGCTTGAAGCGGTCGAAGTCGAGAAACATCAGACCGAAAGGCTTGCCGGTGTTCGCCCTTGCATTGGCCAGCGAGTTTGCCAAGACCTGCTGGAACCGATGCCGGTTGGGCAGGCCAGTCAGGCTGTCGTGGAACGCGATGTGCTGCAGCCCGGCCTCCGCGCGGCGGCGCGCCGTCACGTCCTGAACCTGCAGGATCAGGCAGGGCGCGTCGGAGCCGACTTCGGTGAACAGGCTGCCGTGGACCGCCGCCCAGACTTCCGTCTCGGCGGCCTGACTCAGACGCAGCTCGGTGGCGAAGGATGCCGTGTCGCCGGCCTGCAGGCGCTTCATGAGGGCGAGCAAGCCGGCCTGGTCGCGGGCGTTGACGAACTCGCCCAGCGGGCGCGCTTCGAGTTCGCTCGCGTGCTCGAAGCCGAGCAGATCGCGCAACGCGTCATTGGCCTGCAGGATGCTGGCGTCGAAGCTCACCAGGGCCATCCCGATCGACGCGTGCGAGAACGCGCTGTGGAAGCGCTGCTCGCTGGCGCGCAGCTCGAGCACATGGGTGGCGGCGAGCTTGGCCTCGCGCTCGGCGGCGACCAGCCGGCCCGTGCGTGCGGCTTCGTTGGCCTCTTGCTGGCGGGTGTAGTAGTGCAAGGTGAGCAACAACAATCCGATGATCGGTGCGGCGGCCATCAACACCCCGATGCCGGACTCACGGAAGCTCACGGAGAGCAGGTAGGCGATCGAGGCGCTGGCCGCGGTGGTGATGCCGATCCAGCCGAAGTTCCCGAACAGGCTGGCGGGCGTGGGCCATTCGCCGCGCTTGAGATGGAACACGGCCGTGATCAGCAGCGTGTTGAGCATGAAATAGAGCACCGCGCTGGCCATCGTCGCGACCAGCATCCATCCGGGGTTGGTCAAACCTCGCGCGCTCATGGCGCCCAGGATCACGGTCAGCGCCGAGCCGACGCTGAACATGGCGATGCTCGCCATCGCGGGGCTCGCCAGGCGGCTCGTCCAGCGCTTGGAGCTGCGGCAGGAGCCGAGGAAGGCGTCGGCGGCGGCTGCCAGCGTGGCCGCCGCGGGGCCGTGCAGCAAGAGCAGCAGGAAGATGAAGATCTCGCCAGCCGTGAAGGCATTCTTCCAGCCCGGGATGCGCACAGGGAACATCGCGGCCAGCATCGCCATCGCCGCGCCGGCCAGCACGACCGTCAGATCGGCAGGCGGCAAGGCCAGGACCGAGCGCAGCACATGGATCAGGATGCCGCCCCCCAGCAGCAGTGCCAGCCACCAGTAGATCGAAGCCTTGCGGTTGTAGTCCGGCATCAGCGAACGGTGCAGTCGCGACCACCAGGCCGAGGTCGCTGCCACGTTGTCGGGTTCGTGCTGGGGCGTGGTCATCACGTGGGTCTCGGTCAGGCGAGTCCGACCAGGGACGACTCGAGTGCGGTGACCGTTCGGGGTGCATGCACGGGGGCCGACGATTCGAGCAGCAGGGCCTCGACCTGCTCCACGGACTGCGGACGCGCCAGCAGGAAACCCTGCGCGTAGCAGCAGCCCAGGTTGCGAAGGCGCTCCAGCTGCTCCTTGGTTTCGATGCCCTCGGCGATGACACGCTTGCCCAGGGTCCCGCCGAGCTGGACCACCGCGCGCACGATCTCGGTCTCGACCGAGACGCCGTCGAGCCGGGCCACGAAGGATCGGTCGATCTTCAGGCTGTTGATCGGCAGGGTCGACAGGTGGCTGAGCGACGAATAGCCGGTGCCGAAGTCGTCGACGCTCAGGCCGACCCCCAGGTCGCGCAGGCGCGCCAGCGTGCGCTTGCCCATCTCCAGTTGCTGCATGAGCGCGGTCTCGGTGATCTCGAGGGTCAGGCAACGGGGCGGCAGGCCATTCTCGGCCAGGATGTCGCGCACCAGGTCGGCGAAACCGGGCTCGCACAGGTCCTGCCCGGCGATGTTGACGTTGACGAAGAGGTCGTCGGCACCGCCGTGCGATTCACGCCACTGGCTCAATTGGCGGCAGGCCTTGGCCAGTGCCCAACGGGTCAGCGTGACGACCAGCCCGGAGGCCTCGGCCACCGGAATGAAATCGAACGGCGCGATCTGTCCCATGGTCGCGTGGGGCCAGCGCGCCAATGCCTCGAATCCGACCAGGGTCTGTGGTTCGATCGCGTAGACCGGCTGGTAGGCCAACATCAGCTCGTCACGGTCGAGTGCATGGCGAAGCTCGTTTTCCAGCAGCAGGCGCTGGTTCGCCTGTTCGTGCAGCGATGGGTCGAACACCGCACAGGCGGCCTTGCCCGTGCTCCGGGCCTTGGTCAGGGCGAGCTGCGCATCGCGCATCACCTCGTCGGCATTCGCATAGTCGAGTTCGCCGCTCGTGATGCCGATGCACGCCCCAGCGTACACCTCGGCCTTGTCGATCAGCACTGGAACCGCGAAGGCACGCTGCAGGCGATCTGCCAGCGCCAGGGCCTGGTTGGTGGCACTCTCCGGGTGATGGGCCAGGATGCCGAAGTCGTCGCCGTCCAGGCGCGCGAGCACGTCGTTCGGCCGCATCAGGGAGTGGAGGCGGCGTGCGACTGCGATCACGAACTGGTCTCCGACGCCACGGCCAAGGCTGTCGCTGAGCAGCTTGACGCGGTCGAAACTCAGGTGCAGCAGTGAAAAGCGCGATGCCGCGTTGTTGCGGTGGGCCTCGACGGCCTCGGCCACACGATCGTGCAAGCCGCTGCGATTGGCCAGATCGGTCAGCACATCGTGATAGGCCAGATGCTGCAGGCGGTCCTCGGCCAGACGGCGGGCGGTCACGTCGAAGGCCTGGACGATCAGGTGGGCCTCGGTGTTCTCGGCGCGGGCGAAGTGGCTGCCATGCATCGACACCCAGACGTCGTGCCCCAATGAGTGCCGACAGCGCAGTTCGCAGCGGAAACTCTGCACCTCGCCGGCCCAGACCTGCAGCATCTGCTGCTTGAGCATCGGCACATCGTGATCGTCGATCAGGGTCAGCACGCTCGCGCCCACAAGGGGAGTGCTCTGGGGCCCGAACAGGTCGTCGAAGGCCGCATTCAGTTGCACCAGCGAGCCGTCCCGCGCTACGAGGGCCATGCCGATCGCTGCATGTGCGAAGGCACTCTGGAAGCGCCGATCGCTCCTTTCGAGCTCATGCAGGTGGTTGGCCACGAGGGCCGCCTCGCGCTCGGCGTTCTCGGCGCGCTCGTCGCTGGCCTGCTGCGCGGCGGCACGTTCACTGGCTTCCTGCTGGGCGAAGTAGATCCGCAACGAGGCCACGAACAGGCCGATCATCGGCGCCGCAACGATCACCGAGGTCGGTCCGAACTGGCGGAACGACAGGTAGAGCACGGCGGCGATCGACGCGCTCGCGGCATACCCCATGCCGAGCCAGCCAAAGGTGGTCAGCCATTCGGTCAGCGTCGGTGCGCGCCAGCGCTTGAGGTAGAGGATGGTCGTGACGAGCGTCGGGCCGACCAGGAAGTAGACGCTCGCGAACAGCAGCATCGCGCTGAAGGTCACGCCGTCGCCCTGGAAACCAGAGGCGTCGAGCGCGGAGACAAACCAGGTGAACAGGTGACCGCAGCCGAGCATCGCCACCGCCGCGGCGGCCGGGCTTGCGATGCGACTCGACCAGCGGCTGGAGGTCCGCCAGACGCAGGCGGCGGACTCGGCGGTGGCGGCGATCACGGCCGCGAACGGGCCGTGCAGCAGGAGCAGCAGAAAGATGAAGATGTCGCCGGCGGCGATCGAGGTCTTGCTGTTCGGGATCCGCAACGGGAACATGCCCACCAGCGCCGCGATCAGCGACATCGCGCCGATCTGCCACAGGTCCTGGCTTGGCAGCGAGGACAGGACCGTCGCCGACCCGCCAAGCACCATCGCGCCGGCCACCACGAGCAGCCACCAGTACAGCGTGGCCGCCCGGTTGTAGTCGGGCAACAGGCCGCGCCCGATGTCTGGCGCGGGGGCGACCTGGGCTAACGCAGCACGGGTTGGGTGTTGGGGCGTCATTCCGCGTGGAGGTGGACGCCGGTCGGCGGGGGTCGACTTGGGCGCGGGTTCACCCTGTGGATGTCGGCCGAATCGCGCAATGCTTGAGGGGTGACCTGCCGAACCGGGTCGGGGCGTCAGGAGTTCACGGTTCGCCGAGCAGGCTGGCGTCGTTCGGATTCACCGGGTTGGGCTGGCCGCTCTCGGCCATCACGATGCCCTCGGCCATCACGATCCCTTCGGCCATCACGATCCCCTCGGCCATCACGATGCCCTCGGCCATGACGATTCCTTCAGCCATCACGATGCCCTCTGCCATCACGATGCCTTCGGCCATGACGATGCCTTCGGCCATCACGATGCCACTGCCGGACACGAGCCAGCCGCTGAGGGTGGCGGTGGGCATGAAGGCGCCGGTCTTGCCGATCGACGAGCTGACGCCGGCCAGCGAGTTGGCGCGGATCACGCCCGCGGTCACGAGCGGCTGGTTGGCCGCGGTCGCCCACGTGATCGACTTGACGAAGGTGTTGGCCGGCACGCCGGCGGCGGCGGGCCAGTAGTTCACCGTGAAGCGCAGGCCGCTGGCGCCGGCCCACATCATGCGCGGGTCCCAGATCGGCTGGTACTTGGTGAACAGGGCGTCGCCGCTGACCAGCTGGTTGCCGCCGACGTAGACGACGCGGCTCCAGTTGAAGGTCTGGCCGTTGATCGTCGTGCTGGTGGCGGGCATCGACTTGCCGGGTGCCAGCAGGTTGGCGCCCGAGGCGATGGTGCCGGTTGCAACGGCCGTATTGATGTCGGTGCGCAGCGCCTGGGCCAGCTTGACCGCGCCGTCGACGTTGAGCAGGCCCGCGCCCTGCTGCAGCAGGTTGGCGCCGGGCAGCGGCTGGGCGCTGTACTGCAGGATGGCCTTGATCAGCGGCGGCGTCAGGCCGGGGTTGGCCTGCAGCATCAGCGCCACCGTGCCGGCGACTGCAGGGGCGGCGATCGACGTGCCCGACAGCATCATCAGCCGTTCCTGCTGCTTGACTGAGGCGCCGATCGGATTGGCGAGCTGCCCCGTGTAGGTGACGGCCAGCGAATTCCACACCGAGGTGTCATTGCTGGTGGCCATGGCGGTGATCAGCTTGTTGCCCGGGGCCACCAGGTCGGGCTTGAGGAAGTTGTCGATGCGCTTCACGCCCCGGGCGTCGATGTACGAGCCGCGCGTCGGGCCGCGCGAGCTGAACAGGTTGATGGTGTCGTCGGCGCGCGCGACCGTGCCCTTCATGTTGACGGATCCCACCGTGATCACGCTCGGCTCATGGCCGGGCGAGCTGATGGTGCCGTAGCGTTGCGCGCCCGTGGCGATCTGGCCGAAGTTGCCACCCGCCACCACCACGGTGATGCCGGCTGCGGTGGCGCTTCGCACCGCGATGGCCAGTGGGTCGGTCTGGTGCGTTTCGGTCGAATCGGCGGCCAGGCTGAGGTTCATCACGCGGATGTTGTAGGTCTTGGCGTAGTACAGAACCCAGTCGATGCCGGCCAGCACGTCGGAGAGCTGGCCAAAGCCGTTGTCGTCCAGCACCTTGACATCGAACAGGCTGGCCTTGGGCGCAATGCCGGTCGAGTCGAGCGTCTGGTAGGCGCCTGCGCCGGCGGCGACGGCCGCCACATGGGTGCCATGGCCGTACTTGTCGGCGTTGAAGGCCTGCTCCCACTTGATGCTGTCCTCGTAGGTCGCCATGGTCGGGCTGCCCGGGTAGAGCGCGGCCGAGGCGTCGATGCCCGCGGCCCACTTCTTGACGCCCACGGCCTCGGCGTCGCCCACGCCTTGGCGCAGGAAGTTGACTGAGCGCGTCACGCGGGTATTGGTCTGGCCACCGAAATGCTTGTGCCGGCGCGCGATGCCCGAATCGAGCACGGCGATGCCGACACCGGCGCCGTCGAAGCCGGTGTATGCGGTATTGGACTTGCCGCTGCGCACGTTGTTGACGCCGGTGGTCTGCTCCAGCGTGCTGAAGGTGCGTGCCGTCATGCGGTTGGGCGAGACCCCGCGCACGTCGGCGCGCGCCGCGATGTTCGCGACCTGATTGGCCGGCAGCATCACCGAGAGCGCGCGCACCGAGGTGTAGCGGAAGTAGACCGAACCGCCACGCGCCAGTACGTCGGCGCGCAGCGCCACCAGGTCGGGATCGCTGCTGTTGCTGACGACCAGCACCTTGACCAGTCGCACGCCACCCAGGCCATCCTTGACCCAGTTCAGCACCGGCGTCACGGGCGCCGAGATCACTGCCTGCAAGTCGGCGGCGATCTTGCCCGGTGCCTGGGCCAGTGCAGTGCGCGGGAACAGCGCCGCGGCGGCCAGCGCCAGCGAGGCCAGGCCGAGCACGAGCGTGCGACGCTCGATCAGGACGATGAACTTCGAAAGTGAGGACATTTCACGTGCTCCGTCGGCAGTAAGTCGTCGGTCTCGCCGGTCTCTGGATCGACCCCATGGATCGGGGGCTGAACGTGTTACTGGTTGTGTGTGACGAATTGTTGGGGCCGCAAGCGTTGTGTGCGCGCATCTCGTCTGGCAAGTGAGACCTATTGCCGGTGCATTTTCGCGCTTCGCGAACGGTGAAATCTGATGCACGAAGAACGCCAACTTCGTCTTCGGCAAGTGCGCCGAAGACTTCAGGGGCGGCGTGTTCCGGTGCACTGCGTCGGCGCTTGAAGTGGCGGCGATCACGACGACGGCGCTTGTGCTCACGGCTCGCCGAGCAGGGTGGCGTCGTTCGGATTCGACGGGTTCGGCTGGCCGGACTCGCTGATCACGACGCCTTCACTGATGACGACGCCCTCAGAGATCACGACGCCCTCGCTGATGACGACCCCTTCGGATATCACCACGCCCTCGGAGATGACGACGCCTTCCGAGATCACGACGCCTTCGCTGATGACGACCCCTTCGGAGATCACGACCCCGCTGCCGCCGGCGAGCCAGGCCGACAGCGTCGTCGTCGGCATGAAGGCACCGGACTTGGCGATCCAGGAACTGGCGCCGAGCAGGCTGTTGGCCGAGATCACACCTGCCGTCACCAGCCACTGACTGGCCGCGGGCGCTTCGACGATGCTGCGCGGATAGGTGTTTGCGGGCACACCGCTTGCCGCTGGCCAATAGGTCACGGTGCGCCGCTTGACGATGCCGCGCACCCAGGTCACGCGTGGATCGTAGATCGGCTGGAACTGCGTGAACAGCGCATTGCCGCTCAGCACATGGCTGCCACCGGCAATCACGATTCGGCTCCAGTTGAAGGTCTGACCGTTGAGCGTGGTGGACGCTGTTGGCATGGCCTTGCCGGCGGCCAGCAGCGCGGCACCGGGGGCGATCGTGCCGGCCTGCACGGCAGCGGCGACATCGGTGCGCAGCGCCTGCGCCAGGCGCACCGCACCTTCGATGTTGAGCAGGCCCGCACCCTGCTGCAGCAGGTTGGTGCCTGCGATCGGCTGCGCCGAGTACTGCAGGATGGCCTTGATCAGCGGCGGCGTCAGGCCGGGGTTGGCTTGCAGCAGCAGTGCGGCAGCCCCGGCCACGACGGGGGCGGCGACCGAGGTGCCCGACAGCATCATCACCGACTCGCCGCCCTTGCTGCTCGAACCGACGCCCTGGCTGAGCTGGGGGTAGGCCATGGGCAGCTTGCTGGGCAGGGTCAGCGCCCAGTTGTCGACCGACTTGGCACCGAGGACCTTGTTGCCCGGCGCGACCAGGTCGGGCTTGAGCAGGTTGTCGACACGGCGCACGCCGGATGCGTCGACGTAGCCGCTGCGCGTCGGACCGCGCGAGCTGAAGAAGTTGACGCTGTCGTCGCTGCGTGCGGCACTGCCCTTGGTGTTGGCCGAGCCGACGGTGATGACCGAGGGGTCGTGCCCGGGCGAGCTGATGGTGCCGTAACGCTCGGCGCCTTGCGCGTTGAGGCCGAAGTTGCCCGCCGCGACGACGACCGTGATGCCGGCCGCGCTGGCACTGCGCACGGCGCGCGCAAGCGGGTCCGTCTGCCAAGTCTCCGTCGAGTCGGCGGCCAGGCTCAGGTTCATCACGCGAATGTTGTATTCCTTGGCGTGGTAAAGCACCCAGTCGATGCCGGCCAACACGTCGGACAACTGCCCGAAGCCGTTGTAGTCGAGCACCGCAACGTCATAGATGTTGGCGCCCGGCGCGATGCCGGTGGTGTCGATGGCCTGTTTCAGGTCCCGGCCGGCGGCCACCGCCGCCACGTGGGTGCCGTGACCGTAGGCGTCGGACAGCGGCGTCTTGGAGTTGTCGATCTTGGACTCGTAGGTCGCCATCGTCGAACTGCCCGGGAAGAGTGCGGCCGAGACGTCGATGCCCGCGGTCCAGTCCTTGGCACCGGCCGCGGTCGCGTCGCCGGCTTTCAGGAAGTTGATGCTCTTGGGCACACGCGAGCTGCCGGTGGCATTGGTGAACACCTGATGCTTGAACATGACGCCGGAATCGAGCACGGCGATGCCGACGCCACTGCCGTCAAGTCCGCTGTAGCCGGTGCTGGTGCGGGTGCGAACGCCGGCCACGCCGGTGGCGCTTTCGAGCAGGCTCGTGGCCGTGGTGGCGGTGCGCGCCGTCATGCGGTTCGGCGAGATGCCCTGCACGTCGGCGAGTGTCGCGATGTCGATGACGCGCTTCGCCGGAAGCAGGACGGACAGCGCGGTGACCGAGGTGTAGCGGAAGTAGACCGAACCGCCGACCGCCAGCACGCTGGTGCGCAGGCTGGCGAGTTCGGGGTCGCTGCCCGCCGCGCCGACGACGATCGCCTTCACGTAGCGCACGCCGTTGATGTCGCGCACCCAGCTGCTGTAGCTTGGTGTCGTCGCGGCCGAGATGGCGGCCTGCAGATCGCGCGCGATCTTGTCGGCCGGGCTGACGATCGCTGCGAGGCTCTCGCTCGTGGCGCTGCTGGCGGCCTGGCTGGTGGACGAGCTCGTCGTCTTGGACGAGGTGGTCGACGTGGTCGTCGTTGTGCTCGAGCCGCTCTTGTTCGACCCCTTGGCGGCCCATGCCGGTGTGGTTGCGGACAGCGCCATCGCGGCCATGGTCAACAAGGTGACCATGGTCATTCGGCCGAGGCGCAGCTGCGAAAGGCGGGATGCAGTCATGAAAGTTCGACTCCTGGCGAAAATTCTGGGGACGCTGTGGTTGGTTGCGCGGCTCACGGCTCGCCGAGCAGGCTTTCGCTCATCACGATGCCCTCGCTCATGACGATGCCCTCGGCCATCACGATGCCTTCGCTCATGACGATGCCCTCAGCCATCACGATGCCTTCGGCCATGACGATGCCCTCAGCCATCACGATGCCCTCGGCCATCACGATGCCCGAGCCCAGCACGATGCCGCTGCCCGACACGAGCCAGTTGCTGAGCGTGAGGGTGGGGATGAAGACCCCGGTCCTGCCGATCGACGAACTGACGCCCGCCAGTGAATTGGCCAGCGCTACACCGCTCGACAGCAGCGTCTGCTTGGGAACCGCCAGGTCGGTGAACGACTTCACGAAGATCGTGCCGGGCCAATAGACGGGGCTGCGCTGGCGCACGACGGGGCCGGCCCAGGTCAGGCGCGGGTCGTAGATCGACTGGTATTTCGTGAACAGCGCGGTGCCACTGGCCACGTGGTTGCCGCCAACGAAGGCGATGCGCGACCAGTTGAAGCTCTGGCCGTTGATCGTCGTGCTCTGGCTCGGCATCGACATGCCCGGCGCCAGCATGGCATTGCCGTTCGCAAGACCTGCAGTCGCGATGTCGGTGCGCAGTTTGGTGGCGAGCGCGATCGCGCCGCTCAGGTTGAGCAGGCCGGCGCCTTGCTGGAGCAGGTTGCTGCCGGGCAGCGGCTGGGCCGTGTACTGCAGAATGGCCTTGACCAGCGGCGGCGTCAGCCCGGGGTTGGCCTGCAGCAGCAGTGCCGCAGCACCCGCGACCACCGGCGCCGCAACCGAGGTGCCGCTGAGCAGCATCTGCCCTTCGTATACGGTTTGCGTGATGCCCAGCGGCGTGATCAACTCGCTCGCGTAGTTCTTGCCCAGATAACTCCAGGCAGTGGCATTGGCCTTGTAGGTCGCCGCGGCACTGACGATCTTGTTGCCAGGGGCCACCAGGTCGGGCTTGAGCAAGTTGTCGGCCACGCGAACGCCGTTGGCGTTGACGTACCCGCCACGTGTCGGCCCGCGCGAGCTGAAGTTGTTGACCGTGTCGTCGCTGCGGGCCACCGTGTTGCGGTGGTTGACCGCGCCAACGGTGATCACCGACGGGTCGTTGCCCGGCGCGCTGATCGTGCCGTAGTTTTCCTGGCCCTGTGCGTTCAGACCCATGTTGCCGGCCGCCACCACCACCGTGATGCCTGCGGCCACGGCGCTGCGGACGGCGACGCACAGCGGATCGGTCAGCCAGGACTCGGTTGACGCCGCGGCGAGGCTGATGTTGAGCACGCGGATGTTGTATTCCTTGGCGTGGTAGATCACCCACTGGATGCCCTCGATCGCGTCGCTCAGCGTGCCGTTGCCCGCCGCGTCGAGCACCCGCACGTCGTAGATGTTCGCGTTTGGCGCGATGCCGGTGGTGTCGGGGGTGCCGGAGGCATAGAGTGCGGCGCGGCCGGCGGCCACTGCGGCCACGTGCGTGCCGTGGCCGTACAGGTCGGCAAAGCTGTTGCTGTCGTTGGCGACGGCCGACTCGTAGCTGGCCTGCGTGTAGCTGTCAGCGCTCGGCGACAGCTGATTGTCGACGCCGGTGGTCCAGTTGACCTGCGTCGTGCCGAGCATGGTGACGTTGCGCATGACACGTGTGGCCGCGCCAGGCGTCATCAGGCCCTCGTGCGACTTCATCACGCCCGAATCCAGCACCGCGATGCCGATGCCGCTGCCGTCATAGCCCTGGTAGCTGGTCTTGGTGCTGCCGCTGCGCACGCCGGTCAAGGCACCGGTGATCGATTCGAGCGTGCTGGCGGTGCGCCGCGTGGTCCGGTTTGGCGACACGCTGACCACGTCGTCGCGCTGCTGAAGGGCGTCGAGCTGCTGGGCCGGGATCTGCACCGTCAAGGCATGGATGGCGGGGTGCACGGCGTGCACCGAGCCACCAATGCTGAGCACGAACTGGCGCAGCTGGACCATGCGCGGGTCGCTGCCGTCGCTGACCACGACGAGCTGGATCTGGCGCTGGCCCTTGACGTCGCGCACCCATCGCGCATTCGACTTGATGGGCCGGTTGACTTCGTCGCGCAGGTCGCGTGCGACCTTGTCGGCACGGCCTTCGGCACGAGGTTTGGCATGTGCTGCCGTGAGCCCGAAGTTCGACGTGAGCATCGCCACGGTGGTGACCAGGGCCACGAGTGCGCGGGGCAGCCGGCGGCGTTCGATCAGGACGGCGAATTTCGGGAATGTGAACATTTCACGGGCTCCAGCGGTCGGATTTCTTGTCGTTGTTCGGTCGTTCGATCGGGCCCCCGTGGATCAGGGGTTGATCTTGTTACCGCATGTGTGTGACGAATTGTTTTTGAAAAGAACGGTCCGTGCGCGCTCGTTCAGCGCCAAGTGAGACCTAGTTCCGGCACTTTTCCGCATCCCGTGATCGACGAAAAACACGGGAAAAAACCACCCGTTTCGTTATCGGCAAGGGTTGGCCAGACTTGAGCCGGGCGACGAAGGAAATTCGTTCGCGACGCGCCGCTCAGGTTGCGCAACCAATGCGTTGTGCATCGCAATCGAGAGAGTGGGAAGGGCGCGCAAGGCGCCCGGCGCGCTGACGACGAACGGCTCAGCGCAGCGGCGCGGCAGGGTTCAGGCTGTCGAGAAACGCGAGCAGGTCCTCGGTCTCGGCCGGGCTCAGGTGCAGTGGCACCAGGAGGCGTTCGCCATCGGCATGCAGGCGTTCCTCGTTCAGTTCGGAGTAGTGGCGCAGCACGTCGCGCAGGCCGGCCAGGCTGCCGTTGTGCATGTAGGGCGCGCTGCGCGCGAGGTTGCGCAGCGAGGGCACCTTGAACTCGCCGAAGTTGCGGTGCTCGAGCCGGACATGGCGCGTGCTGGTGGCGGTGATGCGCGCCGGGTCGTCGTTGAAGCGGCCGAGCAGGTTGTAGCGGCTGGCCTGCAGCGCCCGGATGCCGCCGTGCCGGCCGCTGTCGACCCGGCCGGGGCCGACGAAGAAGGGAACGCCGATGTCGTGGAACTCGCCGTTCGAGAAGTCGGGCCCGCTGTGGCACAGGTTGCAGCGCCCCCTGCCGATGAAGAGCGCCAGCCCGCGTCGTGCCGCTGGCGGATAGCTGGCGGCGCGCGCGCTGTCGCCGCGCGCCAGGGCATCCCGGAACTCGTCGAACGGTGTGCGCCCGCTGCGCAGCGACTCCTGGTAGGCGGCCAACGCCTTGGCCAGGTTCACGGCGATCGTCTCGTCGTCATCGCCCGGGGGGGCGCCGAAGACACGACCGTAGGCTGCGCGCAAGTCGTCGTGCCGGCGCAGCGTGCGCGCCACGCTTGCCAGGCTGCCGCCCATCTCGCGCGCATCGAGCAGCGGGCGCAGGCTTTGCGCCCACAGGCTGTCGTTGGCGCCGTCCCAACCGAACCAGCGCCGGCCGCCCAGGTTCAGCAGGCCCGGCGTGTTGCGGTCGCCCGCAAGCAGGCCGTGCGCGCTTGGTCTGCCATCGCCGAAGCCCAGATCGTGCTGGTGGCAGGTGGCGCAGGCGCTCGTTCCGTCACGCGACAGTCGTGCATCGTGGAACAAGGCTTCGCCGAAGGTGATGGCGACCGCGTGACCCGAGACACGGTTCGACGGATCCGGCGCCGTGGCCGGCGGCCAGGGCCCATGGGCCAGGATGCGCGGCAGGTCCTGCTGGGTCAGTGGCGCGGGCGGCGGCTCGGCAAGTGCCGGCGCGAGCAAGAGCGCGAGCACGAGCCCTGCACAAAGCGCCAGGCATCGAAGTCCTGCCGGCATCTCAGTCGATCGACAGGGTCTGGGTCAGGCGCTGCACGGTGCCCGTGGCCGAGCGCAGCTCGAACACCAGTTCCCACTGCCCGGGCATGTGCAGCATGAGCCCCTCGGCCCGGTACAGGCCCGGCCCGCGTTCGCGCACGCTCGGCCGGTAGTTCATCCCGTGCCGGTGTGCGGGCATGTGCGCGTCGACTTGCAGGGCTGTCGGCGGCGATGTATTGCCATGGTGGCAGATCGCGATCTCGAGCACGAAATGATTCCCGACCGACAGCGATTCGGGCTCGGTCCGGTAGACCAGCTCGGTCTGCGTGTCGGTCAGCCGGCGTGCGCCGGGGCCCAGGCTCTCGCCGCAGGCTGCCACTGCACCGCTGCACAGGACCAGGCCCAGAGCCACCGCGGCGCGCAGGCTCATTGCGCGCGGGCCGCCTTCCAGTCGCCGAACAGCGCCTCACCGTTGCGCCAGGCGATGCGCTCGGCCAATGGCGCGGGCAGATCGGCCAGCCAGGCGCGCGTCCAGCGCGCGTGCTCGGCCAGGTAAAACCAGCGCTCGGGTGTGAAGGTGTCGGTCCCGACCATGAAACGATCAGGGAACTCGGTGAACAGCTGGCGCCATTCGGGCGGCACCTTGCCGCCACCACCATGGTCGCTGCGAAACGCCAGATCGGCCCACAGGTTCTTGTGCTTGCGCAGCATGGTGGCCAGTTGCTCCGGGCGGTCGAACCCCGAGTGGGCCCACAGCACGCGCGCCTGCGGATCCTGCGCGAACAGGCGATCGATCGCGTCCGCGTCCGAGTGCGCATGCAGCACGAGCTTGTGCCGTCGGGCCAATGCCACCATCGCCCTGGGCACCGGCAGGTCCGCGTCCGCACCGTAGAGATGGAACTCCCCGATCGCGGCGTACTGGTGGCGGGCCAACAGGTCCTCGAGGAACGACGGCAAGGTGTCGTCGCGCATCCAGCTGCTGATCTCGCCGCGCCGCCGGTAGGGCCGCAGCGACGGGATCACGATGTCCGGGGCCTCGGCAAGCAGCCGCTGGGTGCCGTCGTCACCCGAACTCGAGACCAGCGCACGCTTCAGGCCGGCCTTGCGCAGGATCGCCGCCGCCTCGGCAGGGGGGGTCAGTTCCACCGCGTCGTGGCTGTAGTGGACATGGGCGTCGAAGACGGGCAGGTCGGCGGCGCAAACAACAGGCGCAGCCAGTGCCAGTGCTGAACAGAGCGCGAGTGATCCGAGGCGCATCGGAAGGGTCCGTTGGTGGTGTCGAACCGACGATGACACGCCGCGGCCGCAAGGGCAAGGGTGCCGGCCCAGGTTCAGCGCAGGCCCGCGAGGCGGCGGTGGGCGTCCAGGAAGCCACGTTGATCGACCGGCGACAGGGTGTCCCTGGTGACCGGCGAGGCGTCGAGAAAGTCGATTTCGCGCCGCATCCGTTCGCGCGCGCCGGCAAGGCTCTGGCCGCTGAAGTCGGCCAGCACATGGTCGGCCGTGGCGGCCATGAGCCGGTAGCGGCTCGCCGTGGCCTCGAACCACTGGACGTCGCTTTGCATGCGGGCGCGGGTCGGGGCATCGCTGACCGCCGCGACGGTGCGTGTCCAGTCGGCGCGCGCCGCATCCTGCAGCGCCATCGAGGTGTCGAGCCCGGGAAAGGCGGCGCGCAGACGTGCGTGGTTCGAGAACCGGGTCGGCAGATCCTGGACGCCGCCGGTGCGAAGTCGCTGGATGAAGTCGACCGCCTCGGCATCGGTGTAGAAGGGATCGGCCCAGAGCTGCTTCTGCAGCAGCAGCCAGACCATCGAGTCGATTCCGAACAGCTCGCTCGCGTTCTCGACCGAGGCCGCCATCGTGCGGTGCACTGCCAGCCAGTCCGCGGCATGGGCGCCATAGCGGCGCTGGAAGTACTCCTCGGTCAGGACCCGGCCACGCTCGACCGCCGGGTCGCGCCTGGGTGCATCCAGGTCGACCCAGGCCAGGCGGGCCAGCAGATGGTTGGTGAGTGCGCGTGGCCCGGGGTTGGCGCGCAGCGGGTGCATGTAGGCCTGCAGGCCCTCGCGCCCCAACGACAGCAGCTCGGCGTTGTGCGCCAGCGAGGGCAGGTCGGTGAGCGCCAGCGCGGCGAAGCTGCTGAGGTTGTGATAGTCGACGACGCCCTGCTCGAGCCCGGCCGCGCCGGTCTGCCAGGCGGCGAGGTTGTGCACCAGCGCGCGGTTCGCGTCGCGCTCGGGAAGGCGCGCGGACGGCCCCTGCCTGAAGACCGGGCGCGCCGTCGACCAGCGCGAACCATTGCGGGTGGCGCGCAAACAGCGCCGGGTCCGACAACTCTGTTGCAGCAGGTCATGGCCACCGCCCAGCCACCAGGCCGAGCCTGTGGCCGCGCGGCGCGCATGGCCTCCGATGTTGAGCCGGTTGCGGCGCATCCAAGCGCGACGCCGGATCGGCGCGCACGAGACCAGACCGCGCAGGCGGATGCGCGGCACTTCGCCAGCATCGGCCACACGCCGGCGGTCGGCCTGGTCGGCGCTGGCGCCAGGGTCTCGTCCGGGTCAAACCAGGCGAAGCCGAGGTGCCGAGCAGCCGGTAGGTGCCGTTGAGCACGCCGATGCGCCCGGCGCCCAGATGTGCACATGGCCGGCCGCTGGCGTGAGCGCA
>CAVPNN010000018.1:0-29972 GCA_963706655.1 uncultured beta proteobacterium
CTGGTGTTCGGCTGGCTCGCCATCCGCCGCCAGGGCATCTACTTCGCGATGATCACGCTGGCCCTGGCGCAGATGATGTACTTCATCGCCCTTCAGGCGCCGTTCACGCATGGTGAAGACGGGCTGCAGGCGGTGCCGCGCGGCCACCTGTTCGGCGTCATCAATCTGCGCAACGACCTGACCATGTATTACGTGACGCTGGTCGTCGTGGTGGCGGCCTTCTTGCTGATCGCGCGCACGATTCACTCGCCCTTCGGCCAGGTCCTCAAAGGCATCAAGGAGAACGAACCGCGCGCCATCTCGCTGGGCTACGACGTCGACCGCTTCAAACTGCTGGCCTTTGTCATCTCGGCCGCCATCTCGGGGCTGGCCGGGTCGCTCAAGACATTGGTGCTGGGCTTCGCCACGCTGACCGACATGCACTGGACCTCGTCGGGTCACGTGATCCTCATGACCCTGGTCGGCGGGCTGGGAACCCTGTCGGGCCCGCTGGTGGGCTCGGCAGTGGTCGTGTTTCTGGAGAACAAGGTCGGCGACCTGGGCTCCTCGATCGCCGAGTTCACCGGCGTGGACTGGTTCAACACCCTGGGCGAGTCGGTCACCATGGTCACCGGCCTGATCTTCGTGATCTGCGTGCTGGTTTTCCGGCGCGGCGTCATGGGTGAAATCATCGCCTTCACTGACCGGCGGCGCGTGCGCAAGGGCTGAGCCACAGCGGCGCGAGCCGGACGTGGCGGCGCGCCACCGCGGGGAGGCGTCCCGGTTCGCGCTGAACGAATCGGCGGCGCCCCAGAGACTCGACAGTTGATTGAGTGGTCCGCGTTCGTCTGCACGCCCCCGCATCCGACGCTGGTGCTGTTCGACTTGCGGGCGCCCTGACGGCGCCCATCCTTGAGCACAGTCAACGCCAGCCGGTGGCATGGCGCAGACCATGCCTGCATGCGGGATGAAACAGCAAAGGCGGATTGGAGACAGCGATGACGCTGCACAGGATGGCGCAGGTCGACGCGGCCCGGTGCCCCATGGACGGCCGCGCGGATCCGGCGATGGTCACGCGATGACCCCTCTGAGCGGCGTCGACGCGGGTTTTCTGTACCTGGAGACGGACGAGACGCCGATGAACATCGCGTCGGTGCATGTGTTCGATCTGCCGCCGCGCTACCGGCGCGACTTCTGCAGCGTCATCCGGCAGCAGATGGCACGCCGCCTGCACTTGGCGCCGGTGCTGCACCGCAAGCTCGCGCCGATGCCGCTGCACCTGGCCAACCCGGTGTGGGTCGAGGACGATGCGGTCGACCTCGAGCACCATGTGCAACGGGTCTCGCTGCCTCAGCCGGGCACGCTGGCACAGCTGGAGGACTGCGTGGCCAGGCTGCACGCGCAGCGGCTCGACCGCAACCGCCCGCTGTGGCGCCTGTACGTGATCGAGGGCCTGCAGGACCGGCAGATCGGCTACTACTTCAAGGTGCACCATGCCGCGCTCGACGGGCAGGCCGGCATGCTGCTGGCCCGCGCGATGTTCGATCTGGCGCCGCGACCGGCGGCGCTGCGCGGCGCGACGCATGTCGCGGCCGAGCACCCGGGGATGATCGCGCTCGCCGCTGCCGCGCTGCGACACGACGCGGGCCAGTACATCAAGCTCGTGCGCCACCTGCCCGACGTCGTGCGTGCGCTGTCCGGCATGCTGGCGCCGCCCGCCGCAGCGGATGCCGGCGAAGGCAAGCTGGCACAGAACGTCGCTTTCGGCCCGCACACCGCGCTCAACGTGCCGATCGGACCCGAGCGCGGCTTCGCCGGCCTGTCGCTGCCGCTGGACGAACTCAAGCGGCTGGCCGTGGCGCACGACGCCAAGCTCAACGATGTCGTGCTCGCGCTGTGCAGCGGTGCGCTGCGTCGCTACCTTGCGCACCACGGCGGCATCCCGAAGAAGCCGCTCACCGCGGCGATGCCGATCTCGCTGCGCGAGGCAGGCAACCACGAGTTCACGACGCAGGCCGCGATGCCGCTCGTCAACCTGCAGACCCACATCGCCGACCCCGTGCGCCGGCTGCGCGCGATCCGCGACGCCGCAGGTGCCGTGAAGGCGGCCGTCCGGCGCGCCAGCGGCGTCGTGCCGATGGACTTTCCGTCACTCGGCGTCCCATGGCTGCTGCAAGGGCTGGCGCAGCTCTATGGCCGCTCGCACATCGCCGGCTCGATCCCGGCGCTGGCCAACGTCGTGATCTCCAACATCCCCGGCCCCGCGGTGCCGCTCTACGCGGCCGGCGCCCGCATGAGCACCTACTGGCCGGTGTCGATCGTCGAGCATGGCCTGGGCCTGAACATCACCGTGCTGAGCTACGACGGCGCGATGGGATTCGGCTTCACGACGGCGCGCGCCGCCGTGCCCGATCCACACCAGCTCACGCGCGCGCTCACGGCCTCGTTCGAAGAACTGGTGGAGCGCACGCAACCCGTGCCACGGCCCGCAAGGAAACGCTCGCCACGACGCACCGTGCAACCCACGAGGAGCCCGCCATGAGCCCGAGCAACTCGCAACGCAAGGCCTATCTTGTCGGTGGTGGCATCGCCAGCCTGGCCGCTGCGGTCTACCTGATCCGCGACGGCGGCCTGCCGGGCGCCGACATCCACATCCTGGAGGAGGCGGCGCTCGGCGGCAGCCTGGACGCCGCCGGCTCAGCAGAGGCCGGCTACTCGATGCGTGGCAGCCGCATGTACGGCGCCGCCTACATGCTGATGTACCAGCTGCTGTCGAGCATCCCCTCGCTCGAAGACCCGCAGACGTCGGTGGCCGAGGACACGCTGGCGTTCTGGAAAGAAGCGCCGTGGGACACGAAGGCGCGCCTGGTCGAGCATGGCCGGGTGGTCGACGCGTCGGATTTCGGCCTCAGCAACAAGGACCGGGTCGACCTCGTCGGGCTCATGTTCCGCGCCGAGGAGGTGCTCGGTGCGCAGCGCATCGACCAGTGTTTCGAGGCAGTGTTCTTCGACACCCACTTCTGGCTCCTGTGGCGCAGCATGTTCGGCTTCGAGCCGTGGCACAGCGCGGCCGAACTGCGGCGCTACCTGCTGCGCTTCCTGCGCCTCTTCCCCGACCTGCCGACACTGAAGATCGTGCACTCGACGCGCTACAACGCACGCGACTCGATCGTGCACCCGATCGTGAACTGGCTCGAGCGCGAGGGTGTGCACCTGGAGGTGGGCGTCCGCGTGACCGACCTCGACTTCGAGGTCACCGATGGCGGCCTCAAGTCCGTGCGCCGCATCCGTGCCACGCGCGGCGGGCAGGGCGCCGACATCGAGGTGGCCGACGGCGACCTGGTGATCGTGACGCTCGGCTCGATGACCGCCGACGCCAGCCTCGGCTCGATGACCGCGCCGCCGCCACCGCCGGTGCGCCGCAGCGGAGCATGGGCCTTGTGGCAGCGGCTGGCCGCCAAGGACGCCGCCTACGGACGCCCGGAAGTCTTCTGCGGCGACATCGACCGCACCCAGTGGATCACCTTCACCGTCACCGATGCCAACGACCGGTTCGTGCGCAAGATGGAACGCCTGGGCGGGCGCCCGGCCGGGCAGGGCGGCCTGGTCACGCTCAAGGGCTCGGCCTGGGGGCTGACCTTCCATCTCTTCCACCCGCCCGCCTATGCCGGGCAGCCGCAGGGCACGCATGTCTGGTGGGGCTACGGTCTGTTCGCCGACCGCCCGGGCGACTTCGTCCACAAGACGATGCCGGAGTGCAGCGGCCGCGAGATCCTGACCGAGGTCTTCTGGCAACTCGGTTGGCAGGACGAATTGCCGGCCCTGCTGGAGGGCGCAACCTGCATCCCCTGCCTGCTGCCGTACACGACGAGCCAGTTCATGCCGCGCGCACCGGGCGACCGCCCTGCGGTGGTGCCGCCGGGCACCGCCAACCTCGCCTTCGTGGGCCAGTACTGCGAGATCCCGGACAACGTGGTCTACACGGTCGAGTACTCGGTCCAGTCGGCGCTGATCGCGGTGGCGACGCTGCTCGGGCACGAGGAGGTGATCCCGCCGACCTACCGCGGTCTCGATCATCCACACGCACTCGTCGGGGCGATGAAGGTGATCCTGAAGTAGAGCGCGACCCGCTCACGGTGGCAGCTGCGTCGCCAAGACGGCTACCCGGTCGCCCTTCGGTCCAGGCGACCGGACCCGCCGCGCTCCGGGCGCGTGCTTGGCGACATGTGCGCCTGTTGCACTGGCAGCCCCTTGCACGGCACCCGGTTCGGGCGTAGCGTCAACGGGCGCGCCGGCGCACCAGGCTCGGCCCTGCGGATTGAACGTCGGCAGCGGTGGGTCGTGCGCAGCCGCAAGGGGTCGACCATGCAACGCCGAAGCAGCCTGATCTTCCTGGCCAGCCCGATGGCGCTGGTGGGCTGGCCCTTGGACGCGATCTGCCAGGTGGCCCGGCCCATAGCGGGTCGCACCGCCCGGATCGGCTGGGTCACCGTGCGCAGCGGCAACACGCCCGGTGCCATGGAGGCCTTCCGCGCCGGCTTGCGCGATCGCGGCTGGGTCGAGGGGCTGAATCTGGTGCTGGTGCAACGCGTCGGCGAGCGGGCCGACGCGGCCAGGGTCTACGACGAGTTGCGTCAGACAGGTGTCGAAGTCATCGTCGCCACGGGCGCTTTCGGCATCGACACGGCGCTGCTGGCGCGCGACGTGCCGGTGATCTTCGTCGTCGGCGGTGACCCGGTCGAGGCCGGGCTCGTCCGCAGCATGGCCAGGCCCCACGCCAACCGCACGGGCATGACGCTGCTGTCTTACGAACTGATCGGAAAGCGGCTCGAACTGGTGCGGCAGGTGCTGCCGCAGGCGCAGCGAATCGGCTACCTGTTCTACGAGCCGCACCCCGGCGCCAGGCAGGAACTGCAGCACGCTTCCGAGGCTGCCGCAACCCTCGGGCTGACGTTGCGGCCGTTGCCGCTGAACGCCAATTCCGATGTCGATACGGCCCTGCTCGCGATCGAACGCGAAGGCATCCAGGCGACGCTGGCCGCGACCGACCAGTTGATCTCGCGCAACGCACCGCGCATCGCGGCCTTTGCCGCCGCGCGCGGCGTGCCGGTGGCCTCGGGCTGGAGCGCGCACGTGCACGACGGTTTTCTGCTCAGCTACGGCGCGGGCGTGTTTTCCTTCTATCACTACCTGGCCAGCTACATCGACCGTGCGCTGCGCGGTGTGCCGGTGGCGGACATGCCGGCCGAGACCCCGCCGAAGGTGGAACTCGCGCTCAACCGCCGCACGGCGAGGACACTCGGCGTCACGCTGCCGCTGGACCTGCTGGCGCGCGTCGACGCCTTCATCGACGGGCCAGGCTGAGCGGCGGGCAGCGCCGCGGGTCCGGCGACGCAATCCGGCGTTGCGCCGGCATGGCAAGCAGCCGTCGGATCGAGGGCAGGGCGTCACGCACTGCTGCATCTCCGGTGGCCATCAGGGCCACGCGATGTTCGAGGCCGATCCCGTCCGCGGTCGGCAGGCGTGGTCGGATCACGAGGTCGGCATCCTCGGACTCCTGCGCGGCCAGCGAGTGCGCCATCACCAGTCCAATCTGGAACAGCCGGTTGACGACACCGTCGAGGTTTGACTCGCTCGGCGGGTAGGTCACGTCGACCGCGATCACCTTCTCGGCCCCCAGCGCGCGCGCCGCCCGAACCGGCAGCGGACTGCTGAGTCCGCCGTCGGCGTACGCCCGGCCGCCGATCGGTGTGGCGGCGAACACGCCTGGCAGACCGGTCGACGCCTGTACCGCGACCGCCGCGCCGCCAGCGTTGAACAGGGCCAGGCAACCGGCCTGCAGGTCGGTGGCGACGGCGGCGAACGCGATCGGGAAGCGCTCGATCCGCTGGCGCCGCAGGTGTGTGGAAGCGAATTCGTGCACTGTCTGGCTCGGCCGATCGATACCCGGCTTCAACCAGCCGGTGCCGAAGTCGAAGGTGGAGTGCGCGACGGTCTGCCGGATTTCGTCCGCGCTGCGCCCGGAGGCATGAATGGCGCCGACGAGCGCGCCGACACTTGCGCCGACCACCAGATCTGGCCGGATGCCCTCGGCCTCCAGTGCCTGCAGCACGCCGACATGCGCAAGGCCGCGCAGACCACCGCTGGACAGTACCAGGGCCAGTCGCACTGGAACGGGCGCCTCGGCCAGGAACGGTTCCTCGCCTGGGCCCGGCGCGGTGGCTGGCTGTTCGGCACATGCCGCGAGGACAGCGGCCACCAGTGCGGCAGCAGCTCGCCACGGCCGCGTCACGGCGTCACCTGCAGGGTCGACGGTGGTGGGAACACCAGCGGCCCGCGGCCATAGACCCAGGCGTATCCGCCGACCATGCTGGCATAGCCGTGCCAGAGCGGCAGTCCGCTGGCCGCGTCGATCAGGACGGTGGCCGGCTGGTGCCGAGCGTCGAGTTGCGGGTGCCGGAACTCGATGCGCCTGACCTTGGCGCCGTGGTAGATCGTGGACCCCGCGGCGAGGCACCACGCTCGCCCCCGAGCCGACTCGGCCTGCAGCGACTCCACGAGGAGATCCTGGCCAGGTGCGAGTTGCTGTGCGACCAGCGCCCCGTCCAGCGTCTCGTGTACCAGATCGTCGACGCGAAAGGCCAGGGGCTCCAAGCTCAAGGGGAACATTCCAGCGTCGACGAGGTATTGCGACACGACCGGCTGGGCACGCGCCAGACGCAGCGCCGCGAGCAAGCTGGTGCAGGCCGAGTTCGGGCCGGTCGCGCCATCGGCACCAGGCGGACCGATGGTGCGAAGCGGCGGTTCGGCGGCCAGCAGCGACGAGGCGGCCATGCTCGCGCCGACCCAAGCGATGAAGCGTCGCCTCGACGCCGGCAGTTGAGACGCAAGGCAGGCAAGGGAATCGGACATGTCGGGCTCCTCGGGACTTGGCGGCAGCGGGACCATCCCGCCGCCCCGCCTCGACCTGGATTCGACGGCGACGCGCCGCCCGGAGCCATCGGACCTAGGGGCCGGCTCCACGCTGGCGTGAAACGGCCGGCGTGACCATAATCGGGCGCGCACCAGGGGCGGCTGCCCACCGCGCCGGCCCGAAAGGGCCGGCCCGAACAGGCCAGGGCAGCGCGGGAGCTGGGCCGATGAAGCTGCTGATCGTCGATGACCACGCGCTGATCCGCGAAGCGGTGCGACATGTCGCCGCGGGACTTGGCAAGGACGTGACGGTGCTCGCAGCGGCCGACAATGAACGGGGCTTCGCGATCGCCGATGCCGAGCCCGACCTCGAGCTGCTCCTGCTGGACTTCCATGTCGACGGCCTCGCGGGAGTGCCCGCGATACGCGCCTGGCGCCAGCGTTTTCCGGCCTTGCCAGTGGTGGTGCTGTCGAGCGCCGAGGACCGCTCCACCGTGCTGGCCGCGATGACGGCCGGCGCGGCCGGCTTCGTGCCCAAGTCGTCGAGCAACGAAGTGATGGTCTCCGCGCTCCACCTGGTGTTGGCCGGGGGCCGCTACCTGCCGGCCGAGGTGCTGGCCGATCAAGGTCGGGCTCGCCGCGAGCGTGAACTACCGGTCTCGCTCGACGCGCTGGGTCTGACGCCGCGTCAGCTCGATGTGCTCAAGCTGCTCGCCGTCGGCAAGCCCAACAAGCTGATCTGCGACGAACTCGGCCTGGCCGAACGGACCGTGAAGGCCCATGTGACCGAAGTGATGCGTGTGCTGGGCGTGCACAGCCGCACTCAGGCGGCACTGGTGGCGGCCCGACTTGGTCTGGGACAGTCGTCTGGCTGAAGCGCACCGGCGTGCGCAGCGCCGCCAGCGTTCATGACGGCAGGCGCGGTGGCAGCAGCGCCTCCAGCAGAGCGCGCAGACGGGCCGGGCGCAGGGGCTTGGAGAAGTGCCTGAAAACCGGCGGCGAGTATGGGTTGCAGCCGTTCGGGCGCAGTGTCGGCGGTAATCACGACGATCGGGCCAGCACCAGCCGCACGCAGTTGCCTCGCCAGGTCCAGTCCGGTTTCGCCGTCGGCCAGATGCAGGTCCGTGAGCACGAGGTCGGCAGGCACAGCGCGCCACAGGTCGAGCGCCTGCGTCGTGCTCGAGGCAAGGTCGACCACGCAGCCCCACTGAACGAGCTGGCCGCGTGTCGCTTCGACGATCGCGGGGTCGTCGTCGACCACCAGCACGCGCCGGCCCGCCAGCGGCTCGGCGGTCCGCGCGACCAGCTTCCCCGGCTCGAGTGCCGGCGCTGGCCTCAGCGTCAGGCGAAAGCAGCTGCCGTGGCCCGGCACCGAGTGCAAGGCCATGTCGTGATCCAGCAGGATGAGCAGTCGGCGCACGATTGCCAGCCCCAAGCCCAGGCCGACCTCGCCGCTGGGCGACGTACCAGGTGCACGGTAGAACTCCTGGAACACGAGCGCCTGCTGCTCTGGCGCGATGCCGATGCCGGTGTCGGCGACGATGATCTCGATCTGCGCACCGCGCCGCCGCGTGCCGACCAGCACGCCGCCCCGTGACGTGTAGCGCAGCGCATTGCCGATCAGGTTGAGCAGCACGCGCTCGAGCAGCATCGGGTCGCTGTCGACCCACAGGGCGCTGGGACGAACGCGAAGCCGCAGTCCGCGCGCGGCGGCATCGGGGGCGAAGCCTGCGGCCAGGCGTTCGAGCAGCGGTCCGAGTTCGACGGCCTCACGATGCGCCTCCACCGTGCCCGCATCGAGGCGGGAGATGTCGAGCAACGCCTGCAGCAGGGTCTCGAAGGCTTCCACCGAGCGCTCGATCTGGGCAACCAGGGTGCGCTGATGTGCCGGGTTGCTGGCCTGGCGCAGCTGGCCGGCGAACAGTCCGAGCGCGTGCACCGGCTGGCGCAGGTCGTGGCTGGCGGCCGCCAGGAAGCGGCGCTTGGCCTCGTTGGCTTCGGTCAGCGCGAGAGTGCGTTCGGTCACGCGCGCCTCCAGCGACGCGTAGATGCCCTGCAGGTCTTCCGCCATCCGGTTGAACTGCTCGCCGAGCGCCTGCAGTTCGTCGCCGCTGTCGAGTTCGATCCGCTGGTCGAGTCGGCCGGCGGCGATGTCGGCTGCGCGCGCCTGCAGGGCCGTGATCGGCTGCACGAGGCGACGCGCCAGCCAGGCACTGGCCCCGATGGCGAGCACCACGCCGAGCCCGGTCAACATGGCGGACCGCTCGAGCGCACGCCACACCGGAGCCAGCGCATCGCGGCGCGACCGCTCGATGAAGACCATCCAGCCCAGGCGCGGCAGGGGTGCCGCGGCGGCGAACACGGGCGTACCGTCGAGGCCGTTCGCGTCATGCACGGTCGTGGCCAGGTCGCCGGCCAGGGCGGCGCGTACATGGGCCATGCCCGCCATGTCGGTGCGGCGCAGCACCAGACTCCGTTCAGGATGGGCGATCAGCTGGCCCTTCGCATCGACGACATAGGCAACGCCCCCCGCTGCCTGCGGCAGGTTGTGCACGATCTCCCAAACCGCCTTCAGGTTGACCTCGGCCAACAGGACCGGGCCATCGGACCGGTTGGCCAGTGCGAGTACGACATGCGGCTCGGAGCCGCGCAGGAACGTCACCGCACCGAGTTGCACGCCGTGGCGACGCGCACCCAGCACGAGCGGGTCGACCGACCAGTCCCTGGCGCCGTCGGCCACGTCCATCGCCAGGCGTGACAGGGCCAGGCTTTCGCGGCCATACCGGTCGATCCAGCGCAACTCGGCCAGTGCAGGCTGCCGGCGCAGCATCTGGACCAGCTCGATCCGCAGGGCATGCGGCGCCACGTCGTCGCCGCGCGTCGGGTCGTCGACGATCCAGCGCAGCGGCTGTTCGATGCGCTCGAAGAAGTTCCCAATGCGTTCGGCCACCGCGATCGCCTGCTCGTGCTGCACCGCCTTGACACCTTGCACCGTGTCGCGCCAGGCGAATGCGGCAGCCATCAAGCCGCTGCCGGCGAGCAGCAAGCCGACCAGACCCGACCAGACCCACGCGTGCTTGCTGGCCAGGCTGCGCACCGGCAAGAGAGGCATCCGTGCACCCCGGCCGCAACGGCGGCTCGGCACGATCATCGCGCCATATGCCGTGCCACGCCAGACCCGAAGAACCCAGTCGCGACCCGCGATGACGGCCGAGTTCCGGTTGGTGGCAAATGTCGTGTCCGTGGTGACCCCAGCATCGCAGTGCTGCCTCGCGGCGTCGCCCCTCGGGTTGGTCCGTCGACGTGTGGGTCGTGCGGCTCGGCGGACGCAGCGATATCCTTGGCCACTCCCGCGCGAGCGCGTCACAGTGCCTGTTCCCTGACCGCCGTAGCGCATCCGGTACGACATGGAGGTCTGGCATGAAACTAGATTTACCCAACATCGACCGCCGCCGGTTGGCTGCGCTCGCACTGTCCCTGGCGCTGCCGGCGCGTCTGGCCACGGGGCAGACGACGCGGCCGCTGTTGCTGCAGTCGTGGCCGCTGGTGACGCCGGCGCGCACCGGCATCCACGACCTCGCGCCGGCGCCCGACGGCGGCGTCTGGTTCAGTGCCCAGCACAGCGGCCATCTGGGCTGGTTCGACCCGAAGACCGGCCGGACCGAGCTGGTCCCGCTCGGCCCAGGCAGCTCGCCGCACGGGGTGATCCAGGGGCCGGACCGGGCGGCCTGGCTTACCGACGGCGGCCAGCAGGCGATCGTGCGCGTGGGGTGGCCGGGGCGCGAGATCCGGCTCTTTCGCCTTCCCGAGGGCACGCCGTATGCGAACCTGAACACCTGCGCCTTCGACGGCGCCGGCGACCTGTGGTTCACCGGCCAGAGTGGCGTCATCGGCAAGGTCAGCGTTGCGACGGGCCAGGTGCAGGTCTGGGACTCGCCGCGCGGCCGTGGCCCCTACGGCATCTGCGCCACGCCTGCCGGCGCCATCTGGTACTGCTCGCTCGCCGGCAGCTACATCGCGCAGATCGACCTCAGGAGTGGCGCCTCGCGTGTCGTCGAGCCCCCCACGCCGAAACAGGGCGCGCGGCGCGTGTGGAGCGATTCGCGCGGCCGCATCTGGGTCAGCGAATGGAATTCCGGCCAGGTCTCGCTGCATGACCCGAAGGACGGGAGCTGGAAGACCTGGAAGCTGCCCGGCGAACGCCCGCGCTGCTACGCGGTCTACGTCGACGAACGCGACAAGGTCTGGCTGAGCGACTTCGGGGCCAACAGCGTGCTGCGCTTCGACCCGACGACCGAGGCCTTCGAGAGCTGGCGCTTCGCGCGCGAGGCCGCGTCGGTGCGCCAGATCCTGGGCCGGCCGGGCGAGGTCTGGTTCCCCGAGAGCGGGACCGAGCACATCAGCGTGATCCGGCACGGATGATGGGCCGCGGATGCTGGCTCATCGACGCGAGGTGTCGACGAGCAGTCCGCGCGTCTCGATGAAACGCACGACCGCGTCCAGCCCCTCGCGCGTCTTCAGGTTCGTCATCACGAACGGGCGGCGCCCGGCGTGGTCCGGGCGCATGCGCCGGGTGTCGGCGTCCATCACGGCCAGGTCGGCACCGACATGGGGTGCCAGGTCGGTCTTGTTGATGACCAGCAGATCGCTCTTGGTGATCCCGGGGCCTCCCTTGCGCGGGATCTTCTCGCCCGCCGCGACGTCGATGACGTAGAGCGTGAGGTCGCTCAGTTCGGGGCTGAAGGTGGCGGCGAGGTTGTCGCCGCCCGACTCGATGAAGACGATGTCGGCGTTCGGGAACCTCTCGAGCATGCGGTCCACGGCCTCCAGGTTGATCGAGGCATCCTCGCGGATCGCGGTGTGCGGGCAGCCGCCGGTCTCGACGCCCATGATGCGTTCCGGGGCCAGCGCTCCGGACTCGGTGAGCAGGCGCTGGTCTTCCTTGGTGTAGATGTCGTTGGTCACCACCACGAGGTCCCAGCGCTCGCGCATCGCCTTGCACATCATCTCCACCAGCGTGGTCTTGCCGGAACCCACCGGGCCGCCGACGCCGACCCGCAGCGGTGGCAGCGTCCTGGTGCGGCCGGGAATCGAATGCAGGGCAGGGCTCATGAGCGGAACAACCTCGAGTACTGGGTTTCGTGTCGGGCCGAGAGGATCGACAACATCGGCGTGAAGGACTGGCGGGTCCGGTCGTCGCGCGCCAGTGCGTCGTCGACCGCGCCCGGGATGCGGTCGGCCAGCGCGGCGAGCAGGCGCTGGCCGGCGCTCTGGCCGAGCGGCACGGTCTTGACGGCCGCCTGCGCCATGTTCTCGGCCCAGCCGAAGGCCATCGCCATCAGACCGTCGCGCGCGCCCGCACCCGAATGCACCAGCGCGAGCGCAAACGCCAGCGGCCAGGTCGGTGCCGGCGCCAGGGCTTGCAGTGAGTCGACCCGTTCATCGGCGGGTGCGCGCTGACGCAGCCACTGGGCCATCGAACGCCCGGCCTGCTCGGTCTGGAGCTTGAACTCCGCACTTTCGCGCGTGGTGCGCACCCAGTCGTTCAGCGCCCTCAGGCGCAAGCGGTCGTGCACCGACCATGCGTCGACCGCTGCGGCGGCGACGGCCAGGTCGGTGCGCGCCTGGGCCAGCATCAACTGGTCGACCAGCCAGACCGAAACGCTGGCCTCGTCGACCACCTGCCCATGTTCGATCGCGGCCTCGAGACCTTCGGAGTAGCTGAAAGCGCCCACCGGCAGGGCCGGTGACGCGAGCCAGATCAGCTGCAGCAGGCTGCGGTCGTCGGGCATGGGCCGTCAATGCTCGCCGTGGGGGTGCGCATGCCCATGCCCTGTGGCTGCATAGGCGCCGGCTTCGGGCTCGAAGATCCCCATCGCCTCGTCGACGATCAGGTGCATCGCGCGCAGCAGATCGCCCAGCACGGGGTCCGGCTCGATCTTCAACTGGTCGGGCTGGAGTTCGATCTGCACGTGCCGGTTGCCGAGATGGTAGGCGGCCCGCATCAGGTCGAAAGCCCGGCCATGCTTTGGGCAAAACCGAACCACGAGCACCGGCTGCGGCGCGGCGATCACGCGGATCATCGAGCCATCCTCTGCCACCAGCAGGTCGCCTCCGCGCACCACCTGGCCGCGCGGCAGGAACACGCCGAGCTCGCGGCCGTTCGAATCGCGCGCATCGAAGCGGCTGCGCGAGCGTGTGTCCCAGTCGAGCTCGACCGACGCGGCGCGCCGCACGAGCGCCGGCGCAAGGCCATGCGGTTGCGCAATCAGTCGGTGCACGAGCAGCATGCTAGAAGAGGAAAAAACGCTGCGCCATCGGCAGCTCGTGTGCTGGCGCGCAGGTCAGCGGCTTCCCGTCGGCGTGCACCTGGTAGGTCTGCGGGTCGATCTCCATGACGGGCGTGGCACCGTTGTGGACCATGTCGGCTTTCTTCACCGTGCGGCAGCCCTTCGCCGCCGACAGGGTCTTGCTCAGCCCGTGCGATGCCGCCACACCGTTGGCCAGCGCGGTTCCGCTCACGAAGGTCAGCGACGTGCGCGCGAGCGCGCCGCCGAAGCTGCCGAACATCGGCCGGTAGTGCACCGGCTGCGGCGTCGGGATGCTGGCGTTGGGGTCGCCCATCGCGGCGGCGGCGATGAAGCCGCCCTTGAGGATGAGGCTCGGCTTGACGCCGAAGAAGGGCGGCCGCCACAGCACCAGGTCGGCCCACTTGCCGACCTCGATGCTGCCAACCTCGTGCGCGATGCCATGGGCCAGCGCGGGGTTGATCGTGTACTTCGCGATGTAGCGCTTGATACGTGCGTTGTCGTTGCGCGCGCCGTCGGCAAAGCCAGGCTCGCGCAGGGCACCATGCTGGGTCTTCATCTTGTGCGCGGTCTGCCAGGTGCGCAGCACGACCTCGCCGACCCGGCCCATGGCCTGGCTGTCGCTGCTCATCATGCTGATCGCGCCCAGGTCGTGCAGCATGTCCTCGGCGGCGATCGTCTCGCGCCGGATGCGGCTCTCGGCGAAGGCCAGATCTTCGGCGATCGACGGATCGAGGTGATGGCACACCATCAGCATGTCCAGGTGCTCGTCGATCGTGTTGACCGTGTAGGGCCGGGTCGGATTGGTCGACGAGGGCAGCACGTTCGCTTCACCGACCACCTTCATGATGTCCGGCGCATGGCCGCCGCCCGCCCCCTCGGTATGGAAGGTGTGGATCGTGCGGCCCTTGAAGGCGGCCATCGTGTCTTCGACAAAACCGGACTCGTTGAGCGTGTCGGTGTGGATGGCCACCTGCACGTCGTGGTCCTCGGCCACGGTCAGGCAGTTGTCGATCGCGGCCGGCGTGGTGCCCCAGTCCTCGTGCAGCTTGAGCGCGATGGCACCGGCCTCGACCTGCTGCACCAGCGCCTGCGGCCGGCTCGCGTTGCCCTTGCCGAAGAACCCAAGGTTCATCGGGAAGGCGTCGGCGGCCTGCAGCATGCGCGCGATGTTTTCCGGCCCCGGCGTGCAGGTGGTCGCGAAGGTCCCGGTGGCCGGCCCGGTGCCGCCGCCGAGCATGGTCGTGATGCCGGACATCAGGGCTTCTTCGATCTGCTGCGGGCAGATCCAGTGGATGTGGCTGTCGATGCCGCCGGCGGTCACGATCATCCCTTCGCCGGCGATGACTTCGGTGCCGGGTCCGATGACGATGTCCACGCCGGGCATCACGTCCGGGTTGCCGGCCTTGCCGATCGCGGCGATGCGCTGGCCGCGGATCCCGATGTCGGCCTTGACGATGCCCCAGTGGTCGACGATCAGCGCATTCGTGATGACGCAGTCCACCGCGTCGGCTGCGCCCGGTCCATTGATGCGCTGGCTCTGGCCCATGCCGTCGCGGATGGTCTTGCCGCCGCCGAACTTGACCTCCTCGCCGTGGCCCCCGGCGCGCATCGTCAGATCGCGCTCGACTTCGACGATCAGTTCGGTGTCGGCCAGGCGCAGGCGGTCGCCCGTGGTCGGACCGAACATCTCGGCATAGGCGCGGCGGCCGATGTGGGCCATCTCAGAGCTTTCCCTGGACCAGACCGCGAAAGCCCCAGACCTCGCGCGCCCCGGCGTAGTCCACGAGTTCCACCGTGCGCTGCTGGCCTGGTTCGAAGCGCACCGCGGTGCCGCTGGTGATGTTCAGGCGCATGCCACGTGCCGCGGCACGGTCGAAGCGCAACGCGCCATTGGTCTCGGCGAAGTGATAGTGCGAGCCGACCTGTATCGGGCGGTCGCCGCTGTTCTCGACGATCAGCGTGACCGTGCGACGGCCCGGGTTGAGCGCATGCTCGGGTCCGTCGGTGAAGAGCTCGCCGGGAATCATCTGGCGCTCACTTCCGGCGTGCCAGCCAGACGAGGGCGCCGATCACGGCCGCGCCGGCAACAAAGCCGTAGGCGTCGGTGGCGTGCCAATGGACCGGCGTGGCGGCGCCATGCCCATCGTGGGCCCAGAGCGATCCACTGGCCAGCGTGAACCAGATTGGGGACAGACGCTTCAATGTGGTGCGCATCGCGAGCCTCATGCAATCGGTTGGTGCACGGTGACCAGTTTCGTGCCATCGGGAAAAGTGGCTTCGACCTGGATGTCCGGGATCATCTCGGCGATGCCTTCCATGACGTCGGCGCGGGTCAGCACGCCTTTGCCGTCGCTCATGAGCGCGGCCACGCACTTGCCGTCCCGCGCGCCTTCCATGATCGCTGCGCTGATCAGCGCGACCGCCTCCGGGTAGTTCAGCTTCAGCCCACGCGCTCGGCGGCGTTCGGCCAGCAGTGCGGCGGTGAACACCAGCAACTTGTCCTTTTCACGTGGCGTCAGTTCCATGGCGGAAGTCGATAGCAGGATCGGTGCCAGCATGACGCCGGGCCGGCCTGGTGCGATTCTTGATAGTGAAGCACCCCATGGATGCTCAATCCCCCGATTCCGGCGCGCCAGGACAGGCTGCCCAGCGCGTGCTGCCGCAGCGGCGCGACTACAACCGCTGGGTCGGCGCCGAGACCATGGAGGACCATGCGCTGCGCTTCGCACCGCGCAGCTTCCGCAAGTGGAGCGAGTGGCGGGTGGCCAACACGGCCTTCGGAGCGGCCTCGTTCCTGATCCTCGAAGCCGTGGGGGCCACCCTCCTGGTGCGCTACGGATTCATCAATGCGGCGGCGGCGATCCTGGCCACCGGCCTCGTGATCCTGCTGGCCGGCTGGCCGATCAGCGTCTACGCCGCGCGCCACGGTGTCGACATGGACCTGCTGACGCGCGGCGCCGGGTTCGGCTACATCGGCTCGACGATCACCTCGCTGATCTACGCCAGCTTCACCTTCATCTTCTTCGCGCTCGAGGCGGCGGTGATGGCCTATGCGCTGGACCTGGCCTTCGACATCCCGCCGGCCTGGGGCTACTTGCTGTGCGCCCTGGTCGTGATCCCGCTCGTCACCCATGGCGTGACGGCGATCAGCCGGCTCCAGCTGTGGACCCAGCCGCTGTGGATCGTCATGCTCGTGGTGCCCTACGCCTTCGTGTTCTGGCAGCAACCCGACGTGCTGCAAGGACTGGTCGGCTACCCCGGGGACGGACGCGAGGCCGCGGTCGGCGCATCGTTCGACTGGCTGTCCTTCGGCGCCGCGACGACGGTCGGCATCGCCCTCATCACGCAGATGGGCGAACAGGTCGACTATCTGCGCTTCATGCCCGAGCCGCAGCCCGGGCGGCGCGCGCGCTGGTGGGCGGCGGTCTTCATGGGCGGGCCGGGCTGGGTCATCCCGGGCGTGCTGAAGATGCTCGGCGGCGCGTTGCTGGCCTATCTTGCGATCACGCACATGGTGCCGGTCGACCGTGCGGTGGACCCGAACCAGATGTACCTCGCGGCCTACGAGATGGTGTTCCCGCGCTATGACTGGGCGGTGGCGGCGACCGCCCTGTTCGTGATCGTGTCGCAACTCAAGATCAATGTCACGAACGCCTACGCGGGCTCGCTGGCCTGGAGCAACTTCTTCTCGCGCCTGACGCACAGCCACCCGGGACGCGTGGTGTGGATGGTCTTCAACACCGCCATCGCGCTGCTGCTGATGGAGATGGACGTCTTCCGGGCCCTGGGCCATGTGCTCGGCCTGTATGCCAACGTTGCCATCGCGTGGATGATGGCCGTGGTCGCCGATCTCGTCATCAACAAGCCGCTCGGCTGGTCGCCGCCCGGCATCGAGTTCAAGCGCGCGCATCTGTACGACATCAACCCGGTGGGCGTGGGGGCGATGGGCATCGCGTCGGTGCTGTCGGTGGCCGCGCACCTCGGCGCCTTCGGGGCCATGGCACAGGCCTTCTCGGCAACGATCGCGCTGGTCGCGGCTTTCGTGGCGGCACCGCTCATAGCCTGGGCAACCAAGGGACGCTTCTACATCGCGCGCCAATCGATTCCGATCGTCCCGATCGCTCAGATCGCGCCGGCCGGGCAGGGCGCCTACAAACGCCTCGTCACCTGTGGCGTCTGCGAGCGTGAGTACGAGGCCGACGACATGGCCTCATGCCCCGCCTACCAGGCACCGATCTGCTCGCTGTGCTGCACGCTGGAGGCGCGCTGCGACGACCTGTGCAAGCCGCATGGCCGGCTCGGCACGCAGTGGCTCGCGCTGCTGCAGCGTGTGCTGCCGCGCCGCATGGCCCCGCAGCTCGAGGCCGGGCTGGCGCACTACCTGCTGCTGATGGCGCTCGTGCTGCCGGTGCTCACGGTCCTGTTGGGCGGCCTGTACCTGCATGGCCGCAGCGCCATCGGCGAGCAGGCCGCGGGCCTGGCCCCCTTGCTGCGCCAGGGGGTGCTGAACATCGGCGTGGTCGGACTCCTTGTGGCCGGTGTCGTGGCCTGGTGGATCGTGCTGGCTCAGCGCAGCCGCTTGGCAGCGCAGGACGAGAGCCGGCGCCAGACCCAGGCCCTGCTCGCCGAGATCGAATCGCACCGCCTGACCGACGCCGAGCTGCAGCAGGCCAAGGCACGGGCCGATGCGGCGAACCGGGCCAAGACGCGCTACATCACGGCCATCAGCCACGAACTGCGCACGCCGCTCAACAGCATCCTCGGCTACGCCCAGCTGCTCGAGGAGGACGCGGCGATGCCGGCGCACCGGCGCCAGGCCGTCGGCGTGATCCGGCGCGGCGGCGACCACCTGCTCGGGCTCATCGAGGGCACGCTCGACGTGGCGCGCATCGAGGCCGGCAAGCTCACGCTGCAACCCGAACCGCTGCGCTTCGCCGAGACGATGGAGGAGCTGGCGCGGCTGATCGAGCTGCAGGCGCTGTCCAAGGGCGTGCGCTTCGAACGCCACTTCGGCGCGCTGCCGGCGGTGGTGCGCGTCGACGAACGCCGGCTGCGCCAGATCCTCATCAACCTGCTGGGCAATGCGGTCAAGTTCACGGCGTCCGGGCAGGTCGAGTTCCACGTCACGCACACACGCGAGATGGCGCGCTTCGACATCGTCGACTCGGGGCCGGGCATGAGCGAGGACGAACTCGCCCGCGTCTTCGAGCCCTTCGCGCGCGGTTCGGCGGCCGGGCGCACGGCCGTCGGTGGCACCGGTCTCGGGCTGACGATCGCCAAGATGCTGACCGACCTGATGGGCGGCGAGCTGACGGCGCGCAGCACACCCGGGCAGGGCAGCATGTTCAGCGTGAGGCTCTTCCTGCCGGCGTCGACCGCCGAGCCACCGAGTGCGGTGCAAGGCACGCGGCAGGGTTACGCGGGGCCGCGCCGCAGGCTGCTGGTGGTCGACAACGAAGAGGTCGACCGCACGCTGATGCACGATCTGCTCGAACCGGTCGGTTTCGTGATCGAGTCGGTGGCGTCGGGCGAGGCGGCGCTGGCGCGCCTTGCCGATGCGGCCTGCCCGGCGCCCGATGCGGTCTTCATGGACCTCGCGATGCCCGGCATCGACGGCTGGGAGGCCTTGCGCCGGGTGCGTGCGCTGGGCCTGTCGGCGGCGCCGATGGCGATCGTCTCGGCGAACGCCTTCGACCGTGCGCTCGACAACGATGCAGGCCTCACGGCGCAGGACTTCTTCGTCAAGCCGGTGCGGCGACGCGACCTGTTCGACTGGCTCGGCGAGCGGCTTTCCCTGGAGTGGATCCCGGCCGCGAGCGACCTGCCGGCCTCACCGATCGGGGCGGACTACCGGCCCGACCCTGCGGCGCTGAAGGCCTTGCGCGAGACCGTTGCCAGCGGCTACATGCGCGGCATCCGGCGCCAGATCGATGCCGTCCAGGCGGCGCAGCCGGCGGCTGCAGCCTTTCTCTCCCGGCTGCGCCAGCATGCAGATCGATTCGATTTCGACTCCCTGAACGCGCTGCTGCGCGAGGCTCCCCATGACCAATTCCCCAACTGACACCGACAGCGTCGACGACGTGGTCCTGATCGTCGACGACGTGCCAGACAACCTGGCCATGCTGCACGACGCGCTCGACGAAGCGGGCTACACGGTGATCGTCGCCGCCGGCGGCGCGGCAGCGCTCGAGCGCGTGACCCAGCACCGGCCCGACATCATCCTGCTCGATGCCGTGATGCCGGGCATCGACGGCTTCGAGGTGGCGCGGCGGCTCAAGGCCGACCCGGCCACGGCGGGGATTCCGATCGTCTTCATGACCGGCCTCACCGAGAGCGAGCATGTGGTCGAGGCCTTCGGCGCAGGTGTCGTCGACTTCGTGCCCAAGCCGGTGCGCACGAGCGAGCTGATCGCCCGCATCGAGAGCCATCTGCGCGCCGCCCGCTCGCAGCGCCAGGCGCGCAGCGCGCTCGACGCCTTCGGCCACGCCACCCTGGTCGTGCGCGAGCGCGACGGTCGGCGCCTTTGGCAGACGGCCTTGGCGCGCGAGATGCTTCAGGCCCAGTTCCCCGGCACGCCCGACGTGCTGACCCCGCCGCCGGTGATGGCCTGGATCGCGCGCGAGTCACTGCGCCGACGGGCCGGCGCGCCGGCCCATGGACTCACGGTCGGCACCGGGGCGCAGCGCCTGACCTTCGCGATGCATGCGATGGACGACGACCCGGCGCCCGGCAACGAGTGGCTGGTCGTGCTGCGCCAGGACTCGGAGGCGGCACAGCTCGAGGCACTGGCGCGCGCCTTCCCGCTCACCGCGCGTGAGACCGAGGTGCTGTATTGGGTCATCCAGGGCAAGACCAATCGCGACATCGGGCAGATCCTGTCGATGTCGCCGCGCACCGTGCACAAGCATCTCGAGCATGTGTTCGAGAAGCTCGGCGTCGAGACGCGCACCGCGGCCGCGGCACTGGCATTGGGCAAGACCCGCTAGGAACGTCGAGGCCCGATCTACGCCACCTTGCGTATAGGGGGTCCGCGCATTCATCCGTAGTCTGCAAGGCATCCCCACCTGACCCCGGAGTTGCCCGCACCATGACACTCAACCGCCGTTCGATCCTCACGCTGCCTGCGCTGGCCGCCGCCGCCTGCGCCCTCGGCTTCACCTCCATCGCCCAGGCCCAGGGCACCATCAAGGTCGGCGTGCTGCATTCGCTGTCGGGCACGATGGCGATCTCCGAGACGGTGCTCAAGGACGTCGCCCTGATGGCGATCGACGAGATCAACGCCAAGGGCGGCGTGCTCGGCAAGAAGCTCGAGCCGGTCGTCGTCGACCCGGCGTCGAACTGGCCGCTGTTCGCCGAGAAGGCGCGCCAGCTGATCTCGCAGGACAAGGTCGCGGTGACCTTCGGCTGCTGGACCAGCGTGTCGCGCAAGTCCGTGCTGCCGGTCTACGAGGAGCTCAACGCGCTGCTCTTCTACCCGGTGCAGTACGAAGGCGAGGAGCTCAGCAAGAACGTCTTCTACACCGGCGCTGCGCCCAACCAGCAGGCCATCCCGGCGGTCGAGTACCTGATGAGCAAGGACGGCGGCGCGGCCAAGCGCTGGGTGCTGCTCGGCACCGACTACGTCTACCCGCGCACGACCAACAAGATCCTGCGCGCCTTCCTGCACGCCAAGGGCGTGGCCGACAGCCGACATCATCGAGGAGTACACGCCCTTCGGCCACAGCGACTACCAGTCGATCATCGCCAAGATCAAGAAGTTCGCCGCCGAAGGCAAGAAGACGGCGGTCGTCTCGACCATCAACGGCGACTCCAACGTGCCCTTCTACAAGGAGCTCGGCAACCAGGGCCTGAAGGCGACCGACGTGCCGGTGGTGGCCTTCTCGGTCGGTGAGGAGGAGCTGCGCGGCGTCGACACCAAGCCGCTGGTCGGCCACCTGGCGGCCTGGAACTACTTCATGAGCATCAAGAGCCCGGCCAACACCGCCTTCGTCAAGCAGTGGAGCGACTACGCCAAGGCCAAGAGCATCCCCGGCCACAAGGACCGGCCGCTGACCAACGACCCGATGGAGGCCACCTACATCGGCATCCACATGTGGGCGCAGGCGGTCGAGAAGGCCAAGAGCACCGACACCGACAAGGTCATCGCCGCGATGGCCGGCCAGACCTTCCCGGCGCCGGGCGGCTTCATGTCGACGATGGACATGAAGAACCACCACCTGCACAAGCCGGTGTTCATCGGCGAGATCAAGGCCGACGGCCAGTTCAACGTGGTCTGGAAGACCAAGGGCCCGGTCGTGGCCGACCCCTGGAGCGACTACATCCCGGAGAACAAGGGCAAGCTCAACGAGCCCTCGAAGTCGGCAGTCGCGGTCGCGAAGAAGTAGGTGACGGCGCTGCTCAGGAGCCTGGTCGCGCTGCTGCTGGTCGTGATGGCCGGCCGCAGCGCGGCCCTGTCGCCTGCGCAGGCCCTGGCCATGGCCCAGGGCGACAGCGACGGCCGCATCGCGGCGCTGAACGCGGCGGTCGCCGCCGCCGAGCCGGGGCTGGCCGCGTTCGTGCAGGCCTTGCTCGACGATCAGATCCGCGTCGCCGGCGCGCGCGTGTTGCGCGTCCCAGGGTGACGTCGTGACCGACGCCGTCACCGGCGCCGCGGCGTCGCTGCCGGCCGACGCCGAGGACGTGATCAACAACAACCGCGTGCGCGGCGCGCTGCAGGCAGCCCTGGCCGGCCTGCAGCTCGTGTCGCCCGGACACCGAATTGCGCCGCGCGGCGGTGCTGGCGCTGGTCAAGCTCACGCTCGACGAAGGGCAACTGCCGCTGATCGACAAGGCGCTCGGCAGCGAGACCGAGCCCGACCTGCGCGAGGTGCTCGAACGCATGCGCGCGACGATCCTGATCGGCACCGCAGACCGGTCGAAACGGCTGACCGCGGCGACCGCACTCGCCGACAGCCGCCAGCCCTCGGTCGCGAGCCTGTTGCGCGAGCGCCTTGCCGAGGGCGTCGAGACCGACCCCGAGGTGCGCAAGGCCCTGCGCTCGGCGCTGTCCGCCGTCGAGTCGCGCCTGCGCTGGGGCGAGCGCCTGGGCGTGCTCTTCACGGGCCTGAGCCTGGGCTCGATCCTGCTGCTGGCCGCGCTCGGCCTGGCGATCACCTACGGGCTGATGGGCGTCATCAACATGGCCCACGGCGAGCTGATCATGATCGGCGCCTACGCCACCTACTTCGTGCAGAACGCCTTTCGCGCCTGGTGGCCGGGCGCCTTCGACGCCTACATCGTGGCGGCGATCCCGGCCGCCTTTCTCGCCAGCGCGCTGGTCGGCGCGGTGCTCGAGCGCGGCGTCATCCGCTTCCTCTACGGCCGCCCGCTCGAGACCCTGCTCGCGACCTGGGGCATCAGCCTGATCCTGATGCAGACCGTGCGCACTCTCTTCGGCGCGCAGAACGTCGGCGTCGAGAACCCGTCCTGGCTGTCCGGCGGCCTGCAGGTGCTGCCCAACCTGACCCTGCCGTACAACCGCCTGGCCATCATCGCCTTCGCGGTGCTCGTGCTGGTCGGCATGGCGCTGCTGATCTCGCGCACCCGGCTCGGCCTGTTCGTGCGCGGCGTGACGCAGAACCGGCGCATGGCGGCCTGCGTCGGCATCGACACGGCGCGCATCGACACGCTCGCGTTCTCGCTCGGCGCCGGCATCGCCGGGCTGGCCGGCTGCGCGCTGAGCCAGATCGGCAACGTCGGTCCCGACCTCGGCCAGGGCTACATCGTCGACAGCTTCATGGTCGTCGTGCTCGGCGGCGTCGGCCAGCTGGCCGGCACGGTCTACGCCGGCCTCGGCCTCGGCGTGCTGAACAAGCTGCTCGAAGGCTGGCAGGGCGCGGTGCTGGCCAAGATCATGGTGCTGGTCTTCATCGTCATCTTCATCCAGAAGCGGCCGCAGGGGATCTTCGCGCTCAAGGGCCGGAGCGCGGAAGCATGAACACCCGGCTGCTGTCGCCCAAGGCCTGGATCGCCGTCCTGGCCGCGCTGATCGTGCTCGTGGTCGGCATCCCGCTGCTGAACCTGGTCGTGCCCGCCGGCAATGCGCTGCACGTCAGCGACTACGCGGTCAGCCTGATCGGCAAGATCCTCTGCTACGCGATCGCGGCGCTGGCGATGGACCTGATCTGGGGCTACACCGGCATCCTGTCGCTCGGCCACGGCCTGTTCTTCGCGCTCGGCGGCTACGGCATGGGCATGACCTGATGCGCGAGATCGGCACCGACGGCCAGTACAAGAGCGATCTGCCGGACTTCATGGTCTTCCTGAACTGGAAGGACCCTGCCGTGGCACTGGGCCTGGAGCGACTCGCTTCGCGCTGCAGATGCTGCTCGTGATCGCGGTGCCGGCGCTGCTCGCCTTCGTCTTCGGCTAGTTCGCGTTTCGCTCGCGCATCAAGGGCGTGTACTTCTCGATCATCACGCAGGCGCTGACCTTCGCCGCGATGCTGCTCTTCTTCCGCAACGAGACCGGCTTCGGCGGCAACAACGGCTTCACCGACTTCAAGCGCATCCTCGGCGTGCCGATCGCCACCTCGGGCATGCGCGTGACGCTGTGCGTGATCAGCGGCGTCGTGCTGATCGCCTTCTTCGTGATGGCGCGCGCCATCGTGACGAGCCGCTACGGGCGCGTGCTGCAGGCGATCCGCGACGCCGAGAGCCGGGTCATGTTCACCGGCTACGACCCGGTGGCCTACAAGCTCGCGATCTGGACCCTCTCGGCCGTGATGTGCGCCATCGCCGGCGCGCTCTACGTGCCGCAGGTCGGCATCATCAACCCGAGCGAGATGACGCCCGGCCGCATCGATCGAGATCGCGATCTGGGCCGCCGTGGGCGGGCGCGCGACGCTGATCGGGCCGATCGTCGGCGCCTTCTTCGTCAACGGCGCGAAGAGCTGGTTCACGGTGGCCTTCCCCGAGTACTGGCTGTTCTTCCTCGGCGCGCTGTTCATCGCGGTGACGCTGTTCCTGCCCCAGGGCCTGGTGGGGCTGCTGCGCCGCAAGCGGGGCCAGGCATGACGCCCGAGCTGATGGCCGAAGGCGCGGCGCGCCTGGCCGCCTACCAGGCGCGCCAGGCGGCTGCCGGTTCGTCGGGCGACCGCGCGGCCGGCTTCGGCCGCCCGCTGCGCGTCGGCGAGCCCGACTTCGGCAACGGCGTGGCGCTGTACGTCGAGGACGTGAGCGTCAGCTTCGACGGCTTCAAGGCGCTGAACGCGCTCAACCTGACGATCGACGTCGGCGAGCTGCGCTGCATCATCGGCCCCAACGGCGCCGGCAAGACGACGATGATGGACGTCATCACCGGCAAGACCGCGCCCGACGAAGGGCGTGTGTTCTTCGGCTCGACGATCGACCTGCTGCAGCTGCGCGAGCCGCAGATCGCGCAGATCGGCGTCGGGCGCAAGTTCCAGAAGCCGACGGTCTACGAGCAGCTCAGCGTGCTGCGAGAACCTGGAGCTCGCGCTGAAGGCCGACCGGCGTGTGCGCGCGGCCCTGTTCGCGCAGCTGAGCGGCGCCCAGCAGCGACCGCATCGACGAGATGCTGACGCTGATCCAGCTGAAGGACGATGCGCAGCGCCCGGCCGGGCTGCTGAGCCACGGCCAGAAGCAGTGGCTCGAGATCGGCATGCTGCTGATGCAGGACCCGAAGCTGCTGCTGCTCGACGAGCCGGTGGCCGGCATGACCGACGAAGAGACCGAACGCACGGCCGAGCTGTTCCTGTCGCTCGAGGGCCAGCATTCGCTGGTCGTCGTCGAGCACGACATGAGCTTCGTCGCCCAGCTGACCGAGGGCCGCAAGACGGTGACCGTGCTGCACGAAGGCCGGGTGCTGGCCGAAGGCAAGCTGGCCGACGTGCAGGCCAACGAGCAGGTGATCGAGGTCTATCTTGGGCGGTGACCGGACTCCCATGCTCGAGGTTGCAGGGCTGAACCAGTACTACGGCGGCTCGCACATCCTGCGCAGCCTCGGCTTCGAGGCCAGGCTCGGCGAGGTCACGGTCGTGCTCGGGCGCAACGGCGTCGGCAAGACCAGCCTGCTCAAGAGCCTGATGGGCGTGGTGCCGGTCAAGACCGGGCGCATCGGCCTCGACGGCCAGGACATCACGCGCGCCACGCCCTACGAACGCGTGCGCCGCGGCATCGGCTACGTGCCGCAGGGGCGCGAGATCTTCAACCGCCTGACGGTCGAGGAGAACCTGCGCATGGGCCTGGCGACGAAGCCCGGCGGGCAGCGACATCCCGGCCGAACTGTTCGAGCTGTTCCCGGTGCTCGCAGCAGATGCGCAAGCGCCGCGGCGGTGACCTCTCCGGCGGCCAGCAGCAGCAGCTCGCCATCGCGCGCGCGCTCGCGCCGGGCCCGAAGCTGCTGATGCTCGACGAGCCGACCGAAGGCATCCAGCCCAGCATCATCAAGGACATCGGGCGCGTCATCCGCATGCTGGCCGATCGCGGGACGATGGCCATCGTGCTGGTCGAGCAGTACTACGACTTCGCCGCCGAACTGGCCGACCAGTACCTGGTGATGGAACGCGGCGAGATCGTGCAGCGCGGCCGCGGCCGCGACATGGAGTCCGACGGCGCGCGGGCGCGCATGTCGCTCTGAGCCCGGGCGCTCAGGTGCGCCAGATGCGCGGTGGATTGTCCGGCAGCCCCCAGGCTGCGTCGCGCCAGGCGGCGCGCAATGCATGCAAGAGTTGCATCGCGGGTTCGACCCGGTCGGCCAGCGCGCGCACCACGACCACGGTCTCGTGCGGGCTCGTGACGCCGGCAATCACGGACTGGCCGGGTGCGCCGACGGCGCTTCGTGCGCCCAGGGTCAGGTCGGCCCGACGGGCCTCGGTAAACGCCTCGCCGGCTGCGATCCAGGCGGTGGCGAGCACCGAGTGGCCAGCCCAGCCGAGCGGCGAATCGAGCAGGCGGCGATCGGCCGCGTCGATCCTGCCGCGCTCGAGCCAATGGCCTGGCAGCTCGAGGTGTTGCTGGTAGTGCCCGCGCGTGAAGCCTTCGCCGGCAGCGGGCAGTCCGAGCGCGAGCAGGTCCCAGCCGATCATTTCGGCGCCGGCCGCCAGTTCGTAGCGCTGTCGGTTCTCGGCCAGGCACCCTTCGTGCGCGATCGTCTCGAGCGGCAACCACTCGAGCCGGGCGCCGGCCGCGACGCGCGCGGTCACCGACTGGACGGCGGGCATGCCGGCACTGCGGTAGAAGCGGGTCGCGCCCGGTGTCGTGATCAGCGCATGGGAGTCGGGGTCGAGCCTGACGTCGATTTCCAGCCGATCGCCGCCGACGATGCCGCCCGGCGGGTGCACCAGCACATGGTGGCAGACCGCGGGTCCTTCCGGGTACAGGCGCTTGAGCACCCGCAGCGGGCCGGCGTGGCGGTCGTGCGCGACAGTACGCTCGCCGTCGCGGAAGTAGTGCAGCGCGAGGTGGCCACGCCAGGCGCCGTGCGTTGCCTCGGCGCCGCCTGACTGCAGGGCTCGACCGGCGTCGGCTGGGCAAGGTTCGGGCGCTGACGTTGGCATCTCAATCGATGCTACCTCAGGCGGCACGGTCGGCCGCGGGCTTGCCTTCGTGCGCTGGCCCTGTCTTTCGTGCTCGATGCGGGGCCACGCGAAATTCTCTCCGCAGACGAAGCCTCGACTTGACCTGCGAGCGGCACGACAGGAAGGACGTTTGCTCGGCGCACGGGCAGCTTGCGCAACAGCGCGACCGATCGCCGGCGCTCGGCCCCGACGTCGAGCACCGGAAACACCCTCGCCCAGCGCAAGTCGGTGGCGACGAAGGTGAAGCCGGGCGCGGTCGCCAGGCCTCGGTAGTCGGGTGTCGGGGACTCCATCTTCAGCTTTGCACGGACGGCCTGCTCCTCGCGGAATAACTCGGCGATGCACGGCTTCGTCTTGGGCTCGGTGACGACGATGAAGTGCCAAGGCTGCGCATTCGCGACCGGAGGGCAGTGGCGCCACGCGATGACATGGCTCGGGCCATGCTGTGCCCCGCCGTTGAGCCTGCTCAAAGGCGCCGAGTCGGGCCGCGTGGACCATGGTTCGGCATGAGGGCAGTCAACATGCACACAACGGTTCATCAGGAAATCGTGGCCATCGGGCCGCTCGCCTTGCCCGGCCTGCTCGACATCCCGGCCGACAGCAGCAGCCTGGTGCTGTTCGCGCATGGCAGCGGCAGCAGCCGGCTGAGCGTTCGCAACGAACGTGTCGCCGACGTCCTGTGGTCGAACGGCCTGAGCACGCTGCGCTTCGATCTGCTCACCGGGACCGAGGCCGAGGATCGGCGCAACGTGTTCGACATTGCCCTGTTGTCGAGCCGGGTCGAATCGGCGCTGGACTGGGTCGCCGGCGCGCCCGCCACCGCCGACATGGATGTGGGCCTGTTCGGCGCGAGCACTGGCGCGGCGGCCGCGCTGGACGCTGCGGCGGCGCGGCCGGGCCGGGTGGCGGCCGTGGTGTCGCGTGGCGGGCGGCCCGATCTCGCGCAGGGCAGCCTCGAACGTGTTCAGGCGCCGACCCTGCTGATCATCGGTGGAGCCGACCCGCAGGTGCTGGCACTCAACCGCGAGGCGCTGATCCGGCTGCGCTGCACGCGCCGCCTGGAGGTGATCCCCGGCGCAAGCCACCTGTTCGAGGAACCGGGAACACTGGACAGCGTGGCGATGCTGGCCGCACAGTGGTTCGACGCCTACCTGGCGCGTGGGCCCGTTGCCTGAGCACCTGCCTGAGCGGAACACAAGATGAACCCACCGTTTGCCGACCGCAGCGCCGCCGGGCAGGCGCTGGCCGAGCGCTTGCTGGCGCTGCAACTGCGCGCGCCGATCGTCGTGCTGGCCCTGCCGCGCGGCGGTGTCCCGGTGGCGGCGCCGGTCGCGCGCGCGCTCGGCGCGCCGCTGCACCTGCTGCAGGTGCGCAAGATCGGCGCACCGGGGCAGCCCGAACTCGCGCTGGCCGCCGTCGCCGACACCGTGCCGCCGACGATCGTCGTCGACGACTCACTGCGCCGGCTGTTCGGCCTGAGCCGCGCCGACATCGACGCGAAGGCCGAGGCCGGCGCTGGCCGAGATGGCACGTCGGCGCCAGGCCTACGGCGCCACGACGCTGCCCGATCTGCGCGCCCACACGGCGATCGTGATTGACGACGGCATTGCCACCGGCACCAGCATGCGGGCCGCGTTGCGCGCGCTGCGCGAACGCCAGCCGGCGCGCGTCGTGCTCGCGGTGCCGGTGGCGCCCGCCGAGACGCTGGACGAACTGTCTGGCGAGGTCGACGACACCGTCTGTCTGGCGCAGCCGCAACCGTTCGGCGCCGTCGGTCGCTTCTACCTCGACTTCCACCAGGTCAGCGACGCCGAAGTGACCGCGGCGCTGCGGTCGGTCGAGGATCGTTAGCCGCTGCCGTTCGCGAGGTCGTCCTTGCCCAGGCCGGGCCTGTGCAGCGGCCAGGAGGGAGCGGTTCAACCAGGCCAGTCGGGGGCCAGAACAACGGATGCACGATCCGGCATCACTTGTCGCCCCGACGCTCCCAGTCATCATCCAGTTCGATGAGAACCGTCACGCCTTCCTGAGTCACAAGGTTCACCTGAAGGTAGGCGATCAGGTGTTTTCCGTCAGGACTGAAACTGGCGTCAGCCGCCACGATCGCCTTGTGCTTGTACGTCGGCAGGCGGGGGTTGTTGAAATCCGTCAGCCTCCCCTTGTCGCTTCCGTCGGGATTCATGGCCCAGTAGTCGGTGCCTGCATTCAGGTTGTCCTGGCTTGTCATCCAGACAATCCTGTTCCCGCTGGGGGAGTAGGCCGCGTGCTCGTTCCACTTCTTGTCGGCCAGGACCTCCAGCCGCGCCTGATCGATGAGGTAGCGGTACACGCTTGAACGAAACGCCTTGTTGCTCTCGAAGCTCGAGGTGAACAACAGCGTGCGCTTGTCCTGGGAAAGGCCGTGGTTCTCGTACCACCCTGCCTTGCCGGGAAGATGCGACTTCACGTCGGACAGATCCGGGCCCCCGTCCCTGAAGGCGAAGTCCGCGACCTTGATCTTCCATTGTCCGAACCCATGGACGGCGTTCGGCGCCGCATGCATCTCGCTCCAGGTCAGCTTGCTGCCGTCGTGGGAGAAGTGCGGGTGCAAGACGCCGCTGGTGTCGTCCTCCGGCGTGTCGGTCAGGCGAAAAGAGCGCCGTGTTGCCAGTTCCATCAGCCACAAGTCCGAGTGCCTCCCGAATCCAGGCGTGGCGGCCAGATCGCGCCCCCAGTTCCCTTGCCTGAACTTCTTCTGGGCCTGAAAGACCATGTACTTGCCGGACGGATGCCATTCCGGCTGGCCAATGTGCCCCTTGCCCAGCGCCGCCTGCTGGTCGCAAGTGAGGCAGATTTCATCGCTCCCGTCGGGTCGAATCCGGTAGATGTCGTAGTACCCGTCTTCGCCTTTTCGGTCCGCCAGGATGAACTCGCCGTCGTGAGACCAGCTGACCCGTCCTCCGCTTGCCCTGATCGCAGTGATTTTCTTCACCCGTCCATGCGGCGACCGGGCCGATCCAAGGATTTGCGCCAACTCCGGGGTTGCAGCGATCGAAGAGTCCGCCGCTCCTGCGAGCGCCGCGCAAACCAAACCAAATACGGCGGTGATCGTCGGCAGAAAGGCTGTCATCGCAGTTCCTCGGTCGCTTTGTACTGCCATTGTCGCGAGGAATTCGCTTGTGTCTGGTCGTGTCGCGGCGCATGGCGCCAGTCCA
>CAVPNN010000019.1:0-12829 GCA_963706655.1 uncultured beta proteobacterium
TTCGGGGGGGGTCAGTTGAATCGCACGTACTCGAAGTCCACCGGCTGGCGGTTGATGCCCATCACTCGGCGGCGCGATCCAGTTGGCGAACTGGCCCGGCTCGACGACGCGGCCCATCAGGCTGGCGACGTAGGCGCGGTCCTCGCCGCTGGGCAGCCACTGGTCGACGTTGGCCTTCCACTCGGCGTCGCTGACGCACGCGGCCGTCGGGCGAGACCTTGACGCCCGACAGCGCGCCGATGTTGCGGTGGAAGGCCTTGTGCGGCACGCTCAGCCGGGTCGGGATGCCGGCCTTCTCGAGCACCTTGTTCCAGCGGTTCACGCCGGCCACCGAGTCCTTGATGTAGTCGTCGCGCAGCACCTCGTTGAGCGCGTTGAGCATCGGCACCTCCTTCTCGACCAGCTGGCCGCGCCTCGACCTCCAGCACCTTGTAGGTCTGGCCCTTGAGCACATGGTCGTCGTCGCGCTTGCCTTCCTCGTAGCGGCCCTTCAGGCCCGAGCTGTAGAAGATCGCGGCATTGCTCGACTCGTCGGCGCCGAACAGGTCGATCGTGACGCTGAAGTGGAAGTTGATGTAGCGCTGGATCGTCGGCAGGTCGATCACGCCGGCCGCGCGCAGCCTGCCGACGTCGTCGGTCTTGAGCTCGTTCATCGTCTGCGCGGTGCGCTGGATGATGCGGCAGATGCCGGACTCGCCGACGAACATGTGGTGCGCTTCCTCGGTCAGCATGAACTTGGTCGTGCGCGCCAGCGGGTCGAAGGCGCTCTCGGCCAGCGCGCAGAGCTGGAACTTGCCGTCGCGGTCGGTGAAGTAGGTGAACATGAAGAAGCTCAGCCAGTCGGGCGTCGTCTCGTTGAAGGCGCCGAGGATGCGCGGGTTGTTCTCGTCGCCGCTGCGGCGCTCGAGCAGGGCCTCGGCCTCCTCGCGGCCGTCGCGGCCGAAGTGCTTGTGCAGCAGGTAGACCATGGCCCACAGGTGGCGGCCTTCCTCGACGTTGACCTGGAACAGGTTGCGCAGGTCGTACTGGCTGGGGCGGTCAGGCCGAGGTGGCGCTGCTGCTCGACCGAGGCCGGCTCGGTGTCGCCCTGCGTGACGATGATGCGGCGCAGGTTGGCGCGGTGCTCGCCGGGCACCTGGTCCCAGGCCTTCTCGCCCTTGTGGTCGCCGAAGTGGATCGTGCGGTCGGCCTCGCCCGGGTTCAGGAAGATGCCCCAGCGGTAGTCGGGCATCTTGACGTGGCCGAACTGGGCCCAGCCCTGCGGGTCGACGCTGACCGCGGTGCGCAGGTAGACGTCGAAGTTGTTCGAGCCGTCCGGCCCCATGTCGCCCCACCAGTTCAGGAAGTTGGGCTGCCACTGCTCGAGCGCACGCTGCAGCGTGCGGTCGCTGCCGAGGTCGACGTTGTTGGGGATCTTCTCGCTGTAGTTGATGCTGCTCATCTTGTGCTCCTCAGACCCGGTTCCAGTCGAAGCCGGCCTTTTCGCCGCTTCCGTAGACCTTCAGTGCGCCCTTCGGTCCGACCGCGTTGGGGCGCTGGAAGATCCAGTTCTGCCACGCCGTCAGGCGGCCGAAGACCCGCGTCAGCATGGTCTCGGGGCCGTTGAAGCGCAGGTTGGCTTCCAGCCCGGTCAGTGCGTCGGGCGACATCGCCACGCGCTCTTCGATCGCGATGCGGACCTCGTCGTCCCAGTCGATGTCGTCGGGCGCGCTCGTCACGAGGCCCAGACCGAAGGCCGCGTCGGCGTCGAGTGCGGCGCCGACGCGCGCACGCAATGCTTCGAGCGCCTCGGCATCGTCGTAGAAGCGGCGCGCCAGACGGCTCTGGCCGGTGACCATCGGGTACAGGCCGAAGTTGTTCGCGTCGACGCGGATCGTCGGCGCGCGCTCGGGTTCGTCCGGCAGCGCCAGCTGATAGCTGCGGTCGCAGGCCAGCGCGAGTTCCAGGAAGGTGCCGGCGAAGCACGAACCGGGCTCGATCAGCGCGAACAGGCTGCGCGAGCTCAGGTCGAGCCGGCTCAGCGTGCGCCGCAGCAGGCCGATGGTCTCGTTCACCAGCCAATGGTTCTGGTGGGACAGCAGCGTGGCGTCCATCGCCTGCACGGCCTGGGCGTCACCTTCGGTCCTGATCAACCAGGTGCCGATCTCGGGTTCGTTGCTGCGCATCGACAGGATGGCGTCGTCGAGTTCACGCGCCATCTGCAGCGGGTACCAGGCGGCACCTTCGGCTTCGATGCCGGCGATGTCGGTCGGATGCGGCCCGGCAGGCGCCTTGACCGTGAACGTGGCGGTGCGCGCGGCACGGTCGATGGCGACCGTGACATGGCGGTAGTGCAGCGCGTCGGCCTCGAGCGTCCGCTGCAGCGGCGTCAGGGCAACCCCTTGCGCTTCGGACGGGCGGTCGCTGGCGGCTGCGAGCTCGGCGGCCATCCTGGTCACGGTCGCGTCGAACTCGGTCGGTTTGGCGATCGCGTCGACGAGGCGCCAGTCGACCGCCTTCTGGCCGCGGATGCCCTCGACGTTGGTGCAGAAGATGTCGGCCAGGTCGTGGCGGACATGGCGCTTGTCGGTCACGCGGGTGAGGCCACCGGTCCCGGGCAGCACGCCGAGCAGTGGCACCTCGGGCAGGCTGACCGAGGACGCGCGGTCGTCGACGAGCAGGATGTCGGTCGCAGGCCAGCGCAAGTTCGTACCCGCCGCCGGCACAGGCCCCGTTCACCGCCGCGAGGAACTTCAGCCCGCCGTGCTGCGACGAATCTTCCAGGCCGTTGCGGGTCTCGTTGGTGAACTTGCAGAAGTTCACCTTCCAGGCGTGGCTCGACACGCCCAGCATGAAGATGTTGGCGCCGGAGCAGAACACCTTGTCCTTGGCACTCGTGATCACCACCGTTCGCACGGTCGGGTGCTCGAAACGGATGCGGTTGACGGCGTCGTGCAGTTCGATGTCGACGCCGAGGTCGTAGCTGTTGAGCTTGAGCTTGTAGCCGGGCGCCAGGCCGGCGTCCTCGTCGATGTCGATCGCCAGCGTGGCGACCTGGCCGTCGACACGTCAGGCGCCAGTGGCGGTAGTGGGCGGGGTCGGTCTGGTAGTCGACGCGTGCAATGGAACTCACGGCGGTCTCTCCTCGGGTCAAGCGCGGGCGGCCGAAGCGATGCTTCAGGACCTAACGATACGCATCATAATGCATACATGATCGACGTCAACTCGTTTCATGCAGTTTTATGCATGTCTCGGTCCACCAACCCCAATGCGGTCAAGGCAGTGGAATGCAGCAAGGCGAGTGTCGACGCGAGCGGTTGGGCGCTCGTGTCGACCTGGAATTCGGCCTTCGAGTAGAACGCCGCGCGGCCGGCGAGTATCCCCTTCAGGTCCTGCATCGCTTCCTGGCTGGCCGCCATCGGGCGCAAGTCGCCCTGGGCGGTGACGCGCTTCATGTGGTCCTCGGGCCTGGCCTTGAGCCAGATCGCGGTGCATTGGCTGAGCAGCAGGTTGAAGGTCGGGGCGTCGGAGACGATGCCGCCCGGTGTCGCGATCACGGCCTCGCGGTGCTGCGCGATCACCCCTTGCAGAGCGCGGCGCTCGTAGCGGCGGTAGGCATTGGGGCCGTACATGTCCTGGATCTCCCCCACACTGCAGCCGGCCAGCCGCTCGATCTCGAGACCGAGTTCGACGAAGGTGAAACCGAGCGCCTCGGCCAGGCCACGGCCCAGGGTCGACTTGCCGGCGCCACGCAGTCCGAGCAGGGCCAGGCGCGGGCTGCGACGGTAGATCCCCCAGCCGTCGGCCGCCCCGCCCAGCACCTCGCTCGCAGCCAGGCGCACCCGGCGCAGCGTCTCGTCGCTCTCGCGTTCGAGCAGCCCGCGCAGCAGCAGCCATTCGGAGCTCGCCGTCGTGACGTCGCCGACCAGCTCGGCGAGCGAGCAATGCAGCGCCTGCGACACCTGCATCAGCACCAGGATCGAGGCATTGCCGACCCCGTACTCGAGATTGGCCAGATGCCGTTCGGACACCTCGGCGGTCGCCGCCAGCGCCTTGCGCGTCATGCCCCGCCTGCCGCGCAGCGACCGAACCCGCTCGCCAAGCGCGACCAGGAACGGGTGTCGATCCTCACTGGGCGCGGAACCGGGGGTATTCCCAGGGGTATGCACTATAGTGCTTGACATCGGATTGGTCGGCTCTTAAGGTCAGTGCAACAGTCGTTTGACGCACGATAGTGCATCACATCCGGCCTCGCAACACGCCATGCGCCCGAGGAGATCCGATGGCACCGACCCGCTCTGTCCCGCCCCCCGGGGACATCTTCAATTTCGCCGCCCACCTGTTCGAGCGCAACCAGGGTCGCCCGGGCAAGACGGCCTACATCGACGACGCCGGTCAGCTCGCCTACGGTCAGCTGGCCGAACGGGCGCGCCGCCTGGCGGGCGGATTGCGGCAGGCCGGGCTACGCCGCGAAGAGCGCGTGATGCTGCTGATGCACGACTGCAACGACTGGCCGGTGAGCTTTCTCGGTGCGCTGTACGCCGGCGTGGTGCCGGTCGCGGTCAACACCCTGCTGACGGCCGACGACTACGCCTACATGCTGGCCCACAGCCGGGCGCAGACGGTGATCGTGTCCTCGGCCCTGCTGCCCGCACTGCGCGCGGCGATGGCCAAGGGGGGCCATGAGGTCGGGCAGGTGGTGGTCGCGCGCCATGCAGGCGAACTGGCCGCCGGCGAGACCGGTTTCGACGATTTCTGCGCGCGCGCCGAGCCGCTGGCCGAGCCGGCCGCGACCGGCGCCGACGACCCCGGCTTCTGGCTCTATTCCTCGGGCTCCACCGGGCGACCCAAGGGCGCCGTGCACACGCACGCCAATCTGTACTGGACGGCCGAGCTCTACGGCACGCCCTTGCTCGGCCTGCGCGAAGACGATGTCTGCTTCTCGGCCGCCAAGCTCTTCTTTGCCTACGGCCTGGGCAACGCGCTCAGCTTCCCGCTCAGCGTGGGTGCGACCGTGGTCCTGATGGCCGAACGACCGACACCCGACGCGGTGTTCAAGCGCTGGACCGGGGCCACGCCGACACTCGACAAGACCACGCGCCCGACCGTCTTCTTCGGCGCACCGACCGGCTTCGCCGGCATGCTGGCCGCGCCCGATCTGCCAGCCCGGGAGACGATCGCGCTGCGCCTGGCCTCATCGGCGGGCGAGGCCTTGCCGGCCGAGCTGGGTGAGCGATTCACCAAGCAGTACGGGGTCGAGATCATCGACGGGATCGGCTCGACCGAGATGCTGCACATCTTCCTGTCCAACCAGCCTGGTCGCGTGCGCTACGGCACCACCGGCTGGCCGGTGCCGGGCTACGACGTCGAGTTGCGCGGTGACGACGGGCGGCTGGTCCCCGACGGCGAGACCGGCGACCTGTTCATCCAGGGGCCGAGCGCGGCGCTGATGTACTGGGGCCAGCGCGACAAGTCGCGCGAGACCTTCCAGGGTGCATGGACCAAGAGTGGCGACAAGTACGTTCGCAACCCCGACGGCAGCTACACGTACAGCGGGCGCAGCGACGACATGCTCAAGGTCAGCGGGATCTATGTCTCGCCATTCGAGGTCGAGGCCACCCTGGTCCAGCATGGCGCGGTGCTGGAGGCCGCGGTGATCGGCGTCGCCGACGCCGACGGCCTGACCCGCACCAAGGCCTTCGTCGTGCTCAAGGCCGGCGCCAAGGCGAGCGAGGACGAGCTCAAGGCCTTCGTCAAGGACCGCCTGGCGCCCTACAAGTACCCGCGCCAGATCGAATTCATCGCCGAACTGCCCAAGACCGCCACCGGAAAGATCCAGCGCTTCCGGCTGCGTGAGCGCGAAGCCGGCGCATGAATGGCGATGCCGACTTCGTCGACCTCGAATGGGCCGGGCGCCGGGTGCGGATCGAACACGCGTGGCTCAACGCCGAACGCCAGGATGCGCCGTTGCTGGTCTTCCTCCACGAAGGCCTCGGGTCCCGTTCGATGTGGAAGGACTTCCCGCAGCGGCTGTGCAACGCGGTCGGCGCACGCGGCCTCGTCTACTCGCGTCCCGGCTACGGCGGCTCGACACCACGCCCGGCAGATGAAACATGGGACGTCGACTTCATGCACCGCCAGGCGCACGAGGTGCTGCCGCTGCTGTTCGACGCGCTGGACATCGACGTCGATCGCGATCCGCCCTGGCTGTTCGGCCACAGCGACGGTGCGTCGATTGCCCTGCTCCATGCCGCGCGCTTCCCGCATCGGGTGGCTGGCCTCGTCGTGCTCTCGCCGCATATCCTGGTCGAGGACGTCAGCGTCACCAGCATCACCCAGGTCCGCGCCGCCTATCTCGAGACCGATCTGCGCGAGCGCCTGGCGCGCCACCACGACGACCCCGACTCCGCCTTCTGGGGCTGGAACGACATCTGGCTGCATCCGGGATTCAGGCAATGGTCGATTGCCGACGAACTGGCTACGATCCGATGCCCGCTGCTTGCAGTCCAGGGGCTCGATGACGAATACGGCACACTCGAACAGGTCCACGGCATTGCCCGCCGATTGCCCTGGACGCGTGTGCTCGAACTGCCCGACTGCGGGCACTCCCCGCACCGCGACCAGCCCGAAGCCCTGATCGCCGCCTGCCAAGACTTCCTTTTCCGCCCACCACAAGGAGACACACCATGAAGTTGTTCCACATCACCGTGATGGCCGCCGCCGTACTCGCGGCCCCGCTGGCATTCGCCCAGGCCCCTGCCAAGCTCAAGGTCGGCCTGATGCTGCCCGCGACCGGCACCTTCGCCGCGCTCGGCACCGCGATCGAGAACGGCTTCAAGCTCTACGTGAACCAGCAGGGCGGCAAGCTCGGCGGGCGCGAGGTCGAGTACGTCATGGTCGACGACGAATCGAGCCCGCCCAAGGCCACCGACAACATCAACAAGCTGATCAAGCGCGACAACGTCGACGTCGTCGTCGGCACCGTGCATTCGGGCGTGGCGATGGGCATGGCCAAGGTGGCCAAGGACACCGGCACGCTGCTGATCGTGCCGAACGCCGGCGCCGGCGCCGTCACCGGCCCGATGTGCGCGCCCAACATCTTCCGCAGCTCGTTCTCGAACTGGCAGCCGGGCTACGCGATGGGCGAGGCGATGGCCAAGCGCGGCCACAAGAAGGTCGTCACGATCACCTGGAAGTACGCGGCCGGCGACGAGTCGGTGGGCGGCTTCAAGGAGGCCTTCGAGAAGGCCGGCGGCACCGTCGTCAAGGAACTCGCGGTGCCGTTCCCGGGCGTCGAGTTCCAGGCCCTGCTGACCGAGATCGCGTCGCTCAAGCCCGACGCCGTCTACACCTTCTTCGCCGGCGGCGGGGCGGTCAAGTTCACCAAGGACTACGAGGCCGCCGGCCTCAAGGGCAGCATCCCGCTCTACGGCGCCGGCTTCCTGACCGACGGCACGCTCGAGGCCCAGGGCAGCTCGGCCGAAGGCTTGATCACCACCCTGCACTACGCCGACAGCCTGAACACGCCGGCCGATACGGCCTTCCGCACCGCCTACGCGTCGACCTACAAGCTGCAGCCCGACGTCTATGCCGTGCAGGGCTACGACGCGGCGCAGATCCTGGGCGTGGGGATGGCTGCAGTGAAGGGCGACCTGAAGAAGATGGACGCCTTTGGTGCCGCCGTGCGCAAGGCCAAGATCGTCAGCCCGCGCGGACCGTTCTCGATGTCGGCGGCGCACAACCCGGTGCAGGACTTCTACCTGCGCCAGGTCTCGGGCAAGGAGAACAAGGTGATCGGCATCGCGAGCAAGTCGCTGGCCGACCCGGCGCGCGGCTGCAACATGAAGTGATCGACTAGCCTCGCGCAACTCGCGTTGACCCGCGAAGGCCACCGCTCCATGCGGGCGGTGGCCAGCCCGATTGCTGCCCGACGCCCGTCATGGACCTCGCCACCTTCCTGATCCAGTGCCTGAACGCACTCCAGTACGGCTTGCTGCTGTTCCTGGTGGCGTCCGGCCTGACGCTGATCTTCGGGATCATGGGCGTCATCAACCTGGCGCATGGCAGCTTCTACATGATCGGCGCCTACATGGCCTATGCGCTGGCCCCGATCGTTGCCGCCACCTTCGGCGGCGGCTTCTTCTCGACGATGGCGGTCGGCCTGATCCTGGCGGTCGTGCTGGGCTATCTGCTCGAGTGGGGTTTCTTCAGCTTCCTATACGAGCGTGAGCACCTGCAGCAGGTGCTGATGACCTACGGCCTGATCCTCGTCTTCGAGGAACTGCGCAGCCTGCTCGTCGGCGACGACGTGCACGGCGTGTCGGCACCCGAGTGGCTGTCCGGCACCTTGCCGCTGGGCGAACTGATGACCTACCCGGTCTACCGGCTCTTCATCTCCGGCGTGTGCCTGGCACTGGCCGCCGGCATGTTCTGGGTGCTGCGTCGCACGCGCCTGGGGATGATGATCCGCGCCGGCAGCACCAACCGCGAAATGGTGCAGTCGCTCGGCATCGACATCAAGTTCCTCTACCGGGTGGTGTTCGCTGCCGGCGTGGCGATCGCGGTCCTGGCCGGCATGGTGGCCGCGCCGGTGTCTTCGGTCTATCCGGGCATGGGCAACTCGGTGCTGATCATCTGCTTCGTCGTCGTCGTCATCGGCGGCATCGGGTCGATCCGTGGCGCGCTGCTGGCGGCCCTGCTGATCGGCCTGGTGGACACCTTCGGCAAGGTCCTGCTGCCGCAGGCCGCGGGTGTGCTGGTCTATGTGCTGATGGCGCTGATCCTGCTGTGGAAGCCCGACGGGCTGTTCCGGGCCGGATGATGAAGACCACCCCCGAAGCGGCTTCGCGGTCGCCACTTGAAGCTCGCAGGTTCGGGTCGGGAGTCATCGCCGTCGGTTTGGCCTTCGCGGCGCTGGCGGCCTACCCGCTGGTGGCCGGCGACTACGGCATCGACCTCGTCACCAAGATCATGATCTACGCGGTGCTGGCGCTGAGCCTGGAGTTGCTGGTCGGCAGCACCGGTCTCGTGTGTTTCGGCCAGGCGGCGTTCTTCGGCATCGGCGCCTATACGGCCGTGCTGCTGTCGCCGCAGGACGGCCCGGCGCCGCTGTGGCTGATGCTGCCGGCCTGCGTGGTGCTGGCCGCGCTCTATGCGCTCTTCGTCGGCGCGCTGTCGCTGCGCACCAAGGGCGTGTACTTCATCATGGTCACGCTGGCGTTCGCCCAGATGGCCTACTTCGTCGTCCACGACACGCCGCTCGGCGGCGGCACCGACGGCATCTACCTCTACTTCAAGCCGGCTCTGGGCAGCGTCTTCGACCTCGACGGCGATCACCGCATGTACGGCTTCACGCTGGCCACGCTGGTCGCGGTCTACGCCTTCCTGGCCATGCTGCTGCGCTCGCGCTTCGGCCATGCGCTGGCCGGCATCCGCGTCAACGAGCAGCGCATGCGCGCCACCGGGTTCTCGACCTACCCCTACAAGCTGGCCGCGTTCGTGATCTCGGGCGGCATCGCCGGTGCAGCGGGATTCCTGTTCGCAGTCAAGGATGGCTACGTGAACCCGGAGATGCTGGGCTGGCATCTGTCGGGGTCGGTGCTGGTGATGATCATCCTCGGTGGCCTGGGGCGCCTGTCGGGCGCGTTGATCGGTGCCTTCGCCTTCGTGCTGCTGCAGGAATTCTTCATGTCGGACGCGGTGTTCGGCGACTTCGCCCGCCACTGGCACCTGGGGCTGGGGCTGACGATCATCGTCAGCGTTGCCTTGCTGCCCAAGGGCCTGGCCGGCATCCCGACCCAGGTGCGCGAGCGCTTGCAGGGGCGCGCCAGGACGGGCGGCACGGGGGCGGGCCATGGCCGGCGCTGAAGTGCTGCTGCGCGCGCAGGGCATCGTGCGCCGCTGGGGCGGGCTGGTCGCCGTCGACGACGTCTCGATCGACCTCGAGCGCGGCGAACTGCATGCCGTGATCGGCACCAATGGCGCCGGCAAGTCGACCCTGATCAACATCCTGTCGGGCGAGATCCCGCCATCGGCCGGGCGCGTCGAACTGCTCGGCCGGGACGTCACACGCTGGACACAGCCGCGCCGGGCGCGCGCCGGGCTCGGGCGCAGCTACCAGCGCAACACGATCTACCCGAGCTTCACGGTGTTCGAGAACTGCCGCCTGGCCGCGCAGGCCGCGACCCAGCGCCCCTGGCAGGTCTGGCAGCGCGCCGAGCAATGCGCCGAGAGCTGCGAGGCCGCTCTGGCCGCCGCGCGCCGCGCCGGGCTCGACGGGATGCTCGAGCGCAGCGCCGGCCTGCTGTCGCACGGCCAGAAACGCCAGCTCGAGATCGCGATGTGCCTGGCCACGCACCCGCAGGTGCTGCTGCTCGACGAGCCGCTCGCCGGCATGGGTGCCGAGGAGACCGAGCGCATGCTCTCGCTGCTGGCCGAGCTCAGGGCCGGGCACGCGATCCTGCTCGTCGAACACGACATGGACGCGGTGTTCCGCGTCGCCGACCGCATCACGGTGATGGTCAACGGCGCCGTGATCGCCTGCGACGCCCCCGAAGCGGTGCGCGCCAGCCCCGAAGTGCAGGCGGCCTACCTGGGGGGCGAGTGAGGTGAGCGCGCACAACCCGGAACTGATCGTCGACGCACGCGGCGTGCACGCCTGGTACGGATCGAGCCATGTGCTGCATGGCGTGGACCTGCAGGTCGCACGTGGGCAGACGGTCGGCCTGCTCGGGCGCAACGGCATGGGCAAGAGCACGCTGCTGCGCACCCTGCTCGGCCATGTGACGCAACGCGACGGCCAGATCACGCTGTTCGGACAGGAGGCCTCGCGCTTCAGGCCGCACCAGGTGGCGCGCCTGGGCGTGGCCTATGTGCCCGAAGGGCGCGGCGTGTTTCCGAACCTGAGCGTGCGCGAGAACCTGCTGATGGCGGCGCGGCGCGGCGACGGCGCCGATGCCTGGACCCTGGAGCGCGTGCTGCAGACCTTCCCGCGCCTGGCCGAGCGTTTGTCCAACCAGGGCCACCAGCTTTCCGGCGGCGAACAGCAGATGATGGCGATCGGCCGCGCATTGCTGACCCAGCCCGAACTGCTGATCCTCGACGAAGCGACCGAAGGCCTGGCGCCGCAACTGGTGACCGAGATCTGGCGCGTGCTTGGCGAGATCCGCAAGACCGGCATCGCGACCTTGATCGTCGACCGCGACTACCGCAAGGTGCTGGCACGCAGCGACCGCGCGATCGTGCTGCAAAAAGGCGAGGTGGTGCTGCAGGGCGATGCGCAGGACGTGGCCCAGGACCCCACTCTGTCGAGTTTTCTCGGGGTCTGAGCGCGCCTGCTGCCGGCCTGGTGCGCCGCGCTGTACTGCACTTGCGGGCCGATGGGCACGGGCATCCGCGACGAAACCGATAGCCTTCCACTAGGTGCGCCCAACTCCGAGACCTTCCCTTGATGCCCTGGTCGGCGCTCTATGCGTCTGCTAGCAGGTGGGAAGTCGGACGGCACTTGCCGCCCCGAAGCGGACATCAAATGGGTGTGGTCTGCGGCCGTGACGCGGTCGTCTGGAGGCGGATCACCTTGGCTGTTCAGAGTGAGAGCGGGTCATCCTCTACGGCGGCGATTCAGGCATTCAGACACCCTTCGATCGTGGCGGCGCCGTCGACGTCAACCAAGGGCACAGCCGGGCGGACCGAGTCAGCGTATCAGTACAGGTCGAACTGCCTGGACACCAGCAATGCGACCGGGCCGACCAACCTCGCGAATGGTCAAGCCTTGCCATCCGACGGCGAGGCAAGGTGTATGGTTGCCTACGATCGCGTCGTGAAGGACAAGCATCACATAGACCAGGGAGAACATGCCATTCCGGATCCCAAACTCGTTTCCACCCACTACACCCACGGCAGTCTCGTCGACGTCATCACCGCGGGCGTGCACAAGCTCGGCAAGACCGTTGCCACGGTCAGCGTCGACGATCTCAGTCCGGTGGACGAGTTCCACGTTGGCGGGCGGGTGGCCACTGAGGCCCTTCTCGAGCAACTCAGTATCCAGGCCGATCATCATGTCCTCGACGTCGGCTGCGGCCTCGGAGGAGCGAGCCGCGTTGCTGCCACGCGCTACAACTGTCGGGTGACAGGCATCGACCTGACTGCCGAGTACGTCGAGACCGGCAATAAGCTGTGCTCCTGGGTCGGACTGGGCGAGCGCGTGCGACTCAGCGTCGGTGACGGCACGGCGCTTGCGCAGGCCGACGCCAGCTTCGACCGTGCGTTCCTGATACATGTCGGCATGAACATCGCGGACAAGGCAGCGCTTGCCGCTGAGTTGTATCGCATCGTGCGCCCCGGTGGGTACATCGGCATCTACGACATCATGCGGATAGAGGACGGCGAACTCACCTACCCTGTGCCGTGGGCTGCCGGGCCGGACGCCAGCGCGCTGGCTTCGCCGGCCGAATACAAGGCGGCATTGACGGCGGCAGGGTTCAGCATCGTTGCCGAGCGCAATCGCCGCGACTTCGCACTCGATTTCTTCGCCAGGATGAAGGAGCGGACCAAGAGTCTGGGAGGCCCGCCGCCGCTCGGTATCCACATCCTCATGGGCGACAGCGCGCCGCAGAAGTTGAAGAACATGGTTGGGAGCATCGCGCGCAATCTGCTCGCACCGGTCGAGCTGTTGGCCTCGAAACCTGCTCGTTTGTAGATCGACATCGCAGGACATTTGCGAACCGGGTGCACAAGCTCCTGCACAGCGCTAGGCCGGCCGAACTGCAGGAGGGGAAGCCGACATGCCACACGGATTGGTGCGAGGGCCTCGAGTGCACTACCTTGCTAGCGCCGGGTTTCCTCGACATTG
>CAVPNN010000020.1:0-45946 GCA_963706655.1 uncultured beta proteobacterium
TCGAGACTCAGGGAATCCCTGGGCGCAGAGTCAGGCAATGCGCGATGGTCATCTCCCGTCGGGATGGTCAGACTCGATAACAGCATGGCCGCGTCCATCCCGACCTGGGGTAGGTCGGTCACCAAATGGAGGCTAGTGATGAAGAGACGATTGATGATCCTGGCGGGCACCCTGGCAGCCGGCGCGGCGGCGGCGCAGATGCCCAAGCTCAACGAAATCGTGAAGGGGCTGGGCAAGCTGCCGAATGCAACCTCACCTGGCTCTGGCGCCGCGGACGAAACGTCCAGCGCTGCGGGCATAAAGGAGGCGCTTGCCATTGGCACCGAAAAGGCCGTGGCCAGCCTGTCGCGCAAGGACGGCTACTTCGCGAACCAGGCCGTGAGGATCCTGATGCCCTCCAGCATCCAGAAGGTCGCCGACGTGGCGAGCAAGCTGGGCTTCGAGCGCCAGGTAGACGAGTTCGTGCTCAGCATGAACCGTGCTGCCGAGGCCGCTGCCCCGTTGGCGTCGCGCTATTTCGGCGATGCGATCCGCGACATGACGCTCGACGACGCGCGCGCCATCGTCACGGGCGGCAAGACCAGCGCCACCGACTACTTCCGCGGCAAGACCCACGACAAGCTGTATGCGGCCTTCAAACCTGTCGTGACACAGAAGGTCGGCGAGGTGGGTGCCACGCGCGCCTACAACGACCTGATCGGACGCTACGAGAAGGTGCCATTCGTGGGTTCGCAGTCAGTCGAGCTTGACGACTACGTGACCAACAGGGCGCTCGACGGCCTTTTCCACATGGTGGGCGAGGAGGAGAAAGCGATCCGCACCAATCCGGCGGCCCGCACCACCGACCTGCTGAAGATGGTCTTCGGCTAGCCCGGAAGATTCAGCGGAAGCCAGTTGGAAGCCGCCGGATGAGCCAGTGCTCATCGGACGCTGACGTTTGCGCCGATCGAGAACCGTCGATGCGAATGGCACAGGCTGATGAGTGACCGCAGCGCTGCCGTCACTACCGGCAGCAAGTGGCCGCGGCTGTGAGTAGGGGGCCGCACCGGCGCCGCGCTAGAGCGCTTCCGACTTGAGTGCGTCCGCTGTGCGGCACGAGCCCCCGACTTGGCGGCGCCGGTCAGACCCTGGTGGCCGTTTTGCCCCGCCGGCTTTCCTGCCACGGCTGCATCGTCGCGAGCCGCTCTTTCGCGAAGGCAACGAAGTTGCTGAGATAGGTCGAGTAGAACTTCTGCTTCGAATACACCAGCGCGAGGTTTCGCACCAGGCGCGGCGTCAGTGGAACGCCGATCAGCAAGCCGAGCTGTGTTTCCTTCACGACGGCGGCACGCGACATGATGGTGAACCCGCGCCCGGTGGCGACCAGGCCCTTCAGGGCCTCTGGGCTCCCGAGCTCCATCACCGGCTGCACCGATTCAGCGGCGACGCCGATTTCCTGCAGATAGTGGTCACAGACCTCGCGCGTGCCCGACCCCGGTTCACGGCTGACATAGGCATGTTGCGCCAGCAACGCGGGTGCGATCGACTTCAGCCTGGCCAGGGGATGCGACGGCGCGCAGACGACCATCAACTCGTCCTCGCAGACGACTTCAGTGACCAGCGAGGGCAGCAGCGAGTCACCCTCGATGAAGCCGACGTCCAGGCTGTGTTCGGCGACCTGGCTCTGCACCGTCTCCGAGTTGGCCACCAGCAGCCGTGGCAGTACGCCCGGGTAGCGGCCCGTGAACTCTCCCAGCACCGGGGGCAGCAGGTACTCCGCAATCGTCATGCTCGCGCCGATCAGCAGCGGCCCGACCATGTGCCCGGTCATGTCCTTGAGCCGGGCATCCATCTCGGCCGACAGGCCCAGGATGCGCTCGGCGTAGTCGAACACCACGCGCCCGGCGTCGGTGAGCGAGATCTGGCCGTGGCCGCGCTCGAACAGGCGGGTGTTGTACTGCTCTTCGAGCTGCTTGATCTGGAACGTCACCGCCGGCTGCGTCATGAACAGCGCGTCGGCCGCCTTCGTGAACGAGAGCTGCTTGGCGACGGCGTGAAAGACCTGGAGGCGCCTGTCGGACATGGCGCATTCAAGCACAGATGCGGGACCGCCCCGCGGTCGAATCCATGCGGCATGTCAAGGGGGCGATGGTTTGTGCAGCCCGCACCACGCCCATCGAAGATCGCGACTGGCGCGATCCGGCTCATCGATGCCGAAGGCGGATGCCTACGGCTTCTTCGGTGTCTGGTAGGCGACTTCCTTCTGGAACGGCTTCCAGACGGTTTCGTAACCCACGAAGCCCTTCTGGTTGGGTGCCATCTGACGCGTCGTCAGTAGAAACGAATGGCCGTCAGGCACTTTGGTGGGGGGCTTTTGCTCGCTCATCGGTCACCTCTCATGTCGTGAATTCGGGACTGCAATTTCGGCCAGCCAAGTTCGTCGAAGTTCCGATGCCATTCGACACCGCTGCTCAAACAGGTCTCATCAGTGACGGGTCGATGTCCGCACCGGCAATGACCGCCTCGCCAATCCTCGTCTCTTTATCCGTGGCGTCGCGCACCGTCAGGATCTCGAGCGCGAAGACGACCGCTCTGCCGCAAAGCGGGTTGTTGCCATCGACCGTCAGTGTCTCGTCGTCCATCCGCGTGACGAGAAAGCTGCGCGTCTGGCCCGTGTCGCTCTCCATCAGGATGGAGGTGCCGACTTCCCGGTACTCCTCGGGAACGCTCTCAATGTCGGACGTGAAGACCAGCGACTCGTCCCTGGGGCCGAAGATCTGATTGCCATCGATCGGCACTTCGATGACGTCGCCGGCGGACTTCCCTTCCAGTTCCCGATGGACCGAAGGGGCCAGGATTTCATTGTGTCCGTGGACATAGCCCAAGGGGAAATCGACCCGCGTGAGGACATGCCCCGACTTCTCGTCGATCACCTTGTAGGTGAGTTCGACGAACTTGCCGTCCTTGATGGATTCACTCATGTCGAACCCAAATCAACCGCTCAGAAGATGGATGCACCAAAGATCTTGACCTCTTTGTCCTCGTAGCCAAGCACGAGTCGGCCGAGCCATTCGCCTGGTTTCTTGGTGCTGCGCTGCCGGTAGAGAACCGTCACATGTTCACCGCGCCGGATGATGCCGAGCGAGTCGATGTCTTCGGACAGGTTTCTCGCCAGTTCACTGTGGGCGAACTGGTGGCCCGCCACCACATGGTTCATGGCCAGCGCAAACGGGGCGGAGAAGTTCTTGACGAATTCCCCGTACTTGCCTTCGTTCGAAAAGGTGACGAGACCGCGCCATAGCGGGTCGGCGATGGCCCGGATCTCTTCGTCTGTCTTGTCGATGATGTTCACGCGCGGCTCGGTGCGACCCGCAGGGACCAGTTCGATAGGGCTCTCGACATGCGACATTCTGGATCCTTGTGCGCCAAGCGGGCGGTCAATGCGAGCTTCGGCCCGGCGCTGTGGTCATTCGTCCGCCACCAGGTGATACAGAGGCGCCTTCTCCATCGTGTATTCACCGGATTGCGGGTCGCGGCGCGACACCGTCAGCACGTGCCAGTTCTCGTCGTCGAGCTTCATCGCGTCGCCGCGGTAATAGTAGCCCGGCCAACGGGTCTCCTTGCGGAACAGCGTGTGCTGCGTGACGCACTCCGCGGCGCGATGGCGGTGCATCAGTTCCCAGGCACGCAGCAACTCGTGGATGTCCTCTGCGGCCAGGTTCTGCAGGTCTTCTTCCATGATCTTGAGCTTCTTGAGGCCGATGCTCAGGAGCTTCTCGTTGGTCATGTAGCTGACGGTCACGCCGCCGCAGTATTCGTCCATCAGCTTCTGCAGACGTTCCAGGCCCTGCTTCGGGTTGATGTAGTGCGGGTTGACGTCGCCCGCCACGATCACATTGCGGTAGACCCTGTAGTGCTCCAGAGGCTTGTAGATCTCGGTCTTGCGGCGGTTGATCTGCTCATCGGACACGACAATGCCTTCGGCCTTGCCGTCGTCGATGTATTTGCAGGCAGCCTTCGCGGCCAGACGCCCTTCGGTGAACGAGCCCGACGAGAAGGCATGCGGCGTGCCGCCGACCGCGTCACCGGCGCCGAACAGGCCTTCGATCGTCGTCATGCGGTTGTAGCCCCAGAAGTACTCGGGCGGGGAAAGGTCCTCGGGACCCGAGCACCAGGCACCCGAGCCGGTTGCGTGCGAGCCCATGACATAGGGCTCGGACGTCGTCAGCTCGGGGTTCTCGTTCTTGGGGTCGACGTCGGTGGCGGCCCACAGGACCGCCTGGCCGACGGTCATGCCGAGGAAGTTTTCCCAGCCGACTTCTTCCAGATGAGGATCCTGGAATGCCTGCATCGTGATCATGTGAATCGGGCCGCGGCCGGCATTCACTTCGTTGATCAAGGCATGGTTGCGCAAGCAGGTCGGGATCGGCCGATGGGTCAGGTGCGACGCTTCGGGATCGAGATACTCCTTGCCGACCATCTTCTGCAGTTCGGGGAACCACTTCGATTCGTACTCTTCGCCCAGACCGTTCTGGGTATAGGTCTTCAGGTGCAGGAAGTAGGCACCGACCGGGCCATAGCCGTCCTTGAAGCGCGCCAGCACGATGCGGTTTTCCATCTGCGTCATCTTGGCGCCGGCGTTGATCATGAGCCCGTAGGCCGACGCAGACGACCAGGGCGCATACCAGGTGCGGCCGGACCCTTCGCCGACCGAGCGCGGCTTGAAGATGTTGGAGGCACCGCCCGCGCCGCAGATCACGGTCTTGGACTTGAAGACGTGGTAGTTGCCCGTGCGCACGTTGAAGCCGACGGCACCGGCCACCCGGTTTTCCTTGCTGTCATCCATCAGCAGGTGGGTCACGCAGATGCGGTTGAAGACCTTGTCGGCCGACTTCTTGGCGGCCTCGGCCACGATCGGCTTGTAGGACTCGCCGTGAATCATGATCTGCCACCGACCTTCGCGCAGATAGCGCCCGGTCTTCGGGTTCTTCATGATGGGCAGGCCCCACTCTTCGAACTGGTGCACCGTCGAGTCGACGTGTCGGGCCATGTCGAACAGCAAGTCCTCGCGCACCATCCCCATCAGGTCGGTGCGCGCGTAGCGGACATGGTCCTCGGGCTTGTTCTCGCCCCAGCGGGTGCCCATGTAGCAGTTGATCGCGTACAGGCCCTGGGCGACAGCACCGGAGCGATCGATATTGGCCTTCTCGGCAATGACGATCTTCTTGTCCTGACCCCAGTACCTGGCCTCCCATGCGGCACCGGTGCCGCCAAGACCTGCACCGACGACAAGAACGTCGATGCCGTCTTCGATGATCGTTTCGTAGGCCATCAGTACACCACGCCTTTCGTCATCTTGAGACCGTTGGACTTGAGCGTATGCAAGCCGCCGTCATCCAGGCGGATGTACTTCGGCTCGCTGTAAAGCAACTCGCTGTCGCGCATTTCCTTGTTCGGTCCGGGCACATCGGCGAGCTTGGGGATCGCCGTGCCCCAGGGCTTGGTCGTGATGGGCGACAGGAACTCCTTTTCCGTGCCGTTACGGAATTTGATCTTCCAGGCGATCGTGCCTTTGCGTTCATCGCGCTGGACCCGCACGCTGTGCCCGAGCGGGGCGAAGTCGGCATAGCCGCGCACATCGATCGCGTTCTGCGGACAGGCCTTGACGCAGGAGTAGCACTCCCAGCACATGTTGGGCTCGATGTTGTAGGCGCGACGCGTCACCTTGTCGATGTGCATGATGTCGGACGGGCAGATGTCGACGCAGTGTCCGCATCCGTCGCACCTCGTCATATAGACGAACGTAGGCATTGTTCCTGCTCCTTGTCGATTCCAACTGAACTTGCGGGCTGACCTTCAATTCAATAGTGGCGCGGCGCCTCGCGCTTGATACCGAGCCCCATGTCCATCGGTGCGTCTCGCAACAGCTCCATGGAGTGTCTTTTCTGCTGCTCGGGATCGTCACGGGTCTGGGTCGGCAGGTTCTCGGCGCTGCCATTGGCCTTGGTCACCCGCTTCTCGAACGCCGCCGCAGGCTTGAAGAACATGTGCGCGAACTTGGACCAGGTGACCGAGCCGAACAGCACCGTCGTGGCGATGATGTAGAGACCGAAGAAGGCGGTCGCCATTGCGCTCGAGTTCGCCTGCAGCGCGGCCCAGACCAGGCCCAGCGTCACGCTGATCACGAGTGAGACCACGAACAGGTCCGCGCGCACCAGGCGCCAGGGGGAGCCGCCCTCGGCTGCGACGTCGACCCGGATGAAGAACCAGAACCAGTAACCGCCGGCGCAGACCATCAGTCCGCCGAGCCACCACAGCTGCGCCACGATGGCAGGAGCCGGTGTCGCGTCGGTCGGGTAGCCGAAGATCATCAGCGCGGTGGTGCCGACATAGAGCACGAAGCCGTACATCGTCAGCAGGTGTGCGATGCGCCGGCGCATGTTGCAGAACTCGCCCGAGGCCAGCACGTCGACGAGGCCAGTCTTGACCGCGATCGACACCATCTCGCCGCCGCCCAGCGGCTTGGACGCCTTGGCCTTGGTCTTGCGCCAGTTGGCGAAGAAGTACGTGGCGCTGCCCTTGTGGGCCATGTCCAGCAGGACGCCAGCGACCACGGCCAGCACCGCGAGCACGACATAGATCTGCATCGCGTTGGCGGGCAGCATGTCGGTCAATGCGGCAAACGGATTGGTGGCGAACATCGTGGTCATCTCCTCGATCGGCTCTTCCCCGGGTCTGCCGCGGATTCTAGAAGTAGGGCGGCGGATCGGACCCAGCAAACTTTGCTATGCGTCCATAGAGTCGCTGAATGCCATGACCGGGTTTTTGCCTAGGGACTGCCCCGTACCCGACGCACGACAGGCGTCGCCGCCGGGTCGACCGGGCCCTTCGCCGCAGGCCGGTTCAGTCTGGCTTGCCGGTCTCGACAAAGGCCTTCAGGCGGCGCACCTGCTCGCCGAGCACCGCGTCGACCGCAGCTGCCAGCTTGTCCAGCCCGGCCTCGGCGGCACCCGAGACGCGGTAGGTCACACGCAGCCGCGTTGCGCCGTCGCGACGCGCGGTGCCGAAGGTGAGCACGCCTGACACCGGCATCTCCTGCAGCGGCCCCAGCCAGGCCTGCAGACGCAGCGCCGAGCCGGGCAGCGCCATCAGCACCCGGCCGTGCATGGCCGAAGATGCATCGCCCCAGCGTTCGCACCAGCAGCCACCGGCCTGGGCGTCCAGGCTCATGTTCGACGCCTGCCCCGACCAGGTGTGGGCGCTGTTCCACCAGCGCGGCAGCTGCGTGAAGGCGATCCAGACCTTGGCCGGGTCGCTGTCGACCACCATCGAATGGGTGACCGTGAAGCCGCTGCTGCTGACTTCGCTCGTCTCGGCATGTGCCACGCCCGAGGTCATCGCGAGCAGGCACCAGCCCACCATGGTCGCTCGGATTGTTTGCATTGGTGCCTCCTCCTTCAGGGATGCGGAGCCTTGTGCGCATTGACGGACGCAGCCGCACCGGCGAGCCGCTGCGACTGCGCCCGAGTCTCGACGATCGCCGACCGGAAAGATAGCTCGCGCGCGCTGGCCCGGCTGCCTGCCCTGCTACTTGTGCCCGCTGTGGTCCGTGGATGCAGCTTTTGCCAACGGCGTGAAGCGGGCCGCCTCGGCAGGCTTGCCGTTGATCGAGATCGAGACGATGACCTTCATGTCGGCGCTGGACTGGTAGACCGCGTCACCCTTCATCCGGTTGTCGACGTCCGGCACCAGCGTGACGGTCGTCTTCTTGCTGCCGCTCAGGATGGTGGCGGTACCAGTGGCGCCAGTCGTCGGGACCTTGGTGCCGGCATGGTCGGTCACGTAGACGATGACCGGTGCGGCCTGGGCCGCCTTGCTCGCAGGCGCGACCAGCAGTTCGTAGTGGTAGATGCCGGCCATGCGCAGGCGGCCGCCGTTGGCGCCCGCGGTGGCGTCCAGCGTGGCGTCGTCATGGGCCCAGGCCAGGGGTGCCATCGCCAGCGCGGCAAGCAGCAAGGGGACGAAGCGGAAACGGATCATGGTTGAACTCCAGTTGGGGAAGGGAAGGGGAACAGATTCAGAAACTCTCGGCCGACTTCGATGCGACGAGGCGCGCGGTGGGCTTTGCGCCCCACAGGCGGAACATCACCGGCGTCAGCAGCGTGTCGAGCAAGGTCGAGCTGATCAGCCCGGCGAAGATCACGACCGCCACCGGGTGCAGCACCTCCTTGCCAGGCGCATCGGCCGACATCAGCAGCGGCACCAGGGCGATGGCCGCGACCAGCGCCGTCATCAGCACCGGCGTGAGCCGCTCGAGCGAGCCGCGCACGATCATCCGGTCGCCGAAGGTCTCGCCCTCGAATGCGCACAGGTTGATGTAGTGGCTGATCTTCAGGATCCCGTTGCGCGTCGCGATGCCGGCCAGCGTGATGAAGCCCACCAGCGCCGCTACCGACAGCGGCTGCCCGGCGATCCACAGCCCGGCCACACTGCCCACCAGCGCGAGCGGAATGTTGCCCATGACGATGAGCACGAGCACCGTCGAGCGGTAGCGGCTGTAGAGCACCATGAAGACCATCGCCAGCGAGACCAGTGACAGCAGTCCGATCAGCTGGGTCGCATCTTCCTGGGCCTGGAACTGACCCTCGAGCGCCGTGAAGTAGCCGTCCGGCAGGTGGCTGCTGTCGATCACCTGGCGGATCCCGGCCACGACCGGGCCCAGGTCCCCGTCGGCGTTCGCCGACAGCACGATGCGCCGGCGGCCGTTTTCGCGCCCGACCTGATTCGGCCCCTGGCTTTCTTCGATGCTGGCGATTTTCGACAGCGGCACATGACCGCTCGGGGTTTCGATCAACAGGCCTCGCAAGGCCTGTGGGTCGCGCGCCTGCTCGGGCAGACGTACCAGCAGGTCGAAGCGGCGATTGCCCTCGACGATCTGGGTGATGCGTTCGCCTTCGATCATCTGCTCCAGGCCGCGCAGCACCGCGCCTGGCGCCACGCCGTAGCGTGCCGCGGCGTCGTAGTCGAGGCGTATCTTGATCTGCGGGATCAGCACCTGCTTCTCGATCTGCAGGTCCGCGATGCCCGGGATGCGGGCCATGTCCGCGCGCAATCGTTCCGCCACGTCACGCAGCGTGTCCAGGTCGTCGCCATAGACCTTGAGCGCGATCTGCGCCCGCACGCCCGACAACAGGTGGTCCAGGCGATGCGAGATCGGCTGGCCGATGCTGACGGCAGACGGCAGCACCGCGAGCCGGCTGCGCAGGTCTTCGATGATTTCGCCGCGCGAGCGATCCGATGCACGCAGGTCCACATCCATCTCGGTGTAGTGCACCCCTTCGGCATGTTCGTCCTGCTCGGCGCGGCCGGTGCGCCGGCCGACCTGCGTCACCTCGGGCACCTGCATCGAGATCGTCTCGGCCAGGGTGCCGATGCGGTTGGATTCGGACAACGCGGTGCCGGGGTTCATCAGCACGTTGACGGTCAAGGTGCCCTCGTTGAATGGCGGCAGGAAGGAGCGCGGGAACAGGGTGGCCGCGAAACCCGCCGCCACCACGGCCGCCGCGGCCAGACCCAGCAGCCATCCGGAGCGCTTGAACGACCAGCCGAGCAGTCGCTCGTCCCAGCGCTTGAGCCAGCGCACGAGCGGGCTGTCGCCATGGTCCAGGCGCTTCATCTTCGGCAGCAGCCAGTAGCACATCACCGGCGTGAGCGAGGTCGCGACCAGCATGCTGGCCAGGATCGAGACGATGTAAGCCAGCCCGAGCGGGGTGAACAGACGCCCTTCGATGCCGGGCAACGCGAACAGCGGCAGGAACACCAGCACGACGATGAAGGTGGCATAGACGACGCCGCTGCGCACTTCGGTCGAGGCCTTGGCGATGACATCGATCACCGGTTTGGGCTCGGCAAGCAACCGGTTCTGGCGCAATCGGCGCAGCACGTTCTCGACCCCGACCACGGCGTCGTCGACCAGTTCGCCGATCGCGATCGCCAGGCCGCCCAGGGTCATCGTGTTGATCGACAGGCCGAACAGGCTGAACACGACCGCGGTCGTGAGCAGCGACACCGGAATGGCGGTCAGCGAGATGAGCGTCGTGCGCATGTTGAGCAGGAAAAGGAACAGCACGATCGCCACCATCACGGAGCCGTCGCGCAGCGCCTCGCTCACATTGCCGATCGAGTGCTCGATGAAGTCGGCCTGCTTGAACAGGAAGCCCGGCGCCTCGATGCCGGCCGGGCGGTTCTTGGCCAGCGACTCGACCGCTGCCTCGATGGCGCGGGTCAGCTGCACGCTGTCCGCCGCCGGCTGCTTCTGCACCGACAGGATGACCGCCGGCTTGCCCTTGTAGCTGCCGTCGCCGCGCTTGATGGCCGCGGCGACCTCGACCCGGGCGACCTGCTTGAGCAGCACCGGCTGTCCGTTCTTGACCGCGACCACGACGTTCTGCAGATCTTCGATGCGGGTCGTGCGGCCGATCTGGCGGATCAGGTACTCGCGCCCCTGGGCCTCCAGGAAGCCGCCGCTGGTGTTGCTGCCGAAGTCGCGCAAGGCTTCGTCGATGCGCTCGCGCTCGACGCCCAGCGCCTGGAGCTGGGCCGGGATGAGCTCGACACGGTACTGTCGGACCTGGCCGCCGATCGTGATGACCTGCGCCACCCCCGGCAGCGTCAGCAGGCGCGGCCGCACGACCCAGTCGGCGTATTCGCGCACTGCCATCGGGCTGACCTGGTCGGGATCGGCAGGCAATGCCAGCAGCAGGATCTCGCCCATGATCGACGAGATCGGCCCGAGCTGCGGCACCACGCCCTCTGGCAGTTGCTCGCGCACCAGGTTCATGCGCTCGGTGACCTGCTGGCGGTTGCGGTAGATGTCGGTGCCCCACTCGAACTCGACATAGACCACCGACAAGCCGACGCCCGAGACCGAACGCACGCGCGTCACGCCGGGCATGCCGTTCATGCTGGACTCGAGTGGCAGCGTGACGAGCTGCTCCACTTCCTCCGGCGCCATGCCGCCGGCCTCGGTCATCAGCGTGACGGTGGGCTTGTTGAGGTCGGGGAAGACGTCCACCGGCATCTTGCGCGCGGCCAGCACGCCGTAGATGGCCAGCACCAGGGTCAGGCCGAGGACGATCAAGCGTTGCTTGAGGCTGGCCTGAATCAGTTTGTCGAACATGGGGGCCCCTTCAGCGGACTTGCGCCAGCAAGGTGGCGCCGGCGACGACGACACGATCGCCGGCATTCAGCCCCGAATCGATGGCGATGCTGTCGACGCCCAGCGCACGGTAAGTGACTCGGCGCGCTTCGAAACGCTCGGCCTCGGTGTGCACCCAGACCACCGTTTCGCCGGCGCTGTTCAGGCTCATTGCCGACTTCGGCAGTGCGATGCCCTTGCCACCGCCGGCGGTCTTCAGCAACACCTTGACCGGCTGGCCGACCGCGACCGGCGCGCTGGCCGACAGGATCCGGAACTGCATCGGCAGCGCCTGCTCGCGCAACTGCAGGCCGGCACCGATCAGGCGCAGCACGAGCCTGGCCTCGCCGGCCAGGGCTTCGTGTTCGGCGCTGCCGCTCAGTCTGGCGGGCAAGGCAGGGTCGTAGCTCAGCGCCTCCACCGCGAGCCGGGACGGGTCGATGATCTCGAACAGGATGTCCTTGGCGTCCACCACCTCGCCGGCCACGACGTGCACGACGCCGATGACGCCGCTGGCCGGCGCCAGCAAGGGCTGCGCGACGTCGAGGCCGCTCTTGCGTGCCGCCAGACGATCGCGCAGGGCACGGGCCTCGATCTGCGCGGCCTCGATCTCCTTGGCCGGGACCGAGCCTTCGAGCTGCATCAGGCGCTGCGCGCGGCGCTCGGCCAATTGCTGCTGAGCCGACAGGTCGGCTTGCTCCGCCACTTCGCCGGCGCGCTCCAGGCTGCTGACGAGCGGACGCAACTGCGCGACGACCTCGCCCTTGCGCACCCGGGTCCCGAGGGCCGGGAAGCCGCGCCCACCGGACACCACGGTGCCTGCCTGCGTGGCCTGGATGCGGCCGCCGGCACCGGGCTCCGAGACCACGCGACCATTGAGTTCGACCGTCGCCGACAGCTCGTCGAGCACGGCCCGAACCGTGCGCAGGCCGAGCTGGCGCTGGACCGGCTTGGGCACGAACAGGCCGCCGTCGGTCATCCGTGCTGGCGCCTCGCGATCGGCGGCGCCGACGCTCGTCATCAGTGCGCCCGTGGTCGCTGCCGGGATTGCCTTCTTGTCCTTGGAGTGATCCTCGCCTTCGTGGGCGAGAGCCGGTGCAGTGATCAGGACGGCGGCCAGCAGGGTGCCGAAGATCGCAGGAGTGCGTTGGATTTTCATGTTCAGTTCCTCGGTCATCAGGCGGCGGGGGCGGGCTTGCGGCGGCGTATCGCGAGCCAGATCAGGCCCGCCGTGGCCAGCACGGCGGCGCCCGCGAGCCAGGGCCAGAGCGGGCTGATCGAGCTGACGAACCCCGATCGCACGTCGGTCACCGAAGCGTCGACCGCGACCGGCACCTCCAGCGTCGCCGTGAGGAGGTCGCTGGTGTCGGCGGTCTGGATCGTCACGGTCAGCGCATGGGCGCCGGCTGCCAGCGGCTGCGCCAGGGTCAGCGCATAGACCCCCGGCGCCACCTCGGGTGCGCTGGCACCCGGACCGACCCCATCCACCTCGACTTGCGCCTGCGCCACAGGCTCATTGCTGGTGCTGCGGTCGACGAAGACCAGCAGCCGCGAGGCCTCCAGCACCGCGACGATTTCGAAGTCCTCGGTGGTCACGCCGACGCGCGGCAGCGAGGTCGACACCGCCGCCGACGCGGGCGCCGAGTGGTCCTCGTCGCCATGGGCGCGCGCTGCGCCGACGGTGAACAGGCCAAGCATGAGCAGCGCGGCGCCAAGCGCCAGGTTCAGGTTCTTGTTCATGGCAGGATTCCGAGAGATTGATGGAGTCGGGACACGGCTGCTGAGCGCGCCAACGCCTGGCGCGCAAGTGCCGCATCGGCATGGAAGGCGTCGGCGCGTGCCCGCAACAGCGTCGCCAGGTCGGTCTCACCGAGCGCGAAGGACTTCTGCAGCAGCGCCGAGGTGTCGGCGGTCAGGGCGGCGCGCGTGCGTGCCAGGTCCAGCATCTTGTCGGCCGATTCGAGCCCGCGGTGCGCGGATTCCGCGTCGAGCCTGAGTTGCTCGCGCAGCAATTGACGTTCGGCCTCGGCCTCGGCCAGTTCGGCGCGCACGCCGGACAGTTCGGCGCTGACCTGCGGCGCCGACGACAAGGGAATTCGAAGCTGGACACCGAGCGCGCTGGCGTACGGCTCCGCGCCGTTGCCGCGCTCGCGCATCCAGCGCAGGGCGAGTTCGGGCGCTTCGCGCCGACTGCGGTCGGCCGTGCGCAACTGCGCCAACGCGACATCGACAGTCGCGTGTGCGGCCACGAGCGCCGGGTGCGTGTCCGTGGCTGCCCGATCTGGCGGCATGGACTCCTCGGCGACGGCCGCGGGCGCCGCGACGCCGACAAGCGCGCGCCAGGCCAGCAGCGCATCGCGTTCCTCGCGCTGCGCGTCGAGCGACTCGGTCCGCGCCATTTGAACTTCCGCGCCCGAGGCGTTGGCATCGGTGCGGGCCAGTTCGCCCGCCCGCAAGCGCCGTTCGACGTCGGCGTGCAGCGCATCCGCGCTTGCCACACGCCGCTGTGCCAGGGCGAGCGACGCGCGTGCGGTGGCCAATTGCCACCACGCCTCGCGCACCTGCCCGGCCAGTTCCAGGCGACGCACCACGGCTCTGGCGGAAAGCAGTTGCTGGTTCGTCTGCGCCAACGCACGCTGAGCGTCGCGCTGGCCGGGCAACCACAGCGGGGTGGCCACTTCGATCTCCCACTCCTGCCGTCCCGCGCGCGCTTGCAGGCGGTCGTTGAGGGTGGACAGGCCGACGCTGGGCGGCCCCGGTGTCCAGCCGTCGGCCGCACGCGCCTGGGCGTCGGCGGCGGCCTGACGGTGGGGCAGCGCGTTGGCGGCGGGTGTCCGCGCCCAGGCCTGGGCGACGGCGTCGGCCAGTGTCATGGTGTGGGTGACGGCGGGCGGCTCCGCAGCGGACAGCGCGGCCGTGCACAGGAGCGTCAGCGCGACGCCGGTGATCAGGACGAATCGGTTCATGACTTCCTCGGTTGCGGGTGGAGCACTCGAAGGAAGCGACGGGCGCGCGCACGGTGCACGGCCTCACGGGCCGCGCCGACGACGCAACGGGAAATGCAGGTCCCGCCGCTTCAGGCGGCGGCGATGGGGGGCTCGAGGGCCCGGTTCGTGCCCGCCGAGGCGAAGGCCTCAGTGCCATGCCGGGCAGGGCCGGCGCCGAGGTCGAGCCGCAGGCCGGTGACCGCCTGGGCCTGGACGCAGGCGCCGCAGGCCATTAGGCAGTCAGCACACTGAGGGCCAGACGATGAACCCTGGTCATCTGCGTGCATGTGGACCGCGGGCTGGGTAGTGCTCCCATCGTCTTGCACGGCCGCGTGATGGGCATGCTGCGATCCACCGCCATGCGCATGTACAGGCCCCGCATCTGCAGCGACAGCCGAGTGCGCTACGTGCAGACGCGCGCAGGCCGGCGTGGCGATGCCTGCAACGGCCTGCAAGGGCAGCCACAACATCAGCAGGATGGCGATCAGGCGATGCACGATGGTGTCGAGGGGAGGAGTCCGGAGCGGATTCTATCGACTTCGAATCGTCCTGAGTTGAAACCGATCAGACGAACGGGCAAATCCATGGGGTGGCGCGTCGGTGCTCCGTCGGTGGTCCATGGCAGACTGATCAGCAAGTCACTTCCACCACGATCCGTCGAGGAGCCCATGAAGAACACCACTTTGTACGCAGCAATGGCCGGCCTGCTGGTGGTCGCGGTCGTGGTCGCGGTCAACTTCAATCCTTTTGTCTCGGTGCCAGCGGAGGCTACTGCGCCTGCGGGTCAGGGTCTGCGTCCGGATGATCCCAAGGCGCTGGCGGTCGGCGAACGCATCTACGTGGCGCAATGCGCTGCGTGCCATGGTGCGCGGCTCGAAGGTCAGCCCGAGTGGCGAACGCGCGGCCCCGACGATCTGCTGCCGGCGCCGCCGCACGACGCCAGTGGCCACACCTGGCATCACCCGGACGAGACACTCTTTCGCATCACCAAGTTCGGAGTCGCGAGCATCATCGGCGACCCCAGCTACAAGACCGCGATGCCGGTCTACGAAGGCAATCTCAGCGACGACGAGATCGTCGCCGTGCTCTCCTGGATCAAGGCGCAATGGCCTGCGGATGTGCGGCAGAAACACGATCAGATGAATGCCCAGGCGGCGAAGGGCTCGCGCCCCTGAACGGCGCCTGCGTGATTCCACCGTGGGCGCCAGCGCGGCGATGACAGGTGCGCGGTCAGCTCTCTTGAACAGCGCTGCGGACGCGAACCGGGCCTTGGGATGACATGAAACTTCGCAGCAAACTGATCTTCGGTGCGATCGTGGTCGGCCTGCTCGTCTGGGCGTATGTGTTCATGCGCGACAGCGGCGCATTGGCGACGATCGTGGACCCCGAAGCGCTTCACGCGCGCGTCATTCAGTTGGGTTCCTGGGGCCCGGTAGCGGTCATTGCGCTGATGACGCTGGCCATCCTGGTCAGCCCGGTTCCGAGCGCACCCATTGCACTGGCGGCCGGCGCGGCCTATGGGCACGGCTGGGGCGCGCTGTATGTATTGCTCGGAGCTCAGGCCGGTGCCATGGGCGCGTTTGGAATTGCCCGGCTCGTGGGGTTCGACACAGTGCACCGCTGGTTCGGCGGGCGCCTCGCAGTCGGATTGGCAGGCTCGCAGAATGCGTTGACGGGCATTGTGTTCGTCAGCCGTCTCTTGCCCTTCCTGTCCTTCGACATCGTCAGCTATGGCGCCGGTCTCACCGTGCTGTCGACGTGGCGCTTCGCTCTGGCGACGCTGGCAGGTATCGCGCCCTCGAGCTTCGTGCTGGCCCATTTCGGCAAGGAGATGGGCAGCGGTGAGGGTGACCGAATCCTGGTTTCGGTCCTGGCGCTGGGCGGTCTGACCTTGTTGCCGGTCGTGGCGAAGGTGCTTCACGACTGGAGGGCCAGGCGGCGCGCGGCACGCGAGGCCAGGTCGGACCAATGAACTCCGCACGAACGCGCCCATTCGGTGGAGAGTACCCAGCGGCCCTGTGTCAGGGCAGCACCGCCATCTGATGCCCGACGCCAGCCGGCAGCTTGATGGTGCCGCTGAGCGTCAGGCTCTTCTGGTCCACCACCCAGATGACGGGGTCGCTTCGGCTGGAGACATAGACCTTGTCGGTGCCTCGGATTGTGTTCAGGTGATAGGGGGCGGGCGACAGGGCCAGCTTGCGCTGCGAGCCGTCTCGAACGCCGAGTGCGATCAGCTGGTTCTCGGCCAGGTCGCTGACGAAGAGGGTCTGGCCGTCGTTGCCGAGGTCGAGCCCGTGCAGCTTGGTGCCCACCTTGTAGGTCTTGGTGATCTTGCCGCTGGCCACGGAGACAGCGCTCACCGTGCCGGCCCGCGGGTTGAGCGAGTACAAGGTTTGCTCGTCGCCCGAGATTACGAGATGCTCCGGGGCCGGCCCGGCCTCCAGCGTGCGGGTCACGCGCCACGCGCCCAGTTCGATCTCGCTCAGGGTGCCGTTGCCACTGTTGCTCACGAAGGCCCGCTTGCCGTCGCGCGTGATCACCGTGTAGTTCGGTGCCGGCCCGGTCGGGATCGTCGCGGCCACACGGTTCGATTGCAGGTCGACCACGCTGACGCCGCCGCGCGTGGGATGGGTGGAGATCACGTAGCGACCATCGGGCGTGATTGCCTGATGGTGGGTCCATCCGGACACGGCAATCGTCGACATGACATGGCCATGCACCGGGTGCACCAGGAACAGCTTGCTGTTGGGCGCGTCCGGTGGGCTGCCGGCCGGCAATGGCGTCTCCTTCAGGCTGCCGGCCACCAGGTACTCGCCGTCGGGTGTGGCGACCAGACCGTGGGCGTCGATCACGTCGGAAAAAGTCGCGGTGATGCGGTCGGTGGCCGCGTCGACTGCGATGACTTGATTGCCGGTGCCGAGCGGGATGAAGACGGTGGGTGCGGCCAGCGCCGCTGCAGCGCTCAGCATCAACGCCAGCGCGGTCGGAATCGCGAGTTTCGATCGGAAATGCATGTCACTTTGCTCCGGTGGATCTTGGGACGGGTGGCGCGAACTCGCGCCGCAGGTAGGTGAGGACGGTTCGCATGTCGGCGGGTGTCAGCACAGGATTGCCGCCCAGGGGCGGCATGGCGACACTTGCCCCGGGCCGTTGCACGCCTTCGATCAGGCTGCGCAGCAACACCTCGTCGCTCTTTGCGAGGACGCCGGACGGATCGGTAAAGTCCGGCATCCCGGGCATCGGGCCGGTGCCGTCGGCGCCATGGCAGGCCAGGCATTGGCTGGCATAGATGGCGGAGGCCGTCGACGTCGTGCCCTGCGCAGTGGTCGTCACGGGAATGACGACGATCGCGAACACCGTGAAACCGATGGCGGCAAGGTGCAACGTCGCTTGCGGCATGGTTGTCTGCGTCACATGCGGTGCGGCGCGAACTTGATGCCGTTGGCCTGTTGCAGTTCGCGCACATAGCGCACGATCTGTGCCAATTGCTCGTCGCTGACCTCTGGCTGCGGCGGCATGTCTCCGAAACGCCAGTGGTGCTGCTTCACGCCCTGCCTGACGGCAGACCAGAAGGCGTTGTCCGCGTGGTGCCCCGGGTTGTACACCGGGTCCAGGAACGGCGGGCCCTTGTCGGTGCCAAGACCGTAGGCGCCGTGGCACTGGGCACAAGTGGCGTCATACGCTTGTCGGCCAGCGACTGCCTGTGGCGACAGCGCCGGCATGTTGACGCCGCGCGAAGACGGGGGCAGGTCCTTGATGCGCTGCGCCCAGGCGGGCAGTCCGGATGCGACGATCAATGCCGCGAGCGCCATAAACTTTGGTCCTTCAGCGGGAATCCTCATGTGTCTCTCCAGTTCCGTTTCGGGTTGGACTTGGTGTGAGCCGCAGACGACGATTCGGGTCCGCGGCAAGGGTTGCGGACATCCTGGGTGTGGCAATGGCTGCGCTTTGGCGCCACACCATGGTCAGTCTCGATCCAGCTTTGCGCCGCGCAGGCGCAACGCGTTGGTGATCACGGAAGCCGAACTCAGGCTCATCGCCAGCGCCGCAATCAACGGCGACAGCAGCCAGCCCGTGAAGGGGAACAGCACACCTGCGGCAAGTGGCACGCCCAGCGCGTTGTAGACGAAGGCGAAGCCGAGGTTCTGCTTCATGTTGGCCACGGTGGCGACCGACAGTGCGCGCGCCGTTGCGATGCCGCGCAGGTCGCCCTTGACGAGCGTGAGCTGGGCGCTGTTCATGGCCACGTCGGTGCCGGTGCCCATCGCGATGCCCACGTCGGCCCTGGCGAGCGCCGGGGCGTCGTTGATGCCGTCGCCGGCCATCGCGACGATCCGGCCTTCCTTCTGCAGTTCTTCGACCAAGGCCAGCTTGTCCGCTGGCTTGACCTCGCCGTGTACTTCGTCGATGCCCAGGCGCTTGCCGACGGCGCGCGCCGTGGTCAGGCCGTCGCCGGTGGCCATCACGATGCGCAGGCCCGACTTGCGCAGCGCGGCCAGGGCATCGGGCGTCGTCGACTTGACCGGGTCCGACACCGCAAGCAGACCCGCCAGCCGGCCGTCGACCGCCAGATGCATGACGCTCGCACCCTGGCTGCGCAGTACTTCGGCCTGCGCCTTCAGCGGGTCCACCTTCACGCCAAGTTGCTCCATCAACGTGGTGTTGCCCAAGGCCAGTGCCTTGCCTTGCACGTTGCCACGCACGCCGATGCCCGACTCGGAATCAAACGCTTCGGGCTTGGCCAGGGTCAGCCCCTGCTCGCGCGCCGCCGCGACGATGGCCGCGGCCAGCGGATGTTCGCTGCCCTGGTCCAGGCTGGCGGCCAGGCGCAGCACCTCCACGTCCTCGAATCCATGGGTGGCGATGGCCCTCTCGAAGGTGGGCCGGCCCTCGGTCAGCGTGCCGGTCTTGTCGACGATCAGCGTGTCGATCTTGCGCAGGTTCTCGATCGCTGCGGCGTCGCGGAACAGCACGCCGTTCGTCGCGCCCTTGCCGGTGGCAACCATGATCGACATTGGCGTGGCCAGGCCGAGCGCGCAAGGGCAGGCGATGATCAGCACCGCCACCGCGTTGATGAGGCCGAAGACCCAACCCTGCTCGGGTCCGAACAGGCCCCAGGCGAAGAATGTCAGCACCGCGATGGCCACCACCGTGACGACGAAGTAGCCTGCCACCAGATCGGCCATGCGCTGCATCGGCGCACGCGAGCGCTGCGCCTGCGCCACCATCTGCACGATCTGCGACAGCACGGTCGCCGAGCCGACATGCTCGGAGCGCATCACCAGCGCGCCGCTTGTGTTCATCGTGGCGCCGATCAGTTTGTCGCCTGGGCGCTTGGTCACCGGCAGTGGCTCGCCGGTGAGCATGGATTCGTCGAGCGCACTGCTGCCTTCGACGACGACGCCGTCGACCGGCACCTTCTCTCCCGGGCGCACGCGCAGCTGGTCACCGACATGCACGTTGGCGAGCGGGACATCTTCCTCAGTCCCGTCGGCGGCAATGCGGCGTGCCGTCTTGGGCGCCAGGCCGAGCAGCGACTTGATGGCCGCCGAGGTCTGCGAGCGCGCCTTCAGCTCAAGGATCTGGCCGAACAGCGTCAGCGAGATGATGACCGCAGCGGCCTCGAAATAGACCGCCACGATGCCGTCGACGACGAAGGTGGCAGGGAATACCTGCGGCGCCACGGTTGCCACGACGCTGTAGACGAAGGCCACGCTGGTGCCCAGGCCGATCAGCGTCCACATGTTGGGACTGCGGTTGATGACGGACTGCACACCGCGCACATAGAACGGCCAGCCGGCCCACAGTGCGACGGGCAGCGTCAGCACCAGTTCGATCCAGGTCTGCACGCCGGGCTCGAACCAGCCGATCCGGTGGCCGGCCATGGCGAGCACCATGACAACGGCGGAGAAGGGCAGCGTCCACCAGAAGCGGCGCGAGAAGTCGGCCAGTTCCGGGTTCTGATCGTCGGCGAGCGTGGGCATGACCGGCTCGAGCGTCATTCCGCACTTTGGGCAGCTTCCGGGGTGGTCCTGGCGGATCTCCGGGTGCATCGGGCAGGTGTAGATCGTGCCGTCCGCCTGCGGAGGTGTCTCGGCAACGGTCTTGTCGGCAGCCGCGGACGCGTAGCGTGCCGGGTCAGCGACGAACTTGGTCAGGCACTTCGCGCTGCAGAAGTAGTTGCGCCGGTCTTCGTACAGGGCGTGATGCTCGGACTGCGCGGTCACGGCCATCCCGCACACCGGATCCTTCAAACCCTCGGCAGACCTATGGGCGGTTGTTGATTGATGTAGGTGATGGGTCGTCGTCATGTGAGGTCGTCCTTCCGCAATCGATAGGCACGCCGTGCGCCGCCTTCGACCTGAAAGGTAAACCTTGACATCATTGGAATGTCAAGGGGATCGACGAAATTTGCCGGCCCGGTGCTTGATTCAGGTCTTGCCAGCGGCGTCGCGATCGAGCAGCGCCTTGCGCTGCTCGTACTGCTCAGGGGTGATCTCGCCGCTCGCGAGGCGCCGCCGCAGCAACTCGTGCGGTGACTCGAGCGAATCGCGACCCCGCTCGCCGTGGCCTCGGAAGCCGTAGAACACGAGCACGCCGATCAATCCGACCCCGAAGATCCACCAGAGGAAGTGCATGCCACCCATGAAAACGCCACCGTCGTAGAACATGTGCATCTCCTTCAACCTTGAGGGGCAGTGGTCGCATTGGTGACCAACGCTGCACGCACTCCCGGGAGCCGGTCGTGGAACTCGTGGGCGAGGCGCGCGACCGCTGTCGCAATGCCCTGATCGCCCATGACGCAATGAGGTCCGCTGGCGGGCGCGTCGGCGTGCGATTTCATGATGGGTGACTGGCTCATGGCCCTGACCCTCACTTCGCCGCCGGGACCGACTGCATGCGGTCCATCATCATCTGCATCATGGACTGCATCATGTCCATGCGCTGCTCCATCATCCCCTGACGGGCCCCCATGTCGCCGGGTTTGCCCATCATCGCGCCGGGGCCCATGCCGCCCATCATGTTCATGCCGTTCTGCATGAGCTTCATCTGCTCGGCCATGAGGGCATTGCGCTCCTCCTGCGTCTTGGCGGCGAGCATCTTGTTGTGCATCTCCTGCATGGCCTTCATCTGAGCATCCATGCCCGGCATGCCAGCGGCGCCCATGCCACCCATGCCGGGCGTGGGAGCAGCGGGCTTCGCTTGTGCGAGCAGTACGGCGGCGGGCGAGGCCGGATGGTGACTGTCGTGCTGTTCGTCAGTGGCGGCCCATACGGATGTGGCCAAGGGTGCGCCGGTCAGAGCGGCGATAGCGATGAGCGTGCGAACGGGTGTCATGTTGAACTCCAGTTGAACTGAAAGGGATGAGGTCGAAAGGCTTGCTCTGCATTCGGTGCAGGGCACCGTGTAGAGAGCGATGTCCGAGTGTCAAGGCCGTACCAAGGCACGGCGTCAAGTCGGATGGGGATGACGGCGCGTACGGGCAGAGCGCAGGGCTCCGCGGCAGGCGCCGGATGCGGCTATAGAGCCAGGCGCGAGAAGCGGGTGCGCAGCGGCAGGCCCGGACTGGGAGCGGGGAGCTCCATCCAGGCCAGGTCCGGCCCGCCATCGAGGGAGCTCATGCCCCACGCGACAGCCATCGGCGGCGCCATGGCCGCGTCGATCGGTTCGACGTCGAGTGTGACCTTGACGGGAGATTGAGACTCGTCGCCACAGACCTTCAGGCAGGCGCTCGTGGCCGAGCCAGCGTTTTCCGGGTGGTCGGAGTCCACCCCGAGATGGCCGGGCGAGACCTGCACCGCCTGAACGCCCAGGACTTCGCCGTCATCGGAGCCGTGCAGATGTGCGCGGCCGTCCTGAAGCAGGCAGGCGTTGGCCCATGCCGAACCGAGTGCAAACAGCCAGACGAACAGCATCACGTGCACAGTGCGCCGTTTGGTCCGGGTGTTGAATGAAAAGCGCATGGTTGGCTTGGTCAGGCTTCGTTAGATGCTATGGGGCGGCGAAGTTCACGACTTGATTCACCTCAATCGCATACTGGGGTTTCGTACTGCAAACATGGGCATTCGAGATGCGTGCGCGGTCGCGGTTCAGGAGAGCCGTCCTTGTTCGATCGTTGCGGCGCTGATGGGTGGCACATGGTGTGGGCGGCGGCGCACCGGATCTCAGTTCACTTCGACCGAGCCCACCATGCCGGCCTCCTTGTGACCCGGCACCAGGCAGGCAAAGCTGACCGTGCCGGCGTTGGAGAACTGCCAGACGATGCCGCCGCGTTGGCCTGGTGCGAGGGTGATCTGATTCGCCTCCTTGTGTGCCATGCCGGGCATGCTCTTCATCATGGCCGCGTGCTCCTCGATCTCGTCGGGCATGCCGATGACCATCTCGTGCGGCAGCTTGCCCTTGTTGACGATGAAGAATCGGATCGTTTCGCCTGCGTTGACGACGATCTTGTCCGGCGTGAATCGCATCGAGTCCTTCATCTCGAGGGGAATCGTCCGGTCGACTTTGGCCGGGTCACCGGCCATGCCGGCCATCGACACATGGGTGTCCTTGTGCATGTCGGCCATGTCGTGGCGATCGACCTTGGCCGCGGCCGGAGAGCCATGGTTGCCTGCGGCAAGTGTCAACGTCGGCAGGCAGGCCAGAGCAAGGATCGTCAGGGTGTTGTGGGTCATCTTCATGAGTGGTGCTCCGTGGAGGGTGGTCGGGTCAGGTGATGTCGCGCGAATGCCTGACCGCGTGATCGATGTGGCGGGACGGCCAAGGGGTCAGAACCGGAAATGAACGCCTGCGACGACGCGCGCGTCATGCGTCTGTTCGCTGGCAGCGCGCGCGAGATCGGCGGTCTCGCCAAACAGGCCGGCCCACTCGACGCCGACATAGGGCGCGAACTGGCGTGTGAACTCGTAGCGCAGACGCAGGCCGGCGGTGACGTCGGAAAGCCCCTTGCCCAGGTCGCGCGCCGGGTCGCTCGTGCCGTAGAAGTTGGCCTCGACGCGCGGTTGCAGCACCAGCTTCTGGGTGATCAGCAGTTCGTACTCGGCATTCAAGCGCAGGGCGGTTCGCCCGTCGTTGCCGACGTAGGCGGTGGCATCGAGCTCGAACCAGTACGGCGCCAGGCCCTGCAGGCCCACGGCCATCCAGCTGCGGCTGGGCCCGACGCCTGTGTCATGGCGCAGACCGAGCTGGGCGTCCCAGAAGGTCGAAGTGGCATGACTCCACAGCGCTTCGGTACGTGACTCCTGCACCTTGCCGCCCGACACCTCGCCCTCGGCCTTGATCACCAGCCGGTCGTAGTCGCGGCCGACGCGGGCCATGAGGTCGTAGGCACCGGTAGTACGACCGTCGGCCCGCACCGCCTCGAGGTTGTCGACGACCACGGAGGCGAAGACCTTCTCGTCGCCCAGGTGCAGGCCGCGCCCCCCCGGAAGTGCATAGGGCCCGCTGCCGAGCGCAAACCCGCCGGAATAGGCGTGGGGGTCGCGGGCGTCGGCGGGCGCCGGGCCGCCCTGCATCCTCATGTCGCCGTGGTCCATCGTCGGGGACGGCTTGGCGCCGCCCGGTGCCGCCGATCCACCGTCCTTGGCCATGTCGGAGGCCGCCACCGCGGATTGCATCACCACTGCGGCAATCAGGCCGAGCGCGGCGAATCTCACCGGGCTCATTCGCTTTCGGTTGATCTTCATTCGGGTCATGGGTAGTTGCAGCAAGCGGCTCATGCGATCACCACTTCCCGGAACATGCCGGAGTCCATGTGAAGCAGCAGGTGGCAGTGCCAGGCCCAGCGGCCGAGCGCGTCGGCGGTGACGAGGAAGCTCACGCGCTGCGCCGGCTGCACCGGGATCGTGTGGCGCCGCGCCTGGAAGCGGCCGTCGGCCTGCTCGAGCTCGCTCCACACGCCGTGCAGGTGCATTGGGTGCGTCATCATCGTGTCGTTGTGCAGGATCACCCGCACGCGCTCGCCATAGCGCATGTGCACCGGTGTGGACTGGCCGAACTCGAGTCCGTCGAGCGACCACGTGTAGCGCTCCATGTTGCCGGTCAGGTGCAGTTCGATCTCGCGCTCGGCGCCGCGGGGGTCGAGCGGACCGCCGACCGTGTGCAGGTCGGCCAGAGTCAGCACGCGCCGACCGTTGTCGCGCAGTCCGACGCCGGGGTCGTCGAGGTTGGTGCGCGGCATGTCCACTCGCATGTCGCTGCTGGCGCCGTACTCGGTGCGCGCGTGGCGCACCTGCGCGCTGGCCGCGGCGAGTGGCACTGCCCCCATGCCCGCGTGCTGGCTGTGGTCCATGCCCTGCATGCCACCCATGCCGCTGTGGTCCATGCCGGCCATGTCGCCACCGCCCATCGCGCCCATCATGTCCGCCATCGACAACGCGACGGGCTGGTCCGGCACCGGAACGGGTGCCTGAAGACCCGCGCGTGTCGCGAGCGTGCCCCTGGCGTAGCCGGTGCGCTCCATCGACTGTGCGAATACGGTGTAGGCATCATCCTGGGGTTGCACAAGGACGTCGTAGGTCTCGCCGGGACCGAAGCGGAACTCGTCGACGGTCACCGGCTCGACGTTCAGGCCGTCGGCCTGAACGACGGTGAGCTTGAGCCCAGGGATGCGCACGTCGTAGAAGGTGTTGGCGGCGCCATTGATGAAGCGCAGCCGGACCCGCTCGCCGGGGCGGAACAGACCGGTCCAGTTGCCCGCCGGTGTCGTGCCGTTCACCAGGTAGGTCAAGGTGTCCCCCGACAGATCGGCCAGGTCGGTCGGGTTCATGCGCATCTGGTTCCACATGCGCCGTTTTTCGACAGCGGCCCGGGTGCCCTCGCGCGTGGCGTCACGGAAGAAGTCCATGACGGTCGGCCGGTTGACGTTGTACGTGTCGCCGGCTGCCTTCAGCTTGGCGAAGACCCGCATCGGGTCCTCATCGGTCCAGTCGGACAACTGCACGACATGGTCGCGGTCGGCGCGGATCGATTCACCGTCGCGCGGGTCGATGACGATGGCGCCGTACATGCCGGCCTGCTCCTGCATGCCCGAGTGCGAGTGGTACCAGTAGGTGCCGCTTTGTTCGACCTTGAAGCGATAGGTGAAGGTCGCGCCGGGCGGGATGCCTGCGAAGCTGATGCCCGGCACGCCGTCCATCTGGTAGGGCAGGATGATCCCGTGCCAATGGATGGACGTGTCCTCGTGCAGGCGGTTCGTCACGCGGATGGTGACCTCTTCTCCCTCGCGCCAGCGCAGCGTGGGCGCCGGAATCGATCCGTTGATCGTCGTGGCCATGCGGGGCGCACCGGTGAAGTTGACAGCCGACTCGGCCACTTCGAGGTTGAACTCCGTGCCTTGCAGCACAGGTGCGCCTATGGACGTCGAGCCCGCGGCGTGCGCAGGGTGGGACCATGGCGCCATGCCAAGCACGACGCCGCCGGAGGCGAGCCCCTGCACGAAGCGGCGGCGAGAAGGTAGCGCCAGCGAAACGGCGTTTCGGTTGAACATGGTGGGAACAGCTCCAATCGATCTATGGCAGACCGGTCGCATGGTGGCGGCGAGCCTCGCACCGGACCATGACCGGCGCATTACATTGGTGTCATGAACCGGTCATGTTCCCGAAAGCCGGCGGCGCCTACAGTCGGGTCTTTGCCGCCGCAACGCCGCGTCGCAAACGTGGACCCGCGGGCCGTTTCATGAGACTTCTGGTCGTCGAAGACGAGGGCAAGACGGGCGACTATCTGCGCCAGGGCCTGAGCGAGGCCGGCTTCGTCGTGGAACTGGCCCGCACGGGTCTCGATGGACACCATCTGGCGATGACGGAGGAGTTCGATCTCATCGTGCTCGACGTGATGCTGCCTGATGTGGATGGCTGGCGCATCCTGCAGTCCATTCGCCAGGCCGGCCGTCGCACGCCAGTCCTTTTCCTGACAGCGCGCGACAGTGTCGAAGACCGGGTCAAGGGCCTGGAGTCGGGTGCTGATGACTACCTCGTCAAGCCCTTCGCGTTCTCCGAGTTGCTGGCCCGCGTGCGCACACTGCTGCGTCGTGGCAACGCCCCGCTGCTGGCCGACCGGATCGAGGTGGCCGACCTCGTGCTGGATCTGCCGCGACGCCGGGCAAGCCGTGCCGGGTGCAAGCTGAATCTGACCCAGAAGGAGTTCACGCTGTTGGAGTTGCTCGTGCGTCGGCGGGGCGAGGTGCTGCCGCGCTCATTGATTGCCTCGCAGGTCTGGGACATGAACTTCGACAGTGACTCCAACGCGATCGATGTCGCGATACGCCGCCTGCGCGCCAAGGTCGATGACGAGTTCGCGGTCAAGCTGATCCAGACCGTGCGAGGCATGGGCTACATGCTGGATCTGTCCGATGACGAGTGACTCGCGGCCGAGACGACCTCTGTCGCTGGCGCTGCGCATTACTTTGCTCGTGGGCATCGTGATGGCGGTGCTGCTCATCGGCTTCGCGACGCAGGTTGCGCGGTCGATGGAGATGCACTTCGCCGAGCAAGATTTCGGTGAGATTCAGGCAGTCGCCGAGTCGCTGGACGACGCGCTGGGTCCCGCGCCAGCGGGCGAGGCGTCGGCCGAGCTTGAACGGCGACTGTCGCGGGCCGTGGCCGGGCATCACGGCGTGTACTTCAGTGTCCGCAACACGCAAGGGATGCTGGTATTCAGCACGCTGCCGGCGGAACTCGATACCCTGGGTCGTGCGACGCCGGCGTCCGAGCGACTGGACAGGTCGGCGCTTCGCGCCTGGCAGATCGGGGGTCGCTCGTTTCGCGGCGTGCTGTTGCAGGTGCGCGGCGAGACGGTGCTGGTGGCAGTATCGACCGAGTCGGATCAGCGCTTCCTGGCGCGATTGCAGCGTGACCTGTGGGTGGGTACGGTGCTGGCATGCCTGGCCGCGGTGCTGGCCGCCTGGCTGGCGGTCCGATGGGGTCACGCCCCACTGCGCCGCATCAGTTCCACGGTGCGCGGGATTACGTCGGAACATCTCCACGTGCGCCTTGCCCCAGAGGCAGTGCCGATCGAGTTGGACCCGCTCGCGACATCCTTCAACGGCATGTTCGATCAGTTGCAGAGCAGCTTCGCACGGCTGTCCAACTTCTCTGCCGATATCGCCCACGAACTGCGAACGCCGGTGACCAACCTGACCACACAGACACAGGTGGCATTGTCGAAGTTGCGAGACGTGGAAGCGTATCGCGAAGTCCTGTATTCAAGCCTGGAAGAACTCGAACGCATGGGCAAGATGATTGGCGACATGCTGTTCCTGGCCCAGGCCGACCATCGGCTGAGCACGCCGGAGATGTCCGAGGTCGACCTCGGTGCCGAGGTGGCGGCTCTCTTCGATTTCCTGGAGGCTTGGGCCGAGGATGTCGGAGTCAGGCTGCGCGTTGAAGGCGCCGTTTCCCTGCGAGGTGACCGTCTCATGCTCCGTCGCGCCGTCAGCAACTTGCTGACGAATGCCCTGCGTCACACACCGCCTGGTGAAGCGATTGTCGTGGCGATGTCGCGTCATGACGGCATGGTCGAGCTTGCCGTCCAAAACCCAGGACCAACCATCGCCCCGCAACACCATGAACATCTCTTTGACCGGTTCTATCGTGTAGACCCGTCGCGTCACCGCAAGGGCGAGGGCGCCGGACTAGGGCTGGCAATCGTGAAGTCCATTGCCGAAGCGCATGGTGGCGAGGTGGGCGTCGAGTCTGGAGATGGTGTGACGAGCTTCTGGCTCCGGCTTCCGGTCGAGGACGATTGCGCTGCGATGGGTTCGTCGTCCGGCGTCGCCCCGTCGTAGTGAGGTCTATCGAGCCTTCAACGGATGACCTCGGCACGCCGGGACGAAGTCGACCCGTGGCTCGGGCAGGGATGGAACGACGAGCCGGACCGTGTCCGCTGGGAATCGCCGGCCCGCTGCATCGGATCAAGGCGTGATGACCGCGCGCCGCGCGGCGAAACAGGGCAACAGCGGGAGAGTTGACCGGCCTTGACAATGCGTTGTCACGTCGCCTGTGGACGGACAGCCACCGGCAACGCCGACAGCTCGTCCAGGATCGGGCATTCCGGGCGATCGTCGCCGTGACAACAGTGCACGAGGTGCTCGAGCGTGGCCTTCATCGCGAGCAACTCCTGGGTCTTGTTCTCGAGTTCCTGGATGTGCGCCTGCGCCAGGGCCTTCACCTGCCGGCTCGAGCGCCGCCGGTTCTGCCACAGGCCTACGAGATCGCCGATCTGCTGGATCGAGAAACCGAGGTCGCGCGCGCGCCGGATAAAGCGCAGCGTGTGGATTTCGGGGTCCGTGTATTGACGGTATCCGGCCTCGGTCCGCTGCGGCTCGGGAAACAGCCCGACCTGCTCGTAGTGGCGAATCATCTTGGCCGACACCCCCGAGGCGGCAGCCGCCTGGCCGATGTTCATGGCTTGCATGCGAGTCTCCTCAGACCGGGACAGGCCGGGGCTGATCGCCAGCTGCTGGCCCGGAGGCTGCCTCGGCCGACGAGCGCCAGCGGCGCAGCAGCAATGCGTTGGCCACCACGCTGACGCTGCTGAATGCCATCGCGGCGCCGGCTATGACGGGGTTGAGCATCCCGAACGCGGCGAGCGGGATGCCGACCACGTTGTAGGCGAAGGCCCAGAACAGGCCGCGCCGGATCGTCGCGTAGGTCCGGCGCGAGACGTCGAGCGAGTCGGCCACCAGGCGCGGATCGCCGCGCATCAGGGTGATGCCTGCGGCCGCCATCGCCACGTCGGTGCCGGTCGACATCGCAATGCCCACGTCGGCCGCAGCGAGCGCGGGTGCGTCGTTGATGCCGTCGCCGACCATGGCCACCACCTTGCCCTCGGCGCGCAGGGCCTGGACGACCGCCGCCTTGTCGCCCGGCAGCACTTCGGCGCGGAAGTCCTGCAGGCCCAGTTCGCGCGCGACCGCCGCGGCGCTGCCGCGGTTGTCGCCGGTCAGCATCACGGTGTTGATGCCAAGTTCATGCAGCCTCGCCACGGCGGCGCGTGCCGACGCCTTCACGGCGTCGCCGAACGCCAGCAGACCAAGCAACTCTGCCGTTTCACCGTCCTTGCGCATCAGCCACGACACCGTGCGGCCGTCACCCTCCAGCCGCGCCGCTTCGTCGGCCAATGCACCGGCCTGCAGGCCCTGCTCGCGCAGCAGTCGGCTGCTGCCCAGCAGCAACAGCTGCCCGCTGCACGCTGGCCTGCAACCCGCGCCCGGCCAGGGCCTGCGCGTCGACGGCCTCGGGCAACTCCAGTTGTTCTGCCCGCGCCTTGTCCATCACTGCGCGTGCCAGCGGATGCTCGCTCGTGCGCTGCAGCGCGGCGGCGAGCGACAGCACGGCCTCGCGCGTCTGGCCCGCGGCCGGCAGCACCGCGACCAGCGACGGCCGCCCTTCGGTCAGGGTGCCGGTCTTGTCGAAGGCCACGGTGGTCACCGAATGCGCCAGCTCCAGCGCCTGCGCGTCCTTGATCAGGATGCCGTGCTGGGCTGCGACGCCGGTCCCGGCCATGATGGCGGTCGGCGTGGCCAGTCCGAGGGCGCAAGGGCAGGCAATGACGAGCACGGACACCGCGTTGACGACGGCTTGCTCGAGCTCGGCGCCGCCCACCATCCAGGCCACCAGGGTCAGCAGGGCCACGCCGAGCACGACCGGCACGAAGACCGCGCTGACACGGTCGACGATGCGCTGGATCGGGGCCTTGGCCGCCTGCGCCGACTCGACCATGCGGATGATCCGCGCCAGCGTGGTTTCGGTGCCGACCGCCAGCGTCTCGATCGTCAGCGCACCTTCGGCATTGATCGAGCCACCGGTCACCTTGTCGCCGGTGGCCTTGGCCACGGGCTGGCTCTCGCCGGTGATGAGCGACTCGTCGACATGGCTGCGGCCCTCGGTCACCGCGCCGTCGACAGGCAGGCGTTCGCCCGGACGCACCAGCACGCAGTCGCCGACCGCGACCTGTTCGACCGGCACTTCGACCTCGACCCCGTCGCGCCGCAGCCGGGCCGTCGCAGGCTGCAGGGCATTCAGGGCCCGGATGGCTTCGGTCGTCTGCCGCTTGGCGCGACCTTCGAGCCACTTGCCGAGCAGGACGAGCGTGATGACCGCCGCCGAGGCCTCAAAATACAGATGCGGCATACCATGGCCGACATGCCGGAAGATCACGTAGAGCGAGAGGCCGTAGGCGGCCGACGTGCCGAGCGCGACCAGCAGGTCCATGTTGCCGGCGCCCGCGCGCACCGCCATCCAGCCGGCGCGATAGAAACGCCATCCGAGAACGAACTGCACCGGGGTGGCCAGCGCGAGCTGGGTCCAGGCACCAAGCATCCAGTCGATGCCGAACAGCTGCAGCAGCATCGGTGCGACGAGCGGAATGGTCAGCGCCGCGCTCAGAACGACCGGCCACCACTCGGGAATCCGCTTCGCTGCGGGGGCGGCTGCGTCCTGCAGATCGCTGGCGCCGTAGCCAGCCTTCACGACGGCGGCGCGAAGCGCCGCGGCCGGCACGGTCGAGAGCGATTGAATGGTGGCGCGTTCGGTCGCCAGGTTCACCGTGGCCGACAACACGCCGGGCACCTTGCGCAAGGCCTTCTCGACCCGGGCGACACAGGACGCGCAGGTCATGTCCTCGATCTGGAAGACCGTCTCGCGCAAGGCGACGTCGTAACCCGCCTTGCGAATCGCGGCGCTCAAGGTCGCGGAATCGACGTCGGCCTCGGCCGCGACGAAGGCCTGTTCGGTCGCGAGGTTGACGGTCGCAGCCTGCACGCCAGGGACGGCGCGCAGCGACTTCTCGACCCGGTTGGCGCAACTCGCGCAGGTCATGCCGGTGACCTGCAGCTTGATGCCGCCCGGGGCGTCGGATGCGATGGTGGGAGAAGTCATGGCGATGTGCTCGAACTGAGGCCAACCTCGAAGCAGACCATGCTAAAGGTTACCATCGTTGGAAGGTCAAGCGCCGTGCGGCACGGGTGTCCGCGTTCCGCCCGATCTGAGCCCGCGCAACGCCGGGTCGGCAGATGCGGCGCACGATTGCCTACATGGGTCAGGCCGCGCGTGCGGCGGCGAAGGAGCGAGACGGCAGATGATCGACCCGAGCCCGAATTCCAGCATCGAGTTCTTCGACCACCAGTTCGAGCGCCAGGTGCGCGCGCATGACTTCGCGCTCAACCCGTTCGAGGCAGGCGCGCTGCCGCATCTGCGCGGGCGCCTGCTCGACTTCGGCTGCGGTCTGGGCAATCTCAGCGTCGAGGCGGCGCGCCGCGGTTGCCAGGTGGTGGCCATGGATGCGAGCGAGGCGGCGGTCGCGCGCCTGCGCGAAGTCGCCGCGGGCGAAGCGCTGCCGATCGAGGTCGTGCGGGCGGACCTGCGCCACTTCGCTGTCGACGGCGATTTCGACACCGTCGTGTCGATCGGCCTGCTGATGTTCTTCGACTGCGCGACGGCACGGCGTACCCTCGGCGACTTGAAAACCCATGTGCGGCCGGGTGGAACGATGATCGTCAACGTCCTGGTCGAGGGCACGACCTATCTCGACATGTTCGATCCCGGCGGCTTCTGCCTCTTCGGCCGCACTGAGCTGGACCAGGCCTTTGCGGGCTGGGAACTGCTGGCCTCGGAGACCCGTTCGTTTGCCGCGCCCGATGGACGGACCAAGGTGTTCTCGACCGTCACAGCGCGCAAGCCGGCGCTGCCGTCCGTGGCCGCCCAGGCGCCGGGCTGACGCCCGCCGCGCCGACCTGCAACCGTCCCGAGAACCCGATGCGAATTCGACGAACCCTGCTTCTCCTGGCCCTGCTCGTGCCCGGAGTCGCCGCGACCCTGGCGCCAGGCGCGCGCGCTGCCGAGCCGGTCACGCTCACCCATGTGCACGGCCTGGCCTACAGCGCCGACGGGGCGCGCCTGATGATTCCCAGCCACCATGGGCTGGCCCTGTTCGAGAACAGCCGGTGGTCCAAGGCGGCGGGGCCGGAGCACGACTACATGGGTTTTTCTGCGACCCGCGATGCGCTGTACAGCAGCGGCCACCCGGCACCCGGCAGCGGGCTGGTCGACCCGTTCGGGCTGATCCGCAGCGACGACGGCGGGCGGACCTGGAAGAAGCTCGGCCTCGAAGGCGAATCGGACTTCCACACGCTGGCTACGGGCTATCGCAGCAATGCGGTCTACGTGATCAACCACGGGGCCAACTCGCGCATGCGCCAGCCCGGCATCTACGTCACCCGCAACGACGGGCTGCAGTGGACACGTTCCGGCGGTCGTGGCCTCGGTGGCCAGCCCCGGGGCCTGGCCGTTCATCCCGACGATGCCAGCATCGTGGCCGCCGGCACCAATGACGGCCTGTACCTGTCGCGCGATTCGGCGGGGCAGTTCACCCAGCTCGTGGGCCGGCGCCGGGTGCTGGCCCAGACCTTCGACCTCGACGGTCGCCATCTGTGGTTCAGCGCCCATGCCGGCAGTCCTTCGCTGATGCGAATCGCGCTCGAGGCAGGCGCCACGCCACAGGCGCTGAACCTGCCGCCGCTGAAGGACGACGCCGTGGCCTACATCGCCCAGAACCCGGTGCGGCGCGCCGAACTCGCGATCGCGACGTTCGGGCGCAGCGTCTTCGTGAGCCTCGACGCGGGCCGCAGCTGGATGCCCATTGCCGATGCCGGGGTGACGCGCACGCCGGACCCGAAGTGACTCAGGGCACGACTGCGGTCACTTCCAGTTCGATCTTGCCCGGGTTGTCGAGCAGGTCCGAGACGAAGATCATGCTCATCGCCGGGAAATGCTTGCCGATGTGGGTGCGCCAGATGGCGCCGAGCTGCTTGCGGGCGGCCATGTAGGCGGGCTTGTCGCAGCAGAAGGCGGTCATGCGGCAGATGTGCTCGGCCTTGCCGCCAGCCTCGGCCAGCACCGCCAGCACGTTCTTCAGCGCCTGCTCGAATTGCGGGACGATGTCTTCGGACTCGAACACCTGTTCGGCGTTCCAGCCGACCTGGCCGGCCACGAAGACGATGCGGCCGGCGGGCACGGCGATGCCGTTCGAATAACCGATCGGGGGGGCCCAGCCGGGCGGCAGCAGGACTTGCATCGAGTTCTCCTTGGGGTTGTTCATGTCGGTCAGTCGGTATAGCGCGGCGGATCAGGGTCGACCGCCCAGTCCTTCTCGGGCGGCGGGACCTTCTTCAGCCAGTCGAGCACGAGTTGCACATGCTCGCGTTCCTCTTCCTGCATCTCGAGCGCCGCCTTGCGCACGGCCTCGTCGGTCGCCGCTTCGGCCAGCGCGCCGAAGAACTTTTCGGCCCGCTGTTCAGCGGCCAGTGCCAGCTGCAAGGCATGCCAGGGCTGCATCAGGTAGTGGACCTCGTCGGCCGGGGCCGTCTCGGGCGACTCGAAGTCGGTCCAGGAGTAACCGCCGGGTGGCGGCAGCGGGGCCGAGGTCCAGCCCATCTGGGCCATGATCTGCTTGGCATGTTCGCCTTCGTAGCCGGCCATCTTGCGGAACATCTCGGCGACGTCGGCGTTGTTGTGGACCTCCATCGCATCGGCCAGCATCGTGTAGCGGTCGACGGCGTCGTTCTCCAGGGCCAGAGCCTGGGCCATGAAGTCCTCCAGGGTGCGTGCGGGCGTGTTCACAGTTCGAACTCCGATTCGAGCGAGGCGACTGGGCGCGCTTCGGGACGGTGCTTTTCGGAAACGGGCGGTCGGGCGCTTGAATAGAGCACACCGACGTTGAAACCGTCGTCGGACATGATGCGGCGCGCAGCGCGTCCGGGATCGTCAGTCGGCGCCACCGGGGCGGGCCGGATATGCTCCTTCCATTGGCGCTGCTCGGGCCGGAACGTGACGCAGGGGCTGAGGATCTCGACGAAGGAGAAGCCCGGGTGCTTGATCGCCTGCGCGATGATGTCGGCGGTGCCGCTCGGATCGCCGGAGAACGCGCGCGCGACGAAGCTGGCGCCGGCCGCGAGTGCGATCACGAGCGGGTGGAACACCCGCAGGCCGGTGCCGCCTGGCGAGAGCTTGTTGTCCCAATCGGGCTCGGTGGTCGGCGAGGCCTGCCCCTTGGTCATGCCGTAGACATGGTTGTCCATCACGATGTAGGTCAGGTCGACGTCGCGTCGGCAGGCATGGATGAAGTGGTTGCCGCCGATCGAGTAGCCGTCGCCGTCGCCGCCGGCGACGAGCACGGTCAGGTCGGGCCGCGCAGCCTTGAGCCCGGTGCCGGCCGCCAGGGCACGCCCGTGCACACCATGAAAGCCATAACAGCTGGTGTAGGCCGGGATGCGCGACGAGCATCCGATGCCCGACACCACGGCCACTTCATGCGGTGGCAGCTGCAGTGAAGCCAGGGCCCTGGTGACGGCGCCGAGCACGGTGAAGTCCCCGCAACCGGGGCACCAGATCGGCTTGTAGCCGGACTTGTAGTCGGCCGCGGTCAACGGGGCCGTTGGGGAGCAGACGTCGTTCACGCGACCTCCGTTTCGCGGGTGAAGGAGCGCTGCCATTCGAGGATGGCAGTGGTGAGTTCGGCCGGGCGCAGTGGCAGCGGCCCGGCACGGTGGAAGCTGTCCGGTCGCGCCGGCAGGTCGTAGACCGAGCGCAGGTAGCGCAGCAACTGGGCACTGTGGTTCTGCTCGACGACCAGCACGCGACGCACGCCTTTCATGATCTCGGCCATCTTCTCGGGCAGGGCCGGGGCGAGCAGGCGCAGCGCGATCAGGCGCACCTGGACACCCTGCGCGGCGGCGCGCGCCACCGCCTCGCGCACGGTGCCGGTGACCGAGCCGAAGGTGATCACTGCGGCATCGCCGTCGCCCTCGACGTCGGCCCACCAGGGGCCGTAGTCGTGCAGCGCCAGCTTGCGCTCGCGCTTGTCGAGTTGCAGGTAGTGGTCGGGCGCCTGGCTGCTCGGCAGGCCGGCCTCGGTGTGCTCGAGGCCGTCGGCGGTGTAGACGACACCGGGTGTGCCCGGGATGGACATCGGCGAGACGCCCGAGGGCGTGTTGCGGTAGCGCTTGAAGTCGGGCGTGTGGGCCTCGGCGGTCAGCCGCCTGGCGACGAAGCCCGGATCGACGGGCTTGTCGATGACGGCGCGCGACTGGCCCATGAACTGGTCGGACAGCACGATGGCGGGTGCCTGCAGCGCCTCGGCCAGGTGCACCGCCCATTGGGTGGTGGCGATGCAATCGGCGATCGAGGTCGGTGCCAGCACCAGTCGCGGCGCATCGCCGTGCAGGCCGCTGACGGCGAACGACAGGTCGCTCTGCTCGCTCTTGGCCGGAATGCCGGTCGACGGGCCGCCGCGCATCACGTCGACGACGACGATCGGGACCTCGGCGGTAACGGCCAGGCCGAGGGCCTCGGTCATCAGCGCCAGGCCCGGGCCGGCGGTGGCCGTCAGCGAGGGCACGCCACCGTAGGAGGCGCCGATGATCATGTTGATCGAGGCCAGTTCGTCCTCGGCCTGCAGCAGGGTGCCGCCGACCTTGGCCAGCGCCGGCGCCATCCACTCGAGCAATTCGGTCGCCGGCGTGATCGGGTAGGCGGCGACGAAGCGCACGCCACCGCGCATCGCGCCGAAGCCGGCGGCCTCGTTGCCGCTGATCAGCCAGCGCTTCTCGCCGGCCCCCGGCACCGCCTTCAGGCGCGCCACGTTGTCGATCGGATCGGCCGCGCGCAGGCCGGCGTGCAAGGCGGCGAGGTTGGCCTTCAGGCCCTCTTCGCTGCGTTTCCAGCTCGCGCGCAGCGCGGCTTCGAGCGCCGGCTCCGGGATGCCGACGAGTCCGCCCGCGAGGCCGAGCACCAGCATGTTGGCCCAGCTGCCGGGGATCGCCTTGCCCAGCTTCTTGAGCGGCAGCGCCTCGACCCGCGCGCCGCTGCGCGTGAAGACCTCGGGCGCGTCGCCGTCGTCCGAGTCGCAGACGATGACGGAGTCCGCGCGCAGCGGGATCTCGTCGGCAAAGCGGTGCACGTTCTGCCAGTCCATCGTCAGCAGCAGGTCGAAGTCATCGTCGAGTGCGCTGATCGGTTTCGGTCCGATGCGCAGCAGGGCGGCGGCCTCGCCGCCGCGGATCTGGGGGCCGCTGGTGCGCACCATGAGGCCGTACAGGCCAGCGCGCGCTGCCGCGTCGAGCAGCATGGTGCCGGCGGTCATCACGCCGCTGCCGCCGCTGCCGGCGATGGCGATCGACACCGAGCGGTCGCGTGCCGATGTCAGGGGTGAGGGGGCCGTTGAGTCAGGCAAGGTGGGCTCCTACGGAATGCATATGGGGGTTCCTGGACTTCTCAGGGATCAAGTGAAACGGCCCGGCGGGGCCGCGCATCTGATGCAAATCAACCTTCGCGCAAGGAAGCGGTCTGATAATGACCTAAACCGGTAAAGCGGTACCAGAATACAACAATAGGATCGGCAAGGCAGCAAACCGCACTTGCGACACAACCGTCATCAGGAGACGCAGGATGAGTATCAAGGCCCACCGCTGGCTGATGACGGCGGTCAACACGCCGCTCGAGCGCGCGGACTTCGACGCCGTCGCCGGGCCGGGCGAAGTGGTCGTCGCGGTTGCCGGCTGCGGCGTCTGCCACACCGACCTGGGCTACTTCTACGACGGCGTGCGCACCAACTCGGCGCTGCCGCTGGCGCTCGGTCACGAGGTCAGCGGCCGCGTGGTGGCCGCCGGCGCCGGCGCCGAGGCGTGGATGGGCAAGGCGGTCATCGTGCCGGCGGTGCTGCCCTGCGGCGAGTGCGACCTGTGCCAGCGCGGCCTGGGCACGATCTGCCGCGCGCAGAAGATGCCGGGCAACGACATCCAGGGCGGCTTCGCCAGCCACATCGTGGTGCCGGGGCGCGGTCTGTGCGAGGTCGACGAGGCGCGCCTGGCCAACGGCCGGGCTGACGCTGGCCGAGGTCTCGATCGTCGCCGACGCGCTGACCACGCCCTACCAGGCGGTGCGCCGCGCCGGCGTGACGCCGGGCAGCCTGGCCATCGTGATCGGCGCCGGCGGCGTCGGCGGCTACTGCGTGCAGGTGGCCGCGGCCTTCGGCGCCACGGTGGTGGCGATCGACGTCGACGACGCCAAGCTCGCGGCCATCGCCGAGCATGGCGCGGCGCTGACGCTCAACAGCCGCAGCATCGACGCCAAGGCGATCAAGGCCGCGATCGGCGCCTTCGCCAAGGCGCAGGGCCTGCGCACGCACCGAGTGGTTCATCTTCGAGTGCTCGGGCACCGCGCCCGGGCAGCTCACCGCCTACAGCCTGCTGGTGCATGGCGCCACGCTGTCGGTGGTCGGCTTCACGATGGACAAGGTCGAGGTGCGGCTGTCCAACCTGATGGCCTTCGATGCGCGCGCGCTCGGCAACTGGGGCTGCCCGCCCGAGGCCTACCCGGCCGCGCTCGACCTGGTGCTCGACGGCAAGGTGCAGATCAAGCCCTTCGTCGAGCCGCATCCGCTGGACGACATCAACGGCGTGTTCGCCGCCGTGCATCACCGCGAGATCAAGAAGCGCGCCGTGATGGTCCCCGCCTGAATCCAGAGCATACCTGAACGCCCGACAGGAGCCACGCGATGCGCGAGTTCAAGAACCACGACCTCGTCGACGACATCAGCAAGCCCGGCGTGCGCTACGAGAAGCGGCCGGCCAAGACGCCCGACGGCAAGGTTGCCGGGGCCTGTACAACGCCTGGATCACGCTCGACAACCCGGCCCAGTACAACTCCTACACGACCGACATGGTCAAGGGCGTGATCCTGGCCTTCCGCGCGGCGACCAACGCGCGCGACGTCAACTGCGTGGTCTTCACCGGCGCCGGCGACAAGGCCTTCTGCACCGGCGGCAACACCAAGGAGTACGCCGAGTACTACGCCGGCCAGCCGCAGGAGTACCGCCAGTACATGCGGCTGTTCAACGACATGGTCTCGGCCATCCTGGCCTGCGACAAGCCGGTGATCTGCCGCGTCAACGGCATGCGCATCGGCGGCGGCCAGGAGATCGGCATGGCCTGCGACTTCTCGGTCGTCGCGACCTCGCGCGCTACGGCCAGGCCGGCCCCAAGCATGGCTCGGCGCCGATCGGCGGCGCCACCGACTTCCTGCCGGTGATCGTCGGCGCCGAGCGCGCGATGGCCGCCTGCGTGCTGTGCGAGCCGTTCTCGGCGCACAAGGCCTACCAGATGGGCGTCATCAGCGACCTCGTGCCGGCGCTCAAGGTCGACGGCAAGTTCGTCGCCAACCCGCTGGTCGAGACCCAGCGCATGGTCGACGAATTCGGCCGCAACGTCTACGGCGAGCCCAAGACCGGCGCCGCGCTGAAGGAAGGCAAGGCGCTGCTGAAGCGGGCACGGTGGACCTGTCGCTGCTCGACGCCAAGGTCGAGGAGCTGTGCGCCAAGATCCTGCTGACCTTCCCCGACTGCACGACCAAGACGCTGGAGGAATTGCGCAAGCCCAAGCTCGAGGCCTGGAACCGCAACAAGGAAGACTCGCGCGCCTGGCTGGCGCTGAACATGATGACCGAGGCGCGCTCGGGCTTCACCGCCTTCAACGAAGGCACCGAAGGACGACCGCGAGATCGACTTCGTGCTGCTGCGCCAGAAGCTGGCGGCCGGCGAGAGCTGGGTCGGGCCGCTGCACGACGAAATCCAGCCCAAGGGCAAGAAGCAGGGCTGACGTCAGCGTCACGCCGCTGAAGGCTGGCTCGAGCAGACGGGGCGCTGCTGCGCCTGCGCCTGGCGCGGCCCAAGGCCAACATCGTCGACGCGGCGATGATCGCCGCGCTGCAGCGGCGCTCGACGCGCACGCAGCCGACGCACGCTGCGCGGCGTGCTGCTCGATGCCGAAGGCCCGCATTTCAGCTTCGGCGCCAGCGTCGAGGAACATCTGGCCGACCGCTGCGCGCGATGCTGGCGTGCCTGCATGCCCTGATCTTGGCGATGCTCGAGTTCCCGGTGCCGATCCTGGTCGCCGTGCAAGGCCAGTGCCTGGGCGGCGGCCTGGAAGTGGCGCTGGCCGGCGGCCCGATCTTCGCCTCGCCTGATGCGCAGTTCGGCCAGCCCGAGATCAAGCTCGGCGTGTTCGCGCCGGCCGCCTCGGTGCTGCTGCCCTACCGGGTCAACCAGCCGCCGCCGAGGACCTGCTGTTCTCGGGCCGCTCGGTCGACGCCGAGCAGGCCCAGGCGATGGGCCTGGTGCACGCGGTCGGCGCCGATCCGCAGGCCGCCGCGCTCGCCTACTTCGAACAGCACCTGGCCGCGCAGCGGCGCTGCGCTGCATTGCGCCGTGACTGCGGCGCGCGCGCCGATGCGCGCCGACGTGCGCCGGCGCCTGGCCGAAGTCGAGGCGCTGTATCTCGACCCCCTGATGCAGACGCGCGACGCCAACGAAGGGCTCGCCGCCTTCCTGGCGCGAAACGTTCACCCACCTGGGAGCACCGCTGATGAACACGATCACAATGTCGCCGACGGCGGCCATCGTCGAGCGCTGCCAGGCGCTCTTCGACGACCTCGACTTCAACGCCGTCAAGGAATGGAAGGCGGCCGCGCCCGGCCGCAAGGCGATCGGCTACATGCCGGTCTACGTGCCGCGCGAGCTGATCCACGCCGCCGGCATGCTGCCGGTGGGCATCCTCGGCGGCGGCGATCAGCTCGAAGTGATCCAGGGCGACGCCTACTACCAGAGCTACATCTGCCGCATTCCCGCGCTCGACCATCGAACTCGGGCTGACCGGCCGCCTGGACTGCCTCGACGGCATGCTGTTCCCGTCGATCTGCGACGTGATCCGCAACCTCTCGGGCATGTGGCAGATCCTGTTCAAGGACAAGTACGTCCGCTACTTCGACGTGCCGCAGAACTACGACGACTCGATCGGCGGCAAGTTCTACGTCCACGAGATGCAGCTGCTGCGCGAGGACCTGGGCAAGCTCGCCGGCAAGCCGATCACGGACGCGGCGCTGCGCGCGTCGATCGCGGTGTACAACGAGAATCGCAGCGCGTCCGCGAGTTGTACGCCTACCGCGCCGCCAAGCCCTGGCAGGCGCCGACCTCCGAGGTCTACCTGCTGCTGCGCGCCGGCATGGTGCTGCCGCCCGAGGAACACACCAAGCTGGTGCGCGACTACCTGGCGGCCACCGACCTGAGCCGCGGCCGAACGCGACAACGCGCGCGTCGTGATCAACGGCTCGTTCTGCGAACAGCCGCCACTGTCCCTGATCAAGTCGATCGAGATGTCGGGCTGCTACATCGTCGACGACGACTTCATGCTGGTCACGCGCTGGTTGCTCGACGACGTGCCGGCCGACGCCGATCCGCTCGACGAGTTGTCGAAGGCCTTTCTGCACCGCTCGGCGTCGACTGCCGCCAAGTACGAAAACACACGCGAGGAGAAGGGCATGTTCCTGCTCAAGCAGGTCAAGACCGGCGCCGCCGAGGGCGTGATCTTCGCGGCGCCGTCGTTCTGCGACCCGGCCCTGCTCGAGCGCCCGATGCTGCAGGACGTGCTGAAGGAGCACGACGTGCCGTACACCGCGTTCAAGTACGCCGAGAACACCGGCCAGATGGCGCCGATCCGCGAGCAGTCCGGCACCTTTGCCGATTCGATCAAGCTTTGGAGCGCCGCATGAACACCCCCACCATCGCCATGCCGAAGAGCAGCAAGAAGCCGGAGGTCCAGAAAGAGGACGCGATGTGGCTGCAGAAGGAGCTGATCAACCGGAACTACATCGAGCTGGCCACCGCGCGCGCCAACAACCGGAAGGTCTCGGCCACCTTCGTGCCGGGCAATCTGAACGAGTTGCTGATGTGCTTCGACTTCGCGCGCAGCCTGCCCGAGACCAATGCGTTGCAGAACGGCATGCGCAAGAAGTCCGGCAAGATGATCATGGACGCCGAGCGCGACGGCCAGAGCGAGGACGTCTGCACCTACGTCAAGGCCGACCTCGGCATGATGCTGGGCGGCGAAGTCGGCCCCACCGGCGACCCGCTGCCCAAGCCGATCGTGCTGCTGCTGTCGTACACCGGCTGCTTCACCTTCATGAAGTGGTTCGAGCTGATCCGCCACAAGTACGGCTGCGAGACGGTGATGCTGCACGTGCCCTACCAGGGCGAGGGCAAGATCGCGCCGAACATGCGCGACTACGTGGTCAAGCAGCTGAAGGAGACGGTGATCCCGACGCTGGAGCGCGTCTCGGGCGTCAAGTTCGACATCGACCGGCTGCGCCAGTACATGCGCGAGTCGGCCAAGGCCGAGGACGACCTGGTCGCGGTGCTGCAGTCGGCCAAGAACGGCCCTCGCCGATCGACGGCTACTTCGGCGCGGTGCTATTACATCGGCCCGATCTTCACCGCCTTCCGCGGCACGCCCGAGGCGACCCAGTACTACCACGTGCTGCGCGCCGAGATCGAGCAGCGCGTGCGCGAGGGCAAGGGCCCGGTCACGCCCGAAGGCGAGATGGGCGAGGAGAAGTACCGCCTGATCGTCGAGGGCCCGCCCAACTGGACCAGCTTCCGCGAGTTCTGGAAGATGTTCTACGACGAGGGCGCGGTGGTGGTGTCATCGACCTACGCCAAGGTCGGCGGCTGTACGACTTCGGCTTCCGCCACGACCCGGAGCATCCGCTCGAGTCGCTCGCCGACTACTGCCTGGGCTGCTACACCAACCTCAACCTGCCGTCGCGCATCGACATGATCTGCAAGTACATCGACGAGTACCAGGCCGACGGCCTGCTGATCAACTCGATCAAGAGCTGCAACAGCTTCTCGGCCGGGCAGTTGCTGATCCTGCGCGAGGTCGAGAAGCGCACCGGCAAGCCGGCGGCGTTCATCGAGACCGACCTGGTCGATCCGCGCTACTTCTCGGCGGCCAACGTCAAGAACCGGCTCGAGAGCTACTTCCAGATGGTCAAGCAGAAGCGCGCGTCGGGCAGCGGCGCGAGCCGCGCGGATCATCCCATCGTGCCGAGCACTGAGGCGAGGCCCCATGCGCTGCTTCATCGGCATCGATCTCGGCTCGACCACCACCAAGGCGGTGGTCATCGACGAGAACCCGAACATCCTCGGCCGCGGCATCACCAACTCGCGCTCGAACTACGACACCGCGGCGGCGATCGCCAAGCAGGAGGCGCTGGTCAACGAGCCGCTTCCACTGTTCCGCCAGGCGCTGGCGAGCACCAGGGCGCTGAACGGTCGCTCGACGCGCTTCTTTCGGCCAGCTCGAGCGCGACTTCCGCGCCGAGCAGTACCTCGAGCAGCTGGCCGACCTGAGCGAGACCTGCCAGCGCAGCCTGGAGACGGCCAAGTTCGGCGACGCCAGGCGCAGTCGGTGAGGCGCTGACCGAGGTCTTCAAGCGACTGACGGCCGAGGCGCCGACGCTGTTCGCGCCGGGCGCGAACCGCAAGTCGGACTTCTTCCGCGACATCGCCGGCAGCCAGTACCTGGCCATCGGCGAGACCGTGGCCAAGGAAGCCGGCACGCGCTACGACTACCTGCTCAACGTGTTCGACCGCTCGATCATCGAGGTCGAGAACCGCGTCTATGCCGATTCGATCAAGCGCCACCTGCTGGCCGCGCTCGAGCGCACCTTCATCGCGCTGCCCGAGACGGCGGCGCGGCGGGCGCAGGTCGAGGCGCCGATCAAGGGCATCCTCGACATCGAGCTGGAGGAGACCTATGTCGTCGGCACCGGCTACGGCCGCGCGCGGCTGCCGTTCTCGAAGGAGCATGTGCGCTCGCGAGATCCTGTGCCACGGCCTGGGCGCGCACGTGATGTACCCGAGGACCGCCACCGTGCTCGACATCGGCGGCCAGGACACCAAGGCGATCCAGGTCGACCCGGCCGGCATCGTCGAGAGCTTCCAGATGAACGACCGCTGCGCCGCCGGCTGCGGGCGCTACCTGGGCTACATCGCCGACGAGATGAACATGGGCCTGCACGAGCTCGGGCCGATGGCGATGAAGTCGACCAAGACCATCCGCATCAACTCCACCTGCACCGTGTTCGCCGGCGCCGAGCTGCGCGACCGGCTGGCGCTGGGCGACAAGCGCGAGGACATCATGGCCGGCCTGCACCGCGCCATCATCCTGCGCGCGATGTCGATCCTGGCGCGCTCGGGCGGCATCCGCGACGAGTTCACCTTCACCGGCGGCGTGGCCAAGAACGAGGCCGCGGTCAAGGCGCTGCGCGAACTGGTGACCGAGAACTACGGCGAACTGACGCTCAACATCGACCCGGACTCGATCTACACCGGCGCGCTCGGCGGCGCCACGTTCGCCTGGCGCGCCGTGGTCGAGGAAGGCAAGAAAATCGAAGCGAGGGCAGCATGACCACACCATCGGCATCGACGTCGGCTCGGGCGCCGTCAAGAGCGTGCTGTTTCGCATCGGCGACGACGGCCGCCCGAGTGGCTGGCCAAGCGCTGCGAGCGCATCCGCCGACGCGACCCGATGACGCTGGCGCCGAAGGGCGCGACGGCGTGCTCGCCGACGCCGGCCTGAGGCTGGACGACATCGACTACCTCGCCACCACCGGCGAAGGCGAGAACGTCACCTTCGCCACCGGGCACTTCTACTCGATGACCACGCACGCGCGCGGTGGCGTCTTCCTGAACCCGACACGCAATGCGGTGGTCGACATCGGCGCGCTCAACGGCCGCGCGATCTACGTCGACGAGCGCGGCAAGGTGCTGTCGTACAAGATGACCAGCCAGTGCGCCTCGGGCTCGGGCCAGTTCCTGGAGAACATCGCGCGCTACCTCGGCGTGGCGGTGGAGGAGATCGGCCCGCTGTCGCAGACCTCGACCAACCCGGAGAAGTGCAGCTCGATCTGCGCCGTGCTGGCCGAGACCGACGTCATCAACATGGTCTCGCGCGGCATCCCGACGCCCGACGTGCTCAAGGGCATCCACCTGTCGATGGCCTCGCGCATCGTCAAGCTGCTCAAGGTCACCGGCATCAAGCAGGGCACGGCGCTGATCACCGGCGGCCTGGCGCTGGACACCGGCCTGCTGGCGGCGATCCAGGAGGAGATGGTCAACGAGAAGGTCAGCGTGAACGCCGTCAACCACCCGGATTCGATCTACGCCGGCGCCATCGGCGCGGCGCTGTGGGGCGCATTCCGGCACGCCAAGCTCAAGGCGCTGGCGAGCAGGCGGCCGCCTAACCGACGAGGAGAACCACACCATGGCCCTGCTCATCGACGACAACTGCACCGCCTGCGACGCCTGCAAGCCGGTGTGCCCGAACGACGCCATCACCGTCGGCGATCCGATCTACGTCATCGACCCGTTCCGCTGCACCGAGTGTGTCGGCGCCGAGGACGAGCCGCAGTGCCGGCTGGTCTGCCCGGCCGACTGCATCCCCGGCAACCCGGAGTTCCAGGAGACGCCGGAGGAGCTGATGGCCAAGTACGAGTCGCTGCACGGCTGAGCAGCAGCGCTGGACGAGCCCCGGGCCGCGACACGGCGCCGGGGCGTATGCTGCGCGGATTCCATGAAGGAGCCGCGATGCATATAACCGGGTCCGCGCGACGGACGGTTGCCAGGGCGGCCGTTCTGATTGGCCTCGTGCCATTCGGTGCCAGTGTCGCAGCGGCGCCGCCTGATCCCTGCACGCTCATCACCGCCGCCGAGTTGCAGCAGATTGCCGGCGTGGTGAAGGGCAATCCGAACCGTAGCGGCGGGGCGGGCGCCGTTTCCTGCGAGTTCACGCTGGCCAAGGCCGACGCTTGGGTCGAGATCAGCCTGCACGACGGTGAACTCGCCTACTGGAAGAAGCGCAACGGCGGCAAGGCGCCGCTGGCATTGCCCGAGTTCGGCAGCGAAGCCTTCGTGAACCCGGATTTCGAAGGGTCGGCCGACCTGTACGCCAAGAAGGACAAACTGGTCCTGCGCGTGAGCATGCCCAAGGGCCCGGGTTCGGTCGAGACGGTGAAGGCCATCGCCAGGAAGGCGATGGCGCGCCTGTAGGACCGGCCAGGCCAGCGGCACGAACATGAATCCCAAGGATCCGACGGCCGAACCCGACAGGACGCACGGCTGATGTGGGCGCTGGCCGATCTGCGCACCCTGGGCCGCCCGGCGCCAATGGCGAGCGAAGTGGGTCGGCCGGTGAGGGTCGAGTGGAGCGCTGCGGCCGCGCGCGCACTCGCGGCACGTTCCGGCCGCTGGTGCTCGAACTGGAGCTCTACTTCTCCTGCCTTGTGAAGAAGTTCGTGCACTTCCACGATGAAGTTCCCGCGCGCGACACGGTCAGCGTGACCGACAAGTTGCAGGTCTGCTTTCGTGCGGTGACGTCGACCGCTTGCACGATGGACGTCGCCGAACGACTAGGACGCCAGCCCGAGGTCGAGATCGCCACGGAGACTGCACACAGGCTGGCGCCGAAGCGGGTCCGGCTGGACCGCACGGGCGGCAAGTGGCGGGCGGAGTTCTGGATGTGAGCCCCGCGGCGCAGGCGCTTGCACAGGCCCGTGACCGTAGGCCCTTTCAAACGAAGGCGCGCGCTGGCGTCGGCCGCATGGGCACAGACGACGCTGTAGACGACCTGTCGCGCCGCCGACGCGCCGGGGCGAGCCCCCTTGCCGGCAGGTTGCCGTTGCTCGAATGAACGACCACCGCGATGGCCTGTCCCGCTGGCCCGAACATCGCACGGCTCGACCTGGGCGCCAGCGCGCAGACGGATCTGGGCGATCTGTCACTATGAGTACCTTCCCACAACAAGGATCCGACATGTCCCAAGGCAAACATGGCAACAAGGAAGCCAAGAAGCCGAAGAAGGTGCGGGAAGTGCCCCCTCTTGCGTCGGCCCCTTCGA
>CAVPNN010000021.1:0-98290 GCA_963706655.1 uncultured beta proteobacterium
ATACGGTAGGAAGAAATACAGCCAGCGGCGCCTTCGGGCGCCGCTTCGCTTTGAGGCATCTCTTCGCCTGCCTCAGTCGGCTTTCTCCGGATCGAAACAGCGCTCGAGTTCGTGCAGGAGGGGCAGCAGCGCATCGTGCGCGAACTCGGGCAGTTGCGCGCCATCAGAGGCCGTCAACAAGTGGACTCTGGCCGCCCGGTCGGCCAGTGAGAGTGCCGCCGACAAGGGGCTCGCGGCTCGCTGATCATCACCCGCGGCGCGATGTGCCAGCGTCTCGAGGACGTCTTCGGGGAAGCCCCAGTCGCGCGCGACCAGCAAGGAAAGTGACTGGCCCAGCTGCCAGATGCGGTCATGAAAGGCCAGGCTGCGGGGCGGTTCCGGGGCTGCATAGGTCTGGTCCAGCACCCGCACCGCGGCCAGCAGCCCGATGTGCGCGACCGTTCCCGCAAGAAACGCGGAGTACGCGTCCTCGCGCCCGGCGCGAAGCCAGGCGCAGCCATGCGAACAGCGCTCGGCCAGGTCCCACAGCTGGGCGCCGGCGCTGCGACCGAAGCGCCCCTGGTCCAGGCTGAAGATCGGGCGCATCGCGATCCTCGACACCAGCTGGGCCAGCCCGAGCTGCCCCAGCACCATGACGGCACCAGGCAGATCGGTGATCTTGCGTCCACTTCGGTAGTGGGCCGAATTCGACAGGCGCACGACTTCGCCGACCAGGGCCGGATCGCGTCCGATCAGGTCGGCGACTTCGCGGGTGGAGGTGTCTTCGCGCCGCACCAAGCCCATCAGCTTGGGCAGCAGCGCGGGCAGGCGCGGCACGATCGCCGGATCGACACCTTGCTTCAGGATCGATGCCAGGCGGTCGAGGGTCTGTTGTTCGGCAACCGAGATGGGCGTGTCAGCCAGACTGCCGCAGCCGAACAGGTGGGCGCTGAAGCGTCGATCGAAGGCGCGGGTGTCGAGCGCCACGACATCCGCTTTCGGCTCGCTGCGCGCAGCCACCTCCTGGGCCGGCGCAGACGCTGCCTGCATCGGGGCGATGTTCGACGTCGGCGCGGCCGGCGGGTCGTCTGCAAATAGCCTGCGCAAGGCGCTCCACATGGCCATCTTCAGGCTTGCGTCACTGTGTTCATGATTGCGCCCTCCGCGAGGACAATTCTGACGCAGGATGAAGACATCCGACCCCGGGTCGACCCGGAGGCATCAACGGCTATCGGAACACGACCGTCTTCATGCCGTTGACGAGCACCCGGCGTTCGGCGTGCCAGACGACGGCGCGCGCCAGCACCGCACTCTCGATGTCGCGCCCGATCTCGGTCAGGCGGTCGGGTCCCATCGTGTGGTCGACGCGCGCGATGTCCTGCTCGATGATGGGTCCCTCGTCGAGCGCGGCGGTGACGTAATGCGCCGTGGCCCCGATCGTCTTGACACCTCGCTCATACGCCTGCTGGTAGGGCCGCGCGCCCTTGAAGCTGGGCAGGAAGGAGTGGTGGATGTTGATCGCGCGGCCGTCGAGCTTGCGGCAGAGGTCGTCGGAGAGCACCTGCATGTAGCGCGCCAGCACGACCAGTTCGATCTTCTCGCTGTCCACGATGTCCATCAGCCGTTGTTCGGCCTGCTCCTTGGTGCCAGCAGTGACCGGGATGTGGTGGAACGGGATGTTGTAGGACGCGGCGAGCTGGTAGTAGTCGCGATGGTTGGACACGACGCCGCGGATGTCGAGTGGCAGCAGGTTGGAGCGGTACCGGAACAGCAGATCGTTCAGGCAGTGGCCGAGCCTGGACACCATCAGCAAGGCCGGCAGGCGGTCTTGCGCCGAGTACAGGCCCCACTTCATGCCCATCGAGTCGGCCAGTGGCGCGAAGGCCTCGCCCAGCCCTGTGGTCGAAGCGCCGCCGCAATCGAAGCGCATGCGCATGAAGAACAGACCGGTTCCAGCGTCGTTGTACTGCGCGGCCTCGGTGATGTTGGCGCCTTCCTGAGCCAGGAAACCCGTGACGGCGTGCACGATGCCGACGCGGTCGGCACAGGACAAGGTCAGGATGTACGAATCGGACAAGATCGGCTCCAGTGGCAAGGGTGAGGAAGCCCCGAGCGAGGCCAGGCCGCAATTCTCGCAGCACGGACGAGGATCGGATCCGAGCCTGATCCGGGTCGGGCCGCGAACTCCCCGAAGCGCGAGGGGCTTACCCATGTGGGTAGTTCCGTCGGACCGCGCCCTTGTGTTCAAGTTGGGGCGTGAATCGACGACCCCCAACAACCGGCATGGCCCGCCGGTGAAGATCTGCATCGTTTCCGACAGCCATGATCGCGCAGACCCGCTTCTTGCCGCGCTTCAGGCAGCCCGTCGCGAGGGGGCCGAACTGGCCATCCATTGCGGCGACGTGATCGGCACCCAGACGCTGCGTCCCTTGCTCGAGCTCGAGATGCGGATTCATGTGGTGCACGGCAACAACCTAGGCGACCCGGTGTCGCTGAACCGCCTGGCGGCCGGCTCGCAAGGCTTGCTGACCTACCACGGCATGGACGCCGATCTGTCGCTGGAGGGCAGGCGCGTCTACGTCACGCATTACCCTCATCAGGCGCGCGGTATGGCCTGCACCGGTGACTACGACCTCGTGTGCTGCGGCCATTCGCACGAGGCCGGCGTCGCTCGGCAGCCCAACATCCTGGGCGGTCAGACCTGGTTGCTCAACCCTGGAACCGTGGCCGGCGTGGGGGCCCCTGCGAGCTGGATCTTCGGGGATCTGAAGTCGATGCGCTTCGAGGTCCGCACATGACCCACCGACCGGTCGCTGCGACCGCACCAGTCTGAACCGAATCGAGGAACTCCGATGTCGACCTCAGTGGCTGCCAATCCGGCCTTGCTCGTGATTGGCGGCGGCGTCAGCGGCATGGCCGCTGCACTGGTAGCCGCGGAATGCAGTCGCCAAGTGCTCCGGTCGAGCGCAGCCCGGCTCTGGGTGGCCGCACGGCATTGCTAAACCGCCATTTTCCGAAGATGCGCCATCCGACCTGCGGGCTCGAGGTCAACGTGATGCGCCTGCCCGCGAACCCCAGTGATCGTGTGCTGACGATGGCTGAAGTGACTGCGGTGACGGGCCGCGCAGGCCGTGACGCTAAACGCGCGCAACTTTGCGCTCGCGGGACGACACCTGCCGGGGCAGGACGTCGTGGCCATCTGTGCGGCCTGCTGGCTCAACGCGCGCGCGTCGAAGGAAAAACTCGACCGCGACCGCGCCTTTCTGGCCAGTGCCAACGAGGCGCTCAAGGAAGCCGCTCTGCAGTACCAGGGCAAGGCCAGGATCAAGCACATGGTCGAGGTCCTGATCGAAGACTTTGGCTACGAACAGCGCGGCAAGCCGGTGCTCGAATCGCTCGAGGGCTCAAGTTCGCGGGCTACGTGGGCTGCTGCCAGACCAACCGCCCGTTCGGCATCGCCGGCGAATCGTTCGAAAACCCCCTGTACCTCGACAAGCTGGTCGAGACCGTCGGTGGCGAAGCGCTATCGAAGTACGAGCAGAAGGTCACCTGCTGCGGGGGTGCGCTGGCGTTCTCCGAGCCCGAGAAGAGCCAGAAGCAGATCCGCGACATCGTCGAGTCAGCCCACGACGTCGGCGCCGACATGATCGTCACGCCATGCCCGCTGTGCCAGGCGAATGTCGAGGTCTACCAGTCCGAGATCAACCGCAAGCAGGGCACCAAGCTCAACATGCCGGTCACCTGCTACAGGCAGTTGATGACGGTGGCCTACGGGGGCAGCGTCGAGGAGGCGGGTCTGGACGGCCACAACATCCAGTTGACCAAGCTGCAGGAACTGGCAGCCACGAAGTAGGTGTGTCGCCATGCGCCGGCCCCGCTGCCTGGGCGCCCCGTCCTCACGAGCAGCAGTCGCCTTCGCGCACGCCGGCCTTCTTCAGCATGAAGGCCAGCGGGCAGAAGTTCGTGAACCCGCTTTGCGCCAGGTTCAGCCCCACGAAGGCGGACAACCCGAGCCAGTAGGGGTGGACGTAGTACGACAGCGCGATGCCGGTCAGCACCATGAGGCCAGCGACGATGTGGACGATGCGGTCGACGGTCATGACGGTCCCTTCAGAATTGGTAGCTGACTTGGAAGTTGACGATGTTCTGCTCAAGCTCGATGGTATTGAGCGGGGCCACGTTCGACGTCACCTGGTTCTTGAACGCATGCACCCAGGACACCGAACCGAAGACCTTGTCGCTGAACTTGCGCGTCAATCCCAGCGCCAGGTGCTTCTCGACCACGGCCAGCGAGCCGATATTGGCGTTCACGTCCTCGGTGCCGATCGGCGACTTGCCGTAGTTGAATCCGGCGCGCAGTTGCAGGCGCTCGCCGATGTCCTTCTGCACAGCGAGCGCGAACACGGTCTGGTCGCTCCAGCCGAATGGCATCGCGGCCGGGATCGGGCCGGCGTAGCCGGCCGGGCGATCGACCGCCACCCTGTCGAGGACCTTGCTGAACCAGATTCTCTTGACATCGCCTTCGACCAGCAGGCCCTGGGCTGGGCGCCAAGCCAGACCGAGCGCCAGCGTCTGCGGGGCGTCCATGCGCATCGAGATCTTGCCGGCACCCGTGTTCCACTCGAGCGGATCCATGCGCTGCTTGCTCGACCAGGCGGCTCCCAGTTGCACTGCATCGGCCAGCTTCCAGACCATGCCTGCCGTCATGCCCCAACCGAAGCCCTGGGTCTGCGGCAGCGTAAAGGCTGGGTTCGACAGCGCCAGACTCTGGTAGTTGAGGTTGATCGTGGCGCCTAGCGCCAGCCGGTCGTTGATGCGGTAGGCGAAACCCGGCGCCACCTTGAAGAACTGTTTGGTTGTGACCACGGCCTGGTTGCCGGGCGCGCCTGCCGTGTCCGCGAAGTCGACCCCCATGCCGGACAGGCCACCCAGCCCCATACCGAGCGTCAGACGTTCGTTGACGCGGAAGGCCACCGCACCAGCCGGCATCATGTACACGTTGGAGTCGCTCGCCTGATCGTTGACGCGGCGCGGCGGGTTCAGGAAACCCACGCCAAGATCGAAGCGCACGTCCCTGATGTTCAACTCGGCCATGCCGGCCGGATTGACGAGCACGGTAGTCGCATCCTGAGGCGCGGCCACCACCGCTCCGGCCATGCCATTCTGGATCGCCGACAGGCCGAGCATCTGGTCGCCGTTGGTGGCTGCAGCGTGCGGCGCGAATGCGGCCAACGCCGCCAAGGGCAACGCGGCGAGTGCGCCGATCCTGGAGTGTGATGTCATCGATGGGCTCCTCATGTGGACTACTTGCGCAGGCGAGGTACGTAGGCCGTTGCGCCCGGCTGCCCGCGGAAATGGTTGTGGCAAGCCACGCAGCCGGCCGTCACCGCACCGTAGTAGTTGGCGGCGCCAATCATGTCGCCTTGGTCGGCCGCCTCGGCGAGCTTGGTGGCGTTGCCCTCAACGGCCACCTCCATCGCGGGCAGCACCGACAGGCCTTCGTTCGTCACCTTGTCCAGCGGCAGGTAGGGCAGCATGCCGCCGCGCGGCAGACGGTGCAGCGCGAGGCGGCGTGCCGCATCGGCGGCCATCGGGCCGTTGTCGGTGGCGATGGCCGCGCCGATGGTCTGGTAATCGGTCAGGATCTCGTGCATCACTTGCACCAGTGTCAGCGTGTCGCTGCGCCGTTCATGGCGCAAAGCCACGTGCATCAAGAACTGCTTGATCTCGGGCGACAGGGCCTTGGCCCTCTCGACCAGTTCGGGCGACATGTGCGCCATTTGTTTCTGCATCAACTCGGCGCCGCGCTGCTGATCGGCCTTCGAAGGGGGATCGGCGGCCAGCGACGGTCCGGCCAGGGACACGACCAGCAGGGTCGCCGTCGCGCCGATGGCCAAGTGCAATATTTTGATCATTGTGTGTTCTCCGTTGGGAATTCAGTCGCTGACCGCCAGCGTCACGCTCATCAGGCCGATGACATCGCCGGCCTCGAGTCCGTCCTTGTGAAAGCCCAGCATGTCGGGCTCGCCCTTGGGCTTGCCGTGGCAGGGCAGGCATGGGACCAGGAGCCGGATTGGCTCCATGTAGCGAACAACCGCCTGCTTGCCCATGCTGGTCGCGACGGTGCGGGGCTTGTTCTCAGCGTGCCCGGCCTGGATGAAGTGTTCGAGCGTGGCGCGCTCGAGATCGTCGGGCACGTTGACTGGGCTGCGGTAGGTGCGGCCAGGCTGCTTGACGATGATGCCGGTGCGCGCCGTGAGAACCTGACCCATCTCGCGTTCCCACTTGGCGGGCAGGAAGTGCTTCCAAGCGACACCCTTGGTGTTGATGCGATCCTGGTTGTTGTCGATGACCTGCCGCCCGGCCCAGAACAGCTTGTCGAGGATGCGTTTTTGCGTTGTTGTCGCGTCGATCGTCAGGTCGTCGGTGCTGCGGCGCCACTGCTCCTCGAAGAAGGCACCGCTGAAGCCCTTGTCGCCCAGACTGGCGTCGGTGATCTTGGCGCCATGCGCAAAGATGATCATGCGACCGGCAATCACCGTCTTGGCCAGCTTCTGTGCCGTGGCGTCTGCTTCGGCGCGCGTGACCTTCTCGAGAAAAAGATACTCCGGGAACCCGCCCTGGGCGGCTACACCGACCGGATCGGCCGCAGCCGGCAGCGTGGCCAGCGTTGCTGCAAGCAGGATGGCACTGCGTCGGTTCACTTTCGCTCCTGAGCTCGCGTTGCGCGATATGGCACATTTGACGAAGGCGGCGTTTCGCGCCTGTGTCACCTGACCGTCAACCGTTTCAAGGTGTTTCAAGTGAGGCTCTGGACAACGCCATGACGCATGCGCGATCGCACCTGCTGGTGGTCGACGACGACGAGGGCCTGCGCGAGTTGCTCGTGCGCTACCTGGGCGACAACGGCTATGACGTCGACGGCGTCGCTGACGGCGAGGCGATGAAGCGACATCTGGCGAGCCAGCCGGTGGATCTGGTGCTGCTTGACGTCATGCTGCCGGGCGAGGACGGTCTGTCGCTGGCGCGCGCGCTGAGCGCGCAAGGTGGGCCGGGAATCATCATGTTGTCGGCACGGGGCCTGGAGGTCGACCGCATCGTCGGGCTGGAGGTAGGTGCCGACGACTACCTGCCCAAGCCATTCAGCCACCGTGAGTTGCTGGCGCGCGTGGCTGCGGTGCTGCGGCGGCGACACCCACCGGCCGACAGCCATGGCCGGTTGCGTCGCTTCGGCCCGTTCACCGTTGATCTGGAGTTGCACCGCTTGACGCGCAATGGCGAGGAGGTGGCGCTCTCGGGAGCCGAGTTCGCGCTGCTCAAGGTGCTGCTCGACCACCCCGACCGCGTGCTCGGTCGCGACACCCTGGTCGAACTGCTCAAAGGCTACGAGCGCGCGCCCTTCGACCGCATGGTCGACGTGCGCGTGACGCGCCTGCGCCGCAAGATCGAGGTCGATCCGGCGCGGCCGATCTACTTGCGCACCGTTTGGGGCGCGGGCTATCGGTTCTCGCCGCGCGGCGCGGCGTGAGCACCGAGCCGGTTCCGATGGCCCCGCGTACGCTGTTTGGCCGCATGGTGCTGGTGATCGCACTGGTCTCGATCATCTTCCAGGCTTTCACGCTCGCAGTCGTCACCTACTTGGCGCTGGTACCGCTGGGCCGCCAGGCAACGGACGACGTCGCGGCGCTGATGATCGACGCGGCGACGGCGTGGCAGGCCGCCGCCCCGGCCGACCGACAGCCGCTTCAAGGGCGGCTGCTTCGCGCGCACCGCTTGCAGGTGCAGGAGCCGGCAGGCGAGGCATCGGACTTCGTGCGCGTGCTGCCCTACTGGCACCTGCTCGAGTCCGCCCTGAGCACGCGCACCGGCAGTGCCGTGACACTGCGGCACGCCGAGGCGACGGACGGCCAGTCCTGGTATTGGGCCGACCTGCCGGCCGGCAACGGAGTGGTTCGGGTGGGCTTTGCTGCCGATCGGGTCGCCGTTCAACCGTCATTGGTGCTTGTGCTGGTGCTGAGTGTTGGCACCGTGGTCACGCTGATTACAGCGGCGGCGATGGCACGCTGGCTGATCACGCCGCTGGCGCGCTTGGCGACGGCTACACAGCCGATCGGCCAGGGGCGGCGGCCTGCGCCGCTGCCTGAGACTGGGCCCACCGAACTGGCCGTGCTGGCGCGCGAATTCAACCGCATGGGTGCCCAGGTCGAGGAACTGCTGGCCAATCGCACCACGCTGCTGGCCGGTATCTCGCACGATCTGCGCTCGCCGCTGGCGCGCCTGCGCCTCGCGCTGGGCATGCTGTCGGAAAAACCCGATCCGGACCTGCTGCAGCGGATGCTGCACGATGTCGACACCATGAACGAGTTGATCGCGCGCTGCCTGGAGGTCGGCCGCGACTTCTCGGAGTGCGAGTCGATCGATGTCGAACTGTGCGACCTCTTGCGCGACGTGGCTGCCGAGCACGACCATGCCGGCGTCGAGATCCGCGGCCACCGCGGGCCCGGATGCCGGATGCGCGTGCGGCCGCTGGCCCTGAAGCGCATCCTGAGCAACCTGGTGGACAACGCGGCATGTTACGGCGCCGGCCAGCCTGTCGACATCGACTACTCGATCGCCGACGGGCATGTGGAGATCTGCGTGCTCGATCGCGGCCCCGGCATCCCCGAGAGCCAGTGCGAGGCGGTGTTCCGCCCCTTCCATCGACTGGAGGCCTCGCGCAGCAGCCGTACTGGCGGCAGCGGCCTTGGACTGGCCATCGTGCGCCAGATCGCCAGCGCCAACGGCTGGAAGGTCGAGTTGCGGCCGCGTCCGGGTGGAGGCACCGCTGCGTGCGTGCAGGCACCGCTGCAGGGGGGGCCGGGGACGTCGGGAGCGCCGTCCACATCGCCGCGCGGCTGAGCTGCTGTTGGGCGCCGTGGCGAAGTGCCAGAAGCAGATCCGCGGCGTCGTCGAGTCAGCCTACGCTGCCGGCGTCAAGGAAGTCGGATTCGACGGACCCGTGATCCAGCCCAAGCAGTTTCAGGAACTCGCAGGGCGGGGCAAGTGACAGCGGCCGCTTCGGAATCGTGCATGGGCTGCCGCAGGCGATTCGGCGCGCTGATGTCCGGCTTGTGCGGTGTGCATATTCACCCGCACCATATCGGTATGAGGAAGTGATCTGACTGGAGAGTCGGCGAGCGGGCAAAATTGGTGCTTACGGAGATTCCCATGGAACACCTGCACCCCAAACAAGCCTTCGAGATCGTTCAGGCCAGTCCGAACACGCTGCTGATCGACTGCCGCACCGAAGTCGAGTTCTACTTCGTCGGCCATCCGACCGATGCGATCAGCATCGAGTGGAACACCGCGCCGGACTTCGAGATCAATCCTCATTTCGCCGACGAAGTGCTGCGCATGGCCGGCAACCGTGACCGGCCCATCATCCTGATCTGCCGCAGTGGCAAACGCTCGGTCGACGCCGGTGTCGTGCTGGAGAAGCACGGCTTCACGAACGTCAGCAATGTGCTGGAGGGCTTCGAGGGCGATCTCGATGCCGAGCACCATCGTGGCAACCTGGGCGGATGGCGCAAACATGGCCTGCCCTGGCGGCAGGTCTGAGCGCCGCGCGGCCTAGAGTGGCTTCTTGATCGTCATCGCACCGCGGATCTGGCCCGGCGCATAGCCGACGGCCTTGTCCAGCGGGTACAGCGTTGCAAGGCGGTCCTTGACCGCAGGGCTCAGCTGCTCGGACGCGCCATGGCATTGAACGCAGAGCTGCTGGGTCGGCAGCGCGCGCATGTAGCGGGCGACATCGCGGCCGCCTTCGGTGACGACTTCGGCCTTCTCGAGGGTCGCCGGTGACTCGCCGGATGCCGCACGCCGGTCGAAGTCCTCCAGCGCGGCGCGCTCCCAGGGGTCGGGCACGGCCTTGGGGTTGCGGTTGCGCAGGCTGACGCGGCGGACCGCCCAGCCGGTCTGCTCCGACGCGGCCTTGGCAAGCTCGGGCGCCTTGTCACGGCACACGCCGATCGCCGACTCGGGCCCGCCCTTGGCGATCTCGTCGTTCAGGACGCTGAGCAATTTGGGCGGGACCGAGGTCGCGACGCGACGCGCGTCCTCGATCCAGGCCGGGTCGGCGGCCCAGGCCGTCGGGGCCAGCGTGGCGCCCAGCATCAGCAGGATTGGCAATCGCATGGTGTCATTCCTCCACAAGGTGACGGACTTGCGCAAATCGATCGAAGCGGGACCACCGTGAGCACGCGATGCGTGGGATACGGCGGCCCCATCCCCGACACACGCACCGCGTGTCGTTGGCGTTCGGGCCGGCAGATCAGGTCGACATTTCGGTCAGGATGTTCTTGATCCAGCTCTGCGCATAGACCGCTTCGAGCTCCGACAGGTCGGGCGACACGCCTACCGACCCTGGCACCGCGATGATCTTGCCCTGATCGACCTTGTAGACGCCCGTCACTTCGACCGCTTCCTTGGCGGTGATGAAGCTGTAGCAGGTGTTGATGCCCGAGAAGTCGGTCAGCTCGCGGCCATTCATCGCGGCCACCAGGTTGAGTGCACAGGCCTTGGCTTCCGAGTTTGCGGAGTAACCCGACTTGGGCATGGCGCCGGCGATCGAGGCGTCGCCGATGACATGGATGCCCTTGTGGATGGTCGACTCGAAGGTGGTCGGGTTGACCGGGCACCAGTTCTTGTCGGGCCCGACCAGACCCGCGGCGACCGCGATGCGACCGGCGCGTTGCGGCGGAATCAGGTTGATCACGTCACCCTTGACTTCTTCGAGGCCCTCGACCAGAACCGTCTTGCCCCTGGGGTTGACCTCGGTCACCCGCTTGGCGCCGCGGTACTCGAGCAAACCCTGGTAATGCTTGGCCCAGCCCTTCTTGAACAGGCCGGCCTTGGACACGATGTCCGGGTTGGCATCCAGCACGATCAGCTTCGACTTCGGTTTGGACTGTTTGAGGTACATCGCAATCATGCTGGCGCGCTCGTACGGCCCGGGCGGGCAGCGGAACGGCACCAGCGGCACGCTCAGCACGACGGTGCCACCGTCGGGCATCGCTTCGAGTTGCCTGCGCAGCAGCATCGTCTGATCGCCCGCCTTCCAGGCGTGCGGAAAGACCTTCGGCGTCTCCTGCGGGTCGTAGCCCTTGATCTCCTCGAAGCGGAAGTCGATCCCCGGTGACACGACCAGTTGGTCGTAGGCGATCGTGCCGCTGCCCACCACCACCTTCTTGGCCGCCGGGTCGATCGCGGTGACCAGTTCGTGCACGACCTTGATGCCGTGGTTGGCGGCCAGGCCGTCGTAGCCGATCGTCAGCGGCGACAGGTCCTTCAGGAGGCCGCCGATGTAGAGATTGCTGAAGGGGCACGATACGAACTGACGGTTCTGCTCGATCAGCACGACCTCGATGCTGCGGTCGTTCATGCGGATGTACTTGGCGGCAATCGTGCCGCCATAGCCGCCCCCGATCACGACGACACGGCGGCCGGTCTTGGGAATCACCTCCGAAGTCGTGGACACCATCGGGCCGCCTGCGCAACCGTACAGGGCGCCCGCAACGCCGGCCCCAGCGCCCAGGATCTTGAGGAAACTTCTACGCTCATTGGTCATGGTGGGTTCTCCTTGCTTATTTCACGCTGGCGTAGAAGTGGGCGATGGCCTCGAGTTCCTGCTTGGACAGAGGCTTCATCTTCTCTTCCTTGCGGTCGAACATCTTGCGTTTGCCGGAGGCGTAGTCGTGCATCTGGATTTCGAGGTACTGCACCCACTGGCCCGCCATCACGGGCGAGTTGTCCTTGATCTCCTTGCCGTCCTCGACATGGCAGCGTGCGCAGTGCTTGGCGTGCAGGTCGGCGCCCTGGGCCGCCTTGGCCATGTCGGCGGATCCGCTGTTCGGGAACGGCTTCTGCCCGGAGAAGAAAGCCCCCATCGCTTCGAAGTCGGCGTCGGTGTAGGCCTTGGCCAGCCGACCCATCACGGTCGACGGCCGCTCGCCGCTCTTGAATCCCTTCATCGCCTCGACGATCGCCACCCTGGATTGGCCAGCGAGGCTCGGCATGCTGGGGCCGGCGCTTGCCCCGCCCGTGCCGTGGCAACCCGCGCAGGCGTTCGACAACATGGCCGGTGATGGCGGTGCCGCCAGCGCGGCACTGGACAGCGCAATCAGCCCTGCTGCCAGAACCCAAGCCTTCTTTCTTTGTCCGATGTTCATCGTCATCTCCTGAGTTGTGTGGACAAACCCGATGCCGGACGGCCGGCGCCTCTACTAGCCTCTATTGCTTCACAACGTTGACGTGGCTCTTGACGCTCGGTACCGCCTTGTCGAGGCCGAACTGGTAGCCCAGCGAAACGTAGTGCAAACGACCTGCAGCATGGTCCTCGTGGATCGCGAAGCCGAAGCTGTAGACCTTGTCGGGGACGATCGCGTGGTCGCCCGGGCCGCCGCTGGCAAGCGTCCGCTCGAACGTCACCACCCACTTGTTGCCTTCCTTCTTGCCTTCCGCCTTGACCAGGCTCTTGCCGCCCGACATGTGGCGCGAATCCAGGACGTGACCGTCGACCGCAGCCTCGCCCTTGCCGCTGCGGAACTGCATCAGGTCGAGGAATTTGCCGGCGTTCAGCGCGGCCGTGATGTCCGCGTCGGACTTGAGCTTGTCCCAGCCGCCGCGCGGCTTGGCCATCGACAGCCCGGTGCGCGATTCCACCAGGTACTTCGTAACGCCGTCGGTCCAGTCGAGGGCCTTGGCCTTGGCGTGCTTCTTGGCGTCCGGGTTGGCGTCGGGCATGCCGTTCAGGTCCATGTGGCAAGTCCCCCAGCAGCCATTGAGGCTGGCGCCGTCGACCGTGCCACCCCCGTCGAACATCATCGTCAGCTTGACCTCGTTCTTCGGGTCGAGCTTCGTGTCACCGCTCTTCGGCGGCACCCACTCGAAGCGGAAGTAGATCTTGTTGCCGTCGTGGACCGCTTGAATGGTCGCAGGCAAGGACCCCGGCCTGCCCTTGGGCGGATTGGGCTCAAGCACTGACTTCGAACTGCCGACGGGTTTGCCCGCGACGATCTTGTCGCCGATCTCGGACGCATCGCCTTCGTGGCACTTGGCGCAGCTGCGCTTCTTGTCGACGATGTCGGGCACGGCCGAATGGTCCGGCACATTCATGACCCACTCGAGACCGGCCTGGCCGGGATAGAACAGGGTCACCTTGCGTGGCGGCACCTTGTCCCAGTCGGGCGCCGACCAGGCGCCGGCGGCCATGAATACACAAACTGCTGCAAGGGCGATTCTCTTCACTCAACTGCTCCTGTACCAAGCGCCACGGTCGGCGCAAGCTGAATCCAGAACCCGACGATTTCCCGCGTGCCTGATTGTCGCTAGCCCCCCGTGCGGGTGGTTTGATCGGTCACAAGGTGACGGACATCCTTGTGGGCGATGCCCTGGTGGCAATCGATGCAGGTCTTGCCGTCCTCGATCGCGCCCTCGTGCTTGACCACGGAGCGGTCCTTCTGCTTGGCCGGGTCCATGGTGTTGAAGTCGTGGCAGTTGCGGCACTCCCTCGAATCGGCCGCCTTCATGCGCGCCCACTCACGCTGCGCCATCTCGAGCCGCTTGGCCTCGTACTTCTCCGGCGTGTCGAGGGTGCCGAGCAGGTGCCCGTAGACGTCGCGTGCAGCGACGACCTTGCGCGTGAGCTTGCGCGCGTAGTCGAGCGGGTACTTGCTCCCGGCCACATGGCAGTCGGCGCATGAAACGGTGGTGCCTGAGCGATTGGCGTAGTGGACGGTCTTCTTGTATTCCTCGTAGGGAATCGTCATCTCGTGGCAGGAGATGCAGAACTCGGTGCGGTTCGTCCATTCCATGCCGGTGTTGAGGCCCCCCCAGAGCGTGACACCGCCGACGATGCCGACGATCGTGATCGTCAGCAGTGAGGACTTGGGCGGGCTCGTCAGGCGCTGCCAGAGTCCGGCCTTGCGTGGGTCGCGGGCGTCCTTCTTGGTGGGTGGTGTCTGCTCAGTCATGGGTCGGGACTTGCGATAGCGGCAGGAGGTCGGCGACCGACGCCGGTCAGGGTGTGGCGCTGTTGCCGGACTCGAGCGTCGCGTAGTACTTGCGCAGGATCTCGACGACCTCGGGTCGACTGAATTCGGGTGGTACCGGCGCGCCTTCGGACATCCATTGGCGCAGCTGCGTGCCGCTGACCTGCAGGCGGTCCGCGTCGGGATGAGGGCAGGTGCGCCCAGAGGCCATGCTGCCGCACTGGTGGCACCAGAACGCGATATCGATCCTGAGCGCTCGGGTCTGCAGGGCGTCGGCCGGTATGCGGTCGAAGATGTGGTGCGCGTCGAAGGGGCCGTAATAGCTGCCGACGCCGGCATGGTCACGTCCGACGATCAGGTGCGAACAGCCGTAGTTCTGGCGGAACAACGCGTGCAGCAGGGCCTCGCGTGGCCCCGCGTAGCGCATGTCGAGCGGGTAGCCCGCCTGCACCACGGTCGACGGCACGAAGTAGCCTGCGGTCAATGCGGCGATGGCCTCGGTGCGCACCTCGGCCGGGATGTCGCCTGGCTTCAATGCGCCCAGCAGCGAATGCACGAGCACGCCGTCGCAGACCTCGATCGCCACCTTGGCAAGGTACTCGTGCGAGCGGTGCATCGGGTTGCGGGTCTGGAAAGCGGCGATCCGCGACCAGCCAAGCTCCGTGAACAGCGCTCGTGTCTGCGCAGGTGTCTTGTACAGGTCGCCGTACTTCTCGGGGAAGCCGCCCTGCGACAACACCGTAACCGGGCCGGCCAGATTGACGGCCGGCTGGTCGAGCACCATCTTCACGCCCGGGTGCTTGGGGTCGGTCGTGCCGAAGACAGCCTGGCATTCATGCGCCTTGTCGATGCCGTACTTCTCGCGCACCTCCAGGATGCCCAGGCAGGTGCCGTCCAGCGGGTCGACGAGTGCAAGCTCCCCTCCGATCGCGACCGCGTCGGCCGCTTCCGGGGTGGCCGACAGCGTGATCGGGATCGGCCAGAACAGGCCGTTGGCCATGTGCATGTCGTCGCAGACGCCTTGCCAGTCGGCCTTCGTCATGAAGCCGTCGAGCGGTGTGAAGCCACCGATGCCGAGCATCAGGATGTCGCCGCGCTCACGCGAGCTGACCTGCAAGCGCGGCAACGATCGCGCACGCAACTCGGCGCGCGCCAATTCGACGCCCTGCAGCAGCAGGGGTTTCAGATCGGGGCTGCCATGCGGGGGAACCAGGCCGCCCTTGGGTCGTTCGTCGCGCGGGTGATCGGTCATCGCACGTGCCGTGCAAGCGGGTTGCCGCGGTCGAGCGGGCCCCCGTCTACGGCGTCATCGAACTGCAGGTTGTGCATGAAACTGCTCCCGGTTCAAGGTTTGCGTGCAGCGGCGTGCCGCATCACCACAATCTGCGAGCCCATCGGACCGGCCCGACCGACGTCGCAACTGGCCCCGATTCATTGGGCAAGACGACCCGACAATCGTCAACTACCGGGAAGGGGAGTCCGACCATAGCCCTCATGGGTTATCGGGTATTTCCTCCAGCCGTTCGTCTGATCTCCGTCAATCGACATGCATTGCGAATCGTGTTGGAACAGCGCGATCCGACCCGGGATGCCGGCCAGCGCTCTCACGCACCAGTCGCGACGGCGCCACTGCCAGGCCGATCGATGCGCTTGCGCCGCTGGGCTGCGCACACGTACGCTCGGGGCTCGCCAGCACTCGCCCAAGACAACCGACATGGCCATCCATCGACGAAGCATCCGCGAGCGCATCCAATGGCTGACCGAACTCGGCGCCACCCACGCCCGACGCTACTGCAGCCCCGAGGCGACGCTGGCGCGGCAGCGCTACCTGGCCCGTCATCCGACGGCGGTGGCGGTCATGAAGTGCATGGACGGCCGAATCCACATCCCCTACGCGACACAGACGCCGATCGGCATCATCCAGCCGCTGCGCAATCTGGGCGGGATCTTCGACCTTGGCTGGCCGCACCTGGGGGAGGTGCTGAACAGCACCGTGCAACACGCTGTCTCGCAAGGTCGCCGTGTGCTGCTGCTGATCACCTACCACTACTCGCGCGGTGATCCCGGCCGCGGCTGCGCCGGATTCCACCACGACACGGCGGCGGCCATTCGCCACACCGAGCGCATCCGCGGCCAGGTGGAGACGATCTTTGGCGAGGGCCATCAGACGGTCTACCCGCTGGTGTGTGGCTTCGAGACCGACGAGGACGCCTTGATCCTGCACGGTCAAGGCGAGCAGCGGCTGGACCTCGCCGCACTCGGGGCCGCCGACGCTGGCGAACTGCCTTCGCTGCTCGCTGCCCTGTGCCCCGACATGCCACCGCAGGTGCAAATGGACCTGTTGCCGCTGCTGCGTGGCAACCTGGCCCATGTGGCGGAGATGCGGCTCGCCCACCGGGCGTTGGACATCGAACATCGCGAATGGGCCATCTGCATCGGGCGGGGTTTCGACTTCCTGCATGTGCCCAACGTGGCGCTGATCGTCGGCCCCTACAGCCCGGATCTGAGCGACCCGATTGGCAAGGCCGCTGGAATCATCCGAGACAACATGCAGGCGGGCCGGATTCCGGACGACGGCTTTCTGCTGCTGGCGTCTTCGCCCTACCAGGAGATCGGCGCCGACCGCGCTCGGGCCAAGTTGAAGGCGCAGTTCTTGTCCAGCTTTGCAGCCGAAGTGATATCGCGTGAGTTTCCGGAATTGGCTGCGCGCATGGTTTGCATGACCGCCACGCTGGACTGGAGCACGCGTGCGCTTGAGGTCATCGAGGAGCCGGCAGTGCAGGCGTGACCGAGGGCCCGCAGCGATCGGCCCACGGAGAGGCCGCAATCTCAGGGCCTGCGACCACCAACTCGAGCTGCCAGTCGTGGGCGTGACTGCCGTGGCGAAGGCGGGACGAAGCGCTTTGCCTTCAGGCAGCAAGGTCGCACGAAGCTGAAGCTCGCCCTCGGAGACGTCGCGAAGTCGGTGCTCAGCGCGCGGCGCGGCGCGCTCAATCGACGCAGTGCCGTATGAAGTCCTGCGTCGATCTCCCCAGCCGCCGCCCGCGCCGCAGCGCAATCGTCAAGCGTCGGCGCGAGCGCGCCATTCTTGTGCGGACTTCCGTCAGGGTGCCTTGCGCGAGCTCCACCGTCACTGCATGGCGTGACACGCAGGCCACGCCGACGCCAGCGGCTGCCAGGCGCTTGATGGCCTCGGTGCTGCCAAGTTCGTACTGGACGTACAGCGACCCGAGATGCTCGAGCAGCCAGGCGTCGGCCGCTTGCCGTGTCCCGGAGGCCGGTTCGCGCAGGATCCAGGTGGCCTCCGTCAACTGCTTGTGCGTGGCCTGGCGTCGGGCCAGTGGGTGGGTCGGCGCGCAGACAACGATCAGCTCGTCCTCCAGCCAGCGTTGCACCTTCAGGTCGGGATGGGTTTGCGGGCCTTCGAGGAAGCCGACGTCGACCTCCATGTCGACCACGGCCTGAATGACGCGGTTGGTGTTGCCAATCGTCAGTTGCACGGGACTTTCCGGGTGGTCGCGCTTCCAGCTTGCAATGATTTCTGGCAGCAGGTACTCGCCGATGGTCAGGCTGGCGGCCAGGCGCAGTGGCACGCGGTGTTCGGCGGCAAAGATCTCCTGCAGCTCACCGGCCTGTTCGAGCAGGGCGATCGCTCCCGGCAGCATGGCGCGGCCTTGTTCGTTGAGCACCAGGCGACGCCCCACGCGGTCGAACAGCGACACCGCAAGCGTGGTCTCCAGTTCGGCAAGCGAGGCGCTGGCCGCCGATTGCGAGCGTGCCACGCGCTGGGCGGCGGCACGCGTCGACCCGGCGCGCGCGGTCGCGACGAAGACCTCCAGCTGACGCAGGTTCAGGCGCAGGCGCGGATCGAGCTTGTGACCTGCTTTTGCGACCATCATGGCCCGGATTATCCGCATTCATCCTGCGCGGACCGCCCACGGGCTCGGGTCAGGCCGGTGTCGCCGCCGTCGACCGATCTGGCAAGGCCTTGCAGGGCGCGAAGATCCGGCGTGTGCAGTTGGCACAGACGGCGGGGTCGAGGCGTTTGAAGACGGACCCGATGACGTCGTCGCCCATGGTGTGGAAGTTCGATTCGCCGACCACCGTCATGGCGCCACTCTGGCGCATCAGGCTCATCGGCTCGTCCTTCATGTGAAAGATGGCCATGCTGCCGCCAATGTCCCTGCGTCGTTGCGCTTCGTGCGCGAGCAGCTGCGCGCCTTCGTAATCGACGAAGTTGACGCCCGAGGCGACCAGCAGCAAGTGGCGATGCATCGGATCGTGCTCATCGATGCGCCTGAGGTGGGTTGCCACGAAGCTGGCCGCGCCGAAGAAGATCGGCCCGTTGATGCGCACGATCTTCAGCTGCGGGCAATCGGGCAGGCCGGTCGCGCTGCTGAAGGCCGGAGGCCATTGGCCGGGAAAGGGCTTGACGTCTTCGAAGGCGGGGCGCGCGGTGCGGTACAGGAACATCAGCAAGGACAGCAGCACGCCGAGGTAGATCGCGTACTCGAGCTGAAGTGTCAGCGTGGCCAGCAGCGTCACGACGAGGATCGTGCTTTCCTCGCGACTGTCGCGCAGCAGCTTGCCGATCTGGCCAAAGTCGATCAGTCCCCAGGCGACGACGAACAGGATGCCTGCCATCGACGCGATCGGCAGGAAATGCGCCAGGGGCGCGAGGAAGAGCACGATGATGAGCAGGAACAGCGAGGCGAAAACGGCCGCCAGAGGTGTGCGCGCGCCCGCCGCGTAGTTGAGGCCGGTGCGGTTGAACGAACCACTGGACGCATAGCCGGAGAAGAAGGCGCCTGCCACGTTGGACAGGCCCTGGCCGATGAACTCCTGGTTGCCGTCGATGCGCTGGCCCGATCGGGCACCAATCGCGCGCGCGATCGAAACGGCCTCGGTCAACGCGAGCAGGGCGACCGCTACGGCGATTGGCACCAGGCGGTCGATCGTCGCCGAGGACAGGTCGGGCGCCGACAGCGGTGGCAAGCCCATCGGCAGGGCACCAATCGAACTCAGGCCGGTGCGGTCGTTGCCGAACGCCGCGTCGAGCGCGGCGGCGACCACGCCCCCGGCCAGCATCGCCGCGATCATGTGCGGGACACGCGGCCGGTACTTGCGCACGACGATGCTGGCGCCGATCGTCGCGGTGGCCACGGCGACCGCGTACGGGTTGATCTCGCCCAGCTGTCGCCAAAGGCTGGCGACGACCTGGAACACCGACGAGCCGCGCGCGATCTCGATGCCGAAGAAGTTCTTGAACTGGCTCGCTGCAATCAGCACCGCGGCACCGGCCGTGAAGCCCAACACCACGGTGTGTGACACGAAGTTGACGACCGCGCCCATGCGCATCAGCCCGAGTGCGAGCTGAAAGACCCCGATCATCAGGGTCAGCGTCAGCACGATGCCCACGTACTCGGGCGAGCCGGGCTCGGCCAGCGGGCTGATGGTGGCGAAGACGACGATCGAGATGGCCGTCGTCGGACCCGAGACCAGGTGCAAGGACGAGCCCCAGAGCGCGGCGATCATCGCCGGCACCATCGCAGCGTACAGGCCATATTGCGGCGGCAAGCCGGCGATGGTGGCGAAGGCCACGCCCTGCGGCACCAGGATGATGCCGCCCGTCAGGCCGGCGATCGCGTCGGCGCGCAGCGAGGCCCGGTTGACGAGTGGCCACCATTGCAGAAAAGGCAGGAGGCGGAGCAGGGCAGAGGTCATGATGCGGGCATTGGGTGGGACGGTGCAGGCTTGGCGCGCAGCCCAGTAGCGTACTCTGGAAGCGGGCCTCGACGGCTCGGCGCGTGCCAAGAGCCTGCTTCACGGGTCACTGACCGGCGCGGAAAAGCGGTCATCGATCCCGGTTCGGACCAGCCAGATCGATGCCTGCCTTGTGTCATGCCGGAGCCGCCATGGATCAGTCCTCGTCAGTGTCCCGTGTCCAGAGTCCCTACGATCCGCGCCACGACCCGCTGGTGACTTCCGTGCCTGGAATCGGCGCCGACTACGCGCCCACCTACTGGGTCGCATCGGCCGGTCAGCCACCGGAGGATGATGGGCCGATCCGCGCCGACGTCGATGCCGATGTCGTGGTCATCGGCAGCGGATCGACCGGCATGTCGACTGCGCTCTATCTGGCCCAGGAGCATGGCATCCGCGCACTCGTGCTGGAGGCGAATCAGACCTCGTGGGGCTGCTCGAGCCGCAGTGGTGGCCAGGGCCAGAACGCCAGTGGGCGCCTGAAGCGCACGCAGTGGATCGAGCGCTGGGGACTGGACACCGCCAAACGCCTGGACACCGAGATCCGCACGGGCTTCGAGAACTTCCGGGCGCTGACACGGGAGATCGACTGCGACGCCGTCGACGGTGGTCATCTCTACCTGGCCCATCGGGCCGAGAAGGTCCCGGTGCTGGCCGAACAGGCCCGCGTCATGCGCGAGACCTTCGGCTACACCACGCGCATGCTGTCGGCCGAGGAAGTGCGGCACAAGTACGTCGACGAGCGCGAGCAATGCGGCGCGATGTTCGAAGCCGAGGGTGTCGGCATCCACCCGCTCAAGTTCACATTCGGCCTGATCCGCAAGGCGCGCGCGCTCGGGGTCAAGGTGCATCCGGGCAGCCCGGTGCAGGGTTGGGAAACGAAGGATGGCGTGCACCACATCCGCACGCCGGGCGGTGTCGTGCGCGCCCGCCGCGTGACCGTCTGCACTGGCGGCTACACGGGTCAGAAGCTGAATCCTCTGCTGAAGAACAAGGTGCTGCCGATCCTTTCCAACTCGGTCGTCACGCGGCTGCTGACCGACGCCGAGGTGAAGGCCTGCAACATCCGGGCGTTCACCTTCATGACCGACTCGCGCACGCTGCGCTTCTACTATCGATTCCTGAAGGGCCCGATGGGTCACCGACTTCAGATTGGCAGCCGCAGCTCGGTCGACGGTGCCGACGCCCAGAACCCGGCGCACCTGAAGCTCCTCACCGACGCCATCGCGCGCAAGTTCCCGCCACTGGCTGGCATCAAGATCGAGCACTCCTGGTGGGGTTGGGTCGACGTCAGCCACGACATGATGCCGCGCATCACGCAGCCTGATCCTGCCAAGAGCATCTGGTATGCGGTGGGCTACGGTGGCAATGGGGTGTCGTTCTCGACCTGGGCCGGCAAGCGCCTGGCCGAGCGCGTGGCTGGCCAGGATGCGGGGCGCGAGGTGTTCAAGCTGCCGATCTACGCGTCACCGCTGCCGTTCCCGAATCTGTTCAACCTGGTGGAGTCGCGCAGCTTCGCGCCGTTTCGCCGTTTCGGTCAGCGCTTTCTGTACAAGTGGTACCGGCTGCAGGACGAGAAGTTCTGAACCGGCCTTGCCGCGCAGCTAGAGCAGTCTGCTCATGCGCGCCGCGGCCGCGTGCAGTGCCGGCACGCGGGCCTCGGCCTGTGCCAGCGACAGGCGCGCCGTCGGGGCGTGGACGGCGAGTGCTGCGCGCACATCGCCGCTGGCGTCACGTATGGGAACGGCGGCCGCCATCAGGCCGTCGATGAACTCCTCGCGGTCGAAGGAGTGGCCGGCGGCTGCAATGGACTCGCACTCGGCGCGCAGTGCGTCGGCCGTGGTCAGGGTCGTGGCTGTCATACGGGTCAGGCTCAAATGGGCGATCAGCTTGTCGCGGCGCGCCGGGGGCATGAAGGCCAGGAACAGCTTGCCGCTCGCCGTGCAGTGCAAGGGCACATGGGCCCCGACCTCGAGGGTAAGGCGCCATGGCCATGGCGCTTCGACCCGGTCGAGGTAGATCACGCCGGCGCCGTCGGTGGTCGTGAAGTTGCAGGTCTCGCCGACCTCGGCCACCAGATCGGACAGCACCTCGTGGCGCAGGCCACGCACGGTCCCGTGATTCAGCGTGTCGAGCGCGAGCTTGCGCAACGACGGCCCGACGACGAAGTCGCGTTCGTTCAGGTCCCGGGCGACGAAGCCGGTCTCCATCATCTGCGCGCAGAGCCGGTGCACGGTGGCCTTCGGCAGCTTGAGCGACTCGACCAGTTCGGCAAGCGACAACGGGCGGCCTTCGTCGGCGAGGGTCGACAACAGGCGCAGGCAGCGTTCCGCGGACGATCCCGACGACCCGTTGGGCGCCGTTTCTGTCGTGTCGGTCATCAGGGTAAGTCCTATAAATGGAACGTTGAGTTCCAAAAATAACCAATCTAGTATGGCCTCTTCGGAACCCGATGTTCCACTTTCAAGCTGCACGGCGTCAAGCCCTGTGTCTTTCCGCCTCCAAGGAGCCCACGCGACATGGCCGAGGAGTATGACTACATCGTGATCGGCGCCGGGTCGGCGGGGGCAGTGCTTGCGAGCCGCCTGAGTGAAGATCCGAGCGCGCGTGTGCTGCTGCTCGAGGCAGGTCCGCCCGACCGATCGTTCTGGATCCATCTGCCGATTGGCTACGGCAAGACGATGTGGGACAAGACCTACAACTGGTGCTTTCACACCGACCCGGATCCGAACATGAACGGCCGGCGCATCTATTGGCCGCGCGGCAAGACCCTGGGTGGATCGAGCTCGATCAACGGGCTGATCTACATCCGTGGCCAGCGCGAGGACTACGACCACTGGGCGGCGTTGGGCAATCCGGGCTGGGGCTTCGACGAGGTGCTCCCGTACTTCGTCAAGTCGGAGCGCAACCAGCGAGGCGCCAGTGCCTTCCATGGCGGCGAAGGGCCGCTGTCGGTGTCCGACATCGGCGCGAAGAACGAGCTCATCGAGGCCTTCATCGGCGGCGCCGGACAGAACGGCGTGCCGCGCACCGATGACTTCAACGGCGAACGGCAGGAGGGCGCCGGCTACTACCAGCTGACGACCTGGAAGGGCTGGCGCTGGAGTACCGCCAAGGGATATCTGAAGCCCGCGAAGGCACGCCCGAACCTGAACATCCAGACCAACGCGCAGGCCACGCGCGTCGCGGTCACGAACCGCCGTGCGGTCGGCGTGCACTATCGCCAGGGCGGAGTCGACAAGCTGGCGAGTTGCCGCGGCGAGATCCTGCTCAGCGCCGGCGCCATCCAGTCGCCGCAACTGCTGCAGCTGTCGGGCATCGGCCCGTCCAAGCTGCTCGCGACGCATGGTGTGCCGGTCGTGCACGCGCTGAGCGGTGTCGGCGAGAACCTGCAGGATCATCTGCAGATCCGCCTGATCTTCGAGTCGACGAAACCGACGACCAACGACGACCTCAACTCCTGGTTCGGCCAGGCCAGACTGGGCCTGCAGTGGCTGCTCTACCGCAGCGGCCCGCTGGCGGTCGGTATCAACCAGGGCGGCTGCTTCATGCGGGCCTTGCCCGACGAAGCGAAGACACCGGACATCCAGTTCCACGTCGCCGCGCTGTCGGCCGACATGGCCGGCGGCAAGGTGCATCCGTTCTCCGGCATGACGATGTCGATCTGCCAGTTGCGGCCCGAGTCTCGCGGTCACATCCGCATCAAGTCGACCGACCCGTTCGAGCCGCCCGAGATGCAGCCGAACTACCTGGCCACCGATCTGGACCGCCGCACTGCGGTCGCCGGCATGAAGGCCGCGCGTGCGATCGCCGCCGCACCGGCGATGCAGCCGTACATCAAGCGCGAAGTGAAACCGGGGCCGGACGCGGCCGACGATGCCGCGCTGCTCGAGTTCTGCCGCAACAACGGCGCGACCATCTTTCATCCCACCGGCACCTGCGCGATGGGACCTGACCCGGCCGCCGGTGCGGTCGTCGATGCGCGCCTGCGGGTGCATGGCATCGAGGGCCTGCGTGTGATCGACTGCTCGTCGATGCCGACCCTGGTGTCGGGCAATACGAACGCGCCCGCCGTGATGATGGCCGAGAAGGCCGTCGACATGATTCGCGAGGACGCCCGCCTGCGCTGACCCCGTTCCTGTGCCGCACCGGGGTCGGAGTCGGCCTGGTGCAGATGAAGCACCTCACACCCGACCCCGATCGATCGTTCGTTCACGCCACAAGGAGACAACCCATGGCACAGAAGACACCTCTCGACCGCCGCGGCTTCATGAAGATCGCCGGCACCTACGGCCTGACCTCGACCGCCTTTGCGGTCGGCGGCATGGTCGGCCCACTGACGCTCGAAGGCGTCGGCAAGGCGGCAGCACAGACCGCTGCTGCGCGCAGCGGCACGCCGCTGATGACACTCAAGTTCGGCGCTGCCGGCTTCAACGAAGAAAACCTGAAGATCCAGGAGTCGGGGCAGCTCTGGTTTGCCCAGCAACTCGAGAAGCGCACCGAAGGCGCGCTGAAGATCGACTTCATCGGCAACAACGCCATCTGCAACCAGGGCGACTGCGTCAAGAAGACCCAGCAGGGCATCGTCGACCTGTTCACCGCCAGCACGCAGAACTCGGCAGGCTCGGCGCCCTATTACAACGTGCTCGACTTCGCCTACATGTTCCCGACGCGCGCGGCGCAGCATCACTTCCTGTACAGCAAGAAGAGCGAAAAGCTGCTGCGCGAGCCGATGCGCCGCCTGCACAACATCCAGTTCCTGTACAGCCATTGCGAACTGCGCGGCATCATGCTGGGCAAGAAGTTCGCCGACAAGCCGACCATCACCAGCGTCGATCAACTCGCCGGTACCAAGAACCGCGTCACCGGCACCCAGCTCGGCCGTATCGCGATGACGCTGATGAACCTCAACCCGACGCCGATCGCCTGGGAAGAGACGCTCGACGGCCTCAAGCAGGGCCTGATTGACGGGGCCGAGACCTGGATGGGCGCGGCCGCCTACGCCAACATGTCACCGGTGCTTTCGCAGGCCGTGGACCTGCGCTTCTTCTGCGGCACCGAACACACGGCGATGAATTACGCTACGTTCAAGAAGCTGCCGGCCAAGATCCAGGACATCGTGCTGGAGACTTCCTACGACGCGCAGCAGTACACGCAGAAGAACCAGGAGCGCGCCCTGGTCGAGGTCGTCGGTGCGGTGGCCAATCCGGGCCCGAACACCGTCTTCGGCAAGAACGGCGTGCGCGTGGCCATGCTGTCGGACGCCGAGATCAAGAAGGCCGAACAGATGTGCTCGCCGGAGTTCCAGCCCAAGCCCTGGGAGGAGTGGCGCGAACGTCTGAACAAGATGTCCGGCGGCGCCGACGTCTACAAGGAGATCTACGGCATCGCGCGCGAGATCCCCGCGACGATGGCCGCGGTCGACGTCAAGCCAGTGCGCTGGTGGACTGCCTGACCAACCCCGAAACGCCTACGGCGCTCCCCCACGAGGGGGCGCCGCAGGCGGCCCGGCGAAGCCGGCTCCACCGCGGCCGCTTGTAAGGAGACGCCCCCCGTGAATCTGATCCTGGCCCCCCTGCGCTGGCTCGACAAGAACGCCGAGCGCTATCTCATTCTCGTCGCCTACTCGTCGATGGCGCTGATCATCGTCTACGCGGTGTTCGAGCGCTTCATTCTCAAGTCGATGGTGCCGTGGAGCACCTCGATCCCGATCTATCTCTTTCTCTGGGTCACGTGGATCGGCTGCTCGCACAACGTGCGCCAGCGCACGCACCTGGTCTTCAACGACATCCGGCTTCGACTGTCCTACGGCTGGCAGTTCGCCTGCCTGTGCCTGGACGCGCTGCTGTGGATCGGATTCGCCATCATCGTCCTCTACTACACGATCGAACAGACCCGTCTCGTGGAGATGAACTTCGCCATCGTGCAGGGCACCGACAACGTCATGCAGTGGTGGTTCTACCTTGCCACGCCGGTCGCCTGGTCGCTGTTGATCGTGCGCGTGCTGCAGAACATGCTCGATGACTTGCGGCGCTATGTGCGCGGCAAGCCGTTTCTGGTCGACATCCAGGCCATCGGCCAAGGTTGAGGAAAGGTTTCCATGGATCAAGGTGCTCTTCTCGGCCTGCTGTCGGCCGGCGTCGTCGTGCTGTTCCTGATCGGAGTGCCGATCTTCCTGGTGCTGGGCTACTGGGTCGTCGGCGCGTCGCTGATCATCGACTTCACGCTGGCCAACGTGGGTGTCACGCTGTTCGAGGGACTCAACTTCTTCGGCCTGCTGTCGCTGCCGCTGTTCATCCTCACCGGTGACCTGATCGCCGCGGCCGGCATCGCACGAAGGCTGGCGGACTTTGCCCATGCCTGCGTGAGCTGGCTGCGTGGCGGGCTGGGGCTGGCGACCCTGGGGTCGTGCGGCATGTTCGCGGCGATCTCGGGCTCGAACTCGGCGACCACCGCCACCATCGGCGGCATCATGCACCCGTTGCTGGTCAAGGACGGGTACGACAGCAGGTTCGCCGCCGCCACCGCGGCGGCCGGCGGCTGCGTCGGCATCATCATCCCGCCGTCGATCATCTTCATCGTCTACGGGTTCATGATGAACCTGTCGATCTCCGACCTCTTCGTCGCCGGCATCCTGCCCGGCATCCTGATGGTGATCTCGATGATGGCTGTGTGCTGGTACATGTCGCGCAAGCAGGGCTGGGGCTCGATCCAGCCGCTGGACTGGGGCCGTGTGTTCAAGACCGCGCGCCGCGCCTACCTCGGCTTCTTCGCCATCTTCATCGTCATCTACGGCATCTATTCGGGCGTCTTCTCGCCGACCGAGGCGGCGGCCATCACGGTGGGCTTCTGCCTGCTGGCGGGCCTGCTGCTGACGCGCGAGATCAAGTGGCGCCAGCTGCCTGACATCCTGCTGCGCTCGGGTCAACTGACCGGCATGCTGGCCCCGATGATCGCGATCTCGATCGTCATGCAGCAGGTCTTCGGCCTGCTCGGTGCGGCGGAGGCGGTGGCCTCCTTCGTGGCCTGGTTCGGCGACAGCGAAATCATCGTGCTGCTGGTCTGCATGGCCATCGTGATGGCCGCGGGCTGCATCCTGGAGAGCCTGCCGGTGACGGTGATCTTTGCGCCGATCCTGGCCCCGATCGCGGTCGCACATGGTGTCGACCCGATCCACTTCAGCGTCATCTTCCTGGTCGGCGCGGCGATCGGCTTCATCACGCCGCCGTTCGGCCTGAACCTGTTCGTCGCCAGTGGTGTCACCGGGATCCCGTACTCCAAGCTCGTGCGCTTCGCGATGGTGTACCTGGGCGGCCTGCTGGTGGCCTGGGGGCTGACGGCCTTCGTGCCCTGGTTCTCGCTGGCGTTGCTGCCCAAGGTGGGTGGCGGCTGATTCTCAGCGCGTCGACAGATCGAAGACGGCGCGCAATACGCCGAGCGCCGAGATGACGATGAGCAGCGTCAGCACATGTTGGCGGTAGCCGGCCGGGTTGGCATTCGCAAAGAAGTGCCTGCCCAGCCAGATGCCGGCCAGCATGGTCGGCGCCAGCAGCAGCACCCAGCGCAGCGTGTCGCTGCCGATCAGGCCCGTACCCTGGGCCGTCGGGACGAGTGCGGCGCAGACCAGTGCATAGGCGCCTGCGAAGAGCAGGAAGCTGACCATCGTCGCGCGCAGCTTCGAGGCCGGCACATGCGCTGCGGCCATCAACATCGCCGCGGCGACGCCACCACTGGCCGCAACGCCGTTGAGCAGGCCTGAGGAGATGCCCGCGGCGGCGCGCAGCGTGGCCGTCGGCGCGAGGGTGTGGGTGCTGGCAAGGCGCAACGACAGCGCCGTGACCAGCAATGCGCTGCCGACCAGCAGCCGCAGCAAGGTGACCGGCAACACCGCAAGCAGCGCGATGCCCACCGGGATGAAGATCAGGTTGCCGATCAGCAGCGCGCGCAGCCAGTCGCGATCGGCATCGCGCAGTGCGCTGCGCCACATGCTGATGCTGGCCACGATTTCCAGTGCCAGAACGGCCGGCACCACGGTCGCCGGCGCCACGAACAACGCCAGCCCGGCCACGGTGAGCGCCGAGTAGCCGAAGCCGGCAAAACCGCGCACGACGCCCGCACCAAGCGAGACCAGCAGGCCAGCCACCAAGACGGGCAGCGGCCAGGACAGCACCGTCACCGTCAGACCTCGACGAGATCGAGCAGCTTGAGCCGTTGCACCTTGCCCGACGGGCCGCGCGGCAGCTCGCTGACGAAGCGGAACACCTTGGGGGTCTTGTAGCGGCCCAGGCGCTGCTCGCAGAAGGCGCGCAGATCGGCTTCGGTGCAGGCCGGCGCCTCGCGCAATACGATGCAGGCCATGATCTCCTGCCCGTAATGCTTGTCGGGCACGCCGACCGCTGCGGCCTCGAGAACCGACGGGTGCTGCAGCAGCACCTCGTCGATCTCGCGCGGCGCGATGTTCTCGCCGCCCTTGATGATCAGTTCCTTGATGCGGCCGGTGATGAAGAAGAAGCCATCGGCGTCGCGGTGCCCCAGGTCACCGGTGCGCAGCCAGCCGTCGGGGGTGAAGCTGGTGCGCGTGGCCTCGTCGTTCTTGTAGTAACCCACCATCACGTTCGGACCGCGGATGACGATTTCGCCGGTGCTACCGTCGGGCACCGGCTTCAGGTCGGCGTCGACGACCGCGGCTTCGCATCCCGACGCAACACCCACGGCGCCCAGCTTGCGCCGGGCCGGGTCCATCGGGTTGCTGAAGGCCGGCGCGGCGGTCTCGGTCAGGCCCATGGTTTCGACGATGCCGATGCCGAAGCGTTCCTGGAAGGCGCTCAGATGCTCCGGCGGCAGGGCGGCCGACGCGCTGCGGCAGAAGCGGATCGACTCGGCGACGCCGGCCGGCGCATCCTCGCCCTCGAGCAGATAGGACACCATCGTCGGCACCACGTTGAGCCAGGTGCAGCGGTGGTCACGGGCCTGTGCCCAGAAGCGGGCAGCAGAGAACCTCGGTGTCATCACCAGGCTGCCGCCATGGGCCAGCGGTGCCAGCATCGTCACTGCGAAGGCATTGATGTGGTACAGCGGCAGCACCGCGAGCACGCGGTCGTCCGCGGTCAGCCCATGCTCGTGGCTGATCGCCTTCGCGTTGGCGACCAGGTTGGCCTGCGTCAACATGACGCCTTTCGGGGTGCCGGTCGTGCCCGAGGTGTACATCAGCAGCGCCAGCGAGTCCTCGGCGGGGACACCGATCGTTTCTTGCGCCACGGCCGGAATGTCCCGCGCGTCCGGCTCGATGACGATCAGGGTGACCTCGCGCTCGAGTCCGGCGACGATCTCGCGCACCATCGCCTCGCGCTCTGCGCTCACGAAGACCACGCGGCAATCCGAGTGCGTCAGCACATGGCGCATCTGCTCGGGCTGGGCAAGCAGATTCACGGGGTTCACGCACCATCCGCCGGCCATCGCGCCGAGCAGGATGCGCAGGGTCATCAGGCCGTTGGGCATCACCACGCTGACCACGTCGCCCGGCCTGGACCCTTGCGCTTGCAACCAGCCAGCCACCGCGCGGCAGTCCTGAGCCAGTTGACCGAAGGTTGTCGACGCCGCCCCGTCGGTGGCCAGTGCGTAGACGGCGTCCGGCCGTTGCCGCGCCTGCGCCTCGACCAGCGCGCGGACCGTCGAACTCATGACTTCCCGTAACGCGCGAAGTAGGCGCCGAAGATCTCGTCGTGGCTCGGCACGACCTCGGCGATCGGCTTCGAAATGCGCGTCGTGTTGAGGTAGTGGCGGTAGTTCATGTTGTCGGAGAAGTTGTTCCGGCCCCAGGTGCCACAACCCATCGACAGCGAGAACGGCAACCCGTTGTCGAAGTTGCCCCCGGTGGCGATGCAATGGGCCTGGTTGACGATCACGCGCGCGACAGGCAGGTGCAGACCGAGGTCGAGCGCACGCTCGGGCTTCGTGCTGTGCAGGCCGACCGAGTGGCCGGCGCCCTGGTAGGCGTAGATGCGCTCGACGATGCGCTTGGCGTCGTCGAAATCCTTCGCCGTGTAGAGGGTCAGCACCGGGCTGAGTTTCTCGCCGGAGAAGGGGTGCTCGGGCCCGAAGCCGCCCTGCGCGTGCTCCTCGACCATCAGCACGCGCAGTTCGGCGCTGGCGGCCTTGCCGAAGCCGGCCAGTTCGGCGATGTGGCCGGCCGATTTGCCGGTGACGGCGCCCGAGAGCTTGCCGTCGGGCCACATCACGGCCTGCAGTGCGGCCCGCTGATCGCCATTCAGCAGCACGACGCCACGCGTGGCGAGCGCGGCGATGAGTTTGGCGCGCACCGCCTCGACGACCACCAGGCTGTTCTCCGACGAGCAACTGGTCGCGTTGTCGAAGGCCTTCGAGCGCACGATGCGCTCGGCCGCCGCGTCGATGTCGGCGGTCTCGTCGACGATGCCGGCGACATTGCCGGCGCCGACACCAAACGCGGGCGTGCCACTGGCATAGGCGGCGCGCACGTTCGACGCCGAGCCGGTCGCGACCACCAGGTCGCACTGCTTCATCAGCTCCGCGGTCGACTGCTTGTTGACCGGCGACGGCAGCAGCTGCACCAGATCGCGTGGCGCTTCGATGCGGTCGAACTCGGCATGGATGAACTCGAGCAGCTTGGCCGCCGTGCTCCAGCCCTTGGGCGATGGCGCGACGATGACCGCATTGCGACCCTTGATCGCGTTGATGATCTTGTTCGCGGGTGTCGCCCCGGGATTGGTCGACGGTGTGATGGCGCAGACCACGCCGACCGGGCGCGCGATCTCGATCAGGCCGCGCGCGGGGTCTTCGGAGATCACGCCGACCGACCTGGCGTCCTTCAGGTCGCGCAGCAGACCGAGGGTCTTGCGATGGTTCTTGCGCACCTTGTCGTCGACGTTGCCGACGCCGGTGTCGGCCACCGCCAGTTCGGCCAGTTCGCGGTTGCGCGCCGGCTCGATGATGGCCCAGCCGACCGCGGCGACGAGTTCGTCGATGCGCGCCTGGTCGTAGCCGTCGGCGATGCGCTGGGCCGTGCGGGCGCGTGCCACGAGGGCGGCGATGGTGTCGGTCGTGTCGTGAACTGCGGTCATGGGACTACCTCCTTGCGATGAGGCGCATCAGTTTGCCCTTCATGTCGGGCACCAGGGCCCAGAGCACGAAGAGGCCGGCGAAGCCGAGAATGGTCGCGCTGATCGGGCGCGTGACGAAGATCGTCAGGTCATTGTCGTAGTTGGCCAGCGAGGTCATGAAGTAGCGTTCGGCCAGCGGCCCGAGGATGACACCCAGCACCAGTGGTGCGGACGGGAAGTCATGGCGCTTCATCAGGTAGCCGATGACGCCGAAGCTCAGGCAGATGTAGACGTCCGCGATGTTGTTGCGCACGCCGAAGGCGCCGACCACGCTGAGCACGACGATGAAAGCGCCGAGCACGGTCGGCGGCACCTTCATCAGCGAGGCGAAGCCGCGCGCAACGATCACGCCGGCAGCGATCATGCACAGGTTGGCCAGCAGCAGGCTGGCGAAGATCGTGTAGACCATGTCGGTCTGGGTCGCGAACAGCAGCGGGCCGGGCGTCACGCCGTGCAGGACCAGGGCCGCGAGCATGATGGCGGTGGCCGCGCTGCCCGGAATGCCGAGCGTCAGCAAGGGGATCATCGCCGCACCCGTGGTGGCGTTCTTGGCCGCCTCGGGAGCCACCAGGCCGGCCTCGACGCCGGTGCCGAATTCGTGGCCCCGCGGCGAAACCTGCTTCTCGACGCCATAGGCGATCACGGCGCCGACTGTCGCGCCGGCACCCGGGATCATGCCGATCATGCAGCCGATGCCAGTGCCCCGCGCGGCCGTGCCCTTGAGCGCCCACAGCTCCTTGAACGACGGCAGCTTGAGCCTGACGCGGCCGGTCGCGGTCTGACCGTGGCTGGTCTGGCCGAGCATCTCGAGCACCTCGCCGAGCGCGAACAGGCCGATCATCACGACCACGAAGTTGATGCCGTTCTGCAGCGCCGGCACACCAAAGGTCAGGCGCGGCAGGCCGTACAGCGGGTCGACGCCGACGCTGCCGATGACGATGCCGGTGAACAGCGACACCAGGCTGATCCACGGTGTGGCCTTGGCGATGGCGATGATGCTGACCAGGCCGAGGAAAGTGGCGGCGAAGAACTCTGGCTGGTCGAAGGCCAGCGCCAGCTTGGCAAAAGGCGGCGCTGCAAAGGTCAGCAGCAGCGCGCTGGCCAGCCCGCCGGTGGCGGAGGCGGCGATGGCCAGGGTCAGCGCACTCGCCGCTTCACCACGCTTGGTCATCGGGTAACCGTCCCAGCAGCTCGGCAAGGACGCCGGCGTGCCCGGGATGTTGATCAGGATCGCCGAGATCGAGCCACCGAACACGCCGCCGGCGTAGATGCCACCGAGGAAGACCATGGCCGACAGCGGCGTCATCAGGTAGGTGAAGGGCAGGGCCATCGCCATCGCGTTGACGAAGGAGATGCCGGGCAGCGCGCCGGCGATCACGCCGACCGCCAGGCCGGTCAGCATGATCAGGAAGTTGAAGGGTTCCAGGGCCGTCACCAGGCCGTGGAACAGGTTGACGAAGACGTCCATGGCCGCCCTGTTTCTAGTAGATGCCGAGCAGGCGGTACAGCGCGACGCTGAACTCGCCGATCGAACCGACGCCGCGGTCGAGCGGCATCAGGGCGAGCTTGATGAAGACGTAGAGCATGACCACGGTGCCGATCAGCGTCACCAGGGTCAGCTGCACTGGCTTGCGGATGCCCCCCAGCACCAGCCACAGCAGCATGTAGATCAGCGTCGCCAGCGCGAAGCCAAGCCACGGCAGGCTGAATCCGTAGGCGAGCACGAGCACGATGCCGAGCCACACGCGAGCGCCCTTGGCGATCGCCGGCCCTGATTGGGCGGCCGCCGGCCGCTCGCGCTGGCGCAGCACGAAGGCGACGCGCTGCACCGCCCAGCCCAGGGCGAACAGCAGCACCGCATAGAGCATGACGGTCGGCCAGGTCGTGGGGCCTGCGATGCCGCGCGCCATCGCCGCCGCCTCTTCCGGGCGGTCGGTGATGAAGCGCGTCATGACCAACGCCGCCGCGGCGAAGGCCAGCGGGGCGGCCACCGGCCGCCACGACGTCGCGTTCGACGGCATCACTTGAAGGTCGCGAGGTAAGCCTTGACCTTGTCGCCGAAGCCCTTGACGTAGACCTGCGCCTCAGCCGGCGTGTAGCCGCGCGACGCGCAGGTGTAGGTCTTGGCGCAGAACTCCTTCCACTCCGCCGAGGCGAGCGCGACGTTGACCGCATCGGACAGCACCTTCACGCGCTCCGGCGGCGTCTTCGAGCTCACCGCCAGCGTGCGGAAGTTCGGCAGATCGTTGATCTGGAAGCCCAGCTCCTTGGACGTCGGCGTGTCCTTGAAGGCCGGATGGCGGTCCTCGTCGAAGACCACCAGCGGGCGCAGCTGGCCGGCCTGCAGGAAGGGCGCGACGTCACCGGGCTCTTCGTAGATGGCGTCGGTGTGCTTGCCGATCGGCGAGGCGTAACGCTCGGCCGGTTTGGCGAAGGGCACGTTCGTCATCTTGTAGCCCTTGGAGTCGAAGTACTTGATCGTGATGTCGTCCTGCGTGCCGTAGCCCGAGGTCGCGATCTTCAGCTTGCCCGGGTTGGCCTTGGCGAAATCGAGCATGTCCTTGTAGGTCTTGAACGGGCTGTCGGCTGGCACGAACATCATCGACGGCGAGTCCTGCGTGACCGCGACGATGGCGAAGTCCTCGGCCTTGGCCGTGCCCAGGCCGGCGGCCCAGGACGAGACGGTCAGCGCGATCAACGTGCCCATCGTGTAGCCGTCGGGGGCCGAGGTCAGCACCTTGGTCAGCCCGGCATTGCCCGAGGCGCCGCCGACGTTGGAGACCGGGAAAGGCACGCCGAGCTGCTTTTCGAGCAGCTGCGACATCTTGCGGCCCATGCCGTCAGCGCCGCCACCGGGGCCGAAGGTCACGACCAGTTCTACCGGGCGGTTGGGGAACTTGTCCTGAGCCAGTGTCGCCATCGGAGCGGCCAGGGTCAGGGCGGCGGCGATCAGGGCCAGGCGGGGAAGCGGTCGGGTGTTCATGCGGTCTCCTTTGGTGTCGTGATGGCGGCTGGGGCCCTGCCGCCGAGGGATCGGGTGATGGCGTTGGCAGTGGCTCGCCAGCGCGGCACCGAGTTCGAGGATGCGCGAGTCGTCCATGCGTGCGGCGGGGGCGGACAGGCCGGCGGCGGCAACGGCCTGCCCGCGCTCGTCGAAGATCGGCGCGCCCAGACCGCTGACGCCGAGGCGCCACTCTTCGCGGTTGACGGCAAAGCCCTGACGCCGGATCAGGCGCAGTTCCTCGCGCAGGGTGCGGAGGTCGACCACCGTTCTTGGCGTGTGCGCCAACAGCGGCACGGGCAGGGCGTCAAGCACGGCGGCGTGGGCATGGGCCAACAGGACCTTGCCAGTGGCCACGCAATGGGCCGGCGCCCGCCCGCCGATGTCCGAGTAGGCGCGCACCGGTTGCGGGCTGTCGATCTTGTCGAGGTAGACGATCTCGGCACCGTCGAGCACCGACAGATGGATCGTCTCCTGCGTCTGCCGCGCAAGACGAGCCAGGTGCTCGCGTGCGACACGCCGCACGTCGAAGCCCTCGGCCACCCGGCAGCCCCACTCGAACAGGCGCAACGTGCAGTGGTAGGTGCCTGTGTCCGCGTCCTGGGCCACGAAGCCGAGATGGGCCCAGGTCTGGAGTGTGCGGTGGACGTTGCTCGGGTTCAGGCCGGACTGCCGGGCCAGTTCGGTGACGCCACAAGGTGTGCCGGCCCAGAGCAGTCGCTCGAGCAGTTGCACACCCTTGATCAGCGTCTTGTCCATTCTAATATTTGGAATAGCATTCCAAAGGACAGAATACGAGTGGGCGCTCCCGGGGTCAACAGGGTTGACCCTCGGGCGGTCCACGGGCTACCGGAGGTCATCGTCCGCGGCGATGATCGGGCTGTCGTGTGGCGGCTCGCCCCCCAGGTTCGCATGACGCCCTAAGCTCGCCCCATGATCGACCGACCCCTGCTCATCGCCGCCCTGCAGTCCGCAGGCCTGCGGCAACCGGCGCCTGATTTGCTGGCCACGCTGGCACCGGCCTTCACACGCAGGCCGGTGGCGAAGGCGGCGCCGGTGCTGATGCAAGGCTCGGTCTGGGACCAGGCCTTGATCATCCAGACCGGACTGGTGCGCATGCATTTCCTGCGGCGCGACGGCAAGGAGTTCAACAAGAACTTCTTCACCGAGAACATGCTGATCTGCCCGTTGACACCCGCGATGATCTCGGCGCCTTCGCTGTTCGGCATCACGGCGATCGAAGCCTCCGTGCTGTGGAACTGCGACGCTGGCGCCTTTCGCCAGGCACTTGACGAGCGTGGCCAATGGGCGCCGATGCAGGTTGAGCTGATGGCGCGTCTGCTCACCGCCAAGCTGCAGCGCGAGCACGACCTGCTGGCGCTTGACGGCCGGCGACGCTACGACGCCTTCTGCGCGCGCATGCCCGACCTGGCGGCCAGGGTGCCGCTGATGCACCTGGCAACCTATCTGGGCCTGACCGACGTGTCGCTGTCGCGCTTGCGACGAGGGGCCGAGGGCCCGAGACCCTGACCGCATGCCACTGATCATTTGTTAAGGCGCCGTCGTCAGCAGGGCGCGACCATGCATGCATCGACACAGGCAGGACTGCCAGGAGAACGACGATGACACGCACGACCCGATGGACCTTCGTTGCCGCCGCCTTGCTGGGCGCGGTCGCGATCGGGGGCGCGGCACTGAGTGCGCGCACCGCGGCCGAGATCGCCACCCACCACGAATCCGTGGTCGCAGCGGCCCGCGCACAGGCGGCCAACGCGACACCCCGCCCCGCGGGACCGGCCGTTTGGTCCGACCTGCCTGCACCGGTGCAGCGCTACTTCGATTTCACCTTCGGCGCCAGCGTGCCGCAGGTGTCGCATGTGGAGATGCGAATGTCCGCGCAGTTCCGCCGCCCCTTGACCGAAGGATTCACGCCCACCACCGCGGCGCAGACGGTGGCGGTGGGCACCCCGGCGATGATGTTCGACGCCACCGTCCAGATGCTGCCAGGCGTCTGGGCGCGCGCCTACGACGCCTACGTCGACGGTTCGATGGAAATGAAGGCCAAGGTGATGTCGGTGCTGGCGGTGGTCGACGAGTCCTCGTCGCCCGAACTCGACCGCATCTCGCTGCGCCGCTGGCTGCTCGAAAGCCCGCTGTACCCGATGGCCCTGCTGCCGGGCGGCCCGGTGCGCTGGGAGGCGATCGACACGCGGCGCGCCCGCGCGGTGGTGAGCTATCGCGGTCTTTCGGCCTCGCTCGTGGCCACCTTCGCCGCCGATGGCCGCCTGCTGCAGATGGATGCCGAGACCGACGGCGACCTGGGCACGCCGTACCACGGCTCGGGTGAACATGCCGCACGCAGCGACTACCGCGAGGTCGACGGCGTGATGATCCCGATGCGCTCGGTCATCGCCCGCGCTGCAGGCGGAAAGCTCTATCCGTTCTGGCGTGGCCAGATCGAACACATCCGCTTCGTGTCCGCGGACACGGCCATGGCTTCGCTGCATTGATGGCCGCGGGAGATTGGTCGACATGGATGACAAGCTGATCTGGCTGAGCGGCGTTTTCTTGCTCGCCGCAGCCACCCCGGGGCCGACCGTGCTGCTGGCACTGAGCAACGGATCGCGCTGGGGTCTGCGCGCGGCGCTGCCCGGCATGGCCGGCGCAGTGCTGTCGGACGCCGTCCTGATCGCGGCGGTGGGCCTGGGCGCGGGCGCGCTGATCGCGCAGTCGGCCTTCGTATTCGCCGTGATCAAGTGGGCCGGCGTGGCCTACCTGGCCTGGCTCGGCCTGCGACTGCTCTTTGACATGGGCAAAGCGGCTGGATCGGCGAACCACGCCACGCAACACCCACCGGCGCCGTGGCAGGTGTTCAGCCGCAGCTTCGGCGTGGCGGTGACCAACCCCAAGGGCTATCTCTTCTTCTCGGCCCTGCTGCCGCAGTTCATCGTCGCGTCCGACCCGCTGTGGCCGCAGATGGCGGCGGCCGCAGCGGCCTGCATGGCGATCGACGCCGCGATCATGCTGGCCTACGCGGCCATCGGGGCGCGCGGGCAGGCATCCATGGGCCGCGGCGCGGCCCTCGTCTCAGCGCGTCTGTGCGGCGCGGCGCTGTGCCTGATCGCGATCCTGCTGACCGGCGCCGAGCGCCCGTCGGGATCGATGGCCGTCGCCGTTGGCCGTTGATCCATCGCCACGCTTCGTCACCCCGCAACACAGGCACCACCATGACACCATCGCGCGACATGCTCCTGATCCTCACCACGCTCGGCGCCGTCGGCAGCGGCCTGATCGCCGGCCTCTTGTTCGCCTTCTCCAACAACGTGATGCCTGCGCTGCTGCGCCAGCCGACGGACGCCGCGATGCGCACGATGCAGGCCATCAACACGCTGATCCAGAACCCCTGGTTCTTCATCGCCTTCTTCGGCACCGCCGTCGTTGCGTTGGTCCTCGCGGTCCTGTCGGCGATGCAGCTGCCGCAGCGCAGTGCCGTGCTGGTGCTGATCGGCAGCCTGCTGTACCTGATCGGCACCTTCGGCGTGACCGCGATCGTCAACGTGCCGATGAACAACGGCCTTGCCGCGCACTCGCCCACGGCGCCGGATGCCACGGCCTACTGGCAGAACTACGTGGCGCAATGGGTCCGATGGAACCACCTGCGCACCGCCGCCTCGCTCGCCGCGGCCGCCTTGCTCACCTGGGCCGTGGGGTGGATCGCGCAGGCGCCGAAGCCTTGATCGACGGCGGCTTCAACGCCGCCGCGAACCAGCGATCAAGGCCACGATCTCGCGCAGCACCTCGGGCCGAAGCCCGGGCTCGAGGTCGATCGCCTGGCAGCGGCTGTAGAACACGCTGAGGTCGAGACCGACGCCGACGCCGAAGATTTGCACGATCCCGGCCTGCTCGTGCTTCTGCACGACCTGCAGCAGATGCTGGTCGAGATAGGTCGGATCGTTGGCCAGCTGGGTCGCACTGTCCATCGGACAGCCGTCGGAGATCACGACCAGGATCTTGCGTGGCTCGGGGCGGTCGTGAAGACGTGCGATGGCCCAGTCGACCGCCTCGCCGTCGACGCCCTCGCGGAACAGGTCGGCCTTGAGCAAGGCGCCGATCGCAGGCCGGGCGCGCCGCCACGGCGTCTCAGCGTCCTTGAATATCAGGTGGCAGCGTTCGTTCAGGCGCCCCGGGTGGCGCGGCTGGCCGGCGCGCTTCCAGTCGCGCATCGCGCGCCCGCCGTTCCAGGCGCCGGTCGTGAAGCCGAGGATCTCGCTCGTCGCGCCGGCCATCTCGAGCGCGCGCGCCATCACGTCGACCAGCATCGCCACCGGCTCGGCATGGGTCTTCATCGAACCGGAGCAGTCGATCAAGAAGGTGAGGGCGGTATGCGCCACCGGCTCGATGCGGTCGGCGCGGAAGATGCGCCGCTCGGCCGGCGAGATGATGAGCTGGGCCAGGCGCGCGCCGTCGATGCGGCCTTCCTCCTGCGCGCCTTCCCAGCCGTCATGCGTGGGCTCGGCCAGCACGGCCTTCAGTTGGCGCGCCAGTGCGCTGGCGTTGAGACCACTCTCGGCGATGCGGCGATCGAGCCGCTCGCGGAACTCGCGCAGCAACTCGGTGCGCACCAGCTCAGTGGTGTCATGCTGCTGGTCGTAGGTGGTCGTGAAGATCCGGTAGCCGCCGCCGGCGGCGTCCAGGGCCTTGCTGCGTTCGGTGACGGCCACCGCCGGGCCATCGTCCTGCTGGGCGTCGAAGTCCATCCACAAACTGAAGCGGATCGGGCTGTCGTCCTTGTCGTTGCCATCCTCGTCGTCTTCATCGACGCCGTCGCGCTCGGCCAGACCGTGCAGCAAGTCGGCGATGCGTTCGGCGATCGCCTTCGCATGCCCGCCGTAGGTCGCCTGGTCGTCGCGCACGCGGCGCAGTGCGGCGAGGTCATGGCCGATCATCGACACCAGCTTGCCGCGCGTCGTCTCGATCATGTCCTCGGTCGCTTCGAGCACGGCCACACCATGCACGCGCGCATGGCTGATCTGCGCCAGCGTGTAGAGGATCAGCCCGCTCAGGGTTTCGGTCAGGCCTGAATCGTGGAAAGCCAGCGACCATTGTTCGAAGCGGTGCGCGAGGTTGCGCCGTACGCCTGGCATCTGCGCATCGACCAGCGCTTCGACGCGGATCTGTTCGAGCATCTCGAACACCAGACGCGCGTTGACGTCGGCCGGGCACAGGCTCTGGTGCAATGCAGGATTCGAATGCGCCAGGCGCAGCGCCAGGCCGTCGGCGGCGCCGCGGAAGGACGCAAAGTCATCGTCGTCCAGCGTCGGGTGCAGATGTGGCGCGAACGCCGGCAGCTTCTGCAGCCCGCGGTGCAGGCGACCGCCGCGAAAGTGCAGGTCGCCCTGGCCGCTGAGCGCGCGGATCGCCGCCGCGCAGAGTTCCTCGACCCTCTGCTGCTCGCGCTCGCGAGTCATGTCGGCCCCTCGTCCGTCGGCTACGCCGGACGATCCCCCGAGGGGATGCGGGCCGGCTTGGGAGCGGCCCGGCGCTCGGCCCGCCGCGCTGTTCACCGTCCCTTCCTCACGCCGCCAGGTCCAGCTCTTCGTCGAAGCAGCGCTGGAAGTATTCGGCGACGATCGGCCGTTCGGCCTCGTCGCACTTGTTCAGGAAGGACAGGCGAAAGGCCACCGCCGGGTCGCGGAAGATCTCGCAGTTCTCGGCCCAGGTGATGACCGTGCGCGGCGACATCAGGGTCGACAGGTCGCCGGCGGCGAAGCCCTTGCGCGTCAGGTCGGCCACCGCAACCATCTGGCCGATGTGCACGCGGCCCTTTTCGGTGTCCTTGCCCGGCACGCGCGCCAGCACGATCGCGATCTCCTCGTCGCGTGGCAGGTAGTTCAGCGCCGCGACGATGTTCCAGCGGTCGATCTGCGCATGGTTCAGGCGCTGCGCGCCGTGGTACAGGCCGTTGAGGTTGCCGAGGCCCACCGTGTTGGCGGTGGCGAAGAGCCTGAAGTAGGGGTGCGGGCGGATCACACGGCTCTGGTCGAGCAGGGTGAACTGGCCGTCGCGCTCGAGGATGCGCTGGATCACGAACATCACGTCGGGGCGGCCGGCGTCGTACTCGTCGAAGATCAGCGCCACCGGGCGCTGCAGGGCCCAGGGCACGATGCCTTCCTGGAACTCGGTGACCTGCTTGCCTTCGCGCAGCACGACGGCGTCGCGGCCGACGAGGTCCATGCGGTTGATGTGGCCGTCCAGGTTGACGCGCACACAGGGCCAGTTCAGGCGCGCCGCGACCTGCTCCACGTGCGTCGACTTCCCCGTGCCGTGCAGGCCCTGGACCATCACGCGCCGGTTGCGCGTGAAGCCGGCGAGCAGCGCCAGCGTGACGTCCGGGTTGAAGCGGTAGGCCTCGTCGATGTCGGGCACATGGTCTTCGCGTTCGGCGAAGGCCGGGACCTTCAGGTCGGAGTCGATGCCGAAGACCTCGCGCACCGACAGCATCAGCTCGGGCTTCATCTGGTTGATGTCGGTGCTCATGCTTCCTCCTGTTCACGGTCGCGCGGCACGTCGGCGTCGATGGCAGCCAGCGCCGCGGCGGCGCGCTGCATCGCTGGCAGCCACTGCAGCGCCTCGTCTGCCGTCAGCCGCATCAGCGGCGCCTGCAACGCGATGGCGAGGTTGGACTTGCCGCGCGGGCTGGGCACCAGCACGGCCAGACAGAGCAGGCCGGGCAGGAACTCTTCGTTGTCGCACGCATGGCCGTCGCGCTTGACGCGCGCGATCTCGGCCTCCAGCGCGTCCAGCGTGGTCAGGGTCTTGGGCGTGTAGGCCTCCAGTGGCACATGGCTGAGCAGCCGCTTGCGTTGCGCCGGGGTCAACTGGGCCAGGAACAGCTTGCCGCTGGCCGACGCGTGGGCCGGCACGCGCGAGCCGGGGCGAAGATAGAAGCGCAATGGCGCGGCGGTCTCCACGCGGTCGAGATAGACGACCTCGCTGCCCGACAGGGCGGTGAGGTTGCAGCTCTCGCCGATCTCCTCGACGAGCTGGCGCAGCACCATGTGCTGGGCGCCGTGGAAGGTGTTGTTGAGCAGCAGGTTCTCGGCCAGCTGGCGCAGGCGAAGTCCGGTGCTGTAGTGGCGGCCGTCGTCCTCGCGCTGCAGCAGGCCGGCGCTTTCCAGCTGCTGGAGCATTCGATGCAGGGTCGGCTTCGGGAGGCCGGTCTCCTCGACCAGGCCCTGCAGCGAGAACAACTGGTCGCGCGAGGCCATCACCTCGAGCAGCGCGAACAGGCGCATCGTCGGCGTGTCGCCGATCAGCTCGACCGGGCCTGTCGTGTTCCTGGGGACGATTTTCATGAGGTCGACTCTAGTGGAATTACGAAAACCTGTACAGGAGGTTCCAAAAACAGATATTTCGATTGACGCAGCCAACCCCGGCACCTATAGTCGCTTCAGTTCCGGAATTTGGAACACTCAGTACCGTATATCGGTTAAACCCCGCCGCCAGGAGACGCACCCATGAGCCAGCCCGCCCGCCAAGACAACCGCAAGCCGGTGACCGGCATGCAGAAGATGACCCCTTCCGAGGCCTTCGTCGAAACCCTGGTTGCCCAGGGCGTCGACACGATGTTCGGCATCATGGGTTCGGCCTTCATGGACGCGATGGACATCTTCGCGCCGGCCGGCATCAAGCTGATCCCGGTCGTGCACGAGCAGGGCGCCGGCCACATGGCCGATGGCTATGCCCGCGCCAGCGGCCGCCACGGCGTCGTGATCGGCCAGAACGGCCCGGGCATCAGCAATTGCGTGACCTCGATCGCCGCCGCCTACTGGGCCCATTCGCCGGTCGTCATCATCACGCCGGAAACCGGCACGATGGGCATGGGCCTGGGCGGCTTCCAGGAAGCCAACCAGCTGCCGATGTTCGAGGAGTTCACGCGCTACCAGGGTCATGTCTGCAACCCGAAACGCATGGCCGAGTTCACCGCGCGCTGCTTCGACCGTGCGATCTCGGACAACGGACCGACCCAGCTCAACATCCCGCGCGACTACTTCTACGGTGAAGTCACCTGCGAGATCCCGAAGCCGATGCGCGTCGAGCGCGGCGCCGGCGGCGAGGAGAGCCTGAACGCGGCGGCCGAACTGCTGGCCACGGCCAAGTTCCCGGTGATCCTGGCCGGTGGCGGTGTCGTCATGGGCGACGCGGTCGAGGAGTGCAAGGCACTGGCCGAGCGCCTGGGCGCGCCGGTCGTCACCGGCTACCTGCGCAACGACGCCTTCCCGGCCAGTCACCCGCTGTGGGCGGGTTCGCTGGGCTATCAGGGTTCGAAGGCCGGCATGAAGCTGATCGCGAAGGCCGACGTCGTCATCGCGCTCGGCTCGCGCATGGGCCCCTTCGGCACGCTGCCGCAGCATGGCATGGACTACTGGCCGAAGGACGCCAAGATCATCCAGGTCGAAGCCGACCACACCAACCTGGGCCTGGTGAAGAAGATCAACGTCGGCATCTGCGGCGACGCCAAGGCCGCAGCCAAGGCCATCACGGCACGCCTCGAAGGCAAGACGCTGGCCTGCGACGGCAGCAAGGCCGAGCGCGCCAAGACCATTGCCGCCGAGAAGGCGGCCTGGGAAGAGGAGCTGAACGCCTGGACGCACGAGAAGGATCCGTTCAGCCTGGACATGATCGCCGAGAACAAGAAGGAAAAGACCTTCAACGGTGGCCAGTACCTGCACCCGCGCCAGGTGCTGCGCGAGCTCGAGAAGGCGATGCCCAAGCGTGTGATGGTGTCGACCGACATCGGCAACATCAACTCGGTGGCCAACAGCTACCTGCGCTTCGAGGAGCCGCGCAGCTTCTTCGCGCCGATGAGCTTCGGAAACTGCGGCTACGCGCTGCCGACCATCATCGGTGCCAAGGTCGCCAGCCCGGATCGTCCGGCGATCGCCTACGCCGGCGACGGCGCCTGGGCGATGAGCATGACCGAGATCATGACCTGCGTGCGCCACGACATCCCGGTCACGGCGGTCGTGTTCCACAACCGCCAATGGGGCGCCGAGAAGAAGAATCAGGTCGACTTCTACAACCGGCGTTTCGTCGCCGGCGAGCTGGAGAACGAGAGCTTCGCCGGCATGGCCAAGTCGATGGGCGCGGAGGCGATCATCGTCGACAAGTTGGAAGACGTTGGCCCGGCGCTTCAGCGTGCGGTCGAGATGCAGATGAACGAAGGCAAGACCTGCGTCATCGAGATCATGTGCACACGCGAGCTCGGCGACCCGTTCCGCCGCGACGCACTGGCCAAGCCGGTGCGTCTGCTCGAGAAGTACAAGGACTATGTCTGAGCATCCGCGCCTGAGCGAACTCGTGGCGCGTGCGGGCGAGCGCGCGCGCCACGGCGTCAGCCGCCTCGGCCTCGTCTACGCCTGCGATGCGCTGGCGATCGAGGCCGCGGCGGCGATTCGCGACGCGGGCATCGCCCAGCCGTTGCTGATCGGTCCGCGCGAGGAGATCCTGCGCGCGGCCGGCCTGGCCCAGATCGACGTGCGCGACTTCGAGATCGTTGGCACCGACGCCGGTGGTCCGGCGGCGGCGAGCCGCGCCACCCAGCTCGCGCGTGACGGCACGCTCGCGATGCTGATGAAGGGCTCACTGCACACTGACGAACTGATGTCGGCCGTGGTCCACAAGCACGAGGGCCTGCGCAGTGACAGCCGGATCAGCCACGCCTTCGTCTTCGATCTGCCGCGCTATCACAAGCTGATCGCGCTGGCCGACTGCGTCGTCAACATCGCGCCCGACCTCAAGACCAAGCGCGACATCGTCGGCAATGCGGTGACGCTGCTGCAGCGCATCGGAATCGATGCGCCAAGGGTCGGCGTGGTGGCGGCGGTGGAGTCGGTGAACCCGGCGATCCCCGCGACGCTGGACGCGCGAGACCTGATCGAGATGTCCAAAGCGGGCCACTGGCCAGGTGCCATTGTCGAGGGCCCGTTCGGGTTCGACAACGCGTTCTCGGCGCATGCCGCGCGCATCAAGAAGATGGATTCGCAGGTGGCAGGCCAGGCCGATCTGCTCGTGATGCCGGACCTGAATGCAGGCAACATGCTCTACAAGAGCTTCGTCTATGTCGGCGGTGGGGACTGCGCCGGGCTGGTGCTGGGCGCACGCGTGCCCGTGGTCCTGACATCACGCGCCGACTCACAGCAGGCCCGCATCGCCTCGGTGGCACTCGGGGTCCTGGCAGCGTCAGCGGCAGCCCGGCAATGACCGCTGGATGCCGGCGACGAAGACCTCGACGCTGACGGGTCACTTTCACCAGGAAGGAATCAACAGATGGCCAAGAAACGGGTGGTGAGCCAGTTCGGCATGGGCACTTCGATCCGCCGGCGCGACTACACCGAAGCTGCTGCGCGCGCGATTCGCGACGCGCTCTGGCACAACTCGCTGAACGTCGCCGAGGCCTTCGGCTTCCCGAAGGACGCCATGCTCATCGATGTTGAGATCGGCGTGCAACGGCCCGACGAAGTCGACCGTGCGGCACTGCTGAAGATCTTCCCTTACGGCCAGCCCACGGTCACCGTGGTCAAGGGCGGGCTGGACATACCGAAGCCGGGTGGCGAGGGCCTCACCGTCGTCGCCAACGCGGCGGTCCTCGTCTCCTTCGACATGGAGCCGGCCCATGACTGAAGCGCGGGTCGAGAAACGCATCATCCTGGAGATGGGCACCGGCAACGACCTGTACGGCGGCGACTACACCAAGGCCGCCGTCCGTGCGGTGCACGATGCGCTGCACCACTCGTCGATCGTGCTGTTCAAGTCGCTCGGCTACGACCACCGCGACATGCGCGTGCAGGTCACGATTGGCGTGCAGGAGCCGGACAAGGTCGACCTCGCCGCCGTGGCTGCCGAACTGCCACGCGGGCGCGCCGAGGTCTCGGTCGTTTTCGGCGGACTCAACGTGCGCGACACGGAGCAGGAGACCACCCACGTGATCGCCACCGCAGCGGTCGAGGCCTATCTGCCGATCGAGTCCGCAGACTGGGTGTTGAGCCGGAGTGGCGGCGGTTCGCCGTAGCGCATCCGGTCGAAGGCGCGCTTTGCGCCGCGCACCAACCAGCACATCCGCCCGGCCCGGGTTCAGGCCCGGGCCGGTGCCATTTCAATGACCTGTGTTATCGATCATCCTGATTTGGTTTATCCGCTTTTTACTTTCAGCGATGGCCCCTAGGATGGTGTCCAGGAATGGGCCATCGACGGCCCGCAGGAGATGAACCCTTGAAGACCTTGTCCAGCAAGCCCCTGCACGACCCGACCGCCAAGCCCTTGCCCGGCGCCAAGACCGAGGTCAAGACCACGACCTGCTACATGTGCGCCTGCCGCTGCGGCATCCGCGTTCATCTGCGCGAGGGCGCCAAGGGCCCCGAGGTGCGCTACATCGAGGGCAACCCCGAGCACCCGTTGAACAAGGGGATCCTGTGTGCCAAGGGATCGTCCGGGATCATGAAGCAGTACTCGCCGGCGCGCCTGACCCAGCCGCTGCGGCGCAAGTCCGGCAGCGAGCGCGGGTCAGGCGAGTTCGAGCCGATTTCCTGGGACCAGACCTTCGAGATCCTGACCGAACGTCTCGGGCACCTGCGCGCCACCGACCCCAAGAAGTTCGCGCTGTTCACCGGTCGTGACCAGATGCAGGCGCTGACCGGTCTGTTCGCGCGCCAGTTCGGGACGCCGAACTATGCGGCCCATGGTGGCTTTTGTTCCGTGAACATGGCCGCCGGCATGATCTACACGATCGGCGGGTCGTTCTGGGAGTTCGGCGGCCCCGATCTCGAGCGCGCCAAGCTGTTCGTGATGATCGGCACCGCCGAGGACCATCACAGCAATCCGCTCAAGGCCTCGCTGTCGAAGTTCAAGCGCGACGGCGGCCGCTTCGTCGCGATCAACCCGATCCGCACCGGCTACGCGGCGATCGCCGACGAGTGGATTCCGATCCGTCCCGGCACCGACGGTGCCTTGCTGATGTCGATCATCCGGGAGCTGATCAAGCTCGGCCTGTTCGACCGCGAGTTCGTCGCACGCTACACGAACGCGGGGCAGCTGGTGAACCAGGCGACCGAAAGCGACGAGTTCGGTCTCATGATGCGCAACGCCGAGAGCGCGGTCCACAACACGCTGCGCCCGCACAACTTCTACTGGTGGGACCGGCATTCGAATGCGCCGGTTGCCGACCATGAGGAAGGCACCGACCCCAAGCTGTTCGGTGCCTACAGGATGCCCGACGGAACCCCCGTCAAGCCGGCGTTCCAGCTGCTCGAGGAGCGTGTGCACGACTGCACACCCGAGTGGGCCGAAGGCATCACCGGGATTCCGGCGGCCACCATCCGCCGGCTCGCGCATGAGATGGGCATGACGGCACGCGACCAGAAGATCGAGTTGCCGATCGCCTGGACCGACTGGTGGGGCCGCAAGCACAACAAGGTCACCGGCAACCCGGTCGCCTTCCACGCGATGCGCGGGCTGGCGGCGCACAGCAACGGCTTCCAGACCATCCGCGCGCTGGCGATTCTGATGTCGCTGCTCGGCACCATCGACCGGCCGGGCGGATTCCGCCACAAGGCGCCGTACCCGCGCGCGGTGCCACCGGCCGCGCGCCCGCCGAAGGGGCCGGCGGCGATCAAGCCGAACACGCCGCTCGATGGCGCGCCGCTCGGCTGGCTCGAGTCGCCCGAGGACCTCTGTGTCGACGACGCCGGTGAGGCGGTGCGCATCGACAAGGGCTTCTCGTGGGAGTACCCGTTGTCGGCGCATGGGCTGATGCACAACGTCATCACCAATGCCTGGCGCGGCGACCCGTACCCGATCGACACGCTGATGCTGTTCATGGCCAACATGGCCTGGAACTCGAGCATGAACACGTCGGAGGTGCGGCGCATGCTGGCCGACAAGCGCGACGACGGCGGGTACAAGATCCCGTTCATCGTCGTGTGCGACACCTTCCAGTCGGAGATGACGGCCTTCGCCGATCTCATCCTGCCCGACACGACCTACCTCGAGCGGCACGACGTGATGGGCATGCTCGACCGGCCGATCAGCGAGTTCGACGGACCTTGTGACTCGGTACGCGTGCCTGTGCTCGAGCCCCTGGGTGAGTGCAGGCCGTTCCAGGAGGTCCTGGTCGAACTCGCGGCGCGCCTGAAACTGCCCGCCTTCACGACCGCTGAGGGCGGCCGCAAGTACAAGGGCTACACCGACTTCATCGTCAACTACGAGACCACACCGGGGTCTGGCATCGGGTTCCTGAGCGGCTGGCGTGGCAAGGACGGGACCAAGTCGCTGCGCGGCGAGCCGAACCCGAAGCAGTGGGAGATGTACGCCGCCAACAATTGCGTGCATCACCACACGATGCCGCCCGAGATCCAGTACATGCGCAACTGGAACGACGGCTACATGGACTGGGCGCAGGCCAACGGCCTGCGACGCGACCACGATCCGATCGTCATCCATCTGTACTCGGAGTTCATCCAGCGCTTCCGGCTCGCCGCGCAGGGCAAGGGGACTGGGCGAAAGCCGCCGCAGCGCCTGAAGAAGCGGGTCGAGGAGTTCTTCGATCCGCTGCCCTTCTGGTACGAACCACTCGAAGTGCAGGCGAGCGACCGCGAGGCGTTTCCGCTCGCTGCCGTTACCCAGCGGCCGATGGCGATGTACCACTCGTGGGACTCGCAGAACGCCTGGCTGCGCCAGATCCACGCCCACAACTACCTGCACGTGAACACGCAGACGGCGCTTGCCGCCGGCATCGGTGACGGCGACTGGATGTGGGTCGAGTCGATGTGGGGCAAGGTGCGCTGCATGTGCCGCCACAGCGAGTCGGTCGAACCCGGCACGGTCTGGACCTGGAACGCGATCGGCAAGTCCAAGGGTGCCTGGGCCCTGTCCGACGACGCCAACGAGTCGGAGCAGGGCTTCTTGCTGAATCACCTGATCAGCGAGGAACTGCCGGCAGGACCGGATGGGTCGCGCTTCTCCAATTCGGATCCCATCACTGGTCAGGCCGGCTGGTACGACGTGCGCGTGCGCATCCGCAAGGCTGACCCGGACGAGCCGAAGCAGACCTCGCCGCAGTTCGCCAGCGTGCCCGCCCTGCCTGGCATGGTGGCGAAGAAGGCGACCTGGCGCGCCTGGTTCGCTGGCCGCGCGACGGACGAAGGAGAGGCGAAATGACCCAGCTGGCCCTGGTCATCGACCTCAACGTCTGCGTCGGCTGTCATGCCTGCGTGACGAGCTGCAAGCAGTGGAACACCTCCGGCAGCGCCGGCCCTCTGGTCGACGAGGAGGCGTACGGCGCCGATCCGACCGGTACCTTCTTCAACCGCGTGCAGACCTTCGAGGTCGGGGAGTTCCCCAACACGCAGACCGTGCATTTCCCGAAGAGCTGCCTGCATTGCGAGGACCCGCCCTGCGTGCCGGTGTGCCCGACAGGCGCCAGCTACAAGCGCGAGCAAGACGGCATCGTGCTGGTCGACTACGACAAGTGCATCGGGTGCAAGTACTGCGCCTGGGCCTGCCCCTATGGCGTTCGCGAACTCGACGAGAAGCGCCAGGTGATGACGAAGTGCACCCTGTGCGTCGACCGGATCTACGACCCCGCGTTGCCCGAGGCCGAACGCAAGCCGGCCTGCGTGCTGGCCTGCCCGACCAATGCGCGCCTGTTCGGCGACGTTCATGACGCCGAGTCAGTGGTGTCGATCGCGATCCGGGAACGGGCCGGCTACGCCTTGATGCCCGAAGCCGGCACCAACCCGGCGAACCACTACCTGCCGCGCCGCAAGCGCAACAACCGGACCCATCCGGAGCAACTGGTGCTCGAGGAGAACCCGCTGCGCGTCGAAGGGCGGGAGCCATCGCATGGCACCGGCGAGCCCCTGAGCGCCGATTGGGAGCATTGAGATGAATCCTGCCTGGTCCATGATCTTCTTCACCACCCTGGCCGGCGCCGGTCAGGGCCTGTTGCTGACCCTGGTCGGCGTCGACCTGGCCGCCCACCTGGGCCTGGTTGCAACACCGGATCGTTTGCTGTATCTGGCGGGCGCTGCGATCGTCCTGTTCGTGTGCGGCATCGGTCTGGGCGCGGCAACCTTCCATCTCGGACATCCGATGCGGGCATGGCGCTCGATGGCGCAATGGCGTACCTCGTGGTTGTCGCGCGAGATCGTCGTCCTGCCCGCCTTCATGGCCAGCGTGCTGGCCTGGGGTGGTGCGCATTTCTACGGCGCCCCCACCTTGGTGCTCGGCGGCATCGGCGCTGTGCTCGCACTGCTGCTGTATCTGTGCACCGGAATGATCTATGCCGCGGTCAGCGTGATCCGCGAATGGGCGACGGCGCTCACGCCGCTGAACTTCGCCCTGCTGGGCATGGCTTCCGGGTTGACCGCGGCCGCGCTGCTGTCGTCACTCGTGGCCCCGGACCTGACCGGCATGCTGGCCGGACTGGCACTCGTCGCGACGCTGGTGGCCGGCGTCGCGCGTGGTGCGAGCTTCTGGCGCAATTCGACCCTGGCGCCAAGGACCACCTTGCAGAGCGCGATCGGCGTACGCCACCCGAAGATCAGACAGGCCTCGCAAGGTGCGATGGGCGGTTCCTTCAATACGCGCGAGTTCTTTCACGGCGCCCTCGCGGCCACCCTGCCGAGGCTGCGCTGGGTGGTGCTGATCGCGGTCTTCGTGTTGCCCGCCATGTGTCTGTCGAGCGTCTTTGTAGCGGCATCGGTCGCTGCGAGCGCGGCCGCGCTGGTGATCCAGTATCTGGGCCTGCTCGCCGAGCGGTGGCTGTTCTTCGCCGAAGGCCAGCATCCGCAGAATCTGTACTACCAGCGGGTCGGATGAATGCACCCCGGGGCTGGGCCGTGACAACCAGCGCCGGGGCGGACGCGTTAGAGTGAGCGAAACACACACATGGTGGAGGATTCCAATGCGCAAGACAATCTTGATCGTGGCCCTGGGCTCGCTGCTGTCCTGGCCCGCACATGCCGGCCGGATCGAGGATGGCTTTCGCGCCTTCATCGATCGCCTGCGCTCTGCAGGGCAACAGGTCGAGGAGTTCCGGCACCGTCTTTCGTTTCAGGAAGTCCGGGTGCCCGAGCTCGCGCCAAGGGTCGAAACCCTGCCGCTCGGGCGCCAGAGCTACGCCGTATTCGTGACGCCCGGCTGCCGTGCATGCAACGACGCGGTGCGTTTCCTGCGGTCCAAGGGGCTCGACCATGACGTGCTCGATGTGAGCCGTTCGGTGACCGCGCGCGAGGCCTACACGCTCACGCGCGCCAACGGATTCCCGGTCGTGCTGGTGGGTACCCAGCGACTCACCGGGTGGAACGAGCGCCTGTTCAAGGACGCGGTTCGCAACGATGCCCAGAGCACCCTGATCAACATGCAAGGGCAGGGGTCCTAACCGGGCGCAGCTGAGAGCGCGGCCTTCGGCCCGTCAAGCTTGGCCCGCCGCGGGCTCAGGTCCGGATCAGCCCGCGCTGGCGCAAGCAGTCGATCACGACCTCGGCGCTCAGTTCGGCCGGCATTTCGACCGTGTTGACGCGCAGTTCTGGCGCCTGCGGGGCTTCGTACGGCGAGTCGATGCCCGTGAAGTTTGCCAGCTCACCGCGGCGCGCCTTCTTGTACAGGCCCTCGACGTCGCGAGCCTCCGCGACCTCGATTGGGGTGTCGACGTCGATCTCGATGCAATATCGAATATCGGTAGCTTGTCTGGGCTAGGATGCTTGCCCGCAATCGACCGGAAGCGGTCGAGCACCGCCCACCCGAACGAGGTCAACACCTGATGCCTTTGTCGACAGCCTTTCCTGCTGACCAAGAGGTCCGTTGGCTCGACGAACTCGCGGGCATCGCGCGCGCCGCCGGGGACCTCATCATGGGGGTCTACGCGACCGACTTCAGCGTCGCTGGCAAGGCCGATCGGTCGCCCGTGACGGCGGCGGATGAATTGGCAGAGGCCGCGATTCTGGCAGCGCTCGGCCGCCTGACCCCGGACGTCCCGGTCGTCGCCGAGGAGGCTGTCGCCGCGGGTCGGATTCCGGTCTTCGGCCGGCGCTTCTGGCTTGTCGACCCGCTCGACGGCACGCGCGAGTTCGTCAACCGCAACGGCGAGTTCACGGTCAACATTGCACTCATTGACGATGGCGCGCCGGTCCTCGGTGTCGTCCTGGTCCCGGTCCTGGCCCGTCTGTTCGGCGGGCTCGTCGGTCACGGTGCGTGGGTCGAGGAGAACGGGCAACGGCGTGTGATCGGTTGCCGCTACGCTCCGGATGAGGGCCTGACCGTGGTCGCGAGCCGATCGCACGACGACCCGGCCGCGGTCGACGCCCTGCTCGCTGGCAAGAAGGTCGCACGACGAATCCAGGCCGGATCGTCCATGAAGCTGTGTCTGATCGCGGCCGGCGAGGCCGACCTCTATCCCCGTCTGGGCCGCACGATGGAGTGGGACATCGCGGCAGGGCACGCCGTACTGGCCGCTGCCGGCGGCCATGTGCGCGATCTTTCTGGCGCCGAGTTGCGCTATGGCAAAGCCGGGCTGGAGAACCCGCATTTCGTTGCCCTCGGGCTGATCCGCTGAGGTCAGACTGAAGCATTCGAGGTTTTCCCGACCCCCGTTCGAAGGGGAAACCCGCCGTCGGCGGCCCGCGCCGACTCCTAGAATCGAAGACCAACCCAGATCAGGAGTGCCAGGAATGCCGACGCATCGCGGTGGTACCGGTTCCAAGGACAAGGAGCCGGCCACGTCCGGGCCTCGCACGCTCAAGAAGTACCCGAACCGGCGTCTCTACGACACCCGCACCAGCAGCTACATCACGTTGGCGGATGTGAAGAAGATGGTGCTCGGGGGTGAGGAGTTCGAGGTCCGGGACGCCAAGACGGGCGACGACCTGACGCGCAGCATCCTGCTTCAGATCATCCTCGAGGAGGAGTCGGGTGGCATACCGATGTTCTCGACCGCAATGCTCGCGCAGCTGATCCGGTTCTATGGGCATTCGATGCAGGGATTGATGGGAACCTATCTCGAGAAGAACCTCCAGACCTTCGTGGACCTTCAGAGCCAGTTCGTCGGCCAGGGCAAGGGCAAGGCCGATCCGCAGGTGCTCACACCCGATGGTTGGGCGCAGTTGATGAGTGCCCAGGCGCCGATGATGCAGGCCTTGATGAGCAGCTACACGCAGCAGACCGAGTCACTGGTCGAACAGATGAAGGCCGCGGGCGCGATCTTCCCCACGATGCCCGGATTCCCGCCGGGCAAACGCTGACGCAGATCGAGGCGGACGCGCGATCGGCGAAAATCGCGCAATGACAATTCCCGCTTCGACCGACATGGTCACGCCCACCATCGGTTTCGTATCGCTTGGCTGCCCGAAGGCGCTCACCGACTCCGAACTGATCCTCACCCAGCTCAGCGCCGAGGGCTACCGCACGTCCAAGACCTTCGCTGGCGCCGACCTCGTCATCGTCAACACCTGCGGCTTCATCGACGACGCCGTCAAGGAAAGCCTCGACACGATCGGCGAGGCGCTGGCCGAGAACGGGCGCGTCATCGTGACGGGTTGCCTCGGCGCCAAACGCGACGAGGCTGGCGGCAACCTGGTGGCGGGCGTTCACCCCAAGGTGCTCGCAGTGACCGGCCCGCACGCGACCCAGGAGGTCATGGATGCGGTGCACCGCCACGTGCCAAAACCGCACGACCCGTTCGTCGATCTGGTGCCCGAGGCACGTGCCCAGTTCCGCGGCGAGGCAGGCATCAAGCTGACGCCACGCCACTATGCGTACCTCAAGATCAGCGAGGGCTGCAACCACCGCTGCAGCTTCTGCATCATTCCGAGCATGCGCGGCGACCTGGTCTCGCGCCCGATCGGCGACGTGCTCAACGAGGCGAGGGCGCTCTTCGAGTCCGGTGTCAAGGAACTGCTCGTGATCAGCCAGGACACCAGCGCCTACGGCGTGGACCTGCGCTACCGGACCGGGTTCTGGGACGGCAAGCCCGTCAAGACGCGCATGACCGAACTGTGCGAGGCCCTCGCCGGGCTCGCCGCGAGCCACGGCGCCTGGGTCAGGCTGCACTACGTCTATCCCTATCCGCATGTCGACGAGATCCTGCCGATGATGGCCAGCGGGCGCATCCTGCCCTATCTCGACGTGCCCTTTCAGCATGCCCATCCCGACATGCTCAAGCGCATGAAGCGCCCGGCGAGCGGCGAGCGCAACCTGGAGCGGCTGGCGCGCTGGCGCGAGATCTGCCCTGAGCTTGTCGTGCGTTCGACCTTCATCGCCGGGTTCCCGGGCGAGACGGAGGCGGAGTTCGAGACCCTGCTCGACTTCATGCGCGAGGCTGAAATCGACCGCGCGGGCTGTTTCGCCTACTCGCCGGTGGCGGGTGCCGCTGCCAATGCACTGCCGGGGCATTTGCCGCAGGCCGAGCGTGAGGCGCGCCGGGCCCAGTTCATGGCGGTCGCCGAGGCGGTGTCGACCGCCAAGCTGCAGCGGCGGATCGGGGCCACGATGCAGGTCCTGGTGGACAGTGCGCCGGCGCTGGGCCGGCGTGGTGGGGTGGGGCGCAGCTACGCCGACGCGCCCGAAATCGACGGCACGGTGCGGCTGCTGCCGCCGGCCAAGGCGTCGAGGCAGTTGCGCGTCGGCGAATTCACGTCGGCGCGCATCGTCGGCGCCGAAGGCCACGACCTGGTCGCCGAGTTGGTATGAGAGGGCTCACATGACGGACCGACATCGCACCGGACTGATCCACCATCCCTACCGGGCACCAGCCGGGTTCGAGGCGCCCCAGATCGGAGTGCACAAGGCGTCGACGGTGATCTTTCCCGACACGGCGGCAATGCGCGCGCGCGACTGGAAACACAAGACCGGCTACACCTACGGTCTGCTCGGAACGCCGACCACCTTCACGCTGGAGGAGCGCATCGCGCACCTCGAGGGCGGGCGCCATACGGTGCTTTCACCCAGCGGCCTGTCTGCCATCGCGCTGACCAGTCTGGCCTTGCTGGCGCAGGGCGACGAGGTGCTGGTGCCGGCCAACGCCTACGGGCCGACCAAGGAGTTCGCGCGCCACGAACTGGCACGCTTCGGCGTCACCCATCGGCTGTACGACCCGATGGACGCGCCGGCGCTGGAAGCGCTCGTCGGACCGGCCACCAAGTTAATCTGGCTCGAGGCGCCGGGCTCGGTGACGATGGAGTTCCCGGACCTGAGGGCCCTCAGTGCCACGGCCAGAAAGGCCGGCGTGACGACGGCGCTCGACAACACCTGGGGCGCGGGAATCGCCTTCGACGGGTTCGCGCTCGGTGCTGACGTGGTGATGCAGGCCCTGACCAAATTCCCTTCCGGCGGCGGCGACCTGCTGATGGGCTCGGTGACGACGATCGACGAGGCCTTGCACCTGCGAATCAAACGGTGCCACATGCACCATGGTCTGGGCGTCGGGGCCAACGACGCCGAATTCGTGTTGCGTTCGCTGCCGACGATAGCGCTGCGATACCACGCCCAGGACGCCAGCGCGCGCGCGCTGGCGCAGTGGCTGCAACGGCGCCCCGAGATCGCGCGCGTGTTGCACCCGGCGCTCGAGGGATCGCCCGGGCACGAACATTGGCGCAGCTCGTGCACGGCGGCGGCCGGCCTGTTCTCGGTGCTGTTCGACGCGCGCCACGACTCAGAACAGGTGGACCGCTTCGTCGATGCGTTGCGCCTGTTCCGGATTGGCTACTCCTGGGCGGGCCCGATCAGCCTGGTCGTGCCCTACGACCTGGCCAGCATGCGCCAGCCGGTGCCCTATGCGGGCACCCTGGTGCGCTTCGCGATCGGCCTGGAAGCCGAGGCGGATCTGCGCGCGGACCTCGAACAGGCGCTGGCGGCGCTGTCCTGACTCAGGCGCCTGACGAGACCTTGTGTCTCATCAGGCGGCCTTTTTCGCGGTCCCAGTCGCGCTGTTTTTCGGTCTCGCGCTTGTCATGTTGCGCCTTGCCCTTGGCGAGCGCGATCTCGGCTTTCACGTGGCTGCCCTTGAAATGCAGGTTCAACGGCACCAGCGTGAAGCCCTTCTGTTCGACCTTGCCGATCAGGCGCCGGATCTCTTCCTTGCGCATCAGGAGCTTCTTCGTACGGTCGGGCTCGGGCAACACATGGGTCGATGCGCTGCCCAGCGCGTTGATGCGAAGGCCGATCAGATAGAGCTCGCCGTCGCGAATGACGACGTAGCCGTCGGTCATCTGGACCTGACCGGCCCGGATCGCCTTGACTTCCCAGCCTTGCAGCACGATGCCCGCCTCGAAGCGCTCGTCGATGTGGTACTCATAGCGGGCGCGGCGGTTCTCGGCGATGTTGGACATGGGGACAGGAGGAGTTCGATGGGGATCGCGCCCCTACAATTCCACCATTGTGAAGCACGTCAAGAAGTCCGTCCTGCTCTGGTACTCGGCACAGGAGATGTACGACCTCGTCACGGGCGTCGAAGACTACCCGCGCTTCCTGCCCTGGTGCAACCACGCCGAACTGTTCGATGAGCACGAGGACAGCGTGACGGCGCGCCTGGGTCTGGCCTACATGGGCGTGCGCCACAGCTTCACGACCCGCAACCAGCATGTGCCCGGCGAGTCCGTGCTGGTCAAGCTGGTCGACGGACCGTTCTCGCTGCTCGACGGCACCTGGTTCTTCCGGCCCCTCGGACGCCCCGGAGACGGCGCCGGCGCGTGCAAGATCGAGTTCGACCTGCGCTACGCCTTCGCCAGCCCGGCGCTGGAGTCGGTGGTCAGCCCGGTCTTCGACCGCGTTGCCAACACCCTGGTCGATTCCTTCGTCAAGCGCGCCGAAGAGGTGTATGGCGCACGCTGATCAGGTCCGGGTCGAACTTGTCTACTGTCCGGCGCCGGGCCAATGCGACCGGCTGGAGCTGTCGCTGCCTGCCGGGTCGACTGTCGGGCAGGCGTTGCAATCGAGCGGATTGCTCGAACGCCATGGACTGGTGCTCGAGCAGCTGAAGCTCGGCCTGTGGTCGAAGGTTGTTGCGGTCGAGACCGTGCTGCGCGAGCAGGACCGGGTGGAGATCTATCGCGCCTTGACCGTCGACCCGAAAGAGGCTCGCCGTCAGCGCTACCGCGGCAAGCGCGCTGCGCCCGCGCCGAAAGCCTAGTCGCCGCAGTCGCTGCTGATGACCTCACGGGCCCGACGCGCCTCTTCTGCGCGCTGAGCGTCGTCGAGGATCTCGCGCTCGCCCTTTTCATTCATGCGCGCCATGCGCTGGCCACTTTCCATGGCCGTCAGGTGACTGCGGGCATTGCGGCAGTTCTCCTGGCGCCGTGCCGTCACCTTGGCTGCCTCGGCGCTGGCCTTGGCAGCCGCTTCCTGGTCACCGGCCTTCTTGCGTGCCTGAAGCTCGGGGTCGACCGGGGCCTTGACCGGGACGGCCGAGGCAGCGGACGCAGCCTGGGGCGCCTGCACCCGCGTCACCATGGGCTCTGGTCGGGACAGGACGTCCTTGTCCGGAATGTCGCGCGGCGGAGGGATGTCACTGACCGTGACGCGGCCGTTTTTGTCGCGCCATTTCCATTGCGCCAGCGCAGGCTGGGCCAGCAAGGACAGTGCGAGCAGGACCAATGCAAAGCGCGGGAGCAGGCGGGCGAGCAGCATGGGCCAAGTGTAGTGCGCCCGCACCGCGTTCGAAGTGTGCAATCGTCACGCTCGCAGGCTGCAAGACGTGACAGGCGGCGCGCTCCGTATAATCGCGCTTTGCGTCTGGAGCCTTTCCCCATGCGCCTTCTAGGCAAAGCGCTCACCTTCGACGATGTGTTGTTGGTGCCCGCGTTCTCCCAGGTCCTGCCCCGTGATGTGGACCTGGGCACCCGACTGACCCGCAACATCCGGCTCAACCTGCCCTTGGTGTCGGCCGCCATGGACACCGTCACCGAGGCGCGCCTGGCGATTGCCATCGCGCAAGAAGGCGGCATCGGGATCGTGCACAAGAACCTGACCGCACAGCAGCAGGCGGCCGAGGTGGCGCGGGTCAAGCGCTACGAATCGGGTGTGCTTCGCGACCCGATCACGATCACGCCCGAGGTCACGGTGCGCCAGGTTCGCGCGCTGTCGGAGCTGCACGGGGTGTCAGGCTTCCCGGTGCTCGAGGGCACCGAGGTTGTCGGAATCGTGACCAACCGTGACCTGCGCTTCGAGACCCGGCTCGACGTCCCGGTGCGCGACATCATGACGCCGCGTGAGCGTCTGGTGACGGTTGGCGAGGGCGCCTCGCTGGCCGAAGGCAAGGCTGTCATGCACCGGCACAAGCTCGAGCGCGTGGTGGTCGTCAACGACCGCTTCGAGTTGCGCGGCCTGATGACGGTCAAGGACATCACCAAGCAGACCAGCTTTCCGAATGCGGCACGCGACGGTCAGGGCAAGCTGCGCGTCGGCGCCGCGGTCGGTGTCGGTGAGGGCACCGAAGAACGGGTCGAACTGCTCGTCAAGGCCGGGGTCGACGCCTTGGTCGTCGACACCGCGCACGGGCATAGCGCCGGCGTGATCGAGCGCGTGCGCTGGGTCAAGCGGCACTACCCGCAGGTCGACGTGATCGGCGGCAACATCGCCACCGGTGCGGCGGCCACGGCCCTGGTCGAGGCGGGTGCCGATGCAGTCAAGGTCGGCATCGGGCCGGGGTCGATCTGCACCACGCGCATCGTCACCGGCGTCGGCGTGCCCCAGATCTATGCCATCCAGCAAGTCGCCAAGGCCCTGGCCGGCAGCGGCGTGCCGCTGATCGCCGACGGCGGCGTGCGCTTCTCGGGCGACCTGGCGAAGGCGATTGCGGCAGGCGCCGACGCGGTGATGATGGGCGGTGCGTTTGCCGGCACCGAAGAGGCACCGGGCGAGACCATCCTCTACCAGGGGCGAACCTACAAGAGCTACCGCGGCATGGGCTCGTTGGGCGCCATGCAGCAGGGCTCGGCCGACCGCTACTTCCAGGAAGGCGGCGGCGGTGGCAATGCGGCCACCGCCAAGCTCGTGCCCGAGGGCATCGAAGGTCAGGTGCCCTACAAGGGTTCGGTGGTGACCGTCATCTTCCAGATGGCGGGCGGTCTGCGCGCGTCGATGCATTACTGCGGCTGCGCCAACATCCCCGAGATGAATCAGCGCGCCGAGTTCGTCGAGATCTCGAGCGCCGGCATGCGTGAGAGCCACGTGCACGACGTGCAGATCACCAAAGAAGCGCCCAACTACCGCATGGAGTGACCGGTCGGTGACGAGAGAAGCACGCGGGCCGAGCGCCGGGCCGCCCCAAGCCGGCCCGCAACCCCTCGGGGGGTCGGCCGGCGCACGCGCCGGACGGGGGGCTCGAAGGAGCGCGGCGATGCCCTTCATCATGGTGACGGTGCTGCTGGACATGATGGCCATCGGCCTCATCGTCCCGGTGCTGCCGCACATCGTCGGCACCTTCACCGACTCGAAGGAGGCGCAGGCCTGGTGGTTCGGCGCGGTGGCACTGAGCTTCGGGGTGGCCAACTTCTTCGGCGCGCCGGTGCTCGGCGGCCTGTCGGACCGATTCGGCCGCAGGCCGGTGCTGCTGATCGGCATCGCCGGCCTGGCGCTCAGCTTCTTCACCACCGCCATGGCCACCGCGCTGTGGGTGCTGGTCGTCGTGCGTCTGTTCAGCGGCGCGATGCAGGCCAACGCGGCCGTAGCCAACGCCTACGTCGCCGACATCACGCCGGCCGAAGATCGCGCACGGCGCTTCGGGCTGATTGGCGCGATGTTCGGCATCGGTTTCATCCTCGGCCCGGTGATGGGCGGCCTGCTCGGCGACATCGACGTGCGCCTGCCCTTCGTCGCCGCCGGCTGTTTGGCGCTGTGCAACTGGCTCTACGGCTGGTTCGTGTTGCCCGAGTCGCTGCCGCAGGACCGGCGCCGGCCCTTCGAGTGGCGCCGCGCCAACCCGCTGGCCTCGCTGTCGGGACTGACCCGGCTGACCGGCGTCGGCCCGCTGGTGGCGGTGATCGGCCTGGCCAGTCTGTCCCAGTTCATGCTGCACACCAGCTGGGTGCTGTACACGAGCTTCAAGTTTGGCTGGGGGCCGGCCCAGGTCGGCTGGTCGCTGTTCGCGGTCGGCGTGATGATGGCACTGGTGCAGGGCGTGTTGCTCAAGCATCTGTTGCGACGCTTCTCGCCGCGTCGGCTGGCCGCCGTCGGGCTGCTCGCCAGCGCCACGACCTACCTTTGTTACGGGCTCGTGACCGAAGGCTGGATGCTCTACGTGGTGATCGTCTTCGGCACCCTGCTCAGCGGCAGTGCACCAGCGGCGATGACGAGCATCGTGTCCAACGCCGCAGACGCCAAGCATCAGGGCCAGACGGCTGGCGCAGTGGCCTCGCTGAACAGCCTGATGGCGGTGATCGCGCCGCTTCTGGCCACGCCGCTGCTTGGGATCATCTCGCGCCTGCCTCACGGACATTGGCTGCTCGGCCTGCCGTTCTATGTTTGCGCTGCACTGCAGGTGACCGGCGCGATGCTCGCCATCCGATTCTTCCGCCGTCGCCCGATCGTCGCGCCGGCTCCTGCCTGATCCCATGAACCACGACAAGATCCTGATCCTCGACTTCGGCTCCCAGGTCACGCAGCTGATCGCGCGGCGCGTGCGCGAGTCGCATGTGTACTGCGAGATACACCCCAACGACGTCAGCGACGCCTTCATCCGCGAGTTCGCGCCCAAGGGCATCATCCTGTCCGGCAGCCACGCCAGCACCTACGAGGCGCAGGACCTGCGTGCTCCGCAGGCGGTGTGGGACCTGGGGGTGCCGGTGCTCGGCATCTGCTACGGCATGTTCACGATGACGGTGCAACTCGGCGGCCAGGTCGAGGCCAGCACGCACCGCGAATTCGGCTACGCCGAGGTCCGGGCGCGCGGGCACACGAAGCTGCTCGAAGGCATTGAGGACTTCCGCACCGCCGACGGGCACGGCATGCTCAAGGTCTGGATGAGCCACGGTGACAAGGTCACGGCGCTGCCCGAGGGCTTCAAGCTGATGGCGAGCACGCCGAGCTGCCCGATTGCCGGCATCGCCGACGAGGCACGTCGCTACTACGCGGTGCAGTTCCATCCCGAGGTGACCCATACGACCCAGGGGCGGGCCCTGCTGGAGCGCTTCGTGCTCGGCATCTGCGACGTCAAACCCGACTGGGTCATGCGCGACCACGTGGCCGAAGCGGTGGCGCTGATCCGCGAACAGGTCGGCGCCGAGGAGGTGATCCTCGGCCTGTCTGGCGGGGTCGACTCGAGCGTCGCGGCAGCGCTGATCCACCGTGCCATCGGTGACCAGCTGACCTGCGTCTTCGTCGACCACGGCCTGCTGCGGCTGAACGAGGCCAAACTGGTGATGGACATGTTCGTCGGCCGGCTGCACGCCAAGGTCGTGCACGTGGACGCCGTCGACCAGTTCATGGGCCACCTCAAGGGCGTGTCCGACCCCGAGGCCAAGCGCAAGATCATCGGGCGCGAGTTCGTCGAGGTGTTCCAGCGCGAGGCCGCCAAGCTGGCCAACGCGAAGTGGCTGGCGCAGGGCACGATCTACCCGGACGTCATCGAGTCAGGCGGCGCCCAATCGTCGACTGGAACCAAGAAGGCCACGACGATCAAGAGCCACCACAACGTTGGCGGCCTGCCCGAAACCCTTGGGCTGAAGCTGCTCGAGCCCTTGCGCGATCTGTTCAAGGACGAAGTGCGCGAACTCGGCGTGGCGCTCGGCCTGCCGCACGACATGGTCTACCGGCATCCGTTCCCGGGCCCGGGGCTGGGCGTTCGGATCCTCGGGGAGGTGCACAAGGAATATGCCGACTTGCTGCGCAGCGCAGACGCGATCTTCATCGAAGAGCTGCGCAACCATGTCGACCCCGTGACCGGCAAGAGCTGGTACGACCTGACCTCGCAGGCGTTTGCCGTCTTCCTTCCGGTCAAGAGTGTCGGCGTCATGGGCGATGGCCGCACCTATGACTACGTGGTCGCGCTGCGCGCCGTGCAGACCTCGGACTTCATGACCGCCGACTGGGCCGAACTGCCCTATGCGCTGCTGAAGAAGGTCTCGAGCCGCATCATCAACGAGGTGCGCGGCATCAACCGCGTCGCCTACGACGTCTCGAGCAAGCCGCCGGCCACCATCGAGTGGGAGTGAACTCGCGCTCTTCACCCGACCGTTCGGCGTGCTAGCGGACAATTGGTGAGCACAAGGAGAACCCTGTCATGCGTGCAATGCTGAGCCTGGTGTCGTTGCTGCTGGTGCTGGCCGTCGTGGGCTGGCTCGCCAAGAGCTCCTTGAGCACCGTGGTGCCGTCGACCACAAGCGCAGAGGGCTCGACGACGACCGCCCCTGCGGCTGCGAAACAGCAGGTCCAGGCCTACGAACAGGCCCTCAAGGAAACGCTCGAGGCGGGCGCCCGTGCGCGCGCCAGCGAGGCGGCGAACTGAGGCCTTTGGCGAGGATTCGCCGGCCCCGGCCGGCCTCGGTCGATGCAGTATCCTCGCTGCAGGACCCCAGCCTGCCCGATGACCGACCCACAAGATGCCTTTGCCATGCGCCTGGCCATCGACCAGGCGCACAACGCGTGGTTGGTGGGTGAAGTGCCGGTCGGCGCGGTGGTGATGCGCGACGGGCAGGTCATCGCCACCGGCTACAACCGGCCCATCACGACGCATGACCCGACTGCGCATGCCGAGCTGGTCGCGTTGCGCCATGCGGCCCAGCTGCTCGCGAACTACCGACTGCCGGAGTGCGAACTGTTCGTCACGCTCGAGCCCTGCGCCATGTGCGCGATGGCCCTGATGCATGCGCGGTTCAAGCGCGTCGTGTTCGGGGCCCACGACCCGAAGACCGGTGCCGCGGGCTCGGTCGTCGATCTGTTCGGTGAGCGCCGGCTCAACCACCGGACCCTGGTCGAAGGCGGCTTGATGGCCGAGACCTGCGCGGCCTTGCTGCAGGATTTCTTCGCCGAGCGGCGCGCCCAGCACAAGGCGCAGCGCTCGCCGCAGGTCCCCGGTCCCGACGCGGGCGATCTCGCGACAGAGACGTTGCCGGACAGCTTCGCGCCGATTCCGGCTGGCGAAGTGGTCGAGATTTCCCATGCCGCCGACCTGCCATCGGGCGTGGGCCGCGACGAGGACCTGGCATGACGCCCGCTGCGCAATCGACACCAAGAACCAGTCTGACCTTGTACACGCCGGCCGGCGTGGTCAAACAGGCGGCACCGATTCGCCTGGCCATGCGTCGCCTGAAGACGCTCGGTTTCGACGTGTCGCTGGACGAGTCCGCGCTGGCCCGGCATCAGCGCTTCGGCGGTGACGACGAGACGCGGCTTGCCGCCTTGCACCGGGTGGCGGCTGCTGCGCCTTCGGTTGCGATGGCAACGCGCGGCGGATATGGCCTGGCGCGTCTGCTCGACCGCATCGACTGGCCGCTGCTTGCGCGCAGCGTCGAGCGCGGGACACGCTGGGTCGGCTACAGCGATCTGACCGCGCTCCAATCCGCGTTGCTGGCGCACACCGGCGCCGAAAGCTGGTGTGGACCGCTCGCCGCGGACGACTTCGGCCGCGACACGCTCGACGAAGTCACGCCGGCGTGTTTCGTCGAAGCGATGAGCGGTGATCTGGAAGCGGTCGGGTTTCGGACCGAAGCGGGCTTCGACGGGCTGCAGGCACGCGGTCGGCTTTGGGGTGGCAATCTGCGCGTGCTGACGTCGCTGCTGGCCACGCCGCATTGGCCGCGGATCAAGGGCGGTGTGCTCTTCCTGGAGGACGTCAACGAGCATCCCTACCGGATCGAGCGGGGCTTGCTGCAATTGCACCAGGCCGGAGTGCTGAATGCACAGAAGGCGGTCGTGCTGGGGGCGTTCAGCGACTGGAAGTCGTCGCCACTCGACCGCGGTTACACGCTCAAGACCGCAGTGGCCTACATCCGCACCCTGACCGACACGCCGATCCTGACCGGGCTGCCGTTCGGGCATGTCCCGACCAAGGTCACGCTGCCGGTGGGACGCAAGGTCGAGTTGCTGGTCGAGCGGCGGGACGTGCTGATCGGCTGGTAGCGGGGCAGCCGGACCACGGGTCCATGCAAGTTGACGCCGCGCTTACACTCCCCGCTTTCGCCTGCGCCGGCGTCGGTCACAAGCTGCCGCCGGATCAGGCGGTTTCATTTTGTCCGGGCCGCTGCGCAGATCCGCGGCCGGCCTGAAGAAGTCGGGAGAAGGGCATGTTCGCTGGGCTGTCGAATCGGTGGGGGAAGGGCACCGCCGCGCTTGCCTTGCTGCTGATGGCCGGTTGTGGCAATAGCCCCTGGTCCAAGGGCTCCGAGGCGCTCAACGTCATCCATTCGGCGATGATCGAGAACACGCCGCGCCATCTGGACCCGACCGCGTCGTACTGGTCGAACGACACCCTGGTCACCTACCAGGTCTACGAACCGCTCTATGGCTATCACTACCTGAAGCGGCCCTTCCAGCTGGTTCCGAAGACGGCCAGCGAAGTCGTGCGTCCGACCTATCTCGACAAGGACGGCAAGGTCCTGCCCGAGGATGCGCCGGGCGAACAGGTCGCCGAGAGCGTGTACGACGTGCCGATCAAGCACGGCATCCTGTTCCAGCCCCATCCGGCCTTCGCCAAGGATCCGACCGGCGCCTACCGCTATCACACGATGGCGCCCGGCGCGATCGGGGATCGGCGCTCGCCGCTCGAGTTCGAGCACATGGGCACGCGCGAACTCGTCGCCGAGGACTTCGTCTACGCCATCAAGCGCCATGCCACCACGCGCATCACGACCCCGATCTACGGCATCTTCTCCGAATACGTGATCGGGCTGAAGGACTACGGCGCCTTGATCTCCGCCGAGGATGCCAAGCTGCGCCAGGGCCTCGACCCGGCCAGTCCGGACAAGCCGTTTCTCGACTTCCGCAACTGGCCTCTGGCCGGCGCCACGGCACCTTCGAAGCACCATCTGCGAATTCGCATCCACGGCAAGTACCCGCAGTGGAAGTACTGGATGCAGATGACCTTCCTGGCGCCGATCCCGTGGGAGGCGGACGCGTTCTACGCCCAGCCGGGCCTGGCCGAGCGCGGCATCACGCTCGACCAATGGCCGGTCGGCACCGGCCCCTACATGCTGACCGAGTTCGTCAAGGATCGGCGTGTGGCGATGAGGCGCAATCCGAACTACCGCGGCGAGCCCTATCCCTGCGAAGGCATGCCCGACGACAAGGCGGCCGGTCGTCTGGCCGACTGCGGCAAGAAGACGCCCTTCATCGATGGCATCGTCGCGACGGTGGAGCGCGAAGAAACGCCCCGGCGCAACAAGTTCCGCGACGGCTACTTCGACCTCGAGGTCATGGAGCGCACCGACACCGGCAACAACTACCTCGTCGAGATGAACGATTCCGAGGAGGTGCGCGCCGAGTACCTCGAGAAGGGTTTCAACTTCCCGCAGAGCGCCGACGTCAACAGCTACATCATCGGCTTCAACATGATCGATCCGGTGATCGGCAAGGGCGACACGCCGGAGCAGCAGCTGCGCAACCGCAAGTTGCGCCAGGCCATCTCGATCGCGATCGACTGGGAGGAGTACTCGAAGATCTTCCCGAAGAAGGCCGGCGAGACCGCGATGAGCCCGTTGCCGCAGGGCATCCCGGGGTCCCGCGAAGGCACTCCCGAAGGGATCAACCTCACGACCCACAGGCGGGTCGACGGCAAGGTCGAGCGGCGGCCGATCGAGGATGCGCGGCGCTTGATGGCCGAGGCGGGCTACCCCGATGGGCGGGACGCGAAGTCGGGCCGCCCGCTCGTCATCAACTACGACTACTACGCGCCGGCCACGCCCGAGCGCAAGCCGGAGATCGACTGGGTCGTGCGCCAGTTCGCCAAGCTCGACATCCAGCTCGAAGTGCGCGCGACCGACAACAACCAGTTCCAGGACAAGGTGCGCAAGAACAAGCACCAGGTCTTCTGGCTCGGCTGGAATGCCGACTACCCGGACGCCGAGAACTTCATGTTCCTGCTCTACGGGCCGAACGCGAAGAGTGTCTCCGACGGCGAGAACACCGCGAACTACCAGAACGCCGAGTACGACCGCCTGTTCGCCCAGCTCAAGTCACTCGACGACGGGCCGGCCAAGCAGGCGGTGATCGACCGGATGGTGCAGATCCTGCAGGACGACGCACCCTGGAGCTTCGGCTTCTACCCCTACGCCTCGGTGGCGGTGCACGACTGGATCGCCAACTCCAAGCCCGCCATCCTGATCCGCGACCATGGGCGCTATCTGCGCCTGGACGCCGGCCGGCGGGTGGCCAAGGTGGCCGAGTGGAACCGGCCCGTGTGGTGGCCGATGGCGCTGATCGTGCTCGCCGTGCTCGCGCTGGTCTGGGGCACGCGCCACAGCATGCGCAAGCGTGATCGAATGAACGCGCGCGGCGAAGTGCTCGCCTGAACGGAACCGGACGACGCTGATGCTGGCCTACCTCTCCCGCCGCCTGGTCTACGGTGTGCTGATCCTGCTGGGCGTGAACCTGGCGACCTTCTTCCTGTTCTTCACGGTCAACACGCCGGACGACATGGCGCGCATGAACATCGGCGGCAAGCGCGTGACGCAGGAGCTGATCGAGAAGTGGAAGGTCGAGCGCGGCTACAACAAGCCGCTTTACCTGAACCCGGCCAAGGCAGGGCGTCGAGACCGTCACCGAGACGATCTTCTGGGAGCGCTCGGTGTCGCTGTTCTCGCTCAACTTCGGCCGCGCCGACAGCGAAAGCGCGGGCGACATCGGGCACGAGGTGTCGAGCCGGATGTGGGTCAGCATCCAGCTCGCCTTGCCGATCTTCCTGTTGCAGGTGATCGCAAGCACCGCGTTTGCGCTCCTGCTCGTCATGTTCCGCCACACGCGCCTGGACTTCTGGGGCGTCGTGCTGTGCGTGCTGATGCTGTCGATCTCGAGCCTGTTCTACATCATCGTCGGTCAGTACCTGTTCTCGCGCGTGCTGCGCCTGGTGCCGATTTCGGGCTACGCAGGAGGGCTCGACGTGATCCGCTTCCTGATCCTGCCGGTCGCGCTGTCGGCGCTGGCCAGACTCGGGACCGAAGCGCGGCTCTACCGGGCGATGTTCCTCGAGGAGATCGGCAAGGACTACGTGCGCACCGCGCGCGCCAAGGGCCTGTCGGAGACCGTCGTGATGTTCCGCCATGTGCTGCGCAACGCGCTGATCCCGATCATCACGAGTGCCGGCGGCTACCTGCCCTATGTCTTCATGGGCTCGCTCGTGTTCGAGAGCTTCTTCGGCATTCCCGGGCTCGGCGCCTACGTGATCGAGGCCATCAGCAAACAGGACTTCGCGATCGTGCGCACGATGGTGTTCGTCGGGTCCTTGCTCTACATCGCGACCTACGTCCTGATCGACGTGGCCTACACCTGGGCCGATCCCCGGGTCCGCCTGTCCTGAAGTCGCGGAGCGATCGATGCCCAAGTTCGTACTCCTGTGGACCGACATCTCCATCTGGTTGCTTGTGCTTGCAATGGTGGTCTACATCGTGTTCGTTCGGCGCCGCCCCAATCTGGCCGCCAACTGGCGCAAGGTGTTCGTCAACGCACCCGCCCTTGCATCGACCGTGGTCCTGCTGGCCTGCCTCGCAGTGACGCTGGCCGACAGCGTGCACTTCAGGTCCGAGTTGCCACCGGCGCCTGGCGCGCCGAGCGGCAGCATTGCCTACGACGCGAGGGTGCAGTCGCTGCTGGACCTGGTGATGAACGGCGTGATCGAATCGCGTGAAGCGACCTACTCGAGGCCGCTGGCCTTCGTCGGCTTCACCAAGGAGTCGATCGAGGTCGACGGCAAGCTCAAGCGTGTCGCGCCGCGCCTGGTGCACGGCGGCGCGCACCTGAAGGACCCCGAGTCGCAGTGGGCGGGAGACGTGGTACGCAGGCTGGGTGCCGGCCTGGTCGCAGGCGCTCTGCTGGCGCTGGTCCTGTGCGCGTTGTTGGCTCTGGTGGTGGCACGGGCGCGCCAACTGGGCTGGGCCGCCGCCGCACGCGCCATTCTGGTTGGCGACAGTGTCATCCCCTGGCGCGCGGCGTGTCTTGCCTTGACCGTGCTGGCCTCCGTCGGAGGCGGCGTGATCGCGCTGATGGGCCACTACCATGTGTTCGGCACCGACGTGACCGGCAACGACGTGCTGTACCAGACGCTCAAAAGCATCCGCACGGCCTTCGTGATCGGGACCCTGGCGACCCTGGCCACGCTGCCGCTGGCCGTCGTGCTGGGCATCATGGCGGGTTATTTCAAGGGCTGGGTCGACGAGGCCATCCAGTACCTCTACACCGTGCTGTCGTCGATCCCGAACATCCTGCTCATCGCGGCCTGTGTGCTGATGGTGCAGGTCTTCCTGGACAAGCACCCCGAGCTCTTCGAGACCGGGGTCGAGCGCGCCGACGTCAAGCTCTTCCTGCTCTGCGCGGTGCTCGGCCTGACGGGTTGGGCCGGCCTGTGCCGCCTGCTGCGCGGCGAGACGCTCAAGCTGCGCGAGCTCGAGTACGTGCAGGCGGCCACCGCCTTCGGCGTCAGCGACGGCCGGATCATGGTGCGCCACATCTTCCCCAATGTGGCCCACCTGATGCTGATCGTCACGGTGCTGGAGTTCTCGGCCCTGATCCTCTACGAAGCGGTGCTGTCCTATGTCGGCGTCGGGGTCGACCCGTCGATGAACAGCTTCGGCGGCATGATCAATTTCTCGCGCAACGAAATGAGCCGGGACCCGGTGGTCTGGTGGCCATTCGCATCGGCCTTCTTCTTCATGGTTTCGCTGGTGCTGGCCGCCAACCTGTTCGCCGACGGTGTGCAGGAGGCGTTCGACCCGCGCGCACGGGCCTTCAAGCCGCGCCTGACGTTCAAGCGAAAGGCAGGCTGAGCATGCTCGCGATCGTTGATCTCGAAGTGGCGCTCGACGCCGAGCCCGGACTGGTGCGCGCGATCGACGGTTTGCGCCTGACGATCGAGCGTGGCGAGACCTTTGCGCTGGTCGGCGAGTCAGGATGCGGCAAGAGCATGACCGCGCTCGCGCTGACCCGGCTGCTGCCCGAGAACGGTGCGGTCGTGGCGGGCACGGTCCACCTCGACCAGACCGACGTGCTCGGGCTGCCCGAATCACAGATGCGGGCCGTGCGCGGCGGGCGCATCGGCATGATCTTCCAGGAGCCGGCCACCAGTCTGAACCCGGTGATGCGCATCGGCGACCAGATCGTCGAATCGATCGAGGCCCACACCGACTTGCGCGGAGCGGCCGCCCGTGCGAAAGCCATCGAGTGGCTGGAACGGGTCGGGATTCCGGAACCGCAGCGGCGCATCGACGAGTACCCGTTTCGCATGAGCGGCGGGCAGAAGCAGCGTGTGATGATCGCCATGACCCTGGCGGCCGAGCCCGACTACCTGATCGCCGACGAGCCGACCACCGCCCTCGACGTGACGATCCAGGCCCAGATCCTGGACCTGTTGCGCGACCTGCAGCGCGAGCGGCGCATGGGCCTGATGCTGATCACGCACGATCTGGCGGTGGTGTCGGGCATGGCACAAAGGGTGGCGCTCATGTACGCCGGCCAGATCGTCGAGGTCGCGGATGCCGACACCTTCTTCAGCGCGCCGAAACACCCCTACGCCAGGGCCTTGCTGCGCGCCTTGCCCGACGCGACCCGACGCGACCAGGCGCTCGAGGCCATCGCGGGCACGGTCCCTCCGCTGTGGCAGCCCTTTGTCGGGTGCCGGTTCGAACCACGTTGTGCCTCGGCGATGCCGCACTGTGCGAGCACGGCGCCGGAGTTGCTGGACAGCGCGCCAAGGCATTCGGTGCGCTGCCTGCTCTATGTGCCGGGGGCAGCTGCACCAGCGGCGGCGGCTGCGCCAACGCCGGCAGCACCGCGCCCGGACCGGGCGCCGGACCTGTCGACCGGCGAACCCTTGCTGTCGGTGCGCGGCCTGTGCGTCGGCTTTCCGATCCGCAGTGGGCTGCTGCAGCGCACGCAAGGCCATTTCGAGGCGGTGCGCGACGTCAGCTTCGACGTGCGGGCGGGCGAGACACTCGCCCTGGTCGGCGAGTCGGGCTGTGGCAAGACGACGATCGGCAAGGCCATCGTGCAATTGCTGCGCCATGTCGCCCGGATCGAGGGCGAGGCGACCTTGGACGGAGAAAACCTGTTCGAGATGTCGCCGGCCCGCTTGCTGGCGGCGCGGCGCCGCATCCAGATCATCTTCCAGGATCCGTTCGGCTCGCTGAACCCGCGCATGCGCGTCTACGAACTGCTCGAGGAGGGCCTGGCGGCGCTACAGCCAGACCTCGACGCGCCCGCCCGGCGTTCGCGGATCGAAGCCCTGACCGAGCGTGTCGGCCTGCGCCGCGACGCGCTGTCGCGCTACCCGCACGAATTCTCGGGCGGGCAGCGCCAGCGCATTGCGATCGCGCGCGCGCTCGCGGTCGAGCCGGAACTGATCGTCTGCGACGAGCCGACTTCGGCCCTGGACGTGTCGGTGCAGGCCCAGATCCTGAACCTGTTGCGTGACCTGCAGCGCGAGTTGAAAGTGTCCTACCTGTTCATCACGCACAACATCGGCGTCGTCGAGTACATCGCCGACCGGGTGGCGGTGATGCAGGCCGGCCGCATCGTCGAGCAAGGCCCCTGCGCCGACGTGCTTGCCATGCCAAAGCAGGACTACACACGAACCCTGCTCGCAGCGGTCCCCCGTCTGGCCGCGCCTGTTACAGATTGATGTTGTTCCTGACCAACGACCCGGGTCCCCGGGTCGCGGGGTTGCGCACGCGAAATGCGTTCGCCGACGCGCGAAGGCGATCCCGCACAACATCGAAAAGTCTTTGTTAATCAATGGCTTGTGCGATCTCTGGGGCAACACTCATGCGGCCCCCCTGGGTTGATCCGGCGCATGGTCATGGAATTCCCGTAGGGTGAGGGGAAAACGGTTACCCCGACAATCCATGCACGCGTTCCAAGGCGGGGGCACGTTCGGCTTACAAAGCCGGTACATGCTCTGCCGAGGGACTGGGTCAATCGATCAACCTTCCATCAGGAGTGAGGTTCATGTTCAAAAGGACGAAAGTCTCTGCCGGCGTTCTGCTGGCCCTCGGCACTGCGCTGGCGATGCCGGCTCTGCCCTCGTTTGCCCAAGGCGCCCGGGTCGAGATCACCGGTTCGCGCATCAAGCGCGTCGACGCCGAAGGCGCCTTGCCCGTCACGGTCATCGACCGTGAGGCGATCGAAGCCACCGGCACGACGACCGTCGCCGAATTCGTGCGTACGCTGCCGTTCGCCTCGGCCGGCAACTACCGTCCGCAGTCGGGCAGCTCCTTCGCAGGCTACGCCGGCGCGGACCTGCGCGGCCTGGGCGCCGACCGCACCCTGATCCTGCTCGACGGACGCCGCCTGCCCAAGGCAGCGCAGGTCGGTTCGGCTTCGGACGTCAACTCCATTCCGCTGGCCGCCATCGAGCGTGTCGAGATCCTGACCGACGGCGCTTCGGCCATCTATGGCTCGGACGCGATTGCCGGCGTGATCAACTTCATCACGCGCAAGGACTTCCAGGGCGTCACGCTGACCGGCGGTTATTCCGACCCGGTCACCGACGGTGGTTCGAAGAAGGAACTCTCGGCGCTGATCGGCCTGTCGGGCGACAAGGGCCGCCTGGTCGGTGGTTTCACCAAGACCGAGCGTGGCATGGTCTTCACGAGCCAGCGTCCCTGGGGACAGGAGCTCGGTGTCTCGTCGTACGGCAACAACTATTCGAGCCGTGACCGGACCCAGGGGCCGCAGTCGCTGACCGCCGTTCCAGGCGCCTGTACCGACACGAACTTCTACCTGACGGGCGGCGGCACCTGCTCGTTCAACTTCAACGCGGTCGCCGCCGACGAGCAGTCGATCAAGAACTCGGCCGTCTTCCTGCGCGGTGACTACCGCTTCGCGCCGGACTGGTCGGCCTATGTCAACACCTCGGTCAGCCGCGTCGAGAGCTTCGGCCGCTACGCGCCGGTCCCGGGCCAGGTGACGGTCGCTGCCGACAGCCCGAACAACCCGAGCAATGGCGCCTACGCCATCAACCTGCGCCACCGCTTCGCAGCCGCCGGCAACCGCGACGACTTCGCCGACACCAATGTCTACGACTTCGGCGCCGGCATCCAGGGCCGCGTGGCCAACCGGTTCGACGTCGATTTCGGTGTCCGCACGACCGAATCCAAGTTCGCTCGCCTGGGCTACAACTACATCGTCGCCCCGCTCGCCGAGCAGTACATCAACAGCGGCGAGTACGACATCTACAAGCCGAGCCTGAACAACCCCGACATCCTGAACGCGATCAAGGCGACGATCAGCCGCAACGCGATCTTCAAGATGACCGAGGTCTATGCCAACGCCAGCACCGAGCTGTTCCCGATGGGCGGTGGCAGTTCCTACCTGTTCGTCGGCGTCGAGAACCGCAAGGAGAAGTACAACGACCAGTACGACTCGCTGTCCGAAGCGGGCGTGATCCTGGGCTCGGCGGGCAACTCGGCCGGCGGCACGCGCGAGGTCTCGGCACTGTCGGCCGAAATGCTGCTGCCGATCACCAAGCAGCTCGAAGGCAGCCTGTCGGCGCGCTACGAGAAGTACTCCGACTACGGCAGCGACTTCTCGCCCAAGGCTTCGTTGACCTTCAAGGCGATGCCCAATCTGCGCCTGCGTGGCTCGGTCGGCAAGGGCTTCCGTGCCCCGAGCCTGGACATCCTGACCCAGAAGACCACCTTCTCGGCCGAGTCGGTGTTCGACCCGGTCACCTGCATCTACTTCGGTGGCGTGCCGGCGGACTGCAACAAGAACAAGCTGGTCCAGGTCGACTCGTACTTCACGGCCAACCCGTCGCTGAGTTCCGAGAAGTCGACCCAGTTCACCGTGGGTGCGGTGTGGGACGTCATGCCCAACCTGAGCGTGAAGGCCGACTACTGGAACACCAAGATCGACGACCTGATCACGACGCTTGATGGTCCCACGATCGTCGACCGTTCGAACGGTCGCGATCCGCTGCCGATCCCGGCCGGCCTGGGCCTCGTGCGCGATCCGATCAATGGTTCGATCACGGCGGTCAATGCCGGCTTCGCCAACGAGGGCACGCTCAAGACCTCGGGTCTCGACCTGAACCTGCTGGCCTCCTGGAACGCAGGCAAGTTCGGCAAGGTCCGTCACGACGTGACCTGGTCGCACACCTTCAAGTACGACCAGAACGGCCAGGACGTCGTCGGCGACCAGGGCCTTCCGAAGGACCGCATCGTCTTCAACAACTCGTGGATGATGGGCCCCTTCGAGGCCGCGTGGAACGTCAACTTCATCGGCAAGAACGGCAATGCCGACGAGGACACGCTGACCGCGTCCTACACGACGCACGACGTGCAGCTCAACTGGGCGCCGCCGATCAAGGGTGCCAAGCTGACGGTCGGGGTCATCAACCTGACCGACAAGCAGCCCGAGCTGATTCCGTACGACGGCCGCAACTTCAACTTCTACCTGTACGACTCGTACGGCCGTACGCCGTACATCCGCTTCACGCAGAAGTTCTGACGCAGGGGTGCGGCCTTCGGGCCGCACCGTTCGCGACAAGGGGTCCCTCGGGACCCCTTTTTTTCGCCTGCGCGCCGGCCTGCCGCTAAGGGCCGACGTCGACCAACCAGCCCATGGCATGGCCGTCGTGTTCCAGCGCGCCGATCCGGACCCGGTCCTGCGGCCGCTGCAGGCGCTGGGCCAGGGTCTGCACGGCCGCTTCGTCGAGTGCGTGGCTGCGCAGCTCCGTGAGGCGCCAGCGGTCATCGACCAGGAGCAGGCGCAATTGCGCCAACGCGTCATGCGCCGCCGCTGAGTCGCCCGCGAGCGCAAGCTTCAGCGCCGAGCCGATCTGGTCGCGCGACTCGTGCAGGACATCCGGGCAGGCACTGGCCAGGATCCTGGCATGGGTTGCTTCCTGCGCGGTATTGAACGCGTCACGCGCGCGATTCGCGTTCGCGTCCCCTGCGAGGCCGGCCCGCGCCTGCGGATCCGCGACCCGCGAGAGCGGATCGATCATCGCTTCGGCGCAAGCGACCAGGCCGGACTCGCCGAGCAACCAGTCGACATGTTCGATCTCATGCTGGGCGAGCGTGACCGGCCGAGAGCCCTGCCGATGGACCACCAGGCTCACGACGCCGGTCGCTTTCAGCACCCGGCGCAGTTCCTGCGCCGCCCTTGCGGTGTCGCTGTACTCGAGGCCGTACTGGCTCATCGCAAGGTCGAAGCTTGCGTCGGCAAATGGCAGCGCCTCGGCGGCGGTGCGGGCGTGAAAGCGGACGCGGCCGTCTGCGGTCGACCAGGAGGGCGCCACATCGGCGCAGTCGACCGCATCGCAGCGCAGGTCGGCCTCGTGCCTGCAACTCAGCAAGAGGCGCGGCAAGGGGCCGTTGCCGGTCCCGATGTCGAGCACATGGGCGGCGGTCTTCGGCAATGCCGCGAAGACCTGCCGCCAATGTTCGGCGGTCGCGCCGCCGTAGTCGAGGTTGACCCCTCCGTTGCAGGAATTCGCCGCGCCGGTGGCCCAATAGCGCGTCCAGACCGACGCGCGATTGACCTCGGCAGTCACTTGGGTGCCAAGCGGATCGCGCCGTCCAGGCGGATCACCTCACCATTGAGCATCTCGTTCGTGACGATCTGATGCACGAGCTTGGCGTAGTCGGCCGGGGTGCCGAGCCGACTGGGGAAGGGCACGCTGGCCGCCAGCGCATCCTGCACTTCCTTGGGCATCGTGAACAGCATTGGCGTGCCGAAGATGCCCGGCGCGATCGTCATGTTGCGGATGCCATTGCGAGCCAGGTCGCGTGCGATCGGCAGCGTCATGCCGACCACGCCGCCCTTGGAGGCGGAATAGGCGGCTTGCCCGATCTGGCCGTCGTAGGCGGCCACGCTGGCGGTGCTGATCAGCACGCCACGTTCACCGGTCGACTCGGGCTCGTTCTTGCACATGGCTTCGGCGGCGAGCCGGATCATGTTGAAGCTGCCGATCAGGTTGACCGTGATCACCTTGCTGAAGACGGCAAGCGGGTGGGCGCCTTCCTTGCCGACGGTCTTGACCGCGGGTGCGATGCCCGCGCAATTGACCAGGCCCATCAGCTTGCCCAGGCTGGTGGCCGCTGCTACGGCGGCCTTGCCATCCTCCTCGAGGCTGACATCGCACTTGACGAAGCGGCCGCCGATCTCCTTGGCGATCGCTTCGCCGCGCTCGACCTGCAGGTCGGCGACGACCACCTTGCCACCGTTCGCCGCCAGCATGCGGGCGGTGCCCTCGCCGAGGCCGGAGGCCCCGCCAGTGACCAGAAAAACCTTGTCCTTGATGTCCATCTGAGTGGGTCTCCAGTTCAGGCGAGCGCTGCCAGCGCACGCGATGTGATGTCTTCGACCGAGCCGACACCGCTGATTCGGCGCCAGCGCGGGGCGTTGGGCGCGCCGGTGGCGGCCCATTTCGAGTAGTAGTCGACCAGCGGCCGCGTCTGGTCATGGTAGATGGCCAGGCGCTTGCGAACCGTCTCCTCCTTGTCGTCTTCGCGCTGCATGAGGGGCTGGCCCGTTGCGTCGTCGAGGCCCGCCGAGCGAGGCGGGTTGAACTTGACGTGATAGGTGCGGCCGGACGCGGCGTGCACGCGACGGCCACTCATGCGGTCGATGATGTCGACGTCCGGGACGTCGATCTCCAGCACGTAGTCCAGATCGACACCAGCCGACTTCATCGCGTCGGCTTGCGGGATCGTGCGCGGGAAGCCGTCGAACAGGAAGCCGTTCGCACAATCGGGCTGCGTGATGCGCTCCTTGACAAGGGCGATGATGATGTCGTCGCTGACCAGCGAGCCGGAGTCCATGACCTTCCTGGCCGCCACGCCGAGCGGGGTGCCGGCCTTGACCGCGGCGCGCAGCATGTCGCCGGTGGAGATCTGCGGGATGCTGAACTTCTGGCAGATCGCGGCTGCCTGGGTGCCCTTGCCGGCGCCCGGCGGCCCCAATAGGATGAGTCTCATGCTTGTCCTCGCATTGTCGTTCTGGTTATCGCATCGTCCGGCCGGATTCCATGTGTCGGCACATTCGCCGGTCGAGATTATCACGCGCGCCCCTGCGCGGGCCTGACGGCTCCAGCGCCCGTCAGGCGTACTGGCGGCGCACGCGTTCGAGGTCTTCTGGCGTGTCGACGCCGGCGCCCGGGGCCGAATCGGTCACGTGCACGGCGATGCGATCGCCATGCCACAGCACGCGCAGTTGTTCGAGCGATTCGAGCACTTCGAGCGGGGCCGGCGGCAGGGTCGGGAATCGCCGCAGATAGCCTGCACGGTAGGCGTAGAGGCCGATGTGTCGCAGCGGCGGTGGCAGCGTGATGGCAGGCCGGTTGACGGTCGATCCGTCGCGCCACCACGGGATCGGCGCACGGCTGAAATAGAGCGCGCGTCCAGCAGCGTCCGTGACCACCTTGACCACATTGGGGTTGGCAAGATCGGCATCGGCGCTGATCGGATGTGCCGCCGTCGCCACCATGCAGTCGGGATGCTCGTCGAGCAGCATGGCACAGCGTGTGATCAGGGCCGGATCGATGAGCGGCTCGTCGCCTTGGACGTTGACCACGACGTCGTCGCCATCGAGGTCCAGCAACAGACAGGCCTGAGCCAGGCGGTCGCTGCCGCTGGCATGGTCGACCCGGGTCAGCACGGCCGGCACGTCGTGTTCCGCGCAGGCACGCAGGATTCGTTCATCGTCAGCCGCCACGACCACCTGCTCGGCGCCGCTTTCCATCGCACGCAGGGCCACGCGCACGACCATCGGCAGGCCGCCGATGTCGGCCAAGGGCTTGTCCGGCAGGCGCGACGACGCCATGCGGGCCGGGATGAGAACGTGAAAGCGCATGGGCCGCTCAGTCGGCGGGCGGCAGGGCGCGTGCTTCGGCTTCGAGCATGACCGGGATGCCGTCGCGCACCGGGTAGGCGAGGCGGTCGGCCCGACAGACGAGCTCGTGCGGCCGTTGTTTCTCGTCGCGCTGCAGATCCAGCGGGCCCTTGCAGACGGGGCAGACGAGCAGGGTCAACAATCGATGGTCGGTGGTCATGGGGTGCGAGGCAAGGCAAGGCGTTGGAACAGCGCTTCCAGCAACTGCGGAGGCAACTGCAAGTCTAGCGGCACGACCCAGACCCGCGTGGTGCCGCAGCGCGCCGGATCGAGCTTGGTGGCGTCCTTCTCGGTGCACAGCACGTCGCCTGTGCCAGCCGGCCATGGAGGTGGCTCCAGGGGGGCGTGGTCAGGTAGTGGCAAGGCGTCGAACTCGAGCCCTTCGGCGCGCAGCATGTCGAAGAAGCGCCGGGGTGTCGCGATGCCCGCAATGGCGACGAGAGGGCGTCCGCGCAGCGAGGCCAGACTGACCGCGGGGTCGGCTCCATCGCCTCGCCATCGGGCCAGGGGCGTCGCTGAACCGAGCTTGCGCCGCGCGAGCGGGCCGGGCAGCGGGGTGCTCGGCCGGTCCGCGTTGTAGAGCACGAGCGCCTGCGCCGGAACCTGTTCCGGCAGAGGCTGGCGCAAAGGTCCGGCGGGAAGCAGCATGCCGTTGCCGATGCCACGCTCGTCGAAGACCCAGATCTCCACCGAGCGCGCCAGCGCGCTGTGCTGAAGCCCGTCATCCGAGATCAGGACGTTGACCTCCGGGTGACTCTCGAGCAAGCGCGAGGGCCGCGCTCACGCGTTGTTCGCCGACGAAGACTGGCGCGCCTGTCGCGTGAAAGATCAGCGCTGGCTCGTCGCCGACATCGGACGCCGGAAGTTCCGGCTGCACGGCCAGAACGCCCGTCGTGCGCCTTCCGTGGCCGCGTGACACGACACCCGGTCTGTATCCGGCGTCGCGCAGCGCGCGCACGAGGCTGATCACCACGGGCGTCTTGCCGGCCCCGCCGACCACCAGATTGCCCACCACGATCACCGGACAAGGGCTCTGCCAGACCGCTGGGGCGCGTCGCCGGGCATGACTCGCGAGCAGGCCGTAGAGGCGGGACAGCGGCCACAGCAACCAGGCCACAAGCCCGGGGCTTGTCTGCCACCAGCTGCGCTGCAGCGCGGCCTCCAGGCGCTCGCCGAGTGCACGGCGACTCATCGGGATCAGCGTGCGCTGCCGGGCGGCGCCTGGGCCGCGAAGGTCAGCCGGGCCAGACCGGCGCGGCGCGCCGCATCGAGCACGTTGATCACCGATTGATGGGCCGCGAGTGCGTCGGCCGAGACCACGATGACGACGTCGTTGCGGCCCTTGGCGGCTGCTTGCAATGCGCTCGTCAGCAACTCGATGCTGCGTCCGTCGACGGCTTGCCGGTCGACACTGTACCGACCCTCGGCCGACACGGCGACGATCACCTCGCCCGGACGTTCCTTGAGCTTGTCCGCGTCGGCGCTGGGCAGGCTGACCTGGAGCTCGGTGAAACGCGAGTAGGTCGTCGACAGCATCAGGAAGATCAGGATCACCAGCAGGACGTCGATGAACGGGATCAGGTTGATCTCCGGTTCCTCGGGACGGTGGCGATGGAAATTCACCGGATCACTTGCTGGAGCCGCCGCGCACCGCGAAGCGAAGGAGGTGCGGGACCAGTTGTTCGGCGGCGATCTCCATCGTCAGCTGGAATTCGTCGACGCGGCCGCGGAAATACCGGTAGAACATCAGGGCCGGGATCGCGATGATCAGGCCGAACGCGGTGTTGTAGAGCGCGACCGAGATGCCATGCGCCAGCATGCCTGGATTCGAGCCGCCAGTGGGCGACTGCGAACCGAAGATCTCGATCATCCCGATGATGGTGCCGAACAGGCCGAGCAGCGGCGCGGCCGACGCGATCGTGCCCAGGGTATTGAGGTAGCGCTCGGTCTTGTGCACGGCCTTGCGGCCGGCGTTCTCCAGCGCCTGGCGCAACGAGGCCTCGGAGATGCGCGGTTCGGCGGCAACGCTGCGGATCCCCGCCGCAAGCACTGCCCCGAGCACCGAGTTCTCGGCCAGCTTGCTGGTGACGTCGGCATTCGGCAGGCTGTTCTTGCTCACCGCCAGCACCTCCTCGAGCAAGGTCGGCGGCGCCACGAGCGACTGGCGCAAGTGGTAGAGCCGCTCCAGCACGAGTGCGAAAGCAACGATGGAGCAGGCGATGAGCAGCCAGATGGGCCAGCCAGCGGCTTGTATGATCGATAGCAAGATGGTCTCTTGACGGTCGGTGCGCGCGAAGGCGCGATTATGTCCGATGCGTGGCTACGGGTTCACCCTCGATGTGCAAGCAAGCGACGCACTTCATCCACCGGAACTGTGGACAACATTGTGGAGAAGTCCGGGCCATGCCCCGCAATGGCGCATGAATGCTGGCTGCAGATTCGTTTGCCCGATGATGAGGCAGTGATTTCCCCTTGAAAAACAGACACTTGCAGCACCTGTATCGCTTCGTGAGCGTCGCCCCCTGGCGAGCGTCAAACATTGGTGCGGTCGTGGAGTTCCATGCCCGCGAATTTGCAGGGTCCAACCATGGATGACGGCCCGATCGGCCTTGCCCAGCGGCCCGTCTGGGGTGTGGCGGCGCTGCTGCTCGCGGCCTCCGACGCGCTGACGGCTCGCTTCGGCGCGGTGGCGGTGCAAGGCGAGTTGTCGGGTTTCACGCGCGCGGCCAGCGGGCATTGTTACTTCACGCTCAAGGACGCGGATGGGCAGCCTGGCCTGTTGCGTTGTGCCATGTTTCGCCGCGCGGCGGCAATGATCGACTTCGAGCCGGAGGACGGCCAGCAGGTCGGCCTGCGCGGGCGCATCTCGGTCTACGAGGCGCGCGGGGAACTGCAACTGGTCGTGGAGGCGATGCAGCGCCAGGGTGCCGGTGCACTGTACGAGCAGTTCCTGCGCCTTCGCGCGCGCTTGCAGGCCGAAGGCCTGTTCGATCCAGAACACAAGCGACAGACCGCGCGCTTCCCGTCGAAGCTGGGGATCGTCGCCTCGGCTTCGAGCGCAGCCTTGCACGATGTGTTGACGGGTCTTGCAAGGCGGGCGCCCCACGTGGCGCTCGTGCTCTACCCGACGCCAGTGCAAGGGGCGCTGGCTCCCGAGGCGATCGTGGCGGCGCTCGAAGCAGCAGGGTCCCGCGCGGAGGTCGACACCGTCCTGCTGGTCAGGGGCGGGGGCTCGCTCGAGGACCTGATGGCCTTCAACGACGAGCGGGTCGTGCGAGCAATCCGCGCGTGCCGCCTGCCCGTGATCTGCGGTGTCGGCCATGAGACCGACATCACGCTGGCCGACCTTGCGGCAGATCTTCGTGCACCGACACCGACCGCTGCCGCTGAACTGGCCAGCATCACGCGCGCCGAGGCCTTGGAGCAGTTGCAGGCGAGCGCGGATCGGGCCCGGCAACGGATGCGCAAGGTGCTCGACGATCAGGCCCAGCGACTTGACACACTGTCGCTGCGGCTCGGGCGACCGGCGCGCAGCCTGGCCGCCCAGAGGCAATCGCTCGACAGCCTGGCCCAGCGCCTGCTCGGCAGCGTCGCAAGACGCAGCGAGCGCCAGGCTGAAGTCCTCGCCCGCCAGGGCGAACGACTGCGCAACGCGCTCAGCGGCGACCTTGCTGGCGCGCCGCCAGCAGTGGATGCTGTGGGAACGTCGTCTCGGCGCGCTCGACCCGAAGGCCGTGCTGGGCCGGGGCTTCGCCTGGATCGAAGACGATCGAGGCCGCGCCGTGGTTTCGGCGCGCGGCCTGCAGGCTGGCCAGCGCCTGCAGATCGAGTGGTCCGACGGCAAGGCGCATGCCGACATCCGCGATGTCCAGCCGCGCTTGCCCTGACGCCCACCGGGGCCACAGATCATGCCCGCGTGCCGACCGGCCGGGCTGCCTACAATGATCGTCTTCTGATTGGAGGAAACACCATGGAACACAAACTGCCGCCCCTGCCGTACGAAATGGACGCCCTGGCGCCTCACTACAGCCGCGAGACGCTGGAGTTCCACCACGGCAAGCACCACAACGCCTACGTCGTGAACCTCAACAACCTGCAAAAGGGCACCGAGTTCGAGGCGATGGCACTCGAGGACATCGTCAAGAAGTCCTCCGGCGGTGTCTACAACAACGCCGCCCAGATCTGGAACCACACTTTCTTCTGGAACTGCATGAAGCCCGCCGGCGGCGGCGAGCCTGGTGGCTCCCTGGCCGCTGCCATCAAGACGAAGTGGGGATCCTTTGCTGCGTTCAAGGAAGCCTTCATCAAGTCTGCGGTGGGCAACTTCGGCTCGGGCTGGACCTGGCTGGTGAAGAAGGCCGATGGCAGCGTCGACATCGTCAACATGGGCCCGGCCGGGACGCCGCTGACCACCGGCGACAAGGCCTTGCTGACAGTCGATGTGTGGGAGCATGCCTACTACATCGACTACCGCAACGCGCGCCCGAAGTACGTCGAGGTCTTCCTCGACAAACTCGTCAACTGGGATTTCGCGCAGGCGAATTTCGGCTGATGGTCGCGGCGCCGCCCCCGTCCGCCTAGCGCGCGGGGGCGGCCGGGTCGAACGGCGCACCGCGCAAGGTGAAACCGGGCCGGATGCCGCGCTTGGCAAACCAGCCCTGGTTCATCTCGAGCGCAAACCGAACCGGCTTCGCCGAACAATGCGAGTCTTCATTGAGCGGCTGCATGTCGGCCAGGTTGACGATGCGCCCGCCGTCGTCGACAAAGGCAATCGTCAACGGGAGCAAGGTGTTGCGCATCCAGAAGCAGTGCAGCTGGGGCTCGGCGTACACGAACAGCATGCCTTCGTTCGAGCCCATGCGCGTGCGGTGCATCAGCCCGACCGTGTGCTCCATCGGTGATCGGGCCAGCTCGGCCTGGATCAGGTGCATGCCGGCCGACAACTGCACCGTCGGCAGGCGGGGTTGCGCCCGGTCCTGGGCCTGTGCCGAAGCGACACCGAGGGCGAGCGCCCACGCGAGCAGGGCCGTTGTATGCAATGTGGGACGGTGGATTCGGGGCATGGCGAAATCGGATGTCGATGGTGGGATGGCTGGCGGACCCGATGGTCGCACGGCCAACGCCGGCATGGGCGTGGCACTTGCATGAACGCCGCTCTGGCGCCTGGCGCTGACCTTGTTGCCGGGGTTCTCGACGACCCCGTCGAACTGGCCAGGTTCTCGAAATGGACCGTGGGTGCCGATGGGTGCCGCCTCGCAGAGTCTGCCCTGCAGGTGTCGGGCATGACCTGCGCGGCCTGTGCCGGCATCATCGAGTCGGCCCTGCTCGCGACGCCCGGCGTGACGGCGGCCGCCGTGAGCGCCGCTGGCGAACGGGCCACGGTACGCTGGGACCCGGCTCAGACGCGCGCTTCGGCCCTGGTCGACGCGATTCGTGCTGCGGGCTACGACGCCGTGCCCGATGTGGCCGCGCCGGCGCGCGAGTTGCGCCAGCGTGAGCATCGCCGTGCACTCTGGCGGGTCTTCGTGGCCGGCCTGTGCATGATGCAGGTGATGATGCTCGCCACCCCCGGTTATGTGGCCGGTCCGGGCGACATGGCACCCGATCTCCAGCGGCTGCTGAACTGGGGCATGTGGATGCTGACGCTGCCGGTGGTGGCGTTTGCGGCCAGCCCCTTCTTTCGTGGCGCCTGGCAGGCATTGAAGTCCGGCCGGATCAGCATGGATGTGCCGGTCGCGCTCGCAGTGGCGGTCACCTTCGTCGCCAGCTCGGGCGCCGCGTTCGACCCCGGCGGTGCATTCGGGACCGAGGTCTATTTCGACTCGCTGACGATGTTCGTCAGCTTCTTGCTCACCGCGCGCTATCTCGAACTGCGCGCCCGGCACCGCGCCACCGCGACCCTGGAGCGATCGCTGGCCGCGATGCCGCAGACGGCCTGCCGGCTGGGCGACGATGGGCGGGACGAGCAGGTGAGCGTGCAGCGCCTGGTTCGCGGCGACCGGCTTCGGATACCCGTTGGCGAACCCTTCGCGGCAGACGGTGTGCTGACCGCGGGCCAGACGATGGCTGACGAATCGCTGCTCACCGGTGAGTCGGCCCCGGTCGCGCGTGGCCCGGGCGACAACGTCGTGGCGGGCAGTGTCAACGTCGGTGCCCCGGTCGTGATGCGCGTCGAGCGGGTCGGCCCGGACACCCGGTTCGAATCCATCGTGGCGCTCATGCGCGACGCCATGACCCAGCGGCCTGCGCAGGCGAGGGTGGCCGATCGTTTTGCCGCGCCCTTCCTGTGGGGTGTGCTGATCCTGGCCTTTGGCAGCGCGGCAGTCTGGTCCTTCATCGACCCGTCACGCGCGATCTGGGTCGCGGTGTCGGTGCTGGTGGTCACCTGTCCCTGTGCCCTGTCGCTCGCCGCGCCAGCGACCCTGGTCGCCGCCGCGGGGGGGCTGGCGCGGCGCGGGGTCCTGCTCCAGCGCCTCGAGGCCGTGGAACTGCTGGCCAGGTCAACCCATGCCTTCGTCGACAAGACCGGCACCCTGACCGAGGACCAACCGAAGCTGGCGGGTCAGACGTGGCGGGAAGCCGGCGACAACGCGCCCGCGCGCCAGGTCGCCGCTGATCTTGCACGCTGGTCGACCCACCCGTTGTCACGCGCACTCGCAGCGGCCGACGCCGGGCCCGCCGGCGATTGGTCGTCAGTGGAAGAGGTCACCGGCGCAGGCGTGCGAGGCATCGATGCGGGCGGGACCGAGTGGCGGCTTGGCTCCGCCGCATGGACCGGGGCCGTCGCGACAGGCGACGAACGGGTCTGGATCAGCAAGGATGGAGAAGTGCTGGCCGGGTTCGAGTTCGATGAGCAATTGCGCCCGGGTGCCGAGGAGGCCGTGCGCGCCTGGCAATCCGAGGCCATGCAGGTGACGCTGTTGTCCGGAGACTCCTTGCCCAGGGCGCAAGGTCTGGCCGAGCGGCTGGGCATCACCGACGTGGTTGCCGGCGCGTCGCCGGACGACAAGCTGCGTGCAGTGGCGGCGGCCCAGGCGCGCGGTGAGACCGTGATCATGATCGGAGACGGCGTCAACGACGCGCCGGTGCTGGCACGGGCCGACGTGTCGATCGCGATGGGGCAGGGCGCCGTCGTGTCCAAGGTTCACGCCGATGCCGTGGTGCTGTCGGGCCGCTGGGACGACATCGTGCACGCCCGTCGCGTCGCAGGTCGAGCGGTGCGCATCGTGCGCCAGAATCTGCTCTGGGCCGCGGCGTACAACCTCACCTGCATCCCGTTGGCGATGCTCGGCTACCTTCCACCCTGGGCTGCGGGACTGGGCATGGCGACGAGTTCGATGGCCGTCGTGCTCAACGCCCTGCGGGCCTCACGCTGAACGCGCGCCATGGACATCCTGTATCTGCTGATACCGTTGTCGATCGGAGTCGTGCTCGTCATCCTGGCCGTCTTCGGGTGGGCGCTGTGGCGAGACCAGTTCGAGGATCTCGAGCGCGAAGGCGAGAGAATCCTGGCACCCGGGGATGGGCAAGTTGACGATAGTCAAGGACTTGCCGAGGGGTCGAAAAGAGAATCCTAAGTTGAGGATCGAACAATGCGAGGAGTTGTCGAATGTCAAGAGTGACCGCGCGAGGGGCCGTGCCGGCCCAGGTCTATAGCGATACCGTGGTGCGCTGGTTTTCGCTGGCGGCCGTGCTTTGGGGCGTGGTGGGCATGCTGGTCGGTGTCATCATCGCCTCCCAATTGGCCTGGCCCGAGCTCAACTTTGGCATTCCGTGGCTGAGCTACGGCCGTCTGCGTCCGCTGCACACGAATGCGGTCATCTTTGCCTTCGGCGGATGCGCACTCTTCGCAACCAGTTATCACGTGGTGCAACGCACCTGTCAGGCGCCGTTGTTCATGCCCAAGTTGGCGATGTTCACCTTCATCGGCTGGCAGGTGGTCATCGTGGCGGCCGCGATCACGCTGCCGCTGGGCATGACTCAGGCCAAGGAGTACGCTGAACTCGAGTGGCCGATCGACATCCTGATCGCCGTGGTCTGGGTCGCCTATGCGGTGGTCTTCTTCGGCACGATCGGGATGCGCAAGGTGCGTCACATCTATGTGGCGAACTGGTTCTTCGGCTCATTCATCCTGGCTGTCGCGGTGCTCCACATCGTCAACAGCGCGGTGATTCCGGTCAGCCTGGGCAAGAGCTACTCGGTCTATGCAGGCGTGCAGGACGCGATGGTGCAGTGGTGGTACGGCCACAACGCCGTGGGCTTCTTCCTCACCGCAGGATTCCTCGGGATGATGTACTACTACATCCCCAAGCAGGCCGGCCGCCCGGTCTACAGCTACCGGCTGTCGATCGTGCACTTCTGGGCGCTGATCTTCACCTACATGTGGGCCGGCCCGCACCACCTGCATTACACGGCGCTGCCCGATTGGGCTCAAAGCGTCGGGATGGTGTTCTCGCTCGTGCTGCTGGCGCCGAGCTGGGGCGGCATGATCAACGGCATCATGACGCTGTCGGGCGCCTGGCACAAACTGCGCGACGACCCGATCCTCAAGTTCCTGATCGTCTCGTTGTCGTTCTACGGCATGTCGACCTTCGAGGGGCCGATGATGTCGATCAAGACCGTCAACGCCTTGAGTCACTACACCGACTGGACTGTTGGCCATGTGCACTCCGGGGCACTCGGTTGGGTCGGTCTGATCTCGATGGGTGCGCTTTACCACTTGATCCCGCGCCTGTACGGCAAGAAGGAAATGTTCAGCGTGCGTGCGATCGAGCTGCACTTCTGGATCGCCACGATCGGCATCGTGCTCTACATCGCCGCAATGTGGATCGCCGGCGTCATGCAGGGCCTGATGTGGCGCGCGATCAATCCCGACGGCACGCTGGTCTACAGCTTCGTCGAGAGCGTCAAGGCGACCTATCCGTTCTACGTGATACGCGTCGGCGGGGGCCTGCTCTATCTGGGAGGCATGTTGATCATGGCCTGGAACGTGGTCATGACGGTCAAGAGCAGCAAGCCGGTCGATGCGCCGGTGCCCCTGGTCGCGGCACACGCCTGATCGGCAGGAGAAACAAGAGATGGCACAACACCAAACCCCGACTGGGCACGAGCGCATCGAGACCAGCAACTTCCTGATGATCGTGCTGATCCTGATCGTGATCTCGATCGGCGGCATCGTGGAGATCGTTCCGCTGTACTTCCAGCGCTCCACCACCCAGCCGGTGGAGGGCCTCAAGCCCTACACCTCGCTGCAATTGGCCGGGCGCGACATCTACGTGCGTGAGGGTTGCTACAACTGCCACTCGCAGATGATCCGGCCCTTCCGTGCAGAGACGCTGCGCTACGGTCCCTACTCGCTGGCGGGCGAGTTCGTCTACGACCATCCCTTCCAGTGGGGCAGCAAACGCACCGGTCCGGATCTGCACCGGGTTGGCGGGCGCTACAGCGACGACTGGCACCGCATCCACCTGATCAACCCGCGCGACCTGGTCCCGGAGTCCAACATGCCGGCCTATCCGTGGCTGGAGAAGGCCACCGTTGCACCCCAGGACATGGCCCCGAAGCTGACCGCGTTGCGGTTCCTGGGGGTGCCGTACAGCGATGAGGAGATCTCGAAAGCTGGCGAGGACGTCAAGGGCAAGACCGAACTGGACGCGTTGATTGCCTACTTGCAGGTGCTCGGCACCGCACGGCGCTGACGCGCGAAGGGATCGGCATGGACATCAATCTTGTGCGCAGTGTGCTGGTGGTGATCGGCCTGCTGCTGTTCATGGCCCTCGTGGTCTGGACCTACCGCAAGTCGCGCAGGCGGGCCTTCGATGACGCGGCGCAGCTGCCCTTCATCGACGACGAGTCGAACCTGCAGACAACACAACAGACATCTCGGAGGGTCCCGTGAGCGATTTTTTCAGCAGTGGATGGTCCTACTTCGTCGCCGGAGTCACGATCCTGGGATTGGTTGGGTGCCTGTGGCTGCTCATCGTGGCCGCGCGTCGGCGCGTCATGGCCAACGACAACACGACAGGCCATGTCTGGGACGAAGACCTGCAGGAACTGAACAACCCGCTGCCGCGCTGGTGGATGTGGCTGTTCGTGATGACGGTCGTGTTCGCCGCGATCTACCTTGCCCTGTACCCGGGCCTCGGTTCGGTGAAGGGCACCTTGAACTGGTCGAGCGTCGGTCAGTACGAAGCCGAGCAGGAGAAGGCAAGGGCTGCTCTGGCCCCGATCTATGCCAAGTACAGCGCGATGTCGGCCAGCGACCTCGCGCAGGACGCCGGCGCCATGGGCATCGGCGAGCGTCTGTTCCTGAACAACTGCTCACAGTGCCACGGCTCGGACGGCCGGGGCAGCAAGGGGTTCCCGAACCTGACCGATGGCGACTGGCTCTATGGCGGTGAACCGGCCCAGATCGTCGAGACCATCACCCAGGGCCGAATGGGCAACATGCCGCCGATGGCGGCCGCAGTCGGCACCGGCGACGACGTGCGCAACGTGGCGCACTACGTCTTGAGCCTGTCGGGCAGTGCGCACAATTCCGTTTACGCGCAGCTGGGAAAGTCCAATTTCACCGCCTGCGCGGCCTGCCATGGTCCGGACGGAAAGGGCAACATTGCGCTCGGCGCCCCCAACCTGACCGACAAGGTGTGGCTGCACGGTTGGGGCGAACAGGCGATCGTCAACATGATCAACAACGGCAAGGCCAACACGATGCCGGCCCAGGACAAACTCCTGACGACCGAGCAGATCCACGTGTTGGCCGCCTATGTCGGGCGGCTGTCGAAGACAACCGTCGCGGCATCGAAGTGACGCTGCGGGCGAGGCGGTTGTCGAGATGAGTGACGCAAGGCCCGGCACCACGGTGCCGGGCAATCCGGCGCAGGACGACGCTGCTGGTGAGCTGGTCTCGCTCTACCAGAAGCAGAGGAAGATCTATGCGCGCGCCGTCAGTGGCTGGTTCGCGGCATGGCGCTGGGTGCTCGTCTGGGCGACGCAGCTTCTCTTCTACGGCCTGCCCTGGCTGCCCTGGGGCGGACGCCCCGCGGTCCTGTTCGATCTTGCCGCGCGGCGCTTCTACATCTTCGACCTGATCCTGTACCCGCAGGACTTCATCTACCTCACGGGGCTGCTGATCGTATCGGCCTACGGGCTGTTCCTGTTCACCGCGGTGGCGGGGCGGCTTTGGTGTGGATTTGCCTGCCCGCAGACGGTCTACACCGAGGTCTACATGTGGGTCGAGAAGGTGATCGAAGGCGACCGGCCCCGGCGCATGAAGCGTGACGCTGGCGGCTGGACCTTCGATCGGCTCGGGCGCTTCGGGCTCAAGCAGGCGATCTGGATCGGCATCGGGCTCTGGACCGGGTTCACCTTCGTCGGTTACTTCACGCCGATTCGCGACTTGTGGGGCGAAGCGTTCACGCTTGGGTTCGGACCCTGGCAGTGGTTCTGGGTCCTGTTCTACGGCCTGGCCACCTATGGCAACGCGGGTTATATGCGCGAGCAGGTCTGCAAGTACATGTGCCCCTATGCCCGCTTCCAGAGCGCGATGTTCGATCACGACACGATGATCATCAGCTACGACCGCGAGCGTGGCGATCCGCGTGGCACCAGGGGTCGCAAGACCGACCACAAGGCTGCGGGACTTGGCGATTGCATCGACTGCGGCCTGTGCGTGCAGGTCTGCCCGACCGGAATCGACATCCGGGACGGGCTGCAGTACGAATGCATCGGGTGTGCGGCCTGCGTCGACGTCTGCGACGGCGTGATGGACAAGATGAACTACCCGCGCGGCCTGATCCGCTATGCCACACAGAACGGCATGGCGCATCATTGGACGCGTGCACAGATGCTGCGCCACGTCCTGCGCCCGCGGGTGCTGGTCTACACCGCCATCCTGCTCGTGATCGTGACGGCGATGGCGGTCAGCCTCTACATGCGCGACCCGTTCAAGGTCGACGTCGTGCGCGATCGGGCATCATTGGCGCGCATCGTCGACGAAGGGCAGGTGGAGAACGTCTACCGGCTGCAGATCATGAATGCCACCGAGCTGTCCCAGCAGTACCGGATCACCGCCACCGGATTGGCCGGCGCGCGTGTCCTGGGAGTCCCCGACCCGCTGATGCTCGAGCCGGCCCAGGCCCGTTGGATCCCGCTCGCGGTCAGGATTCCGTTCGAGGCGGCGCAAGCCTCCGGAGGTGGCGCGCATGGCATCAGTTTCGGGGTCGAGCAACTGGCTCGACCCGATCGGGTGAGCGCGACGGTGACCGAGAAAACGACCTTCGTGGTGCCGCGCTGATGCGGCCAATTGCAGGAGTCACGACATGACACAACCCCCAGTCCCCGCCCGCGGTGCACAGCAGCCGCAGGACGATCGTCCCTGGTGGCGCTATGGAATGGTGTGGCTGGTCATCGGCGGGCCCGCCGTGGTCGTGGTGGCGGCCATCGTCACTGCGGTGATCGCGGTCAACGGTGCCGATCCGGTGCTCGACACCCGCGAGGGCGCACCGGCCGTGCAGGCGCGCAACCACGCGGCGACGCCGCCTGCCAAACCATGAAGCGGCGCCACGATCGCCTGATGGTGATCGCGTGGCCGTCCTTTCTGATGGCCGGTGTGCTCGAGGGGGTCGTCTTTGCCTTTGTCGATCCGGCGCAACTCTCGTTCGCCGGCGGCGCGCCGCTCGACTGGCCGCCGTTCGCCATTTACACGATGGCATTCCTGGTGTTCTGGGCGGTGGTCGCAGCTGCCGCCGGCCTGACCGAATTGCTCGACCGGAGCCCGGCCGAAATCAACCGCCCGAGTTCGGGCTGATCAGCACTGCGCGCCGTTGACCAGCTGCTCGAGGCCGGCCTGGTCCAGGATGCGGATATCGCGCTGCTTGACTTCCAGCAGGCCATCGTCCTGGAACTTGGAAAACGTGCGGCTCACGGTTTCCAGCTTCAGGCCCAGATAGCTTCCGATCTCCTCGCGTGTCATGCGCAGGATCAAGGCCGTCGGCGAGAAGCCGCGCGTCTGCAGGCGCTGGGTCAGGTTGAGCAGAAAGGCCGCGAGGCGCTCTTCGGCGCGCATGCTGCCGAGCAGCAGCATCACACCATGATCGCGGACAATTTCGCGGCTCATGATCTTGTGGAACTGGCGCTGCAGGTCCGACAGCTCGCGCGACAGCTCCTCGAGCTGGTGATAGGGAATCACGCAGACCTGCGAGTCCTCGAGCGCGACGGCGTCGCAGGTATGCCGGTCGGTGCCGATGCCGTCCAGGCCGAGCAACTCGCCGGCCATCTGAAATCCGGTGACTTGATCGCGGCCATCCTCGGACGACACGCAGGTCTTGAAGAACCCGGTTCGCACAGCGTACAGCGACTGGAACTCGTCGCCGCTTCGAAAGAGCGAATCCCCGCGCGGAAGGCTGCGACGGGTCGAGACCATCGTGTCGAGCTGGTTGAGCTGCTCGTTGGACATGCCGACGGGCAGACAAAGCTCTCGCAGGTTGCAGCTGGAGCACGCGACCTTGAAGGGCTCCAGGCGGACATGGGTATCGTTCATTTGCTCGAATCCTGATGTAGGTGCATTGTCGCCTGTCTGGTGTGGCCTGCCCGTGCATTTCGCTTGAGGCATGTCAAGCGATGAAGCCTGTACTTTGGCACAGTCTGGTATCGATCGCATCAGGCCCAGGCAACCAAGACATGGACATGGTCATTCCCGACTCGCTGCTGCGAAAGCTCGACGTTCCCGGACCCCGCTACACCTCCTATCCAACTGCGGACCGGTTCGTCGAGGCGTTTGGCGCTGTCGACTATCGGCAGGCGCTGCGGCAGCGGGCCGAAGGTGCTCGCGTTGGCGGACAGGCCCCGCTCTCGGTCTACGTTCACATTCCGTTCTGCGAATCCGTTTGCTACTACTGCGCCTGCAACAAGGTCATTACCAAACATCATGAACGGGCCGCCGAGTATCTCGACGCGCTCGACCTCGAGATTGCATTGCATGTGCGCGAGATCGGGACCGGCAGCCCGGTCACGCAGTTGCACCTCGGCGGCGGCACGCCGACCTTCCTGAGCGATGCTGAACTCGAACGCCTGATGGCGTCCTTGCGCGGGGCCTTCCAGCTGGTGAGCGGCGCTGAGGTCTCGATCGAGGTGGACCCGAGGACGGCGACGCCGGCGCGCCTTGCGGTGCTGCGCCAGATCGGATTCAACCGGATCAGCTTCGGCATCCAGGACTTCGACCCCGATGTCCAGCAGGCCGTGCACCGGGTGCAGAGTTACGACAGTGTGGCGGCCTTGATGGCCAGCGCGCGCGAACTGGGCTTCGAGTCGATCAATGCCGACTTGATCTATGGTTTGCCGCGTCAGAACCCAGCCTCGTTCAAACGCACGATCGAACAGGTGGCGGCGTTGCGACCCGACCGCATTGCGCTGTACGCCTATGCGCACCTGCCGGCCCGGTTCAAGCCCCAGCGGCGCATCATCACCGCCGATCTGCCATCGGCCGAGGACCGAATCGGGATGCTGCGCGGCGCCATCGCCGGCTTCCTGGACGAGGGCTACACCTACATCGGAATGGATCACTTCGCGCTGCCCACCGACGCGCTCGCGGCGGCCAAGCGCCAAGGGCGACTGCATCGCAACTTCCAGGGCTACAGCACCTATCCCGACTGTGACCTGGTGGCTCTCGGTGTGTCGGCGATCGGCCGCATGGGCAGCACCTACAGCCAGAACGCAAAGACCCTGCCCGAGTACTACGACGCCCTGCGCCAATCCGAGTTTCCGGTCGTGCGCGGCCTGTCACTGACGCGCGACGACATCGTGCGGCGCGCCGTCATCATGGCCTTGATGTGTCAGGGGCGGGTCGAGTACGAGTCGATCGAGTTGTCCTACCTGATCTCGATGCCGAAATACTTCGCCTCCGAGATCGAGCAGCTGCAGTCCTTCGTCGACGGGGGGCTGGTCGAAGTCGACAACGACGCGATCCAGATCACGGCGCTCGGCTGGTACTTCGTGCGAGGTGTCGCCGCCGTGTTCGACCGGCACTTGCGCGCCGACCAGACGAGGGAGCGGTTCTCGCGCATCATCTGAACATGGATGTTGCGTTGTTGCTGAGCGCGCTGCTGCTCGGCCTGGCCGGAGCGCCGCACTGCGTGGTGATGTGCGCCGCGCCCTGCGCTGCGGCCACCGGTACCGTGCGCGGGCCGCAAGGGCGTGCCGTGCAGATCCCGCCGCGGGTGTGGCTGTTTCATCTGATGCGGATTCTTTCCTACGCCGCGGTCGGCGCCGTCGCCGCATCGAGCGTCGGGGCGCTGTCCGCACTGGGACAGGTGAGTCCGGCCCTGAGGCCGCTGTGGACCTTGCTGCATGCCGGCGCTTTCGTGCTCGGGCTGTGGCTGCTGTGGCAGGGCCGTCAGCCGGCCTGGCTGGAGAACCTGGGGCGGGGTGGCCAGCGCCTGCATGTCGGGGACGGAGGCTGGCAGCGCATGAGCGGGCCTGCACGCGCAGGAGTCGCGGGCGCGCTCTGGGCCGCCTGGCCCTGCGGACTGCTGCAATCGGCGCTCGTCATGGCTGCACTGGCCAACGGCCCGGTGGGTGGAGCCATGGTCATGGTCGGATTCGGCGCCGTCACCGCACTCGGCCTGACCCTGGGACCCGCACTGTGGTCCTTCCTGGGTTCGGGCGCGGCGAGCGCAGGCGTGGGCGTGTGGGCCGTTCGAGCGGCTGGCGCGATGCTGGCGGCCGCGTCAGGGTGGGCCCTGACGCATGGCTTGTGGGCCCGCGTCGTGGCCTATTGCTTCGGCTAGCGGTGCGTGCCCGGCGCGGATCCCCGCTCGACAGGCCGGCCGGCAGCGCGGAGATTCACCGCATGACATGGGTCAGACCCGCTGTCAGAAGATTGACAGCCCTGGTGACTTAGAATTTGTCCATTGGACGGGCCCTTCCCGTCAGCGGAGACAGACTGCATGTACCAGCACATCAAGGTGCCCGAAGGCGGCCAGAAGATCACGGTCAACGCCGACTTTTCGATCAAGGTCCCCGATCAACCCATCATCCCGTACATCGAGGGCGATGGCACCGGCCAGGACATCACGCCCGTGATGCTCAAGGTGGTCGATGCGGCCGTCGCCAAGAGTTATGGCGGCAAGCGCAAGATCCATTGGATGGAAGTGTTTGCCGGCGAGAAATCGACCAAGGTCTACGGGCCTGACGTGTGGTTGCCCGAGGAGACCCTGGCCGCCGTGCGCGACTACGTGGTGTCGATCAAGGGACCGCTGACGACCCCGGTGGGCGGGGGCATCCGGTCGCTCAACGTCGCGCTGCGCCAGGAACTCGACCTCTATGTCTGCCTGCGCCCGATCCAGTACTTCACCGGCGTGCCGAGCCCGGTCAAGGAGCCGCACAAGACGAACATGGTGATCTTCCGCGAGAACTCGGAAGACATCTATGCCGGCATCGAGTACGAAGCCGAGAGCGACAAGGCCAAGAAGCTGATCAAGTTCCTGACCGAGGAGCTCGGCGTCACGAAGATCCGCTTCCCGAACACCTCGGGCATCGGCATCAAGCCGGTCTCGCGCGAGGGCACCGAACGCCTGGTGCGCAAGGCGATCCAGTACGCGATCGACAACGACAAGCCAAGTGTCACCCTCGTGCACAAGGGCAACATCATGAAGTACACCGAAGGTGGATTTCGTGACTGGGGCTACGCGCTGGCGGTCAACGAGTTCGGCGCCAAGCCGGTCGACGGCGGGCCCTGGTGCAAGTTCAAGAGCCCGAAGACCGGCAACGACATCCTCATCAAGGACTCGATCGCCGATGCTTTCCTGCAGCAGATCCTGCTGCGCCCGGCCGAGTACAGCGTGATCGCCACGCTCAACCTCAACGGCGACTACGTGTCGGATGCCCTGGCGGCCCAGGTCGGTGGCATCGGCATTGCGCCGGGCGCCAATCTGAGCGACTCGGTCGCCATGTTCGAAGCGACCCATGGCACGGCGCCGAAGTACGCAGGCAAGGACTACGTGAACCCGGGCTCGGAGATCCTCTCGGCCGAGATGATGCTGCGCCACATGGGCTGGACCGAAGCGGCCGACCTGATCATCAGTTCGATGGAAAAGTCGATCCTCAGCAAGAAGGTGACCTACGACTTCGCCCGCCTGATGGAGGGTGCGACGCAGGTGTCATGTTCGGGCTTCGGCCAGGTGATGATCGACCATATGTGACCCGGTTCCAGGCCGTCCCAGACGGCCCGAGGTCCCAAGAAAACCCCAGATCGTTGATTCGACTGGGGTTTTCTGTTTCGTGGCGTCCAAACGCGTTCCTTGACAGCCCACCGAGACGGGGCCATGTTTCGGGGCCATCATGGGGCCATCGTGGGGCATGAACACGATCTGGCGCAGCACGTCGATGTCGGCCCCTTCTTGGCGAGCTCGGTCAATGCCATAGTGGCGGTGGTCACCGTGGGATCTCTTTTGGATAGACTCGCGGGACGCACCTCAACCCCATCCGGGACCGCGATGCCCACGCCCTGCGGGATCGCCGTCGCCGCACGGCAAGCCGCTACGAAAGACTCACACGACCTCCGGGGACATCAGCTGCAACCCGACCCGAACCTCTCCGTCCCGAGCCAACCTACAGCCATGGCGGGCGGCGCCTGGCCGAGTGATGCACCGCACTCCTTTCACCTGCTGGCCAAGCCCAGCGGGTCGATCTGCAATATCGACTGCAGCTATTGCTTCTTCCTGTCCAAGGAGGCGCTGTATCCGGACCAGCGCCAGCGCATGTCGGACGACACCCTGGAGACCTATATCCGCCAGTTGCTGGAGTCGCACCAGGCACCGAAAGTACAGGTCACATGGCAGGGGGGTGAGCCGACGCTGATGCAACTTGCGTTCTTCCAGCGCGCGGTCGAACTGGTTGAAAAACACCGCCGGCCGGGCCAGATCATTGAACACAGCATCCAGACCAACGGCACCCTGCTCGACGACGACTGGTGCCGCTTCTTCAAACAGCATCGGTTCCTGGTCGGACTCAGCGTCGACGGGCCACGCGAGCTGCATGATCACTACCGGGTCGACCGCCTTGGCCACGGCACGTTCTCACGTGTGTTGCAAGGTTGGCGGCACCTGCGCCGGCATGGTGTCGAATTCAACATCCTGTGCACGATCCACGCCGCCAACCAGCAACATGGCCGCGCCATCTACCGTTTCCTGCGCGATGAACTCGATGCGCGCTGGATACAGTTCATTCCGATCGTCGAGCGCATTGGCGCACAGATGATGTCGACGGACGACCAGGACCAGCGCCTGCCATCGAAAAGGACGCGACCGCTGTATACGCAAAGCGGCAACCTGGCGACAAGGCGTTCGGTCGACCCCGTCCAGTACGGTCAGTTTCTGGTGGATGTGTTCGAGGAATGGGTCCGCCACGACGTGGGCCGCGTGTTCGTGCAGCAATTCGACGTGGCGCTGGAAGCCTGCTTCGGCAGACATCTACTGTGTGTCCACGCTCCCGACTGTGGCTATGGGCCCGCGCTCGAGCACAACGGCGACCTGTACTGCTGCGACCACTATGTCGAGCCGAACTACCTGCTGGGCAACATCCACCAGACCCATATGCTGGCGCTGGTGGCAGGCGACCGGCAGCGCGCATTCGTGCAACACAAGCGGAGGTCTCTGTCCGCGAAGTGCCGGCAATGCGCGGTGCTCCCGTGGTGCCATGGGGGTTGCCCGAAGGACCGGTTTGTCCCCTCGCCCGAAGGTGATGCGGACCAGAACTATCTTTGTCCGGGTTATGCACGCTTCTTCTCCCATGCCCGACCAGCGATGCAATACATGGTCGACCTGCTGCAACGCGGGCGTCCGGCGCTTGGCGTGATGGCCTGGATGGCGCAGCGTGACGCGGCTGGCGGCCCCTACCAGGCCTGCTCCTGCGGCAGTGGCCGCAAGTTTCGCTTCTGCCATGGTGACCGTGCGCCGGCCTCGCCATTCGAGGGCGTGGCCGACTGCCCGGTGGATGGCAGTCCGGCAGGCGTCTGATGGTGGCCAAGGCGACAGCACCCATAGGCCCGGACGCCATGTCAAGCTTGGTCATTCCAATTGAAATCGCAACGGCGGTTTCGCAGAGATAAAGGTGCGCGATGAATATCTTCCAGAAGGCCCGGATCGGTATGGCGGTGCTCGCCGCTTTCGGCCTTGTCGTCGGCGTCTCGGCCCAGGGACCGACCAAGGTGACGCCAATCGCCGAGGTCTCGGCGAAAGCCGCCAGGCAGCCCAATATCGTCCTGATCCTGGCCGATGACCTGGGCTACGCAGACGTTGGCGCCTACAAGGCCGCCCGCTACAAGACCCCCAACATCGACAGGCTTGCCGAGCAGGGCGTGCGCTTCACCGCCGCCTATGCTGCAGCGCCCGTCTGTGCGCCTTCGCGTGCCGGGTTGCTCACCGGGCGTTATCCGCAGCGCTTCGGATTCGAGTTCAACCAGGGCCCGGCCAACCGGGAATTCAGGAAGGGCTACGGGCTCGACGCCAAGGAGCTGACGATAGGGAACGTCCTGCAGACGGCCGGCTACAAGACGGGGCTCGTCGGCAAATGGCACATGGGCATCGCCGACCAGTTCTACCCGACGAACCGCGGATTCGACGAGTTCGTCGGACTGTTGACCGCCGAGACATCCTATGGGGACCCGGCACAGCCCGGCGTACGGGTTTGGCCCCCGGATCGCGTCGCTGCGGCCGCCGCCACGAAGGATGGCGTGTTCCAACGCTGGCCGCACGCCAAGATCCTGGATGGACCGAGCCGCACGCCGGTCACCGACGCAAACGAGTACCTTACCGACTACCTGACGAACCGCGCCGTCGAATTCATCGAACGCAACGCGAAAGTCGGACCATCCCTATTTCCTCTATGCGGCCTACACGGCGCCCCACAGTCCGCACATGGTCGTACAGAAATACTACGACCGCTTCCCCGAGATCGAGGACGAACTGCAGCGCATCAATGCGGCGATGATTGCCTCCCTCGACGACGGGGTCGGCCGGATCATGGCGGCGGTGGAGGCGTCGGGCGAAGCCGACAACACGATCGTCGTGTTCACGTCCGACAACGGCTGCGAGGACTACTACAGCGGCCTGTGCACCTGCGAACCCATGCGCGGCGGCAAGCTGACCCACTATGAGGGTGGAGCCCGGGTGCCCATGATCATGCGCTGGCCAGGCAAGCTCGAGGCGGGCGCCGTCTACCGTGGCACCACCTCGTTGATGGACCTGCTGCCGACCGCCGTGGCCGCCGCCGGCGGACATCTGCCCGCGGATCGCACCTTCGATGGTGTCGATGTCCTGCCCTTCGTCGCGGGCAAGGCGCCCGGACAGCCCCATGACGTCCTGATCTGGCGGCGCGCCCCCCTGGTTTCCATCCGCGCCGGCGACTGGAAACTCTGGGAGGTCCCCGACAAGACCCACATGGCCGGTCAGTCGCCCTACGGCGACTACACCCTGCTCTTCAATCTCAAGGACGACGAAAACGAAACCACCAATCTCGCCGAGCAGAACGCCCCCAAGGTCGAGGAACTGCGTGCCCTGATCAAGGATTGGGAGAAGGACAAGAAGCCGGCCGCGTGGCCGACCGCCCGCGACGTCACCTGGGACGTCTGTGGCGCGGTTTTCACCGTGCCGATCTGACGACCGCGAGTGGGTCGCGGCGAGTCAGCCGCCGCGCACCGGCGCTGGCCGACAGGCAACTCGGCTGCGATGCTGGCCTGCCGCGCCGGATTCACTTTGCCGCTGTCGTCGACGCAACGACTTGCGCCAGCGTGGCGCAGGGCCGGGTGAACGGCACCCGGACGACCTGGATCGTCACATGTTCGATCTCGAAGCGTTCGTGCAGCTCGTCGGTGGCGTGCTTCAGGAAGGCATCGTCGGCATGTCCCTGCGGCATCACCAGGTGGGCCGTCATCGCGATCTGCGACGTGCCCATCGCCCACACATGCAGGTCGTGCACCCGCGCCACGCCGGGCAGCGATTCCAGCAGCGCCTGCACCGCGTGCAGGTCCACGCCCTCCGGCACGCCGTCGAACAGCAGGTGCAGCGACTGCCTGAACAGGTTCCAGGTGCCGACCACGATGACGGCGGCGATCAGCAGGCTGACCACCGGGTCCAGCCAGGTCCAGCCGAACCACAGCGCCAGGCCGCCGGCCACCACCACGCCGGCCGACACCAGCGCGTCGGCGGCCATGTGCAGGAAGGCGCCGCGGATGTTGAGATCGGTCTCGCGGCCGCGCATGAACAGCAGCGCGGTGGCGGTGTTGACGACGATGCCGATGCCGGCCACCACCATGATGGTGACGCCCTCGACCGGCTGCGGCGTCTGCAGCCGCTGCACCGCCTCCCAGGCCAGCGAACCCATCGCCACCAGCAGCAGCAGGGCGTTGATGAAGGCCGCGAGGATGCTGGCGCGCTTCCAGCCGTAGGTGTGGCGGGCGTCGGGCCGCAGGCGGCCGGCCAGCGCGCCGCCCCAGGCCAGCACCAGGCCGATCACGTCGCTGAGGTTGTGGCCGGCGTCGGCCAGCAGCGCCAGCGAATCGATCTTCCAGCCGTAGAAGGCCTCGATCGCGACGAAGGCGATGTTCAGCGCGATGCCGATGGCGAAGGCGCGGTCGAAGTTGGCCGGCGCGTGATTGTGATCGTGGCCTGCACTCACGGCGACGCCTTGCGGCGCAACTCGCCGGAGAGTTCGGTGCCCGGCGCGACCGTGTTGAACACGGTGCCGTACTTGCTCACGTTGTCGTGCAGGAGGTCCAGCCGCCGATCGGGCTCGTCGGTGTCGACGATGATTTCGTAGCCGATGGACTCCATGCGCGGCGGCACGTCCTGGCGCACGCCGTGCACATGCACTTCCACGCCGCGCAGCGAGAACTTCAGGATCGGCGTCACGCGCTCGATGCCCTTGATCATGCAGGCCGACAGGGCCGCCAGCAGCAGTTCGGCCGGGTTGAAGGCCTGTGGATTGCCGGCCATGTCGGTGTCGAGCGTGATCACCGCGTCCTTGCAACGCGATTCGCTGGCGTGCGCGCTCAGGCGAACAGACACCACGTCGAACTGCATCTTCGGATTTCCGGGATCGGTCATGGGTGCTCTCAACGCATCGGTGGGTTCAGACGGCAGTCGACCCACGATACTCGGGCGTCGGTGGGCCGGCCGGCCGCCGGCAGACCAGAATGCGCACCCTGGTGTCGGCGGCTGAAGCCTCCTCAGGCCGTCAGCCATTGTTCGACCTTGTCGCGGCAGGGCACGCCGCCGGCGTGCACCACCTTGCCGTCGATCACCACGCCGGGCGTGCTCATCACGCCGTAGCCCATGATGTCGCGCAGTTCTTCGACCTTGGCC
>CAVPNN010000022.1:0-23405 GCA_963706655.1 uncultured beta proteobacterium
AGGCCCAGATGCTCATCCAGGTGATCTACTCCTCCAGGACCGTCGCGCCGATGTCGGTGGACGGATTGCAGCAGATCCTCGCGGACGCGCGGGTGGGCAACGAGGCGCGCGACGTCACCGGCGCGCTCATCTACGTCGATGGTGTCTTCCTGCAGGTCCTCGAGGGCGAACGGGACACCGTGCGCGGCCTGATGCGCAACATCGCCGCCGACACTCGCCACACGGACCTGAAGGTGTTCCACGAGGCCGAAGTCGACCACCGCATGTTCGCCACCTGGCGCATGGCCTACCTGGACGCGAGCCCGGATCAGCTTTCGGCCTGGGCGGGGCATCCGGGTGCGACGACGATCGACGTGGTCGTCGCGGATCTCGAGCGAGACGCCACCCGGGTGGCGCGGGTCGCCACCGGCATTCTCAGAGCGCTCGTCCCTTGACACGCCACGCGCTGTCCGATCGGCTGGACGTCGAGCCGCACGGCAGCGCCGACAGCTTGGCGCCCATCTCCGATCGGTCTGGAAGACAAGCGTGATGGCCATCGAGACCCGGTCCGCCAGATTGCAGTCGTGGGTCTGCGGGATCCTGCTTTGCGCCTTCGCAGGTGCCGGCAGTGCGGCCGCGTCCCCAGGTTTCGGCGCAGCGGCTGAGCCGACCCCACAGGAACTGCAATGTCAGCGTGCGGGCTGGGCGCGTGAGACCGTGTCATCGGCCGGTCTGCAACGCCTCGTGCTGTGGAAGGCCCCCGCCGCGTGGACCCGCGGTGCGGTGGTCGTGATGCACGGTGGCGGCGGCTCGCATACCAACTACTGTGTTGCAAACGTCGCTTTCATTGCCGCGCAGGTGCGCTTCACCGAGACGGCGCTGGCACAGGGCTTTGCGGTCTTCCTCCTGGATTCTTCAGACCAGGTTGTCGACAACGAAGGGCGCCTGTGCGGCAAGGTCTGGGACGACGAAGTAAGAGCCCGTGCAAACCTCGATCTGCCCTTCATCGAGGACCTCCTGCGGCGGGTCATTCCTGCCAAGCGGCCCTCGGGCGGGCGCAGCGAGGTCTTCGTCACCGGGCACTCGTCGGGCGGTTACATGGCCGTGCGCGCAGCCAGCCACTTTCCCGAACTGATCACGGCGTTTGCGCCGGTCGCAAGCGGGGATCCCTACGGTTGGACCCGCGATTGCACACGGCGCCCTGGTGATCGCGTCAAGGTCGCGGGCAGGGGTTTCGACAACGAAACCCGGCGCCAGATTTCCGAACCGGGCGCCTGCGAAGCCAGTCGTTATCCCAACGAAAAGGTCTGGGACGGCACAGCGGGCGGCACGAAGCCGGCGTTCCGCCAGTTTCACCACGCGCAGGATGGCATTCACGATCGCTCCTGCGTTGCCAAGGTGCGTGCCCAGTTGCTCGAGCGCGGATACCCGGAAGTTGCGCCGTTCATGCTCGAAGGCGGTTCCCGCAGCGTCGCCGCGCATGGGTGGCTCGATGAGTACAGTGCGCCGCTGCTCGCCTTCTTCGCGTCCCGCTTGCCTTGAGATCCCTGCGCAGAAGCCTTGGCTGACCTGCTCCAGACCATGCAGTCGGATGCCTTCTCGGCAAACCTCCAGCGAACGAGCGATGCGGCCCAAGGCCACGCTCAAGGGGGGCGCCGACTGTATGCTGCAGCGGTCGCCCGCTTAGGCCAGTTCGATGCCACTGATCGCCGTCACCCGCCTGCGGGTCCGTTCGCCATGGTTCCTGCCGCTCTTTCTTTGGCACGCGTCGCGCGCAGCCCGACAGGCGCGCACGACAGCGGGCAACATCGACGTCGCGCTGTTCCAGGATGCGCACAGGACGTTCTGGACTTGCACGGCCTGGAATGACCAGGAAGCGATGCGGGGCTACCTGTTGGCAGAGCCGCATCGAGGCACCATGCGCAAGCTTGCCGGCTGGTGCGACGAGGCCTCGGTCGTGCATTGGATGCAAGCGTCCAGCGAGTTGCCGACCTGGCGCGCGGCACACGAGCGCATGCAGCAAGATGGCCGCCCGTCGAAGCTTGATCATCCATCACCGGACCATCTGGTCTATCGGGTTGCAGCTCCGCGGCAGGCCAGCGGCCGCGAGGCGAACGCGCGATGAAATCATCTGCCAAGGAGTCGTACCCAGTGCCCACCGTCTACGAGAAACGAACCTATTCCGTCGTGGTCGGCCAGATGGCCGAAGTGACCCGCCTGTACACGACACTTGGGTGGCCGGCGCTCGAAGCGGGTGGCTTCTCCCGCAACCTGATCGGGTACTTCATTTCGGACACGGGTGAGCTGCATCAGCTCATCCATCTGTGGCGGTTCGACGGCGACGACGATCGCAGGGCCTTCTGGAAGCGGCTCTTCGCGGATGAGGACTTCATGGTCTTTGCCAGGCAGCTGCGGCCCTTGGTCAAGACACAGAGCAATCAGCTACTGCTGGCCGCGCCATGGGGCCCGCAGCCATGATGCGTTGCGGGTGGCCGCGTTTGCGCGCAGGAGTCCATGTGCGGGAGACGAACTTCGTGTTGAAGCCAGTGTCCGCCGTGTTGTTGGCGGCCTGTCTGGCGATGGTCGTGCCAGCCCATGCGGGTCAATCCATGGAGCATGCCTTCAGCGGTGACGAACTGATGTCGCGCGGCGCATTCGCCGTCGTCGTGGTTGCAACGATCGTTTCGGTGGATGCGACTCGAAAGCACACGAACGGCGATCCTCCAACGCTGGTGATCGAAATCCACGAGGTGCTCAAAGGATCGGCCCGGCCAGGCACATTGGCGGCGAAGTGGTTGCCGTTCCCCCACGACGTCGACTGGGTCGGAAAAGGTAGCGCCGAGGCCTACCAGGCGTGGGCCGGCAGATCGAATGCTCCGCCCGAGCTCGGTTCGAAGTGGATTCTCTCGAGCTGGCGCGATGGAACGGCAGAGCGTCTGGATGTTGCACCGACGGCTCGGTGGCCCTTGACCGTCGAAAAACGGGCTTGGGTTGTCGAGAAACTGAACGCAGCGTCCAGCAAGGGGGCGAAGACTCTTGGCAACTGAGAAGCGCAATCCGACCATCGTGCGCGTCGGCTGCGCCGAACAGCGGGCATTCGTCCCGGACGGGGCGTCTGATCGGCTGCTGCAAGCCGCCCAATCGTGCTGAAGATTCACCGAGCGAGCCATCCGACGATATGAGCGTTCGATTTCCGGTCACCCTGTTTGTCGCACTGACCATCGTGCCGGGCCAGGCGCTGGCCGAAGGCTGGATCGGATTCTTCGACGTCATGGCATTGGGGCTGCTGCTCAGCGTCTATGTCATTGCCGCGAAGGGCGTCTGGTGGTTCCTGGCGGGCGCCGTGCTGGCCTGGGGCTTTCACTTCTACCGTGGAGCCGACCTGGAGCGGGTCCATGGCTTGTGGCCGCTGGGGTACAAGGCGGGGGCAGCGCCAACCGTCGGCAGGGCACTGGCCTGGCACCTGTACGCCCTGCGCTGGTCGCTCACGGTCGCCACGCTCATCGCACCGATCATCATCGGCGTCGGGCATGCCTATGGCCTGTCGTCGAAGAACAAGTCGAAGGTGGCGAGTCCAGTGGTCAAGGCCCACCCACTGGCCGGGCAGAGGTGGAACCGCGACATACCCAACGGGAGCGGCTGGCCCACGACTTCCGGATACATGGAAGGCATGCCCGTCGAGGCCGTGTCGGCGCAGGGTGGCGAGTTCGTCCTGAACAACACACTCGGGAAGCGCCATCTTTATGCGCGGCTCTGTGCGAGTTACAGGCCCAGGGACGACCTGACGGCAGGTTGCGTCGTGAAGCGAAACGTGTTCATCAAGCCAGGCGATTCGGTGCGGATGTCTCAGGTGGCCAAGGACGGCTACGCCCTCCAGGTGCTGGACGTGCTCGCGGGCAATGCCTATGTCAGCCCCTACATCGATTGGCGCCAACCCATCTCGGACACGCTGACGATGGACTTGCCTTCGGGCGACCAGCGTCACGGCTTCGAGCCGATGCCTTCCGGCGTGTTCAATGCCCGCTGATCTGTCGTTCAAACTGGCGCGCTGCGGCGCGCAGGTTTGCTCCAACCTTGGGTGGCACTGATCGTCGCCACTCGTTGGCGCGCTGTCCGGCCTGGGAGTACGATGAATTTCAACCTGAGTGGAGGGCAGCATGACAACGACCGCCAAGCCGACCGATACGCCGCTCGTTTCGTGCGAGGTGTGCCTGAAGCAGGTGCCGGTTTCCGAGGCCACCGTGCCGGAGGCCGCTGACTACGTTGCGCACTTCTGCGGCCTCGAGTGCTACGAACAGTGGACCAAGCAGCGCAAGGGCAGCGAAAAGCAGCCTGACAAGCCGTCCCGGTAGCCCCCACGCACCTGATCCTCGGACGGACGCGCCGGGCGGCGTGGGGAAGGCGAAGGAGATGCGATGTTCATAGGCCACTTCGGCATTGGTTTCGGGGCGAAGGCGGTCGCCCCCAACGTGTCTCTGGGGTCGCTCTTCCTGGCCGCCCAGTTCATCGACCTGGTTTGGCCCACGCTCCTGCTCATCGGGCTCGAGCGGGTGCGGATCGAGCCCGGCATCACCCGCGTGACGCCGCTGGACTTCGTGCACTACCCGATCTCGCACAGTCTGCTCGCGGTCGTCATCTGGGCCGTGCTGTTCGCGGCGGTCTACTTCTTCCTTCGCCGCCGTCCGCGCGCTGCCATCGTGCTCGGGCTGGCCGTCGTCAGCCACTGGTTGCTCGATCTGATCGTGCATCGGCCCGATCTGCCGCTTTACCCCGGAAGCACGCAACTGTTCGGCCTCGGACTCTGGTCGTCCGTGGGTGCAACCCTGGCCGTCGAGCTGCCGATCTTCGCGGTCGGTCTGTGGCTGTACCTTCGGGCCACCGAGGCGCTCGACGCGGTGGGTCGCTGGGCGCTCTGGGCGCTCGTTGTCTTTCTCGTCGCCATCTATCTGGCGAACCTGATCGGCGAACCACCACCGAACGTCACCGTGCTGGCCTGGGTCGGGCAGGCACAGTGGCTGCTGGTCGTCTGGGGTTACTGGGTCGATCGACACCGGCGCCCACTGGCGCCCGGAACGCAGCCCGGCCAGATGCGCACCGCGTGACGAGCCGCTCGGTCCAACCCGTTGCGGTCGACTGCTTTGTCGATCGGGTCAGTGCGGGGTTTGCCTGAACCGCCTGGGGGACTGCCAGAACTCGCGCAGAACCGACCCGCTGGATGCGGCGCACGACAGGCAGCGACTCACTTGGTGTCGGTCAGCCCAGGCGGCAGCACGATGACCGAGGTATCCAGGGCACCGGCCTTGCGCTGCTCGAACTTCCACTGCCCGGTGCTGTGCCAGGTCACGCAATCTTCGCCGGGCGGCGTGTTCGGTATCGGGAAGCTCGTGCAATAGGTGTCGCCGTCCACCCGCGCCGTACCGGCGATCTTCTCGGCCCAGCCGTCGGGGCAGCGGATGAACAGGACGCGTCCGTTGGCGGCGCCTGCGTTGAGAATGACGCATCCACTGGGGTGGTGAACGCCTGCGTAGCTGAACTTCTGGTCCAGCCAGGTTCGCAGTTGTGTCCCGGTCACCTTCTCGCCGGCTGGCACCGGGCTCTGGGCCCAGCTTGTGTGAAACGCCAGCCCGAGCAGCAGAGCCGAAGCGATCGCAGAACGTCGCGCGGCCGTTGTTGCCGGTTTCATCTCGCGCTCCTTTGCCTGGGTTCGAGATAAGCTACCGCCCTGCGGAGCCATCGGATTGAGTGTGGTCAATCAACGGACGCCGATACAGGGCACCCGAAATGCTGTCCGCCCGCTTCCCTCGGACGCGTCTCGTCATCACTCAATCGACCTGGTATCGAGCTCCGGGGGACAGTTCCGTCCAGGCGCTGCATGGCGGCCTGAATCAAGTCGATCCGTTGAGCGCACATGCCAGACCCTATGACGACACCACCCACCGCGAACGGCGCCTGTCTCTGTGGCGCGGTCCGGTTCTCTGCGCGGCTGCCGTCGAAGTGGGTCGCGCACTGCCACTGCAGCTACTGCAGAAGGGCGCATGGTGCGCCGTTCGTCACCTGGGCCGGATTCGCGGACGATCGGGTGACGATCGACGATGCCGACTCGGCGCTGCACTGGTACGAATCCAGCCCCGGGGCGGCGCGAGGGTCGTGCTCGCGCTGCGGCAGCCCGATGTTCTTCAAGTCCGAGCGCTGGCCGGGTGAGCTGCACGTCGCGCGGGCGCTGATCGGTGGCCCGCTCGACCAGGAGCCCAAGGCGCACGTGTTCTTCGAAACCCATGTGCCATGGCTCGCGATCAACGACGACCTGCCCAAGCGGTCGAGCCAGGGATGAGGTGCCGTCGGCGGGCGCGGCAGCCAACACCAATATGGGCCCAGAGCTTTGAGCATGCAGTGGATTGAAGTCTTCGGCTATCTCGGTGCGGCGCTGACGCTGGCCACGTTCTCGATGAAGACGATGCTGCACCTGCGTGTGGTCGGCATCGTCGCCAACCTGGGCTTCATCGGCTACGGCCTGCTGGGTCATCTGTACCCGGTGCTCGCGCTGCACATGATGCTGCTGCCGCTGAATCTCTGGCGCCTGCACCAGTTGCGCCAGCTGACGCGCCAGATCGCGGGCGCATCTGCGAGTCGCTTGTCGGTCGACTGGCTCGAGCCTTTCTCGCGCAGGAAGTCGGTTCGGGCCGGCGAGCTGTTGTTCAGGCAAGGCGACGCCGCCGACGAGGTGATGTTCGTCCTGAGCGGCCGCTTCCGTGCCGTCGAAGCCGATGTCCCGATCGAGAAGGGCGAGGTCATCGGCGAACTCGGGCTGATCAGCCATGATCACAAGCGAACGCAGAGCGTCGATCTGCGAACAGGATGGCTCCCTGCTGCTGCTCACTTACGACGAGGTGCGCCAGATGTACTTCCAGAATCCGGCCTTCGGCTTCTACTTCCTCGAACTCGTGGCCGAGCGGCTGTCGCGCGACGCGACGAGGCGGCGCGCCGAGGCCGTGCCGCGGTCGAACGAAGGCCTGCACTGACATGCCGCGCTTCGTCGTCCTGCTGCGCGGCGTCAACGTGGGCAAGGGCAACCGGGTGCCGATGGCCGAACTGCGCGGCGTGCTCGAAGGCCTTGGCGGCACCGGGGTGCGCACCTTGCTCAACAGCGGCAATGCCGTCTTCGACAGCAGCGGGCGGTCGGCCGCCAGGCATGCCGAGGCGATCGCCGGCGCGTTGCACGAACGCCTGGGTCTGACGGTGCCCACCGTGGTCAAGGGTGCGGCCGAGCTGCGTTCGATCGTCGACGGAAACCCGATCGTGATCGGCGAGGAGGAGCATCCACGGCTGCTGGTGGTCTTCGCGCAGGAGCCCGCTGCGCTCAGGGAGTTGCGCGCGCTGATGCCGCTCGTGCAGCTTCCGGAGCGCCTGGTCATCGGCCTCCATGCCGCCTACCTGTACTGCCCGGCCGGCATCCTGGACAGCAGGATTGGCAAGGCCATGCTGGGCAAGGCCGGGCAAGGCGTCACGACACGCAACCTGGCGACGGTGCTGAAGCTGGTGCAGCTGCTCGACGGCGTGGTCTGAACGACGACGGCTTGCCGCGACGAGCGCGTGCCCGGTCCGCGTGCAGTACGCTCATGGTCCCAACCAGGAGTCACCCGATGTTCGACACCGCCATCGCCGGCAGCCTGCCCAAGCCTTCGTGGCTGGCCGAGACCGAGAAGCTCTGGCCGTTGTGGCGTGCGCAGGGGCCCGAGCTGGCGCGCGCCAAGCTCGACGCCACGCTGCTGTGGATCAAGACGCAGGAGGATGCCGGCCTGTCGACGATCGGGGACGGCGAACAGAGCCGCCAGCACTTCGTGCACGGCTTCCTGGAGCAGGTCGAAGGCATCGACTTCGAGCACAAGGTCGAGATGGGCATCCGCAAGGACCGCTACAAGGCCATGGTGCCGCAGGTGGTGGCGCCGCTCGGACTCAAGGGCCGCGTGCACGAGACCGAAGCGCGCTTCCTGCGCGCCCACACAACGCGCAAGATCAAGTTCACGCTGCCCGGCCCGATGACGATCGTCGACACGGTGGCCGACCGCTACTACGGCGACCGCGTCAAGATGGCATTCGCCTTTGCCGAGCTGCTCAACCAGGAGGCGCTGGCGCTGCAGGCCGACGGCGTCGACGTCGTGCAGTTCGACGAACCGGCTTTCAACGTCTTCATGGACGAAGCCGCCGACTGGGGCGTCAAGGCGCTCGAACGTGCGGCACAGGGCCTGCAGTGCACGACCGCGGTGCACATCTGCTATGGCTACGGGATCGAGGCCAACAACAGCTGGAAGAAGACGCTCGGCGAGCAGTGGCGGCAGTACGAGAAGGTCTTCCCGGCGCTGGCGGCGAGCACGATCGACCAGGTCAGCCTGGAGTGTTTCCACTCGCATGTGCCGCTCGAGCTGATGGCGCTGCTCGAGGGCAAGGACGTGATGGTCGGCGTCATCGACGTGGCCAGCAGCACGGTCGAGACGCCCGAGGAAGTGGCCGACACGATCGGCCGTGCCTTGCAGTTCGTGCCGCGCGAGCGGCTCATCGCCTGCACCAACTGCGGCCTGGCGCCGATGACGCGCGAGGTTGCCGAGGCCAAGCTGCGTGCCCTGGCCGAAGGGGCTGCGCTGGCCCGCCAGCGCCTGGCGCCGGCCTGAGCTCTAGGCCCTGGTTGATCGTGTCGTCACGAAGCTGCCTGCCACCATGATCACGTTCTTCTCGACCCGGCATGCGCTGCATGCACCCCGGCACGAGTTCTTCCGCGGCGAGCGCGTGCCGTGCTTCGAATCGCCTTCGCGCGCCACCTTCGTGCTCGAGGCGCTGACCGCGCGCGGGCACGAGGTCCGCGCGCCGGACGTCGACAGCCGCGACCTCCTGTCCCGGGTTCACAAGGCGAACTACCTGTCCTTCCTCGAGACGGCCTGGGACCAGTGGACCGCGATCGATCCCGCCAATGCGGACGTGCAACCCTTCCCCTCGGTCTGGCCGATCCGCACGCTGCGCGATGACCGCGAGCCGGCCAACTTCATCGCCAGGCTCGGCCTGTACTCGATGGACAACGGGACACCGCTCGTGGCCGGCACCTGGGCCGCCGCCAAGGCCGGCGCCGACGCCGCCGCGAGTGCGGCACGCCTGTTGTTGGCTGGCGAGCGCTGCGCCTTCAGCGCGACCCGCCCGCCTGGGCACCATGCCGGGGCCGACTTCATGGGCGGCTACTGCTTCGTCAACAACGCGGCGGTCGCCGCCGAGGCCCTGCTCGCCGGAGGCGCGGCGCGGATCGCCGTGCTCGACGTCGACTACCACCATGGCAATGGCACCCAGAGCATCTTCTACGAGCGCGCCGATGTGCTGTTCGTCAGCCTCCACGGCGATCCGCGCACCGAGTACCCGTTCTACCTCGGGCACGCGGACGAGACCGGGCGCGGCGCAGGCGAGGGCTTCAACCTGAACCTGCCGCTGCCGGTCGGCACCGCTGCCGTGGACTGGTTCGCGGCCCTCGAGGTCGCCTGCGCCCGGGTGCGCGACCATGGGGCCGACGCCCTCGTGGTCTCGCTCGGGCTCGACACCTTCGTCGACGACCCGATCTCGGGCTTTGCGCTGCGGTCGCAAGACTTCAGCAGGCTCGGCGCACGGCTCGAACGGCTCGGGTTGCCGACGCTGTTCGTGCTCGAAGGCGGCTACGCGGCGAAGGAGCTGGGCGTCAACGCGACGAACGTGCTGGATGGATTCGAGGCCGCGCCGGCCTGACCAGGTTTGCGTGCACGGCCACGGCACCGGGTCCATGCGTTAGCCTCCCACCTGGCACCGGCCTCGCATTCACTGAAACATGGAACTCGGCACCTGGCTTCTGTACTTCGCGGCATCGGTCGGACTGTCGGCGTCGCCGGGGCCGAACGGCCTGCTCGCGCTGACCCATGGCGCGCTGCATGGCAGCCGCAAGACGCTCAACACCATCGTCGGCGGAGCGGTCGGGTTCGTCGTGATCATCGCGCTGTCGATGTTCGGCATCGGCGCCTTGCTGCAGTCCTCGCTCACCTGGCTGGTGGTGCTGAAGTGGCTCGGCGGCGCCTACCTCGTCTACCTCGGGGTCCAGGTCTGGCGCTCGCCGCCGATCGATCTGGAACCGTCGAAGGGGCCCGCTGTGGCAACGGCGTGGGTGATGTTCCGCCAGGGTGCCTTGTCGGCGCTCACGAATCCGAAGGCGGTGCTCTTCTTCGCCGCCTTCCTGCCGCAGTTCATCGACCCGCAGCGCAGCCTGGCGCTGCAGTTCGTGATCATGGCCGCGACCTTTGCGGTGGTCGAGATTGCCACCGAGTACCTGCTCGCCAGCATGGCCAACCGCCTGCGCCCCTGGTTGCTGCGCGTGGGCAAACGATTCAACCATGTCTGCGGCGCGGCGTTCGTCGCCATCGGCGCCGCTTTGCCGCTGCGCGGGTAGGCCCGGCGCTCCTTGGCACTTGCTGACCATGCCGGCGGCCTCGCACTTCATCCTCTATGTGGCTGACCAGGCGCGCAGTGCTGCCTTCTATGGCGCCGTGCTGCAGATCGGACCGAGGCTCGATGTCCCTGGCATGACCGAGTTCGCCCTGCCTGGCGGTGGCGTGCTCGGGCTGATGCCGCAGGCGGGCATCCGCAAGTTGCTCGGCAGCGCGCTGCCGGACCCGGGCCAGGCGCAGGGTGTTCCGCGCTGCGAGCTCTACCTCGTCGTGCCCGATGCCGACGCGGCCCACGCGCGCGCGCTTGCTGCCGGCGCCAGGGAGCTGAGCCCGATGCAGCAGCGCGACTGGGGACATGCGGTTGCGTATTCGCTGGACCCGGACGGCCATGTCCTGGCATTCGCGGCCCGTTGATCGTCGATGACAGTGAGGGTGGCACGGTGACATTGCGAGACCTGCTGAACATCGAGCTGCCGATCATCCAGGCGCCGATGGCGGGCGTCCAGGGCAGCGCGCTCGCGGCCGCGGTCTCGAACGCGGGTGGGCTCGGCTCGCTGCCCTGCGCAATGTTGAGCCAGGACGCCATCGTGAGCGAGATCGCGGCCATCCGGGCCGCCACCGAGCGGCCGTTCAACGTCAACTTCTTCTGCCATGTGCCGCCAGTACCCAACGCCGAGCGCGAGCGGGCCTGGCGGGCCTTGCTGGCGCCGTATTTCGAGGAGTTCGGGCTCGCACCCGACCAGATTGCCGCCGGGCCGGCGCGGGCACCGTTCTCGCCTGAAATCGCCGATGTGCTCGAGGACTTGAGGCCGGCGGTGGTGAGCTTTCATTTCGGCCTGCCGTCGAACGAGCTCCTGGCGCGGGTGCGGCGCTGGGGCGTCGAAGATCCTCGCCTCGGCGACCACGGTCGACGAGGCGCGCTGGCTCGAAGCACGCGGTGTCGACGCGATCATCGCCCAGGGCCTCGAGGCCGGCGGGCATCGTGGCATGTTCCTGTCCGAGGATCTGAGCACCCAGATCGGCACGCTGGCGCTGCTGCCGCAGATCGTGCGCGCGGTCGAGGTCCCGGTGATTGCGGCTGGCGGCATTGCCGATGCGCGCGGCGTGGCCGCCGCGATGGCCCTCGGCGCGGCCGGCGTGCAGGTCGGCACGGCCTACATGCTGTGCCCGGAGGCCAGCACCAGTGCCTTGCACCGCAGCGCGCTCATAGGTGAAGGTGCGCGTCACACGGCTGTCACCAATCTCTTCACCGGCCGGCCGGCGCGCGGCATCGTGAACCGGATCATGCGGGAGCTGGGCCCGATCAATGCGCTTGCGCCGTCGTTCCCCTTGGCCGCCGCCGCCATCGCGCCACTGCGAGCCAGCGCCGAACGCCAGGGCTCGAGCGACTTTTCGCCGCTGTGGGCGGGCCAGAATGCGAGCGGATGCAGGGAGATCCCGGCCGGCGACCTGACGCGCGGGCTGGCCGCCGATTGCAGCGGACTTGCGATCGATCGAACCGCGAACTGCAAATGACGACGTGGCCGAACGACGACTTTGAAGCCCGCGACGCGCCGCGATTCGCGTGCGCGGTGGCGGCGCTGTCGTGAGGCTGCTGATCCTCGGCGGCACCGCGTGGCTGGGTCGATCGCTGGCCGCGGCAGGCGTGGCGCTCGGGCATGAGGTGGTGTGCTGTGCGCGTGGTGTGTCGGGTCCGGTCGCGGCGGGCGCCAGGCTGGTGACCATGGACCGAACCGAGGCCGATGCCTATGCGCAGGTGGTTGCGGGCCGCTGGGACGCGGTGGTCGATGTCTCGCGCCAGCCCGGTCAGGTTCGATCGGCGGCCCGGGCGCTGCGCGACGTCTGCGATCACTGCATCTTCGTGTCGACGGTCAGCGTCTACCGCGACCACGGTGCAAGGGCGCGCGACGAGACGGCGGCGCTGCTTGCGTCGCTCGCCTCGGACGTGATGAGCAGCGCCGACGACTACGGGCAGGCCAAGGTCGCCTGCGAGGCGCATGTGCTGGACGCGTTCGGGCCGTCGCGCTGCGCGGTCGTCCGCCCCGGCCTCATCGGCGGACCCGGCGATGTGTCGGATCGCACCGGCTACTACGCGCTTCGCCTGGCCAGGCCGGGCAACCCCGAGCGCGAGGTGCTGGCGCCGGATGCGGCGGAGCAGCCGACGCAGATGATCGACGTCCGGGACCTGGCCGAGTGGATCCTCGTCGTCGCGGCCCAACGCATCGCCGGGATCTTCAACGCTGCCGGCGACACGACGGCGCTGCACGATCACCTCCAGGTCGCAGCCGCGGTGGCCGGCGCTGGCAGCCGGCTGGTCATGGCAGCACCCGCCTGGCTGGCGTCGCGGGAGGTCGGCGCGTGGGCGGGTCCGAAGTCGCTGCCGTTGTGGCTGCCCACCGAGGATCTGCATGGCCTGATGGACGTCAGCCATGCCGCTGCATCGAGTGCAGGGCTGGCCCTGCGGCCGCTCGAGCAGACGCTGCGCGACACGCTGGCCTGGGAACTGGGCCGCAGCCCCGGGTTGCAGCGGCGTGCCGGTCTGACCCCGGACGACGAGGCAGGGCTGCTGCGGCAATGGAAAGACAATGGCCCACGCGCCGCAGCGGTCGGCGTGCACGCCACCTGACGCTCTCGCAGCGGAGCCCCATGCGCATCGAAGTCGACGATCTGTCGCGACCCGCCATACACGCCTTGCTCGAAGAGCATCTGCGGGAGATGCGGACCTTGTCTCCTCCCGAGAGCGTGCATGCCCTCGACGTCGACAGGCTTCGACGGCCCGGCATCACGTTCTGGTCGGCCTGGGAGGGTCTGCAACTGCTGGGCTGTGGCGCGCTGAAGGAACTCGACGCAGGCCATGGCGAGATCAAGTCCATGCGGACGCCGCTCGCCCTGCGCCGCAGAGGCGCGGGCCGGGCCATGCTGGCGCACATCGTCGAGGTCGCGCGGGCGCGCCGCTACGAGCGGCTGAGCCTGGAAACCGGCGCGATGGAGGCGTTCCGACCGGCGCTGCGACTCTACGAGAGCTTCGGCTTCACCTGCTGCGGTCCGTTCGGAGACTACGCCGAGGATCCGCACAGCGTGTTCATGACCTTGCGCCTGAGCGCCAAGGGCGCTGACTGAGGTCACATGTGTCCGATCGTGGATCGCCCGGGACCCGGGCACGCCGGCCGGCCGCGGGCGCTCAGAGCGGGCATCATGCGATGCAGCGCCAGCGAACGACAGGAGACAGGCATGAAGGGTCCGATCGTGAACATCGCGGGCGTCGCGCTTCGGACGCGCCGGGCGGCGATGCACCCTGAGGCCCAGCCCATCAGCGGCCCGGCACGGTGTCGTCATGGCTGAAGGCGCGCCGGGCCAGACCGGTCGTGTCATGCTCGGCGCGGCGGTCTATTTCGGCATCGTGTTCGGCGTTGGCTTCGTGCTCGGTGCGGTGCGGGTGCCCTTCGTCGTGCCACGCCTGGGTGAACGTCTGGCCGAGTTGCTCGAGATGCCGTTCATGTTCGTCGCGATCTACCTCGCGGCCGGCCATGTCGTCAGAAGGCTCGGTGGCGCGGCCACGGCGTCGGCCTTGCGGCGGGTCGGCATCCTTGCGCTGGTCCTGCTGGTCTCGGCCGAGCTGCTGCTGGCGGTCGCCCTCGCGGGGCGAGGCCTGACCGACTACGTCGCGGGGCGCGACCCGGTGTCGGGGTCGGTCTACCTGGCGATGCTGGGCCTGTTCGCCGCCATGCCCTGGCTGCGGCGCGCAAGCGCGCGCGCCGCAGAGCGATCACGCGCATGACCTGCCTGCGGACCGACCATCTGGTGCTCGAGCCACTGACGCTGGCGCATGCCGAGCGCATGCATGCGGTGCTGGCGCAGCCCGCGCTGTACCGGCATCTGGACTACGGGCCACCGCCCTCCATCGAGCATGTGCGCAAGGTCTATGGGCAGCTCGAGAAGGGCTTCTCGCCCGATGGCCGGGAGGCCTGGTTCAACTGGATCGTCTGCCTGGACAGCCGCGAGGCGATCGGATTCGTGCAGGCCACGGTCGAGCCGCATGGCCGGGCCTGGATCGCCTATCTGCTGAGCCAGGCCCATTGGGGCCACGGTCATGCGCTGGCCGCCATGCGCGTCATGCTCGGTCACTTGCACAGCGCGCATGGCATCACGGAGTTCCTGGCCTGCGTCGAGCGCGACAACCGGCGCTCCATCGTGCTGCTCGAGCGACTCGGGTTCCGCCGCGCCCCGGACGAAGCGGCAGTGCGGCACGAACTGAGTGCGACCGAGCTGCTCTTCCACGCTGGCATGGGCAGGCACGGCGCGGCGTGACCTGTCGTGTGCGGATTGGCGTCGCTTCGTCGTGCAAACCAACACACTGACACCGTTGGATGCGGCAACCCGACCGTGCGCCCGCTACCCATGGGCGAGAATGGCGTGATGCAACCAACGCTGAGCGCGCAGCCACTGGTCGGCTGGCTGGGCAACCGGACCGCATTCGGCCTGTTGACCGCCTTGCTGGCCCTGTTGCTGGCGCTCGCCTGGTTCGCGACGGAACGTGTCGGCGCCGAGCGCGAACTCGCCGAGGCACGCCGTGACACCCGGGACCGGCTGGCCGCCGTGCACGCCCGCCTGGTCACGCTGGTCAATTCGAGTCTGCAAGGGGCGACCGGACTGGTCAGCCTGATCCACCTTGACCCAACGCTGGACCAGGCGGAGTTCGAACGCGCCGCGGGGCCGGTGCTGGCAGCCAACCCCCAGTTGCGCAACATCGCCGCGGCGCCCGACATGGTCATCGCGCTGATGGCGCCGCTCAAGGGCAACGAAGCGGCCATCGGGCTGGACTATCGCAAGACACCGAGCCAGTTCGCGGCCGCCGACTGGGCGCGGATCTCGCGCCAGACCGTGCTGGCCGGGCCGCTGCAGCTGGTCCAGGGGGGCACCGCGCTGATCGCACGGATGCCGGTCTTCCTGCCGCTGCCCGATGGCCAGGAGAAGTTCTGGGGCCTGGTGAGCGCGGTGCTCGACGTCGAACGTCTGTACCTCGACAGCGGGCTGCTCGACACGGACCTGCCAATCGAGGTTGCGATTCGAGGCCGCAACGCCACCGGCCCGGCGGGCGAGCTCTTCTTCGGGAATCCTGCGGTGCTGACCGATTCGCCAGTGCTGATGGAGGTTGAACTGCCATCGGGATCGTGGCAGCTGGCGGCCAGACCCGGGCATGGGTGGCCGACCCAGGCGGCCGACATCTGGACCTTGCGTGCCGTGCTGGCGGCCGTGGTGCTGGTCGTGTTCGGTGCGCTCACGCTGCTGCTTCGCACCATGCGCGCGACCTCGATCGCGCATGCCGAGACCCGCTCGGCGCAGCGCCAGGTGGCGGCGCTGATCGAAGCGGCACCGGACGCGATGATCATCGTGAACGCGGCCGGCGACATCGTGCTCGTGAATGCGCAGGCCGAGAAGGTGTTCGGCTGGACGCGCGCGGAATTGCTCGGCCGCGAACGTCGAGCGATTGCTGCCGCAGCGCCACCGCCACAACCACACCGGTCTTCGGGATGGTTACTTCGGCACCACGGCGGCGCGTGCGATGCGGCCGGCCATCGACGTCACGGCCCTGCGCAAGGATGGCACCGAGTTCCCGGTCGAGATCAGCCTGAGCCCGCTCGACACCGAAAGCGGGCCGGTGGTCTGCAGCTCGATCCGTGATGTCTCGGAGCGCCATGAGGCCGAAGACCGCGCACGCCGCAGCGAACGGCGGGCAAGCGCGATTGCCGACAACCTGCCCGCGCTGATCGCGCAGCTGGACAACGAACAGCGCTTCGTGTTCGCCAACGCGACCTATTTCGACTGGTACGGCATCGACCCCAAGACCATGATCGGTCGCACCGTGGGCGACGTGTTCGGCGATGGGCGCCACGCCCGCCTGCGCGAGCATGTGGCCGAGGTGCTGGCCAGCGGCAAGCGAACGACCTTCGAGGAGCGTGATCCGGACCGCTACGTCAGTGCCACCTACGTTCCCGAGGTGACCGACGATGGTGCGGTCTGCGGTCTGTTCGTGCTGGCGCTGGACATCTCCGAGCTCAAGGCGATCGAGGTTCGCCTGCAGAACCTGGCACGCTTCGACCACCTGACGGGACTGCAGAACCGCCGCAGTTTCGAAGAGGAGTTGCACAAGGCGATTGCGCGTTCACGTCGCTCAGGTACTGCGATGGGCCTGATGTTCATCGACATCGACCACTTCAAGCGAATCAACGACAACCATGGCCACGCCGCCGGTGATGCCGTCTTGCAGGCCTTCGCGACGCGGCTCGACGAGGCCGTGCGCACGACCGACACGGTGGCGCGCCTGGGGGGCGACGAGTTCGTCGTGATCCTCGAGCCGCTGCCCGGAATCGACGCTGCCGACACCATCGCGCGCAAGATCATGTCGTCGATTCGGCCGCCGATCAGGCTGCCTCAAGGCGAGGTGCAGGTCACGGCGAGCATCGGCGTCGGACTGATCAGCGGCGAGGACAAGGTCCGGGCCGAGACCTTGCTGGCGACGGCCGACGCCGCGCTCTACGCGGCCAAGCAGGCCGGGCGCAATACCGCGATGACCCGGCATGTGCCGCCGCAAGGCTGATCGGCAGGCATCGGGACTTCCATGAAGAAGGCCGCCGGGCGACACAGTCGCCGGGCGGCCTCGAGCGCTTGCAGGCCCCGAAGGGCCGTGACTACTTGGCGGCGACCGACTTGCTGCGCTTGCGGGCCGGGGCCTTCTTGGCCGGGGCTTTCTTCGCAGCGGCCTTGACGGCCGGCTTGCGCGCCGGAGCCTTCTTGGCGGCTGCGCGCTTGGCAGCCGGCTTCCTGGCAGCCGTCTTCTTGGCGGCGGGCTTCTTGGGAGCGACCTTCTTGGCCACCTTCACCGCGGCCTTCTTGGCCTCGGTAGCTTCTCTCTCAACGGCCTTGGCGACGGCCTTGCTGGCGCGCTGCGTGCTGACGTGCATGCTGGCCAGCTTCTTCTGCGTGGCCTTCTTGGTCGCCTCGAGCTTCTTCTCGGCATCGCGCACGGCCTTCTCGGCCGAATGCGTGGCCTTCTTGAGCTGGGACTCGGCCTTGTTCATTTGAACCTGGGCCTTCTTCAGCATGCCGCCGAGCGCCTTCTTGGCCTCGTTGCGCTTCTTGATGACGGCCTTCTTGACCTTGCCGATGTCGGCGGCGGCCGCGTGGGAGACCTGGTCGAACTTCTTGCTGACGGCGTCGCCGACGTCGTGCGCGGCGGCGGCCAGATGATCAGCGGCCTGAGCGAGTTCCGATTTCTTTGCTTTGCGAGTTGCCATGAAGGTTCCCTTCTAGATGAGTCGAATGCAGCATGCTTTCGCAGCCAGCGGCGAATGTAGTGGACACATCGCGATTGCGCGCGCCGTTGGCGCAAATGGACCGCCTGTTTGCGGCAATCACGCAACACATCGGCGCATGACGCGCACGACTTCACTTCGCTGCGAGTCGCGCTGCGCAGTTCGCTTTCGAGCCAGGGCAGCATGGCATCGAGTGTCTGCGCAGCGGCCTGCGACATCGCGGCGGTCGCCGCCTGCGCGTTGTCCTGCGTCGTCGTGACGTCGGTCGCGAACTGCTGACGCGCCAGGCGTTTGCGATTGCGCCGGTCGATCAGTTCGACCGTCAATGCCAGGCGTGCGCGGCCCGGTGCGACCGACACGTCGTGGTGCAGCGTGTCGACGCTGAGCGTGAGCAACCAGTCCGATCGGATCGGCTCGCCGAGCAGGCCCGCGGCCCCGACCAGGCCCTGCGATTCGAGTCGTCGCTGCAGCAGGCGCGGCAGCACCCGCACCGGGCGTTCGGTCCAGCTGGCGAACTGGTAGAAGGCGAACGCGTGGGCCTGGCGCGAATAGGCGATCGACGTCGTGTCGGCCAGCGCGTCGGCGGGCAGGGCCTGGATCAGCAGGCTGTCGACCACCGGGCTCGCACGGCGCGCGGGCGCGGAACCGGACAGGTCCGCGAGGCGGTACTGGACCATGGCCGGGGCGTCGCCGCCGCTGCCGATCGAGATGCATCCAGCCAGGCCGAGCATGGCCAGCAGGACAAGGCAGCAGGTCGCCAGGCGGGCGTTCATGGCAGGGTCTCTCCGGGGCCGAGCTGGGCCTTGCCCGGCCCGAGCAAGGCGGCGCGCGGCTCCTTGAGCCGGTCCAGGACGCGGGTGGCGGATTCGATGCTCAGACGCAGCTCGCTCAACGCCACGCCGAGTTGATCGTCGACGTTGGTGGCGGTGTCCTCCAGACGCCGGGCCGTGCTGGCGGTCTGCAGCTGGATCGCATCGGTGGCCTTGGCGACCGACTTCATCGCCAGCCGCGCATCGGCCAGGTGCAAGGTCGACCTCGCCCATCGTGCGCTCGAAGCGCGCCGCGCCGCCTTCGGCGACGCTGGCGATGCGGTCGCCGGTGCGGCCGAGCTCGGTGCGCCGCCTTGCCGATGTCGCCGGCCGCATTGCCGACGCGCTGCAAGGTCTGGTCGAGCACGCCGACTCGCTGGTTCAGCGCGACCGACAGGTCGCGCAGGTTGCGCAAGGTGTCGGTGACGGCGGCGCGGTTGTCGGCGTCGAGGATCTGGTTCAGGTTGTTCAGCGCCACCGCGGCCATCTCGCCGACCTTGTTGACGCGGCCGGCGATCTCCTCGAGGTCGGAGCGGCCTTCGCCGATCACCGGGTAGCGTTCGCCCTCGGGCACCTCGGTCAGCGCGTCGCCTGCGGGCTCGCGCGTGATCAGCGTGACGGCTGCGATGCCGGTGACGAAGTTGCGCGTGATGACGGCCACCGTGTTCTCGCGCACCGGGGCGCGGCTGTCGACGCGCACTTCGACGCGCACGCGGTTGAGCTTGTCGCCGACCAGCGCGTAGTCCTCGACCCGGCCGACCTTGATGCCGCGCAGCGTCACGTCGGCGCCGACCTCGAGGCCGTCGAGCGGCCTGCTGCTCGAAGTGGATCGTGTAGCGGTTGAAGTCGCCCTTGCCGCCGACGTTCTTGAGCCAGACGACGCCCGCCACCAGGGCGGCGAGCAGCAGCAGCACGCCGGCGCCGACGAAGGTGTAGCGTGCTTCAGCTTCCATCGGGGGATCTCCTGCGGCCATTCTACGGACCGAGAAATAGTCGCGGACCCAGTCGTCGTCGACCTCCATCACCTCGGCCACCGTGCCGTCGGCGAGCACCTTGCCGCGCGCCAGCACGATCAGGCGGTCGACCACGCCGAGCAGGGTGTCGAGGTCGTGCGTGACCAGGAACACCGTCAGGCCGAGGTCGTCGACGAGCGAGCGCACCAGGCGGTCGAAGCCGCGCGCGGTGATCGGGTCCAGCCCGGAGGTCGGTTCGTCGAGGAACAGCACCTCGGGTTCGAGCGCGATCGCGCGCGCGATGGCGGCGCGCTTGCGCATGCCGCCCGAGAGTTCGCTCGGCATCTTGCGCGCCGGCGTCGGCCGGCAGCCCGGCCTGCAGCAGGCGCAGCGTGACCAGGGCGTCGATCGTGTCGTCGGTCAGCGACGTGTGTTCGTGCAGCGGCACGGCGACGTTCTGCGCCACCGTCAGCGACGAGAACAGCGCGCCGTCCTGGAACATCATGCCGAAGCGCCGGCGCACGGCGTCGAGCGCGTCGTCGGTGGCGTTCCACATGTCGGTGCCGAGCAGGCGCACGCGGCCCGGCGGTCGGGCGCTGCAGGCCGATGATCTCGCGCAGCAGCACCGACTTGCCGGTGCCGCTGCCGCCGATCAGCGCCACCAGCGTGCCGCGGCCGACCGTGAACGACACGCCGTCGTGCACGGTCTGGGCGCCGAAGCGCGTGACGACCTCGTCGACCTCGATGACCGGCGCGCTCATCAGGTCCAGCGCCTGCAGCAGCACGGCGAAGGCGGCGTCGAGCAGGATCACGGCCACGATGCTCTGCACCACGGTCGAGGTGGTGGCCGCGCCGAGCGCGCGCGTGTCGCGGCCCACCGTCATGCCCATGCGCGCGCCGATGACGGCGATGACGAGCGCGAACACCGGCGCCTTGACCAGGCCGACGACGCACATGGCGCAGGTCGAGCGCCTCGCGCAGGCGCGCCAGGAAGGCGGTCGGCGTGATGTCGAGCATCGGCCCGGCGATCGCCATCGCGCCGATCAGGCTCATCACGTCGCCGACGAAGACGAGCAGCGGCAGCGCCAGCATCAGCGCCAGCACGCGCGGCAGCACCAGCACCTGCATCGGCGACAGGCCGAGCGTGCGGATGGCGTCGGTCTCTTCGGTCAGCCGCATCGAGCCGAGCTGGGCCGTGAAGGCCGCGCCGGAGCGGCCGGCGACGATGACGGCGACGATGATCGGCGCGAACTCGCGCGTCGCGCCGATGCCCACGCCGTCGACGACGAAGATGTTGGCGCCGTACTTCTCGGCCTGCAGGCCGAGCAGGTAGGCCACGACGACGCCGATCAGCATCGTCACCAGGGCCACCACCGGGATCGCCGTCAGGCCGGTCTGCTCGAGCTGCACGGTGAGCTCGCGCAGGCGCAGCCGGCTCGGGCTGCGCAGCACGTCGAACAGCGCGATCAGCGTGGCGCCGAGGAAGTTGAGATGGCCGTGCAGCAGGCTGACCAGGGCGGCGGCCTCGCGCCCGAGGTGCGCCAGCATGCCGGGCGCATGGCCCGGGGTCGCCTCGGCGGCCGCCTCGAGCTGGCTGCGCACCTGCTCGACGATGCGCCCGTTGACTTCGTCGAACCCGCTCAGCGCCGGTGCGTCGAGCCGCGCGCGGCGCAGCGCGCGCCACAGCACCAGCGCGGCGGCGCTGTCGATCTGTTCGAGCGCGCTGCCGTCGACGGCGGTGCCGGCGGCGAGCGGCAGGGCCGCAGCGCGGCCTCGATCTCGCCCAGCTCGGCCAGGCGCCAGCGACCGGCAGCGCCAGTCGCGGACGATCGCCCGACGCGTCGAGCGTGAACCAGGGCGAGGGGATGGTGCGTGCATCGGGCGACAGCATAAACGCGCTGGCGCGTGTGCCCGCCGCGGCAGTGCGATGATCGGGCATTCCTGGAGAAACCATGAACCTCAGAACCCTCTCGATCGCCGTCGCGCTTGCCTTGCTGGGCGTGTTCACGCTGCTGAACTGGGGCGCCTTCCTGGCGCCGACGACGCTGTCGCTCGGCTTCGCCGAGGTGCAGGCGCCGCTCGGGCTGGTCATGCTGGGCGTCACCGGCGTGGTCAGCGGCCTGTTCCTCGTCTACATCCTGTTCCAGCAGGCGTCGGTGATCATGGAGTCGCGCCGCACGGCCAAGGAACTCAAGGCGCACCGCGAGCTGGCCGACAAGGCCGAGGCCTCGCGCTTCACCGAGATGCGCACCTTCCTCGAAGGCGAACTGCGCAGCTCGAGGCCCAGTCCTCGGCGTCGACGCGCGAGCTCGGCGAGCGCATCGACCGCATGGACCGCGACTGCAGGAGCAGCTGGCCGAGACGACGCGCACGCTGTCGGCCTACGTCGGCGAGGTCGAGGACAAGCTCGACCGCGCGCTGCCGCCCGAGGCGGGTGAACGGGTCCGCGCTGCCGTTCAGCCCGGCGGCCGAGCGCAACCAGGCACCGATCCTGGCCGTGCTCGTCCGGTCTGGCCCGCCGAGCGAAGGTGCTCGAGATCGCCAGCGGCACCGGCCAGCATGCGGCCCACTTCGCCGCGGCGCGGCCGGGCTGGCACTGGCAGCCGACCGACGCGACGCGACGGCGCTGGCGGCCATCGCTGCGCGCTGCGCGGTGCTGGCCAATGTGCGGCCCGCGCTGGCGCTGGACGTGCTGCGGCCCTGGCCCGCGGCCGGTTCGATGCGGTCTACAACGCCAACATGCTGCACATCTCGCCCTGGGCGACCTGCACGGCGCTGATGCGCGGCGCCGCCGGCCGCTGGCGCCGGGTGGCGTGCTCGTGCTCTACGGCCCGTTCGTCGTCGACGGCGAGCCGACGGCCGCCAGCAACCTGGCCTTCGACGCCGATCTGCGCGGCGCAACCCGACTGGGGCCTGCGCCGGCTGGCCGAGGTGCTGACGAGGCGCGAGCGGGCCGGGCTGGCGCCGAACGCCGCATGTCGCATGCCGGCCAACAACCTGATCCTCATCCTGCGCGGCAGGACGCGGCCTGAGTTCGCGGCCGGCCCTCAAGGCCGTCGATAGACCTCGGTCGCGGGGTGGAAGGCGACCCAGGCGAACCAGTAGGCCATCAGCGACGGCAGCGGCGCCGGCCCGTCGAAGGCGGGCGCTGCGGTGCACCGGGTCGAAGCGGACGCGGAGGACCTGGCCGCCGACGTTGTCGCGCAGCGGCCGCGCGCGTCGACGCGCTGCGCCAGCACGCTGAACGGGTAGGCCTTGGCCTCGCCGTCGAGCGTCACGCCCAGCACCCATTCCTTGGCAGCGAAACGGTCGTCGCGGTGCTGCACGTCGAACATCAGCCGCTGCACGCGGTCGTAGCCGGCGTAGGGGTCGCGCCCGTAGTCGCGCGCGAAGCCGGTGTCGGTCGACAGCACCTCGGTGCGCGGATGGCGCGCCCGCCAGTCGGCCCAGCTGGTGTGCGTCAGCGGCAGCGCCTGCAGCTCCCTGCCCTTCAGCGGCCCGGTCACCGCCGTCTTCAGGATCTGCGACCACAGCGACCGGTCTGCGCGGTCGTAGAGCAGCACGTCGCTGTTGTAGAGCAGGCCGGAGACGCCGAAGCTGCGTGCGCTGCGCGCCGACGCGCGCCGTCGAAGGCCATGCCGGTGCCGCACAGCGGGCAGTAGGTGACGACGACGTCGCGCGCGCCGAAGCGGTCGTTGACCACCTCGTGCCAGTTCAGGATGCGCATCGGGTAGGCGCGCGCCTGCCGTCGATCGACCAGCCCGAGCACGCGATCGTCGTCGGCCAGGCCGGCTGCGTCGCGCGGCGACGAAGCGCGGCGGTCGATCGCCGGGATGCCGTCCCTCGGCGGGCCGCCGCGCTGGATGGCCTTCGACCGGCACCAGCGCCCGCTCAGGTCGAAGCCGT
>CAVPNN010000023.1:0-135339 GCA_963706655.1 uncultured beta proteobacterium
CCGGCTCCAGGTAGCAGTAGAAAAGCATGGCACCCCTCACTACAAAGGACTTGAATTCCCGCATTGTCCGGCGAAATGACCAGATCGAGCACACACCCCTCGATCGAGGGGTCGGACTGGCAGGTTCGCACGTCGCGAAGCGGCGTGCGCTCAGGTTGTATGGGCGATGGGTCAGAGTTCCTCTAGGATCAGACGGGTGAAATCCGCATCCAGATCGACGGTCCGCGCAACCCGTGTTGCAGGCATCCTGCTGTGCATCGCATTCCTGCATGGCGGTGTGCTCGCACAGGACAAGGGGCAGTCCTCTCGGTACTACGAAGACGCGCTGGTCCGCTACGAGAAGAAGGACTACGTCGGCGCCGTCATCCAGCTGAAGAACGCGCTCAAGATCGACAAGGTCGTGCCTGCAGGTCCATGTGCTGCTCGGCAAGGCCCTGATCGCCAACGACCAGTTCGTTGCGGCCGAAGTCGCGTTGGCCGAGGCGCTGCGGCTCGGCGTCAGCCGGGCCGAGATCGTCGTACCGCTGGCCAGGTCCCTGGTGGGCCAGGCCAAGCAGGGAGAGCTGCTGCGTGATCCGCGCTTTGCGGCGAAGCGGGTCTGCCGCCCGGCACGCTCGTTCGAGCTGCTGCTGATCAAGGCCGGCGCATGCCTCGGATGTCGGTAACGACGCCCGAGGCCCCCTCAAGGCCGTCCTCGCGGCACGCGCATCGACCCGGGCAGCCCGAAGTCATGGACGGCAGAAGTGGCCGTCCGCTCGCGCGCCGGAGAGTTCGCCGATGCCTCAGGTGGCGGCGGACCGGGCACTGCAGTTGCAGCCCGCATCCGGCGAGGCGCTGTACTTGCGTGGCACGGTGGCCCATGTACAGGGCGATCTGAAGGCCGCGCTGTCCTACTACGACAAGGCGCTCAAGGCCCAGCCAGAGAACCTGGAGCCTTGGTATCGCGCGCGGGCTTGTTGATGGATCTTCGACGAAACGACGAAGTCGAGCGTGACGTCGGGAGCATCCGGCAGCTCTCGCCGCGCGATCCTCGCGGCGCGTTCCTCGCCGCACTGATCGCCGAGAAGCGGCGCAAGCCGGCCGAGGCGAAGGCGGCACTGAACGACGTGGTCAACCTGCTCGACCCCGTGCCGATCGAGTTCCTCAGGTATCGGCCGCAATTGCTGATGCTCGGCGGGCTGGCCCACCATGGTCTGGGCCAGTTCGAGAAGGCCAAACCCTATCTCGAGGCGGTGATGCGAGGCCAGCCAACCAATCCGGCCGCCAAGCTGTTGGCCCAGATCCACATTGCCGAGAACAACGTCGACCGCGCAACCTCGCTGCTCGACGACTACATCCGCGGCAATCCTGGCGACACGCAGGCAGCCATTCTGTTGGCGTCGGCCAACATGGCTCAGGGTCGGCACGCCCGGGCCACTGCCCTCCTGCGCGACCTGGCCGAGCGTGACCATAAGTCCGCAGGTGCGCGGGGTGCTCGGCGTCAAGTCTGTTGATGGCCGGCAAGTTCACCGAGGCCGTTCCTGAGTTGCAGGCCGGCTGGTCAGGCGGAGACGGGCAAGTCCAGGCCGGAGTCTCCCTGGCCTCCTTGCACCTTCAACTTGGGCAGTATCGACAAGCGGCCAACGTGGCCGAAGCTCTGGTCAAACGCGACCCGACCCAGCCGGGGCTTCAGTATCTGCTCGGCAAGGCAAGGTCGCGCGCGGGCGACGATGCAGGTGCGCGCGGGCCGCCTGGAGCAAGCGCTGAAACTCGACGCTCGCTTCTCTGCGCCACAGATCGAGCTGGCCCGACTGGACATTCGGTCCGGCGCCATTGCACAGGCCCAAGCCCGGTTGGCGGCGGTGCTGGCGAAAGAACAACACAAGAGGATGCGCTATCGGCCATGGCAGAGTTGTTCATCTCGCAACGGAAGATGGACGAAGCACGGCGCTGGCTCGTGAAGGCTGAAGAACAGAGTGGCTCGTCCGAACTTGACACCGGCATGCACTTGGTCACGTTCGACCTCGCCAACGGAAGGGTCGACTTGGCAGCCGAGTCGATCAAGAGACTGACCTCCAAGGCACCGGAAGCGCCGCGTGTACTGGTCATGTCGGCGCGGGTCCACCTGGCCATGGGTGACACCCTGGCGGCGAGGACTGCGCTGACCCGCGCATCGGGCCTGGTCGCCTACGACGTACCGGCCTTGGTCCAGATCGCCGGACTGCAGATGGCTTCGGACCATCTGCCAGGGGCGGTGCACAGCCTGGACAAGGCCCTGGCAGAAGAACCGGGCAACGTGCCAGCCATGTCGTTGCGGGCCGAGGTCGACATCCGGCGCGGCGACTTGGCCCAGGCCGAACGCAGGGCCAGGCAAGTCCTGGCGGCAAACCCGAAACTGAGCGTCGGACCTACGCTGCTGGGTCAGGTCGCTGCCGCGCGGGGACAGATGCGCGTAGCGAGCGATTCCTTCCGCCTTGCTCATCAGCTGGAATCCAGCACCCAATCTTTGCTCCGGCTGTTCGCGGCCACCTACGAACACGACCCCGCGTCTGCGCTTCAGATCGGACAACAGTGGTTGCAGAAGCATCCGCGCGACGCGGCCGCGCTGAGGGCAGTCGGCGACGGCCAGTCGCGTCGACGCGACTTCAAGGCGGCCCGCGTCACCTATGAAAGGCTGCTCTCTTTCCACCCGGGCGACGCCGAAGCCGCCAACAACCTGGCCAACGTGCTGATCCTGATGAAGGACCCCTCCGCGCTGCAGGTCGCCGAACGTGCCTTGGCGCTTCAGCCTGGCGCGGCACACATCATTGGTACCACCGGATGGGCTGCATTCCAGGCCGGAAATGCTGACCGCGCGCTGCAACTCTTGCGCGACGCGCGCCTGCGCGATCCGACCAATTCCAACACGCGGTACTTCTTGGCCGCGGTGCTGGCCAAGACCGGCCGCAGCGCAGAGGCCCGTCAGGAACTCGAAGCGGCCTTGGCAACCGGCCGCGAGTTCTCCAACAAGGCCGAGGCAGTGCGGCTGCTGGCCGACTTGAACTGAAGCTCAGGACTGTCGGTTTTGTTTACAAGGTTGATCAAGCCACGCAACGATATAGAACTAAGTACCTGTCACAGTTGATATTTTTCTCTTGGCCCGAAGATTGCTTGATACATCGCGACACATTCGATCTCGAATGCCAGGATTTCCCGGGGAATTTATGTACAAAGCTCAATTGGTCAGATTCCTAGCCGCAAGTGCACTGGCAGTTGGCGCATTGCCGGTGGCGGCGCAGGACACGTGGAACGCAACTTGGGACTGGAATGCGCCGTGCAATCCGACGACTTGCACCGTGAGCGGCGCCAGCGGCGATGTGACGGCGACCATCGCGGCATGGGGCGCGGGGCAGCTTTCAAGCACTTTTGACCCGGCGGTCTTCAATTCCAGCACCAGCTACATCGGGATCAAGAGCGGATCCCAGGAAACCGATAGCAACAGCCCGCACCACGCGATCGACAACGTGTTGCGGTACAACGCGAACGGGTCGGTGGACTATCGGTATGGCGGTAGAGCAGAGGTCTTGGCCATCAGTTTTAATCAAGCCATTGACTTGAGTCGCGTTGCGGTCTCGTGGACCCATAGCGACTCTGATGCCGAGATCTGGCGATGGGACGGCGCAGGGGCTCCTGGCATGACCGGGTTCAAGCCCAGCGACCTGACCGGGGGCTTGAGCAGTTGGACCATGGTCAAGGCAGGTCAGTTTTCTAGTTCCGGAAAGAAGCTGGACATCGTCGGCAATGTGTTCTCGAGCCACTGGCTAGTCAGCACGGCGATGGGTAGCACGAATGACGGCTTCAACGACGGGTTCAAGGTCAGCAGCTTCACCGGCGACATCTGCAAACACACCTTGACAGGCGGCCTGTGCAAGCCCCCTGGAAACGACAACAGCGTGCCTGAGCCGGCATCGCTGGCACTTGCCGGCATGGCATTGCTGGGTGTTGTCGGCACGCGCCGCCGTCGCGCGGCCAAGCGCACCTGACCCAGAGGCAATCGGTCTTGTATTGAAGGGGCCGGCTCTGCCGGCCCTTTTCGTTGACACGCTGGCAATCCGTTGCGATGCGCCCGGGCCAGTATCCCGGCCCCTTCGTCGAACGCCGCATGCAGTCCGGCGCAATGCAGCCGACTCAGCCGGGCACTACAGTGGCGCGATGAAACCCCCACTGCCCCTCGGACCATCGCGCCCGGTCGAGCGCCTGGTCACTGGTCAGCCCACCAGCGACGGCGCCGGCGTCAAGCTCGTGCGCGTCCTGACCCAGGACCTGCAGCGCCGGCTCGACCCGTTCCTGATGCTCGACGCCTTCGGAACCGACAACCCGGGCGACTACATCGGCGGGTTCCCGGACCATCCGCACCGCGGCTTCGAGACGATCACCTACATGCTGGCTGGCCGCATGCGCCATCGCGACTCGGCCGGCAACGAAGGGCTGCTCGAGCCCGGCGGCGTGCAATGGATGACAGCCGGTCGCGGCGTCATCCACAGCGAGATGCCCGAACAATCCGAAGGGCGCATGGAAGGCTTCCAGCTCTGGCTCAACCTGCCTGCACGCGACAAGATGTGCGCGCCCTGGTACCGGGACATCCCGCTGGCGCAGATCCCGCAGTTTCAGTCCGACGGTGCCTCCGTACGAATCATCGCGGGGCAGGCGCACGGCGTCGCAGGGGCCATGCAGCGCGAAGTCACCGAGCCGGTCTATCTCGACATCGATCTCGAGCCCGGCGCGAGCTTCGATCAGCGCTTACCCACCGCGCACAACGCCTTCGTCTATGTCTACCGGGGCAGCCTGACCATCGGAAACACCGAAGTGCCGCGCCAGCGCATGGCGATCCTGGCCAACGGTGACGAATTCGACGGCGTCAACCTGCGTGCGGGCGCCGAGGGCGCAAAGGCGATCCTGGTCGCGGGCCGGCCGCTGAACGAGCCGATCGCGCAGCATGGGCCATTCGTCATGAACACGCGTGAGCAGATCTTCCAGGCGGTCGACGACTTTCGCCGCGGCGCCCTGGCTTGAGCGGATTCAGTCGACGATCTGCACGCCCTTCCAGAAGGCGACCCGGCCCTTGATCTCGCGCGCTGCCTCGCTCGGCTCGGGGTAGTACCAGACCGCATCCGGGTTCATCTCGCCGTCGACCAGCAGGCTGTAGTAGTGCGCCTGTCCCTTCCACTGGCAACTCGTGCGGTGGTTGCTGAATGTGACGAGGTCACGCTTCAGCGACGATTCGGGGAAGTAGTGATTGCCTTCGACGACCACGGTGTCGTTGCTCTCGGCGATCACGGCGCCGTTCCAGATGGCCTTCATCGATCTGATCTCCCTGCGTTGAGTCGGTCCCAATCATGCACCCGCCTCGCGCGACGGATCGTATGCGGCGCTGACAGCCGGCGCGGCCCGGGCGAGTTCCCAGCTGACCCACCAGGTCAGCGGCAGCAGTGACACGACGCGTTCTGGCGCGTCGTGCACGGTCACGTTCAGGCCCTCGCGCAGGTCCTGGCTCGAGTCGAACCAGCCGCAAGGCTGCCAGCCGCAGCCCTCCTGCGAGTCTGTGCTGTTGTGTGCGCGTGAGGTGTTCATGGGTGGCTCCTCGCGATTGGGATCTCGTCCTGCCCGAGATCTTCCCGGCGCCACCCCGACCCCGCCATCACCCTTAGGCTGTCCCCCTTTGGGGGCGTCCATGCCAAGATGACGGCATGTGTGGACGATACGTCGTGGCCTATGACCCGCAGACCCTGGTCTCCGGATTCAGTGTGGTGCGCCTGCCGGCATTCCCGCCGCGCTGGAATGTCGCGCCCCAGTCGACCGTGCCCGTCGTGCACGAGACCAAGGACGGCGAGCGCGTCGCCGAGATGATGCGATGGGGACTGCTGCCGCATTGGGCCAAGGACCCGAAGATCGGCCACAAGCTCAACAACGCGCGCGCGGAAGGCGTGTTTGACAGACCCTCGTTCCGGCAGGCGATCCGGCGCCGCCGTTGCCTGCTCCCCGCCAGCGGCTTCTACGAATGGACCGCGATGCCCTCGGGCAAACAGCCCTGGTACATCAGTCCGACCGGCACCCTCCCGTTTGCGATGGCCGGGATGTTCGAGGCATGGCGCGCAACCGAGGCAGACGACTGGCAGTTGACTTGCTGCGTCCTCACCACCCGGCCCAACGACCTGATGGCCCCCATCCACGACCGCATGCCCGTCATGATCGCCCCCGGCGACTGGGCCACCTGGCTTTCACGCGGGATTCAGGACCCCGACCAGGTTCGATCGCTGCTCAAACCCTGCGCCAGCGCCGACATGCAGGCCTGGCCCGTGTCACGCGCGGTCAACAAGGGCAGCGCCGAAGGCGAGGCCCTGATCGCGCCGCTGCCTATTGTCGAGTGAGGTCAAGTGAGGTCGAGTGAGGCGCCGAGCCCCAGCTCACCCGAACGGTCGCACGCCGATGAGGGCCGCATGGGCCCAGAAGGCAAAGCCGGCCCATGCCCCTGTACCGACCAGCAGCGTGACGACCGTGCGCGACGCCGGCCCTCGAACATAGACCGTTCCCTGGGCCCGGTCACGCCCTCGCGCGGCACGAAACGACAGCACGGCCCAGACCAGGAAGCTGCCGAACATCAAGGCGTCGGCCGCCGTGCCGTTGGCCAGCAGATGGGCAAAGGCCCACAGCTTCACGCTGGCCACCATCGGGTGGCCGATCGCCACCTTCAGCGCATTGCCCGGAACATAGGCCGCCGCCAGCAGGACGAAGGAGATCCACATCAGCAAGGCCGATGCATGGCTGGCCCACGCGGGTGCGGTCCACCAGACCGTCGGCGACTGGCGCGCCATCGAATAGCCCCAGACGATCAGCACGAAACCCGCCACCGACAGCACCGAGTACAGGCCCTTCCACGGGCCTTCGCCGATGCGCGCGCGCGTGCGCGTGCGCCAGCCGTCGGCCACGATGCGCACCGAATGCACACCCAGGAACAGCAACAAGCCAATCAGCAGGGTGGTCATCGCGTCAGATCCTCCGGTCGAATTCGTCGTGCCGCATTGTGACCCGGGCGCTATGCTGATCCGCAATCCCACCCGCAAGTCAACCGACCCGATGACCCCTCCGAACGCCCGCGACGTCCTGCAGTTCTGGTTCGGCGACCCTGTGCAGGGCTCCAGACCCGAGTGGTTCCGAAAGGACCCCGCATTCGACGACCAGATCCGCCAGCGCTTCGCCGCACTCGTCGAGCAGGCACTGCAGGGCCCACTCGGCTGGCCAGGCGATGCCTCGTCACGCCTGGCCGAGATCCTGGTGCTCGACCAGTTTCCGCGCAACCTCTTTCGCGATCAGGCGAAGGCGTTCGCCGGCGACGCGCGCGCCCGGTCGATCGCGCTCGATCTCATCGACACCGGCGCCCACGAGCAGCTCGCGATCGCGCAGCGCTGGTTCGCCTATCTGCCGCTGGAGCATGCCGAAGACCCCTTGCTGCAGGACCGCTCCGTCGCGCTGTTCACGTCCCTGGCAAAGGCCGATCCGTCGATGAACGGCGCCCTCGACTACGCCGAGCGGCATCGTGACGTGATCCGGCGCTTCGGGCGCTTCCCGCACCGCAATCGGGCACTCGGCCGGGCTGACAGCCCCGAAGAGGCTGAGTACCTGCGCCAACCCGGCAGCGGGTTCTGAACGGCGGCCGCCTCAGGCGGCCTCGACGGCGGCGGCGGTCACCTTCAGGCCGGGGATCTTGGCCACCGCATCGAGCGCGTCGCCGGTGAGCTTGTTGGCCGCCGCTTCCCAGAAGGCAAAGGGCATGAAGAGCTGGTCCTCGCGCACGTCGGCACTGAGGGCCAGCAGCGCCTGCACTTGGCCGTGCCGGCTGCGGATCCGGACCGCCTGACCGGCGGCCAGACCATGCGCCCGGGCGCTCTCGGGGTGCATCGTCACCGTCGCCTGCGGCGCCAGGCCGTCGAGCAGGGCCGAGTGGCGCGTCATCGCGCCGGTATGCCAATGCTCCAGGATCCGCCCGGTGGCCAGCACGAACGGGAACTCGCCGTCGGGCACCTCGACCCCGACCCTGTAGAAGGTCGGCACCAGGGTCGCGCGGCCGTCCGCGGTCGGAAAACGATCGGTGAACACCACCGCCGAGCCTGGATCGGACTCGCTCGCCGCCGGCGTCTGAACGGCGCCTTCGCGCACCAGGCGCGACCAGGGCACGCCGGCCAGCGGCCGCATCAGCGAACGCATCTCTTCATACACGCGCGCGACCGGAGCCTCGGCCGCTCGATCCCCATCGCCGTCGTCGGACTGCCAATAGGACCAGTCGGCGCCGAGGCCGCGCGCCATCTGCTCGATGATCCACAGGTCCTGGCGGGCCTGGCCCGGCGGCGTCAACGCAGGGCGCCCGACCTGGATCAGGCGGTCGGTGTTGGTGTAGCTGCCCCACTTCTCGGGCTGCGCCGACGCCGGCAGGATGACGTCGGCCAGGATCGCGGTCTCGGTGGCGAAGATGTCCTGCACGACCAGATGCTCCAGCGTGGCCAAGGCCTTGCGCGCATGGTCCGTGTCCGGGTCGCTCATCGCCGGGTTTTCGCCCTCGATGAACATGCCGCGGATGCGCCCGGCGGTGGCGGCCTGCATGATCTCGACCACCGTGAGTCCGGGCCGCTCGTCGATCGATGTGCCCCACAGCGCCTCGAATGGCGCCCGCGCAGCGGCGTCCCCGACCCGCTGGTAGTCGGGCAGCATCATCGGTATCAGGCCGGCATCGCTCGCGCCCTGCACGTTGTTCTGCCCGCGCAGCGGATGCAGGCCCGCGCCCGGGCGACCGATCTGGCCGGTGATCAGGGCGAGCGCAATCAGCGCGCGCGCGTTGTCGGTGCCGTGCACATGCTGGGCGATTCCCATGCCCCACAGGACCATCGCATTCCCGGCCCCGGCATAGGCACGCGCAACCTCGCGCAACAGGTCGGCATCGACGTCGCAGATCTCGGCCATTCGTTCGGGTGTGGCCTCGGCAACGGACGCCTTCAGCGCCTCGAAGCCATTCACGCGTGCCTTCAGGAAGGATTCGTCGACCAGTTCCTCGTGGATGATGGTGTGCAGCATGGCGTTGAGCAGCGCCACGTCGCTGCCGGGGCGGAACTGCAGGTGCCAGCGGGCGCGACGCGTCAGCGCATTGCGCCGTGGGTCGGCAATGGCCAAGGTCGCACCGCGGTCGACCGCATTCTTGATCCAGGTGGCAGCGACCGGGTGGTTGGAGACCGGGTTCGCGCCGATCAGCAGGATGAAGTCCGCCAACCCCACGTCCTCGACCGGGTTGCTGACGCCGCCCGACCCGATGCCCTCGAGCAGGGCCGCCACCGAGCTCGCGTGGCACAGGCGGGTGCAATGGTCGACGTGGCTGCTGCGCAGGACCTGGCGCACGAGCTTCTGGAACAGATAGGCCTCTTCATTGCTCCCTTTGGCCGATCCGAAGCCGGCCAGCGCCGACTCGGCACCCGTCGGCGCGCCATCGCGGATGCGCCGCAGCCCTCCTGCCGCGAGCGCCAGCGCCTCGTCCCAGTCCGCCTCCCGGAACAGCGCTTGCAGCGGCCGCTCGCCCGACTTCACCCGTTCGATGTCGGCCGGGTCCTTGGCCACGCCTGCGCGCCGGATCAGTGGGCGGGTCAGGCGGGCCGCATGGTGCACATAGTCAGCGCCATAGCGCCCCTTGACGCACAGCCGGCCATGGTTGGCCGGGCCGTCGCGCCCGCTCACGTACTGGATCTGCTCGCGCTCCGTCGCGGCATCCGGACCGACATGCCAGGTCAGCTGGCAACCGACGCCGCAATAGGGACAGACCGAATCGACCGACCTCGTCACCGGCGCGAGACCTGCGCCGCCGGCCGGCATCAGCGCGCCCGTCGGGCAGGCCTGGACACATTCGCCGCAGGCGACGCAGCTGCTGGCGCCCATCGGATCACCGGCGTCGAAAACGATGCGAGCGTCAGGTCCGCGCCCCGCCAGACCGATGACGTCGTTGCCCTGCACGTCTCTGCACGCGCGCAGGCAGCGTGTGCACTGGATGCAGGCGTCCAGCCGTACGCTGATCGCCGCATGGGTCAGGTCAGGGACCGCATAACCATTGCGCGCCGGCAGACGACCAGTCGGGACCTCCATGCGCCGCGCCCAGTCGACCAGTTCGGAACTGCGCGCGGCCGCGCTGCTGGCCATGCCGGCGTCGCTCATCAGGAGCTCGAGCACCATCGACCGCGCCTGCACCGCGCGCGCACTGCCTGTGCGCACCACCAGCCCATCGCTTGCCATGCGGCAGCAGGACGCAGCCAACGTGCGTTCGCCCTCGATCTCGACCACGCAGGCGCGGCAGTTGCCGGCCGGCGTCAGACCGTCGCTGTGGCACAGGTGCGGCAGCGTATTGCCCTCGCGGCGGGCCAGGTCCCACAGCGTTTCGCCGTCGCGCGATTCGACGACCCGATCGTCAAGCGTGAGTCGCGTCACGACTGCAACTCCTGTGCGAAGTACTTCAACACGCAGTCGACCGGGTTCGGCGCCGCCTGGCCAAGGCCGCAGATCGACGCGTCGCGCATCACCTGGGACAACTCGGCCAGCAAGGCTGCATCCCAGGTGTCGCTGGCGATCAACTGGCGCATCTTGGCCGTGCCGCTGCGGCAGGGCGTGCACTGGCCACAGCTCTCGTGTTCGAAGAAGGCCATCAGATTGCGCGCGGCGTCAACGGCCCGGTCCTGATCCGACAGCACGATGATCGCGGCCGACCCGATGAAACAGCCATGCGGCTGCAAGGTGTCGAAGTCGAGCGGCAGGTCGGCCAGGCGTTCGGGCAGGATGCCGCCCGAAGCACCGCCGGGCAAGTAGGCGTAGAGCCGGTGGCCAGCGGCCATGCCGTCGCAATACTCGTCGACCAGCTCACGCAGCGTGATGCCCGCCGGCGCCAGCTTGACACCCGGCGACTTCACGCGCCCGGAGACCGAGAACGAGCGCAGACCCTTGCGCCCGTGGCGACCCTGATCGGCGAACCACGCCGCGCCCACGCTCCACGATGTCGCGCACCCAGTGCAGGGTCTCGTAGTTGTGTTCCAGCGTCGGACGGCCGAACAGGCCGACCTGCGCGACATAGGGTGGGCGCAGGCGCGGCAGCCCGCGCTTGCCTTCGATCGACTCGATCATCGCCGACTCCTCGCCGCAGACATAGGCGCCGGCGCCGCGTCGGAGTTCGATCGTCGGCAATGTCAGCCCCAGCTCGGGCAGGGCGGCCAGTTCGCGCGCCAGCAAGGCGCGTGCACCGTGGTACTCGTCACGCAGATAGACATAGACAGCTTCGACGCCCACTGCCCAGGCCGCCACCAGCAGGCCCTCGATGAATCGGTGCGGGTCGGACTCCAGGTAGAAGCGGTCCTTGAAGGTGCCCGGTTCGCCTTCGTCGATGTTCACGGCCATCAGGCGTGGTGCGGGTTGCTCACGCACGATGCGCCACTTGCGCCCGGCCGGGAAACCCGCGCCGCCGAGACCGCGCAACCCGGCTTGTTCGAGTTCCCCGATCACGGCGTCAGCGTCGCGCCTTCCGGCCAGGCAGTCACGCAGCAACCGATAGCCGCCCTGCGCCACATATTCACCCAGCCCGATCGCCGGCCCGAGCGTCGCATCCCGCTCGCCAGCGTTGACTGACTGCACGACCCGATCCGGCGTCGCCTGCGCGACAGCGAACTGGTGCACGACCACCGCCGGCGCCTGCTCGCAGCGACCCACGCACGGCGCGCGCACCACCCTGACTTCAGCACCGAGCAAGGCCGGCAGCTTGTCCAACAAGGCCTCGGCGCCAGCGAGCACGCAAGGCAGGCCATCGCACACCCGCACGGTCAGCCGCGGCGCTGCGGTGAAGGCCCCGTCCGGGCCCTCGCGCACGACCTCGAAGTGGTGGTAGAAGCTCGCCACCTCATAGACCTCGGCCTGCGCCAGGCGCAGCGCCTCGGCCAAGGCCGCCATGTGGTCGGTGCGCAGATGACCGAAATGGTCGTTCAGCGCGTGCAGGTACTCGATCAGCCGGTCGCGCCGCAGGCCTTGCTGCGGCAGCAACTCGGCCACGGCCTTGCGCGCAGCATCGCCGACGCGGCGCTCACGCCGCCGATGCAAGGTGACCGGAAACTCCATCGCCACCTTTACTCGTAGATCACGACCGAGCGGATCGACTCTCCGCGCTTCATCAGCTCGAAGCCCTGATTGATGTCCTCGAGCTTGAGCCGGTGCGTGATCAGCTCGTCGATGCGGATCTTGCCGTCCATGTACCAGTCGACGATCTTCGGCACGTCGGTCCGCCCGCGCGCGCCACCAAAGGCCGTGCCTTCCCACTTGCGCCCGGTGACGAGCTGGAACGGCCGCGTCGAGATCTCGGCGCCCGCCTCGGCGACGCCGATGATGATGCTGCGCCCCCATCCCTTGTGCGTGCACTCGAGCGCCTGTCGCATCACCTTGGTGTTGCCGATGCACTCGAAACTGTAGTCGGCGCCGCCGTCGGTCAACTGGACGATCGCGTCGACGATGTTCGGGTGGTCCTTGGGATTGAGGAAGTCGGTCATGCCGAACTGACGCGCGATCGCCTCACGCTGCGGGTTCAGGTCGACGCCGATGATCTTGCCCGCGCCCACCATCTTCGCGCCCTGGATCACGTTCAGGCCGATGCCCCCGAGGCCGAACACCACGACGTTGGCGCCGGCCTCGACCTTGGCGGTGAACAACACGGCGCCGACGCCGGTGGTCACGCCGCAACCGATGTAGCAGGCGACGTCGAACGGCGCATCCTCGCGCACCTTGGCCAGCGCGATCTCGGGCACCACGGTGAAGTTGCTGAAGGTGCTGGTGCCCATGTAGTGCAGCACGGGCTTGCCGTCGATCGAGAAGCGTGAACTCGCGTCGGGCATCAGGCCCTTGCCCTGCGTCGCACGGATCTGCTGGCACAGATTGGTCTTGCGCGACAGGCAGAACTTGCACTGCCGGCATTCCGGCGTGTACAGGGGAATCACGTGGTCGCCGGGTTTCAGGCTGGTCACGCCGATCCCGACTTCGCGCACGATGCCTGCGCCCTCGTGACCGAGGATGGCCGGGAACAGGCCCTCCGGGTCGGCGCCCGACAGCGTGTACCAGTCGGTGTGGCAGATGCCAGTGGCCTTGATCTCGACCAGCACCTCCAGCGCCTTCGGGCCCTGAAGGTCGACCGTCTCGATGGTCAACGGGGAGCCGGCCTTCCAGGCGACGGCGGCTTTGCTCTTCATCGGGCGGGTCTCCTTCAGCTGGATGAACAGACATTACACCAGTGCCGTAGAGTCCCTGCATGAAGTCATTTGGCGAGTCCGCGACCGGTGAACGTCTGGAGCGCATGCGCGCTTCGCCTCGCTGGCGCGACGGTGGATTTCGCAACCTGCACCCCAAGCTGCCCGGCCTGCGCGACGACAGCGCAGCGCGACCGACGCTCAAGGAGTTCCTGATCGACGGCGGGCGCCGCCGCGTCCCCAGCGGCACCTTGCCGACCCACGATCCACGCGCCGCCTGGTCTCGTGCGCCGGCGAGCGGCCTGCGCGCCACCTGGCTCGGCCACTCCACCGTGTTGATCGAGATCGACGGCCACCGGGTGCTGACCGACCCAGTCTGGGGCACACGCGCCTCGCCCTTTCGCCTGATCGGCCCCAGGCGTTTCCAGCCCGCGCCGCTGCGCCTGCGCCAGCTGCCCGAGGTCGATGTGGTCGTGATTTCGCACGACCACTACGACCATCTCGACTTCCCGACCATCCGCGCCTTGGCACGCCACAGCCGCGTTCCTTTCGTCACTTCGCTGGGGGTCGGCGCGCACTTGCAGGCATGGGGCGTGGCAGCCGAACGCATCACCGAACTCGACTGGTGGGAGACGCACGCGGTGCCGCACACCGGGCTGACGATCAGCGCCGCACCATCGCAGCATTTCTCCGGCCGCGGGCTGAAGGACCGCAACGCCACCCTGTGGTCGTCGCTGGTGATTCGGGGCGATCGCCACGCAGTGTTCTTCAGCGGCGACACTGGCCTCACGACCGAATACACGGCCATCCGCGACCGGCTCGGGCCGTTCGACCTCGTCATGCTCGAGGTCGGCGCCTTTCACCCTTCCTGGGGTGACATCCACCTCGGCCCGAAGAACGCGCTCGAGGCGCACCGGCTGCTCGGCGGCGGCCCATTGCTGCCAGTGCACTGGGGCACCTTCAGCCTGGCCATCCACGCCTGGGACGAGCCGGCCGAATCCCTGCTCGCACTGGCCGAGCCCACGGGCACGCCGCTGCTGATGCCACGACTGGGCCAGGCGGTGGAGCCTGCCGCGCTCGCGCCCGTGACCCCCTGGTGGCGCGGCGTCGAAGGCAGTGCCGCCTGTCCCGCGCCGGAGGCCAACATGCTGCAGCGGCTGTCGAAATCGCTGCCCTGGCCGCTCGACTGAGCCCTCGCTCATCGCGTCCGACTGCGGTTCAGTACGCGCTCAAGGCAGTTCGTCGCAAACGGCTGTCGTCCCGAGCGATGGTGGCGCAAAGTTCAGTCATCGGATCCCCGATCCCACACCGCCACAGCAGACAAGGAGCCCACCATGACCGACCGCCGCAGCATCCAATCCACCGCCGCCGCCCTCGCACTCGTCATCACGTTGGCGCTGTTCTCGGGCGTTAGCCAGCTGGCCGCCCCGTCGCACGCCTCACCGATGCTGGCCAAGGCCATGCAGTCGCAGGCACCGGCTGCCTGAAGCAACGGCTTCGCGACTCGCTGCCCTCTTACGGCCCCGCTTCGGCGGGGCCGCGTGATTTCAGCGCGACGCGCAACGCCTCCTGCACCGCAAGCCCGGGGCCAGGCCCAAGGCCGCGGCCTGTTCGTTCACATGGCTCAGCACGCCATGCTCCCAGGCATCCTGCGCATCGCCGATACGGGCGCTGTCATGCGCCACCGCCGCCGCAGCACGACCTCGGGCTTGCAGCAACGCAAGCGCCACGACGCCGGCGCCATCCTTGCCAACACCCGCGTCGTTGAAGACCACGAGTTTCATCGGGTGTTCCAGCGCGTAGGCCGCCGCGCTGCGACCACCGTGCGAACCCGTGACCACCACGGCGCCGGCGTCACCGATCTCGAGCTGCGTGATGCTGTCGACCAGCAGCACCTGACCCCGTTGGCCCATCTGCAACCAACGCTTGATCGGCGACCCTGCGCCTTCATCGCCCATCAACGCAGTCCAGTCGCAGCCGCATGCCGTTCATCGCAATCCAGTGGAGTTTCGGGCTCCCGCCGACGATAGTTCAATCATCGCAACGCCACCCCAGGAGATCGCAATGAACAACCGCCGCACCCCCCACGCCGTCGCCCTCGTCCTGTCCGTGTTCATCACGCTGACGATCTTCTCAGGTGTCACGTCGTTGTCGGCACCTGAGCATGGCGCCGCGCTGCTGGCCCAGGTCGCAGCAGCCACGCACAGCTGACCAACGGCTCGGCCTCGCGATCGAGCCCCGCTGCGGCGGGGCTTTTTCATCGGTCGGCGAGCTTCAGCGCTGCACCGGCAGGCGCCACCAAAGCGCCTGAAGTCCGTTCCCTCTCAGGCCGTGCCCGCCGCGGGCAGGAACATCGACACTGTCGTGCCCTGCCCGACCTGGCTCTCCACCTGGAGCCGGCCGCCATGCAGTTCCGCGATGCGCTTGACGATGGCCAGCCCGAGGCCTTTGCCACCTTCACCTCCGGCCGGTGCGACATGGTGCCTGGCCTGGTAGAAGCGGTCGAAAAGATGGGCCAGATCCTGTTGGGCGATGCCGGCCCCGTTGTCGCTGACGCAGACACAGACCTCGCGCCCCTCGACCGCCACCTTGAGCTCGACCCGCCCGCCCGACGGCGTGAACTTGAGCGCGTTGTCGACCAGATTCGCGACCGCGCGCTCGAACAGCTCGATGTCGACTTCGGCGACCGGCACCGGCGCCGCGGGATCATGCGGACACACCAGCGTCACGCCGCGCTGCGAAGCCCGTTCGGCGAAGCGCATGACGATGTCGTCGACCGCCTCGCTCAGATCGAGCCGCGTGGTCTGCAACCGATAGGAAGGCTCGTCCAGAAAGGCCAGGTCGCCGAGCGACGTCACCAGGCGCGCAGCGTTGCGCGTATTGCGCAGTGCCACCTGCAGCAAGTGGCGGTCGTCGTCGCGCGCCGGGTCCGAAGCCCAGCGCCCGTCGAGGGTCTCGAGGCAGGCCGTGGTGGCCGTGAGCGGCGAGCGCAGGTCGTGCGAGAGATTGCTCACCCCCTCACGCCGGAAGTGATCGAGCCGGCGCAGCTGATCCCACTGCGAGCGAAGTTTCGCGAGCAGGGTTCGGAACCCGGCGCGCAAGCGCATGAACTCGTCGTCGCCACCGCCGAGTGGCTCGCGGATTTCCGCCGGCATGTCCCCCTCGAACCCATCACGCGCGGCGCTGGCCACCTCGTCGCTCAGGACGCGCAGCGGTCGGGTCACGGCAGCGATGATCCAGACGGCAAGCACGGTCGTCAGCACGATCAGCGCCACCACGGAAGCGAGTGCGGGCCCGGCCAGACTGCTGCGGAACAGCTCCAGCCGGCCGCCCTTCAAGGCCGGTGGCTGGCAGACCAAGTAGAGGTAGCCGGCCGCCTCGGTCTGGGGCCGGATCACTGCGCGCGACAAGGCGCGCGCGGCGACCACGGTGTCCTGGCTCATGTGCTCGGGGTCGTCGCCCATGACATAGGGCACCCGTCGACGGTCCTGCGCTGCACTGGCAGCTTCACGCACCGGGTCCAGGTTGACACGGAATCCCGGCCCGAGCGGCGTCTTGCCAGTGCTGACGAGCACCGTTCCTGCGGCGTCCAGCAAGTAGAGCTGGGTATTCGGCTCGAACAGCAGAAGGTTGCTCAACATGAGTCGAAAGCCCTCGGGATCCCGGGCGTGCAGATCGAGCATGTCTCCGTACATTTCGACCGCACGGCCGAGAAACGTATCCGCCCGGTCATAGGCGCTCTCGTGCTCGAAGCGCTGGAAGGCCACAGCCACCGTGACGATGACCCCGATCGCGGTCACCAGGCCGGTCAGGAAGATCGTGAGCGCGATGCGCACGCGCACGGTCATGCAGGCGGTCCCTTCACGGTGGCGCTTCGCGCAGCTTGTAGCCGGCCCCGCGCATGGTCAGCACGAGCTGGGGCTTCATCGGGTCGGCCTCAAGCTTGGCGCGCAGGCGATTGATGTGGGTCGTCACGGTGTGTTCGTAGCCGTCGTGCGAGTAGCCCCAGACGCTGTCGAGCAGCTGTGCACGCGAGAACACGCGGCCCGGATTGGCGGCGAAGTGCAGCAGCAGGTCGAACTCCAGCGCCGTCAACTCGACCTCTTTGCCGCGCACCGCCACCTGCCGCTTCGCCGGCCAGATCTCCAGCTCGCCATTGCGAAACACCTGATCCTGCGGCGTGCCCACGCGCGCCTCCTGGAGCAGATCGGATCTGCGCAACAGCGCCTTGACGCGGGCCAGCAGTTCGGCCATCGAGAATGGCTTGGTCAGGTAGTCGTCGGCACCTAGCTCCAATCCCAGCACGCGGTCGAGTTCGGTCGACTTGGCGGTCAGCATCAGGATCGGTGTGTCGCGGCCCCTGGCGCGCAGCGCCTTGCAGACCTCGAGCCCATCGACCCTGGGCATCATCAGGTCGAGCACCAACAGATCGCTGGCGTCGCCGGCCTGGCTGTCGAGTGCGGCCTGGCCATCGGCTACGGCCTGCACCTCGTAGCCGGCCTGCTGCAGGTTCATCACCAGAAGGTCGCGGATGTCCGTCTGGTCTTCGGCAACGAGGATTCGGCGCGGCATTCGCGGGTGTCGCAACATGGGTCGAGACCTTACACCGATGTGATCTTGCTGTGAGATTCGGTGATCCCCGCGCGATGCCTGGCGGCGACATTGTGGCCATGCCACCGCCAGGAGTCATCTGATGCACGCCGCCACCCTCGATTCTGCCGCGATCCCCGTGTCGTGGACCGACCTGACGACCCACCGCAACGACCTGGTGCGCTTCGCGCGCCGCAAGCTGCTCGACCCGTCGCTGGCCGAGGACCTGGTACACGATGTCTTTGAAGCCGTCATCACTGGTCGCGCGGCGTTCGGTGGACGGTCTGCGCTGCGGTCGTGGCTGGTGGGCATCCTGAAGCACAAGATCGTCGACCTCGTGCGCCAGCGTGTCGGTCACCACAGCTTGCCCGAAGAGGATGAGGCCGGTTTCGGCTCGTTCGAAAGCGCGACACCGGCACCCGACGAGGTCGCCGAACAGCGCGAGCGCCTGGCGCGAACGCTGAAGGCGATCGACGGGCTGACACCCGGGTTGCGTGACGTCATGCGGATGCGCGTGCTGGAAGACCGCAGCACCGCCGACGTCTGCCGGACCCTGTCGATCAGCGAGGACAACCTGTTCGTCCGATTGCACCGGGCGCGCCGTCAGTTGATTCAGTGAACCCCCCGATTTCCGTTCGAAATCGCACCTGCCGGGTCTGAACACCGACATTTCCTCGAAGCGCGCCGGCCTACATTGGGGCACCCAGTCGCACGGAGAGTCGTCATGCACATCGGAGTTCCTCGTGAAGTCAAGGACCATGAGTACCGCGTCGGCCTGGTGCCGGCGTCGGTCGCCGAACTGGTGCGGCGCGGCCATGCGGTGACGGTCGAATGCGGCGCAGGTGCTGGCATCGGCATCGCCGACGCCGACTACACGAACGTCGGTGCAACACTGGCCGACGATGCCGCCGCCGTCTGGAAGGGCGCGGACATGATCGTCAAGGTCAAGGAACCGCAAGCTGCCGAACGACGGCAGTTGCGCAAGGGGCAGATCCTGTTCACCTATCTGCATCTGGCCCCCGACCCTGAACAGACCAAGGACCTGATCGCGAGCGGCGCCAGTTGTGTCGCCTACGAGACCGTGACCGCCGCCAGCGGTGGCCTGCCGCTGCTGACGCCAATGTCGGAAGTGGCCGGGCGACTTGCCCCTCAAGTGGGCGCCCACTGCCTTGAAAAAGCCCAGGGCGGCCGCGGTGTACTACTCGGCGGCGTGCCGGGTGTACCGCCGGGCAAAGTGCTGGTGCTGGGTGGTGGTGTGTCGGGCACCCACGCGGCGACGATCGCACTCGGCATGGGCGCGCGCGTCACCGTCATGGACCGCTCGGCCGAGGCGCTGCGCCGCCTGGAGGTGCAGTTTGGCGGTCGCGTGCAGACCGTCTTCTCGACCCAGGACGCGATCGAGCGTGCACTGCCCAATGCGGACCTGGTGATCGGCGCCGTCCTGGTGCCCGGCGCCGCCGCGCCCAGGCTGATCACGCGCAAGATGCTCGGTCTGATGCAGCGCGGCAGCGTGCTGGTCGACATCGCGATCGACCAGGGAGGGTGCTTCGAGACCTCGCACGCGACGACGCATTCCGACCCGACCTTCGTGGTCGACGGCATCGTGCACTACTGCGTGGCCAACATGCCCGGCGCCGTGGCGCGCACCTCGACCTTCGCGCTCAACAACGTCACGCTGCCCTTCGCATGCGAGCTGGCTGACCATGGCCTGGACGCCCTGCGCGCCGATCAACACCTGCGCGCCGGTCTCAACGTCCACGCCGGCCAGGTCACTTGCGAGCCCGTCGCACAGGCCCTTGGGCTGCCCTTCGTGGAGGCGTCGACCGCGCTGCGCTAAGTGCCGCAGAAAGTCTGATAGTGCGGCCCCCCCAGTGGGGCGGGCGTCGCCAGTTCGGCATGTTCGGGTTGATCGTCGAACGGCCTCGACAGCACGGCCAGCAGCGTCTCGAATGGCGCCAGATCGCCTCGATCGACAGCCGCACCGAGCGCGGCCTCGACCTGGTGGTTGCGCGGGATGAAGGCCGGGTTGAGCTCTCGCATGCGGCTTGCCCGCGTCACGGGCTCGACCGGATCCCGCCCCAGCCGTGCCATCCACAGCGCGAACCAGGGGTCGAACGCCGAGCCGTCAGCGAACAGACCGCGAACCCGTTGCGGATCCCCTTCGACCGCGTCTGCGAGATGCCGAAACGCGAGCGTGAAGTCCACGTCCTGGCCTTGCATGGAGGCCAGGAATCCCTGGGCCAGTTCGAGATCCCCTGCTTCGGCATTGTTCAACCCCAGTTTGCCGCGCATGCCCTCGAGCCAGTGTCGTTCGTAGCATGGCGCAAAGGCCTCGAGCGATTCGGTGGCCAATCCGACCGCTTGCTGCGGATCGGTATCGATGAGCGGCAAGAGCGTCTCGGCCAGTCGGGCCAGGTTCCAGCCGGCGATCGGCGGCTGGTTCGCGTACGCGTAGCGCCCACCAGCGTCGATCGAACTGAACACCGTGGCCGGGTCGTAGCGGTCCATGAAGGCGCAGGGTCCATAGTCGATCGTTTCGCCGGAGATCGTCATGTTGTCGGTATTCATGACGCCATGGATGAAGCCGACCGACATCCAGCGCGCAATCAGCGCCGCTTGCCGGTCGCGCACGGCTCCGAGCAAGGCCAGGTAGCGGTCGGCGCGATCGGCAAGCGCGGGGTAGTGGCGCGCAATCACGTAGTCCGCCAGCTGGCGGACCTTCTCGTCCTCGCCACGGGCGGAAAAGAACTGGAAGGTCCCCACCCGCACATGGCTGGCCGCCACACGCGTCAACACGGCTCCGGGCAAGGGCACTTCGCGCTGGACCATCTCACCTGTCGTCGCCGCGGCCAGTGCGCGTGTCGTCGGGATGCCGAGCGCAAACATGGCCTCGCCAATCAGGTATTCGCGAAGCACCGGACCGAGCACCGCCTTGCCGTCGCCACCACGTGAGAAGGGCGTCCGGCCGGAACCTTTGAGGTGGATGTCGCGGCGCTGACCCTCGCGGTCGATCACTTCGCCCCAGAGCAGCGCGCGACCATCGCCGAGTTGGGGCGAAAAGCCGCCGAACTGGTGACCTGCGTAGGCCTGCGCCAGCGGCGTCGCCCCGGGCGGCACTTCGGCCCCGGCAAACCAGCGCGCCCCTTGCGGGCTGTCGAGGACGTCGGCATCGAGGCCCAGTTCGGCTGCCAGACCGCGATTGAACCTGATCAAGTTGGGCAGCGGCGCCGGCGACGGCGTCCAGGCCAGGTAGAAGTCCTTCAGCTCGCGCGCATAGCTGTTGTCGAACGCGAACGGCGGGATTTCAGCTCGGGGCGTGTTCATGCTCAGGTGGCCTCTTGCGCAATCGATCGATGGCTGTCGTCAGATCCGTCTCAGACCGCGCCGGTGTACTCGCCGCGCGCTGGGTAGTTCTTGTCGATCGCAAAGTCGAGTGCGGCCACCAGCTCGTCGAAGTGGGGTCGCGCGAACGGCATCGTCTGCACCGCACCGTAGTACAGCGTGCCGTCGGGGCGGACGATGAACACACCGGGCTCGGCGAACAAAGCCGGCTCCTCGATGCCGATCGATGTCTTGCCACGCCCGCTGCTCGTGTACAGGCCCCATTGGCGCGCCACGGACAGGGGCAGTCCATAGCCGAAAGGCAGGTCGGGCGACTTCACCTTCTCGGCCATGGCCATCGCGCGCTCGGCATCGTCGCCCGAGAGCGCGATCACAGCCACGCCACGCTTGCTGAACTCCGGCAGCAGCCGGCCCAGCTCGAGCAGGTACTTGGTGCATATCGGGCAATGCAGGCCGCGATAGAAGACGACCAGCGTGAAGCGCTCGGGAGGCTTCGCATTGAGCGTGAACGGACCGTGAGCCAGCGTCGCAACGGTCAAGGCTGGAACGGCCTGGCGGGGGATCAGCATGACGTGTCTCCGAAGGAAGATGAAGCGGACACTCTACGCTCGAGCCCTCATCGGCGCAGCCGACGCTCCACGAAGTCGAGCCGATCCTGACCCCAGAACAGCTCGCCGTCGACAACGTAGCTGGGTGCGCCGAAGACACCGGCGTCGATCGCCTGCCGCGTGCAAGCGGCATAGCGCTCGGCAGTCGCGGGCGTCGCCGCCTGCTCGACCAGTGCCGGATCGAGGCCCGCCTCCTCGACGATGGCGCGCAGCACGCCGACGTCGCCGATGTTGCGTTCTTCGGCCCAGGTCGCGGCGCCGATTCGGCCGACCAGCTCCAGCGCGGCAGCTGCGCCGAGCGCCTGGTCGACGGCAATGATGAGCCTGGCTGCGTCGTCGCCCGGGGCCGGAAAGTGTTTCGGGTGCACGTTGATCTTGACGCCCAGGTGATCGCCGAAGCGCTTCAGCTCCAGCAGGCGGTACGCCTGCCGCTGCGGCGCACGCTTGGGCAGCGGCAGGCCGCCGGAGACCGGGAAGATCGCGCCCAGGTCGATCGGCATGACGTTGACTTGCGCGCCGGTCTCCTTGGCGATGCGAACGAAGCGGGCGTGACCCAGGTAGGTCCAGGGCGAGATCGGGGCGAAGTAGTAGTCGACGGCGTTCATTCGGCGATCCAGTCCTTGAAAACGACCACGGCCCCGACATTCGGGGCCGTGGTCAGGTGCGAGCGCGAGCGATCAGAGCCGCTCGAACACCGCCGCAATGCCCTGGCCGCCGCCGATGCACATCGTCACCAGCGCGTACTTGCCGCCGGTGCGGTGCAATTCGTAGATTGCCTTCGTGGCCAGGAAGGCGCCCGAGCAGCCGATCGGGTGGCCGAGTGCGATCGCGCCGCCGTTCGGGTTCGTCTTCTTCATGTCGAGCTCGAGCCCGCGCGCGACCGCGATCGCCTGCGCCGCAAAGGCCTCGTTGGACTCGATGACGTCCATCTGGTCGAGCGTGACGCCGCCCTTCTTCAGCGCCAGCTTGGTCGCCGGGATCGGGCCTTCGCCCATGATCTCGTTGGGCACGCCGGCCACCGCGTAGGACACCAGCCGCGCCATCGGCTTGTGGCCGTTCTTGGCCGCCACTGCGGCGTCGGCGAGCACGAAGAAGGCGGCGCCGTCGTTGATGCCCGAGGCATTGCCCGCCGTCACGCTGCCGTCCTTCTTGAAGGCCGGCTTCATCTTGGCCAGCGTCTCCATCGTCGTGCTTGGCTTCACATGCTCGTCGGTGTCGACGGTCACGTCGCCCTTGCGCGTCTGCTTGACGATGGGGACGATCTGCTCCTTGAAGTAGCCGGCCGCGATCGCTGCCGCCGCACGCTTGTGCGACTCGACCGCCAGCGCATCCTGCTCGTCACGCGTGATGCCCCACTTGGTCACGAGGTTCTCGGCCGTGATGCCCATGTGGCCGACGCCGAAGGGATCGGTCAGGGTCGCGACCATCGTGTCGATGAGCTTGGTGTCGCCCATGCGCGCGCCGGTGCGCATCGCCGTCGACAGATAGCCGCCCCGGCTCATCACCTCGACGCCGCCGCCGACGCCATAGTCACAGTCGCCGAGCAGGATGTTCTGCGCGGTCGTCACGATGCCCTGCAGGCCCGACGAGCACAGGCGGTTGACCGACATGGCCACCGAGTCCATCGGCAGCCCGGCCTGGATCGAGGCCACGCGCGCCACGTAGGCGAATCGGCTCTCGGTGGGAATCGTATTGCCGACGGTCACGTAGTTGATCGACTTCGGGTCGACACCGGAGCGTTTGACCGCTTCCTTCATCACCAGCCCGGCCAATTCCGCCGGCTCCATGTCGGACAGCGCACCGCCGAAGGTCCCGATCGCCGAACGTGCCGCACCCAGCACCACCACATCACGCTTGCTCATGTTCAATCTCCTTTTGTTCGTGGGTCAATAAGCGAAAGATAGCGCGAACTGCTTGCACCAGGCATACACCTGCGCCCGCAATGGAGTTTCAGGCCTTGCGGTAGCTCAACCAGCGGCCGCGATAGGCCAGCACTCCGGCACTCGCGGCATGTTCGATGCGCGCCTCATGGAGGCCGAACCCACGCTCGGCCATCTGGCGGTTGAACGCCGGGCGCACGCCACGATTCGGATCGATCAGCCAGATTTCGGCCCGCCTGGCCGCATGGCGATCGATGAAGGCCGACAAGGTTGCGCCGTCGTCGCGCTCGTAGAGCAGATCGCTGCCGATGATGAGGTCGAAGCGACCCTCGAGGCGACACTCTCCAGCGGGAAAACCTGCGTCGGACCCGGCCGACCAGTTTCCATGCCGATAGGGCAGCGCGGCAAGGCCGTTGAGGCGGCTGTTGACACGCAGGAAGCGCGCGGCAAGGGGGTGGCAGTCGCTGGCAGTGATGTCGGCGCCACGCCGATGGCTCACCAGGCTGGCCAGGCCGAGCCCGCAGCCGATCTCGAGAATTCGTTCGGCCGGATCGACCGGTCGGGCCGCAATGCATGTGGCCAACTGGAACGCCGACGGCCATAGCAGCCCGAAGAGGGGCCAGGCGGCGGAAGAGATGCCGAGCCCGGCGGCAATGCCTTCCGGGTCGTGATACTGCTGGCGGTCACGAAGCGATCGGATGTGCAAACCGGCGGCGCCGGTGATCTCGATCTGCTCGTGCTTGACCGCGTAGCCGGAAGTGGTCGCGGTCGTGGCGAGCGCCTCAGTTCATTCGCTGACGTTCCAGATGACGGAACGTGATGCGGCCCTTGCTCAGATCGTAGGGCGAGAGCTCGAGCGACACGTTGTCGCCCGCGAGAATTCGAATGTGGTGACGGCGCATGCGGCCGGAACTGTAGGCCACGAGTTCGTGCCCGTTGTCCAAGGTGACTCGATAACGCGAGTCCGGCAGCACTTCGTTCACGATGCCGCGCATTTCAATGAGTTCTTCCTTCGCCAATCCTTGCTCCTTTTCTGCGCAGCGCCAGGACAGCCCGGCCGCGCTTGCCAATCCACTCGGCCGGCGCGTCCTCACGAACGCGCCGGCCGTGATCGGGTCGATCAGGAAAGGGCTTCGATGGCCGCAGCCTGCGGACCCTTCTGGCCTTCCTTCACTTCGAATTCAACGCGCTGGCCTTCGGCCAGGCTCTTGAATCCGCTGCCCTGGATTTCGCTGAAGTGGGCGAACAAATCCTTGCCACCGGCGTCCGGCGTGATGAAGCCGAAGCCCTTGCCGTCGTCGAACCACTTCACGATACCTGTTTGCTTGCTCATAACTGTCTTTCTTTCGCGTAGATTCCCGCGCAGCACATGCTGACGCAAGTGCAGAAACCCGCAAGAGAATCAAAACATGGGTGAATCGGCCGGATACTGCGCCTGGAAGGGCGTTCGCGGCTGAGACCTTCGCCAACGATGGTCTTGGGCGTAACTACACCCGGCATTGTATTCGACGAATCCGTTGTTCAACTACCACAAAGCCAAATACATGCCAGAACGCGCGCTCGTGCTCTTTTCCGGGGGGCAGGACTCCACCACCTGTCTGGCCTGGGCCCTGGAGCATTGTTCACATGTCGAAACGATTGGTTTCGACTATGGCCAGCGGCACGCGGTCGAAATGGACTGCCGCGCGCCGATTCTGCAGCGCCTGCGGCTCTCCTATCCCCACTGGGAGGCCCGACTGGGGTCCGACCATGTGCTTGACCTGTCGGTGCTCGGCCAGATCAGCGACACGGCGCTCACCCGCACCAAGGCCATTGAACTGGAAGGCCATGGTCTGCCGAGCACCTTCGTGCCGGGTCGCAACCTGCTCTTCCTGACTTTTGCCGCCACCGTGGCCTATCGGCGCGGTCTCGACACCCTGGTCGGTGGCATGTGCGAGACCGACTACTCCGGCTACCCCGACTGCCGCGACAGCACCATGCGCGCAATGCAGCAGGCGCTCGCGTTGGGACTCGATACCCCGATGGCGATCACGACACCGCTGATGTGGCTGGACAAGGCCCAGACCTGGCAACTGGCCCGGGATCTCGGGGGCGACGACCTGGTGCGGCTGATTGTCGAAGACACCCACACCTGTTACCTCGGCGACCGCAACCACCGCCACGCCTGGGGCGCCGGCTGCGGCCAATGTCCTGCATGTGCTTTGCGCCGGCGCGGCTACGAAGCCTTCATCTCGGCTTAGGATGGCAGGCAGCCTGCCGCGATGGAGCCACTCCCTTCGGCCGGATCAACTGCGCTGTAGCCGCACAAACACTGGACCGCCATGACGCCCGACCTTGCCACACTGGTCGCGACCGACCTCATCGACCGTGACCACCCCAAGGTGATCGAATTTGCCGACCGTCACGCGGCCGGAACCAGCGACGGCGAGCGTGCCGTCGCGCTCTATTACGCGGTTCGCGACGGATTCCGCTACGACCCCTACCGGGTCGACCTGTCCCCGGCCGGCATGCGGGCCAGCGCAGTCCTCGAGACCGGTGTCGGCTGGTGCGTAACCAAGGCCGCGCTGCTGGCCGCTGCCTGCCGCGCAATCGGGATTCCGGCCCGTCTCGGCTTTGCCGATGTGCGCAACCATCTGAGCACAGAACGCATGCGCCAACTGATGCAGACCGATCTGTTCATCTGGCATGGCTATGCAGACCTGTGGCTCGACGGCGCATGGCGCAAGGCCACCCCGGCCTTCAACATCGACCTCTGTGAGCGTTTCGGACTTCTGCCGCTCGACTTCAACGGCCGCGACGACTCCATCTACCACCCGTTCGATCGCGAAGGCCGCCGGCACATGGAGTACGTGAACCAGCGTGGGACTTTCGACGACATGCCGCTGGACCAGATCGTGGCCGACTTCCGTGCGGTCTACCCGGGCTGGGGCGAGGACGAAACGGTCTTGAAGGGCGCAAGCTTCGAAACCGACACCCGAAACGAGCAAGGCTGAGCACCCAAGGGCACGGCTCAGCGCTGATGCGGGTGCCGGGCTGGCGCTGACCGATCGAGCAGACGGTACGATGCGCCATGGGCTCCTTTGCCGATGCGCTGAACCGCGCACTTTCCGCGACCACCGACCGCCTGCTGGATCACCTGCCTCAGCTCCTGGGTGCAGCGGCGCTGGTGCTGGTCGGCTGGGTGCTCGCCCGCCTGCTGCGGGTGGCCGCTCGGCGCGGCGCCGCATTGCTCGACTCCTTGATCACCCGCGCCACCGGCCAGTCGCGCTGGCACCTGGGCCGCTCGGCTGCGGTGCTCGGCGCCGTCGTGTATTGGGTCGTGCTGCTGTTCTTCATCACCGCCGCGACGCAGACCCTCGGCCTGTCGACCTTCACCGACTGGCTGGCACGCCTGCTCGACCATCTGCCGGCACTGGCGGCCGGACTGCTGATCGTGGCAGCGGGCTATGTGCTGTCGGGCTTCGTGGCCGAGCTGGTGCGCGCCACGGCGACCGGATTGCCACTGGCGCAACGCGCGGCGCTGGCGCGTGTTGCGCAAGGCACCACGCTGATCGTGACCCTGCTCGTCGGCGCCGACCAGATCGGCCTCAAGGTCACCTGGCTGGCCATTCTTGCGGCCGTCCTTCTGGCCTCGGTCATGGGCGGCGTGACGATCGCGGTCAGCCTTGGCGCTCGGGGCTATGTGGCCAACCTCATCGGCGCGCACTACCTGCGCCAGGCGCTGCGCGTGGGCCAGCGCATCCGCGTGGCCGGCCACGAGGGGCGCATCGTCGATGTCACCGCGACATCGCTCGTGCTCGAGACGATCGAGGGCCGCGTGGCATTGCCGGGCCGTGTGTACCACGACGAGGCGATCGTCTCGCTCGCGCGCGACAGCGCCGAATAGCCCATGGTCGACGAGCGCGACGCCGCCCTCAGCCTGGCGTACATGCGCGTCCATCCGGTGCAGGCCGCGCGTGTCCTTGAGGGCCTGAGCGCGGAAGACGCCGGCGCCCTGTTCGAGCGTGTGCCGGCACGCATCGGGGCGACCGTGCTCGCGGCGATGCTGCCGCAATGGGCCGCGCGCTGTTTGCGCACACTCGACGATGGCCGCGCCCTCGAACTGCTCGCGCCGATGGGAACCCAGCCTGCCGTGGCCCTGCTGCGCCATCTGCCGGACGCTCGCCGACGCGTGCTGGTGGCGGGCCTGCCAACGGCGATCGCGCTCGCTTCGACGCTGCTGCTCGGCTACGGTCAGGACACCCTGGGCGCGTGGGCCGATCCGGACGTCGTCGTGCTGCCGCACGACACGCGCGCCGGCCAGGCCCTGTTGCACCTGCGCGAGTCGGTCTCGCCGCACTCGACCGTCTTTGTCGCCGACGCGGCGCGCCGACTGGGGGGCACCGTCTCGCTCGCCAGTCTTCTGCAGGCGCCGGAAGCAGCCACGCTGGCCAGCCTGATGATCCGACCGGTCGCGCTGTTGGCAGCGCATGCCCCGCTGTCGGCGGCTGCCGCGCACCCCGGCTGGGAACTCGCCTCGGCACTGCCGGTGGTCGAACCCGGTGATCGCCTCATCGGGCTCATGACCCACGACGCACTGGCGCGTGCCCTGCGCCGTGCGGGAACCACGAATCACGACTCGCCCGAGGACAGCTCGGGCGCGCTGCCACCGCTGTTCGCGCGCGGCTACTGGCAGGTGCTGTCCGGGCTCTTCGCCGCCACCTTGTCGCTGCTGCCAGGCGTGCCCCGGATTGGGCCGGAACAGGAGCCCGCCGATGGGCGCTGATCCGACGAAACACGCCGACGCGGCACTCACGCACCGCTACTTGCTGGACTATCCGCACGAAGCGGCCCGCCTGTTCGAGGCCATGCCGGCCGATGACGCCGCCGCGCTCATCGCGTCGCAGCCAACCCATGCGGCGCTGCGGGCCTGGCAGTCGCTCGCACCCGACGTCGCGCTCGACGTGCTCGAACGGCTGCCGGTCGATCTGGCCCGGCACCTGCTGGCCGAGGCCGAACCGGTCGCCAGCATCGCCGTGCTGACCCAGTTCAGCCCCGCCGTCCGCGAGACATGGCTGCTGCGCATGGACAACGAAGTGGCGCGCGAATTGAGAGGCCTGCTGGCCTATCCCGAGGACTGCGCCGGCCGCATGATGGACCCCCGGGTCAGCCCGTTGCGCAGCGGCATGACGGTGGCCGAGGCGCTCGAGCGGCTGCGCCAGATCCGGCGCAGCGGCCTGCGCGAGCTGTTCGTGATCGACGACGAAGGGCGGCTCGCCGGCCGCGTCGAGGTGCAGGACCTGGCCCTGGCCGCGCGCGAGCTGCCGCTGGCCGACATCACGCGCCAGGTCATTGCCACCGTCAACGAACTCGACCCGCAGGAAGATGTCGTCGAGACCTTGCAGGCACACCCGATCACCGCGTTGCCGGTCGTGAACCTGGGCGGGCGATTCCTCGGCGTCATCCGCCAGGCAGAGTTGATGGAAGCGGTCGAGGAGGAAGCCAGCCTCGACATCCAGACGATGGTCGGTGCCAGCCCCGACGAGCGCGCCTTGTCGTCGCCGATGTTCGCCGTCAAGAAGCGCCTTCCATGGCTGCAGATCAACCTGCTGACGGCCTTCCTGGCGGCCGCCGTGGTGGGCTTGTTCGAGAGCACGATCGCGCAGTTCACGGCGCTGGCCGTGTTGTTGCCCGTCGTCGCCGGTCAGTCAGGCAACGCCGGCGCACAGGCGCTGGCCGTCACGATGCGCGGTCTGGTGTTGCGCGAGATCAGCCTGCGCCATTGGCCGTCGGTGGTCGGCAAGGAGGCTTTCACCGGCCTCATCAACGGCGTCGCGGTCGCCTTGACGACCGGGCTGGCGGTCTACGTCTGGAGCCGTTCGCTGGCCCTGGTGGGCGTGATCACGCTCGCGATGGTGATCTCGATGCTGACCGCCGGCCTGGCCGGTGCACTGGTGCCGATCCTGCTGCGCCGCTTCGGCCAGGATCCCGCCACGGCCTCGTCGATCATCCTGACCACGGTCACCGACGTCGTCGGCTTCTTCTCATTCCTGGGCATCGCGGCCCTGTTTGCGCCCTGGCTCGCGCAGGGCATGCCCTGACGACAATTCCCTGCGGTCCGCCGGTGATGGCGTGCGGGTCGTCGCCCGTGGCTCGGCACGGTGCTAAGGTCCCGGCTGCCCGTCGATGCGCACCACGCGCCACCGGGCGATCCGCAACCCACCACTGTTCTAGATCATGACCGATACATCCCCCGTACGCACCGGCCCACGCCGCCTGCTGCCCAGCCTGTTGGTCGCGCTGACCCTCGCGCTGTCGGCATGCGGCGGCGGCGGTGGAGACAGCGCCGAACCGACGTCGCCGGTGGTGCCTGAGGTGCCCGCCACGCCGCCGGCGCCACCGCCCATTGCCGAGGTCGTCGGCCCGGGCGAACTCAAACAGGCGACCCCGGTCAACACGCTGTCGGCCGCCGAAATCACCGCCGCCGCCGCCGCCCCCGGCAGCAAGGCGCCGCCGTTCGTCGCGAAGTACGCAGTCAGCTCCACCCGTCTGACCTATGAGACGCTGGACAGCGATGGCCGGCAGGTGACCGCGTCCGGCCTCGTCAGCGTGCCAGTCAAGGCCGCCGGCAACCGCAGCCCGATCATCAGCTACCAGCACGGCACGATCTTCAACGATGCAGAAGCACCGAGCAACAACGTCGTGGCCGGTGAGCCGCCAATCGTCATGGCTTCCCTGGGCTACATCGTCGTGGCTCCCGACTATGTGGGCTACGGGGCGTCCAAGGGAACGCCACACCCGTACCTGAAGTCCGCTCCGACCGCATCGGCAGTCATCGACCTGCTGACGGCCGCTGCCCTGTGGCGCCAGCGCGAAGGCATCGCCGACAACGGCCAGCTTTTTTTGGTCGGCTACTCCGAAGGCGGGTACGCCACGATGGCGGCGCATCGTGCGCTGCAGGCCGGCGACAGTCTGCACAAACCGACGCTGGTCGGATCGGTCCCTGGCGCCGGCCCCTACAACCTCGGGATCACACTGGGCGTCCTGATCGACCGCCTGCGCGACGACAACCCGGTCCTGGGCGCGCTGATCAACCCAGGGTTCCTGCGCCACCTGGGCTCGACCGTGCGCGACGAAGTACGCCGCCAGCTCGTCAAGGCGCTGATCCCCGACGACGCCGACGTGGTCTTCGACACCCGGTTCATCGACCTCCTGCTGGCCGACGACGCCGCCGCCCTCGAACGCGACTACAACGTCGATGACTGGACGCCCGCAACGCCGCTGCGCATGTTCCATGGGCGCGACGACCGGACCGTGCCCTACACCGCGTCGACGCATGCACTGCAAACCATGCTGGCCAGGGGCGCGAGCACGGCCACGCTGACCGATTGCGCCTCGACGCCTGCGGGTCATCAGGAGTGCGTACCGCCCTACTTCGCCTTCATGATCGAGCAACTGGCCAAGGTCGCAGACGACCTCTGACCTGGGCCCCTGTCAATCCGCTCCTGGGGCGCGCGCCACCACCTGTGGCGCCGCCAGCCGGTAGATCGTGTCGTTGAGGTGGCGCGCCACCGCGTTGACATCGGCCTCGCTCCAGCCCAGCCGTGCCTCGCCCTGCCAGCGTCTGACCTGCGCGACCAGGGTCGCCCAATCGGTCACGCGGCGCTGGGCACGCCAGTGCACCTGGCTCGTGTGGCACGCAATGCAATGGGTTTCGTAGAGCAACTGACCGCGCGCCGGGGCGGGTGGGGCGGCGCTCGCCGGCCCGATGAACATGCCGGCGAGGGCGAGGGCGAGGAGGTTGGCGCGATGCGGCATGGCCGCCATCGTAGCCGGCATGCCGGCGCCCCGCCATGGCTCAGAGCGGCCCCGAGGCCTCGGCCTCGATCAACAGGCGTTGCCGCAGTGCACCGCCCACCTGGGTGACGACTCGAATGCGCAGCGCCTGGCCCGCAGGAACGTCGCGCCGGCAGTGGTAGTCCAGCGAATCGACCTCGCCCGCGCGCTGCGCGTCGATCCTGCGGCCCCACTGGCGGTCGCCGTCGACCTCGACCAGCACACTGAGCCAGGGCGAGGCGGCGTTGGCGAAGGCGCGCGCCACGAACCGCACGTCGATGTCGAACCGGCGATCCCCGTGCAATACCGGCGGCACGGTGAGCATGGCAACGTCGGACGCGCCGGCGTCGACCGCCCATCGTTCGGCCGGGCCGCCAGCGCCCGTCACAATGGGGAGGGATGCACTCATGGGGAGCGCATTGTGCTCCGGACCGGCAGAACGGCGTGGCAGTGGGATGCGAATGCCACGCCGCAACATCGCACCGGCCCGAGGAGAAAACGCTATGGACCTGCTGATCGCCTTGCCTGCGCCGCTGAAGGGCTTCGCGCCCTTGCTGGTGGTGGCCGCGGTGGTCGTGATCGTGCTGTGGACCGCCCATGTCGGACTGATTGCGCGCCACCCCGAGCTCGGCAGCGAACGCCTGTTCCCGCGCCAGCTGGTGATGTTCGGCCTGACCTTGGCGGGCCTGGTGGCGGTCGCACTGGCGCTGCCGGTCAGCGACACAGCGCGCGGCCAGATCATCGGCCTGCTCGGTTTGCTCGCCTCGGGTGTGATCGCCTTCTCGTCGAGCACCATCTTTGCCAACCTGATGTCCGGCATCATGCTGCGCGTCACCAAGCCCTTTCACACCGGCGACTACATCACGGTCGGTGAGCACTTCGGACGGGTCGTGCAACGTGGCCTGCTCGACACCGAGATCCAGACCGAAAACCGCGAGCTGGTCGCCTTGCCCAACACGGTGCTGATCTCCAACCCGGTGACGGTCGTGCGCAGTTCGGGCGCCATCGTCTCGGCCACCCTTTCACTCGGCTATGACATCCACCACGCGAGTGCCGAGGCGCAGCTGCTGCGCGCCGCCGAGGCCTGCGAACTGAGCGACGCCTTCGTGCGCGTGCTCGAGCTGGGCAACCACGCCATCACCTACCGGGTGAGCGGGCTGCTGGCCGACACCAAGGGGCTGCTGACCGCGCGCTCGAACCTGAACCGGCATGTCCTCGACACCTTGCACGGCGAGGGCATCGAGATCGTGTCGCCGACCTACATGACCCAGCGTCGGGTGGCCATCGGCACCAAGGTCCTGCCCATCGTCCAGCCCGTGACCCCGGCGGCGGCTCCCGGCCAGGCCGAGACCGTGGTGTTCGACAAGGCCGCCGATGCCACACGCGACAAGGCCTTGGCATCGCGCGAGCACCTGCTCGACCGCTTGCAGCAACTCGAGCACGAGCTGGAAACCGCGACCGGGGACGAACGCTCGCAGCTGCAGACCCGCATCGATCAGGACAAGGCAGCACTGGCTTCGATGAGCGAGGAGAAACCCGGTTGAGCAGGCGCCCGGACAAGCACGCCGGCTACCGTCCGACCGGGTTGCGTACACGGCTGCTGATCGTCGCGCTGGCCGTGGTGACCGCGGGCGTCGTGATGTATGCCGTGCTGGATCCGCAGGCACGGCTCGAGCGCTCGAAGCGCCCGCCCGCCGACCGTCCCTTGTGCAAGCCTGGCCAGTCCGTGGACTGCGTGGGCGGCAAGGTCGACGTGATCATCATCGCGCCCGCCCCACCGGCTTCCACGGCGGCGCGATGAGATGCAGGCACGACAATACGCGCTCTGGCACTGCAGCCTGCGTGCGTGACCACCCCAACGATCTCCGGACCCCCTTCGCCCATGCTTGCTAGCCTCCCGGCGCCCCTGCGCGGCATCCTCACCGCACTGACCCTGGGCTTGAGCACGCCGCTCCTCACGCTGTGCATGATGCCCGCCGCGTTGCTCAAGCTGGTGCTGCCAGCGGGCAGGCTGCGCACGGCCTGCGACCATGTGCTGACCGCGCTGGCCTCGACCTGGGTCGCGATCAACAACGCCTGGATCGCCGCCGTCCGACCGTCGCAGTGGGATGTGCAGGGCGTCGAGGGGCTCCACGCGCGCGGGTGGTACCTTGTGTCGAGCAATCACCAGAGTTGGGTCGACATCCTGGTGCTGCAGCGGATCTTTCACCAGCGCATTCCCTTCCTGAAGTTCTTCCTAAAGCAGGAACTGATCTGGGTCCCGGTGATCGGTCTGGCCTGGTGGGCGCTCGATTTCCCGTTCATGAAGCGTGGCCGCAGCGCCGGCGCCCACCACAGTGATCTGAAGACCACGCGCGAGGCCTGCGAGAAGTTCAAGCGCATCCCGACCAGCGTGATCAACTTCGTCGAAGGCACGCGTTTCACGCCGGCCAAGCACAAGGCCCAGCGCAGTCCCTACCAGCATCTGCTCAAACCCAAGATCGGTGGTCTCGGCATCGCGCTGGCCACCATGGGCGAGCAGTTCGAAGCGCTGCTCGACGTCACGATCGTCTACCCGCATGGCGCGCCCCGTTTCTGGGACCTGTTGTGCGGCCGCATCGACGCGGTCACCGTGCGCGTGCAGGCACGCCCGATTCCCGAGCAGGTGCTGGGCGGCGACCCGATCAGCGACAAGGCCTACCGGCAGCGCCTGAGCGCCTGGGTTGAGCAGCAGTGGATCGACAAGGACCGGCTGATCGGACAACTGAAGAACGGCGCGGCGCCACGCGACTGAGGCGGGGCGCGAAGGGCCGGACAGCGGCAGCCGGATCCAACCTCTACATCCGACTCAGACGTCGATGTTGGCCGCCCTCAGCGCGTTGGCTTCGATGAAGTTGCGGCGCGGCTCGACCTCGTCGCCCATCAGCATCGTGAAGACCCGGTCGGCTTCGATCGCGTCGTCGATCTGCACCCTGAGCAGACGGCGCACGGTCGGGTCCATCGTCGTCTCCCACAACTGCTCGGGGTTCATCTCGCCCAGCCCCTTGTAGCGCTGGCGCCCGACGCTGTTCTCGGCCTGGCCCATCAGCCACGCCATCGCCGCGCGGAAGTCACCCGCCTTCTGCTCCTTCTGGCGCTCGCCTTCGCCGCGCTTGACGACGGCCTCGGGTGTCAGCAGCCCCTTGAAGGTGAGCCCGGTGCGAGACAGCGTCTCGTAGTCGGACCCGTGCACGAAGTCCTGGGTGATGACGCTGCTCTTGACGTTGCCATGGTGGCGGCGGCTGATGCGCAGCCGGTGCTTGTCGGTCCGGGTGTCGAACTCGGCCGTGACTTCTGCATCGTGCAGCGCCGCACTCAGCGCCACCGCGCTTGCTTCGGCGGCGGGCGCATTGTCCAGGTCCAGCACCAGACCGTCTGCGATGGCGCGCAGGCCCTCGATGTCCATCCAGTTCGACAGCCGCTGCACGACGTTGTTGGCCAGCAGGTACTGGCGCGCCAGCTCTTCGAGCGCAGGGCCGGCGATGGCCGGCTTGTCGCCCCCGGGTTCGACCGAGGCGCCGTCGAGCGCGACGCGCAGCAGATACGCATCGAGTTCGCCCCCATCCTTCAAGTACTGCTCATGCTTGCCATGCTTGACCTTGTACAGCGGCGGCTGGGCGATGTAGATGTGGCCGCGTTCGACCAGGTCGGGCATCTGGCGGTAGAAGAAGGTCAGCAGCAGGGTCCGGATATGCGCGCCGTCCACGTCGGCATCGGTCATGATGATGATGCGGTGGTAGCGCAGCTTGTCGGGGTTGAAATCGTCCCCGCCCATGCCCTTGCCGATGCCGGTGCCCAGGGCCGTGATCAGGGTCAGGATCTCGTTGCTGGTGAGCAGCTTCTCGTAGCGCGCACGTTCGACGTTGAGGATCTTGCCGCGCAGCGGAAGGATCGCCTGGAACTTGCGGTCGCGCCCTTGTTTGGCGCTGCCGCCGGCGCTGTCACCCTCGACGATGTAGATCTCGCACAGCGCCGGATCCTTCTCCTGGCAGTCGGCCAGCTTGCCCGGCAGGCCGAGACCGTCGAGCACGCCCTTGCGGCGTGTCATCTCGCGCGCCTTGCGCGCCGCTTCGCGCGCACGCGCGGCGTCGACGATCTTGCCGCAGATGATCTTGGCGTCGACCGGGTTCTCCAGCAGGTAGTCGGTGAGCGCCTTGCTGACGACGTCCTCGACCGGACCGCGCACCTCGGAGCTGACCAGCTTGTCCTTGGTCTGGCTGCTGAACTTCGGCTCGGGCACCTTCACGCTCAGCACGCAACACAGGCCTTCGCGCATGTCATCGCCGCTGACCTCGACCTTGGCCTTCTTGGCGAAGTCGTTCTCTTCGATGTACTTGTTGATGACGCGCGTCATCGCCGCGCGCAGGCCGGTCAGGTGGGTGCCCCCATCGCGCTGCGGGATGTTGTTCGTGAAACAGAGCACGTTCTCGCTGTAGCCATCGTTCCACTGCATCGCCACTTCAGCGGTGATGTTGGTGTCGTTGTCGCTCATCTTCTCGCCGGTGGCGTGGAAGATGTTGCCGTGCAGGACCTTCTTGCCCTGGTTGACGTATTCGACGAAGCCCTTCACGCCGCCGGCAAAGGCGAAGTTGTCTTCCTTGTTGTTGCGCTCGTCGACGAGGCGGATCTTGACGCCGTTGTTCAGGAACGAGAGCTCGCGCAGGCGCTTGCTCACGATCTCGTAGTGGAAGTCGATGTTCTGGAAAATCAGGTCGTCGGGCAGGAAGTGCACTTCGGTGCCGCGCTTGTCGGTCTCGCCGACGATCTTCATCGGGCTCACCTCGACCCCGTCACGCATCTCAACGATGCGGTCCTGCGGAATGCCGGCCCTGAACTCCAGCGCATGCACCTTGCCATCGCGGCGCACGCGCAGATGCAGCCACTTGGACAGGCCATTGACGCAGCTGACGCCGACGCCGTGCAGCCCGCCCGAGACCTTGTAGCTGTTCTGGTTGAACTTGCCGCCCGCATGCAGTTCGGTCAGCGCGATCTCCGACGCACTGCGCTTGGGCTCGTGCTTGTCGTCCATCTTGACGCCGGTCGGGATGCCTCGTCCGTTGTCGATGACGCTGATGCTGTTGTCGGTGTGGATCGTGACGACGATGTCGTCACAGTGCCCGGCGAGCGATTCGTCGATCGAGTTGTCGACGACCTCGAACACGAGGTGGTGCAGACCGGTGCCATCGGAGGTGTCACCGATGTACATGCCGGGGCGTTTGCGAACGGCCTCCAATCCCTCGAGGATCTGGATGCTGCCTTCGCCATAGGCGTCAGGCGTCGGGTGCTGGGGAATGGGTTCGGTCATCAATGTCTTCTGAAAAATGTCGAAGCGGGCCCCATCGTCTGGGCAGGCCCGCTTGGCAAGGGATCGGGGCGCGGCCGATCAGATCCGCATGGGCATCACCACGTACTTGAAACCGGCTTGTTCGGGCACGGTGAAGAGTGCACTGGCCTGGCCGTCCTGCAACTCCAGCGTCACCATCTCCTGGCTCATGTTGGCCAGGGCATCCATCAGGTAGGTCACGTTGAACCCGATCTCGATTTCGTCGCCGTCATAGTCGATCTCGAGTTCTTCCTTCGCCTCCTCCTGTTCGGCATTGCTCGATGCAATGCGAAGGGTGCCGGGATCGATGTTGAGCCGGACACCCTTGAACTTCTCGCTGGTCAGGATCGCAGCACGTTGCAGGCAGGACAACAGGGGTGCGCGACCGAGCGTGATCTTGTTCTTGTGGCCCTTCGGTATCACGCGGTTGTAGTCCGGGAACTTGCCTTCCACGAGCTTGGTCACGAACTCCATGCCCGAGAAACCGAACTTGGCCTGGTTGCCCGCGAAGCGCATCTCGATCGGCGTGTCCTCGTCCTTGAGCAGGCGCTGCAGTTCGAGGACCGTCTTGCGCGGCAGGATCACCTCCTGCTTCGGAATCTCGGTCTCGAGCGTGCTCTGGGCCAGTGCAAGCCGATGCCCGTCGGTCGCGACCAAGGTGAGCAGCTTGCCTTCGGCAATGAACAGGATGCCGTTCAGGTAGTAGCGGATGTCGTGCACCGCCATCGCGAAGTGCACCTGGTTGATGAGGTGGCGCAAGGTCTTCTGCGGCACGGCAAACATCGGACCGAAATCGACTGCCTCGTTGACGAGCGGGAAGTCGTCTGCCGGCAGCGTCTGCAGCGTGAAGCGGCTCTTGCCACCTTGCAGCGTCAGCTTGTTCTGGTTGGCGCTCAAGGTCACCGACTGGTCGCTTGGCAATGCACGCAGGATGTCGATCAGCTTCTTGGCCCCGACCGTGGTCGAGAAGCTGGCCGCATCGCCGCCGAGTTCGGCGTGCGTACGAACCTGGATCTCGAGGTCGCTGGTCGTGAACTCGAGCTCGGGTCCGTTCTTGCGGATCAGCACATTGGCCAGGATGGGCAAGGTGTGGCGCCGCTCGACGATCCCGGCAACCGACTGCAGCGCAGCGAGCAGTTTCTCTTGGGCCGCCTTCAGAACGATCATATGTTTCTCTCTTTTAAACCTTGGTAGTCGTAGTAGAGGACGACTCAGGCTGTGAACAACGCTATTTTCGCCTGATTTATCAATGCTCTAGCCGGCTGTGAACCCTGTGTGCCATGACCCTTGAGTGAAACAGCGCATTGGGGACAACTCACGACCGGTGCCTTCAGTTGTGGACAAGGTCGTCGTTGTCCCGAATCTGTCCCCAGGGTTGTGCGGGCGTTTCATCCCTTGAGTGTCTGTTCAAGCACATGAAGCTGCTGGTTCAGTTCGGTGTTCTTGGTCCGCTCGCCACCGATCTTGCGCACCGCATGGAGTACGGTCGTGTGGTCGCGGCCACCGAACAGCTCACCGATCTCGGGCAGGCTCTTCTGCGTCATTTCCTTGGCGATGTACATCGCGATCTGGCGCGGCCTGGCAATGCTGGCCGGGCGCTTCTTGCTGTACATGTCGGCCACCTTGATCTTGTAGAAGTCGGCCACTGTCTTCTGGATGTTCTCGACCGAGATCTGCCGGTTCTGGATCGACAACAAGTCCTTGAGCGCCTCCCGTGCCAAGGTGATGCTGACCTCCTTGTGCGAGAACTTGGCGTAGGCCAGGACCTTGCGCAGGGCGCCTTCGAGCTCACGCACGTTGGCGCGCACGTTCTTGGCGATGAAGAACGCCACGTCCTCCGGCATCTCGATGTTGTCGACCAGGGCCTTCCGTATCAGGATGGCAACCCGCATCTCGAGCTCGGGTGGTTCGATCGCCACCGTCAACCCCGAGTCGAAGCGCGAGGTCAGCCTCTCGTCGATGTCGGCCAGCCCCTTGGGATAGGTGTCGCTGGTCATGATGATGTGGGCGCGTTTGGCGAGCAGCGCCTCGAAGGCATTGAAGAACTCCTCCTGGGTGCGCTCCTTGCCGGCGAAGAACTGCACGTCGTCGATCAGCAGCAGGTCGAGCTGGTGGTATTTCGCCTTGAGGTCATCGAAGGTCTTGCGCTGGTAGTTCTTGACCACATCGCTGATGAACTGCTCCGCATGCAGATACAGCACCCTGGCTTCGGGGTTGTCCTTCAGCAACGCGTTCCCAACGGCGTGAACCAGATGGGTCTTGCCCAGGCCGACGCCGCCATAGATGAACAAGGGGTTGTACATCTGGCCCGGAGCGCCCGCCACGTGCAAAGCAGCGGTGCGCGCCATCTGGTTGGCGCGACCGGGCACCAGGTTGTCGAAGGTCAGCGCCGAGTTGAGCTTGTGGCGTGTCGCCGAAGGGGGTGGGGACACGAACGCCGAGGGCGTCCGTGCGCTGTCGATGACGGGCACCACCGGTGCGATTGCCGGCGGCCTGGCCTGAACGGGGTCCTTGGGTGCAAGGGTCAGCTCGAGCAGCACGGGCGTGCCCGCCAGATCGCTCAGCACGGATTCGATCCGGCCAGCGTATTGCGAGCGAATCCAGTCGAGCTTGAACCGGTTCGGAACACGCAGCGACACACGGGTCGAGTTTTCCCCGTCCACGCTGATTTCGGCGGGGGGAAGCGGACGTATCCAGGTGTTGAATTGGTGTTCGGGCAGTTCGCCGGCAAGGCGTTCGCATCCCAGCTGCCAGAGGTCTAGGGTCATGGATCGGTGCTTGTGGAAATCTTCTTGTTCGCGAGCCAGAGGGATCATGGAAAGGGCTCGCCGGATGGCAGTTATCCACAGTTTAGCGCCCCAGGTCAATCCCCCTGGATTGCCCGAGGTGCGGTGCAAGTGTTTGACCAACAAGGGGTTTTTTGATGTAATCCTCGGTTCTCCTGACTTCGCCTGCGCGCAACAGAGCTTGGGCAGAACGGGAGACCCGGGGGATTCTCCTTCGGGGAAACCCTTGGGCAGACAACGCAGGGCAGGGAACGCCGCCGGGGCCAGAGCGACCCGGTTCGTTCCGTCCAGGCACCCCAACCGGGGCCGATTGCCACGCTGCCAGCCGCGCCGAGCAAGGCGTCCGGCCTTTCGACCGACCGATTTCTCTCAGGACCTACCATGAAGCGCACCTATCAGCCCTCCAAGATCCGCCGCGCCCGCAATCACGGGTTTCTCGTGCGCATGAAGACCCGCGGCGGTCGCGCGATCATCAATGCCCGGCGTGCCAAGGGCCGCAAGCGCCTGGCGCTCTGACTGGCCATTGCCACGTCCCGTGACGGCCAAGCTCGGCCGTGTTGTGCACAGCGATGACTTCAAGCGCCTGCTCGCGACACCCATTCGGTCGCGAAGTGCCCACTTCGCAGTTCACTTCGTGAATTGCGGTCCGGGGGGCACCGAACTGCCGATGGCAGGAAGCCGGCCCGGCAACTTATCCACAGACATATGTCAAGATCTCGACCGGTCTGTGGATAACAGGGCGGTTCAGCACTGGATCGGAACCGTGTTGCCCAAGCGCCATGCCCGAAGATCGGTGACTCGCAATTTGTTGCGGCGCCAGATCAAGGTCGCGGTCTTGCGTCATGCCGGCAACTTGCCTTGCGGGTCCTGGTTGATCCGATTGCGCCAGCCGTTTGCGCGCGCGGAGTTCAAATCGGCAGCCTCACGGGGGCTGCGTGAACTGGCGCGCACCGAGCTTGACGAAATGCTCGCCGGTGCGGGGCGCTGACACAGTCTGACGAAATGAGGAACTCCATGCGCATGCTCCTTCGCCTGCCTCAGCGGGCCTTGATCCTGCTCGTGCGGGGCTACCGCTTTGCGCTCAAGCCCTGGCTTGGCAGCGCCTGCCGCTTCGAGCCGACCTGTTCGCAATACGCACTCGATGCGCTTGAGCGCCACGGCGCGGTGGCGGGTGGCGTGCTGTCGGCGGGCCGCCTGATGCGGTGCCACCCCTGGTGCGACGGTGGACTCGATCCTGTTCCGACAGAACTGCACGGCCTCTTTTCGCGCCTCGGCCTCGGCGAACGCGCCAGCGCTCCCGTTTCGAACCGGAATCCTTCATGACCGATATGCGCCGCACCATGCTCTGGGTGGTCTTCACGATGTCGCTCGTCCTGCTCTGGGACGCGTGGAACAAGCACACCGGCCAGCCCACCATCTTCGGGGGGCCCGCCCGTCCGGCCGTGTCGGCCTCCGGCGCGACGCCCGGTGCCTCGGGTGTGCCCGGTGCGATCACGGTGGCGGCGCCGGGCGCGACCACGAGCCCGGCCTTGCCGACGGCTGCGGCGGCGCCCGCGAGCGAACAGATCACGGTCACGACCGATGTCGTCCGGGCCACCTTCGACAGCCGCGGCGGCACCCTGGTCGGGCTGGAACTGCTGGGTTACGAGGATCAGAACGACCCGACTCGCCACGTGCGACTGATGGACCAGAGTGGCCAGCGCGTCTACCTCGCACAGACGGGCCTGATCTCTGCGCAAGGCGGGCCTGCCCTGCCGAACCACCTGACGCTGATGACGCCCGTGCCGGGCGAGCGCACCTTGGCCGGCGGCAGCAAGGCCATCACGATCGTTTTCGAGGCGCTGGGGACCGATGGCAACAAGCTGATCAAGACCTACACGCTCGAGCGTGGGCGCTACCTCATCGGGGTCAAGCACGAGTTCGTCAACGGCAGCACCGCACCTGTGTCGCCGCAGCTCTACCTGCAGCTCGCGCGTGACGGCAATCCGCCCGAGGGGGAGTCGTCGTTCTACTTCACCTTCACCGGTCCGGCGCTGTACACCGAGGCCGCGAAATTCAAGAAGATCGACTTCAAGGACATCGACAAGGGCAAGGCCGAACATGACAAGCAGGCCGACAACGGCTGGATCGCGATGGTCCAGCACTACTTCGCGTCGGCCTGGCTGATCGCGCCGGCCACGCCGCGCGAGTTCCGCACCGCCAAGGTCTCGGACAACCTGTACTCGATCGCGATGGTCACGCCCCTGGGCGAAGTGGCACCCGGGGCCAGCGTCTCCTTCGAAGCCAGTCTGTACGCCGGACCGCAGGAAGAGTACCGGCTGGCTGCGCTGGCGCCGGGGCTTGACCTGGTCAAGGACTACGGCTGGCTGACCGTGCTGTCCAAGCCGCTGTTCTGGCTGCTGACTCAGCTGCACACCCTGATCGGCAACTGGGGCTGGGCCATCGTCGGTCTGGTCGTGTTGCTGAAGATCGCCTTCTACTGGCTCAATGCCCAGGCCTACAAGTCGATGGCCAAGATGAAGGCGATCAACCCGAAGGTGACCGAGATGCGCGAGCGGCTGAAGGACAAGCCGCAGCAGATGCAGCAGGAGATGATGCGCATCTACCGCGAGGAAAAGGTCAATCCGCTCGGCGGCTGCCTGCCGATCGTCGTCCAGATGCCGTTCTTCATCGCGCTGTACTGGGTGCTGCTGTCGACGGTGGAGATGCGCAACGCGCCCTGGATCGGCTGGATCACCGACCTGGCCGCGCGCGACCCCTGGTTCATCCTGCCGGTCCTGATGACGCTCTCGTCGCTGTTCCAGGTCTGGCTGAACCCGAAACCGCCGGATCCGATGCAGGCCAAGATGATGTGGATGATGCCGCTCATGTTCTCGGTCATGTTCTTCTTCTTCCCGGCGGGCCTGGTGCTGTACTGGCTGACGAACAACATCCTGTCGATCGCGCAGCAGTGGTTCATCAACAAGAGGATGGGCGTGAACGGGAAGTAGCTGCGCCCGAACCTCGTTCCGCGTGACCTATGGCGCGCGCTGCTTCGAAACCCGGGCCGAGGCACTTGAGATTTCAATCGCTTGTGCCGAGGATGCAAGCATGCGGGTCGACCCGGCTTTCACGGGCCGGCTCAGGAGGCCGTTGAAGCAGGTCTTCCCGGGCATGCCAGACGCTCCGCCCGCGCCATCTTCGCGGGGCGCGTCAGAATCCGAACAACATGCGCGCAGCCGCCTCCTCGGCCCTGGGTCGACACCGGGACCCCATCGTCGCGATCACCACCGCCTCCGGCCGCGGCGCGGTCGGCATCGTCCGCCTGTCGGGGTCCGACCTCTCGGGGCTGATCGTCAGCCTTTGCGGGCGCAGCCTCGAGCCACGCAAGGCCACCCTCGTCTCGTTTCTGGACGCCGGTGGTGAGGCCATCGATCAAGGACTTGCGCTGGACTTCCCGGCCCCGAATTCCTACACCGGGGAACATGTGCTCGAACTCCAGGCCCATGGCGGGCCCGTGGTGTTGCAGTTGATTCTCGGCCGCTGCCTCGAAGCGGGCGCCCACATCGGGCTTCGTCTGGCAGACCCTGGTGAGTTCACTCAGCGCGCATTCCTGAACGACAAGCTCGATCTGGCGCAGGCCGAAGCCGTGGCCGATCTGATCGACGCCAGCACCGAAGCTGCTGCGCGCTCTGCCGGTCGTGCGCTGGCGGGGGTGTTCTCGGCGCGCATCGGCGCGCTGTCCGAGCAGTTCGTCCGCCTTCGCATGCTGGTCGAGTCCACGCTCGACTTCCCGGAAGAGGAGCTCGAGTTCCTGCAAAAGGCCGGCGCACGGGCCCAGCTGGGGGACCTTCAGGTGGCACTCGACGAGGTCATCGATGGCGCCCGCCAGGGCGCCTTGCTGCGCGATGGGATGCGGGTGGTGTTGGCAGGGCAGCCCAACGTCGGCAAGAGTTCGCTGCTCAATGCGCTGGCGGGCGCCGAGCTGGCCATCGTCACGGCAATTCCTGGCACGACGCGCGATCGCGTCAGCGAGACGATCCAGATCGAAGGGGTGCCGGTGCACGTGATCGACACGGCTGGACTGCGCGCAGACGAGCACACCGGTGACGAAGTCGAACGGATCGGCATCGGCCGCAGCTGGCAGGCGATCGGGGACGCCGATGCCGTGGTCTTCCTGCATGACCTGACGCGGCAGGGCGAATCAGACTACGACGCTGCGGAAGCCGGGATTGCTGCCAGGCTTCCGATGGATGCAGTGCTGCATGTCTACAATAAGTCCGATGCTGCGGCCCTTCCGACCTTGCCGCCGCATGCCATCACCCTGTCCGCCCGCACCGGCGAAGGACTCGAAGTCTTGCGTCGGGAACTGCTGCTGCGGGCCGGCTGGCGACCGTTGCAGGACGGTGTCTTGATCGCGCGCGCGCGCCATCTGCAGGCCCTGACGCGAGCGCGCGAACACCTCGCCGACGCCATCGCGCATGCCGCGCGCGACGATGCGGCACTCGATCTGCTGGCCGAAGACCTCCGCATGGCGCATCTCGCGCTCGCTGACATCACGGGGCAGTTCACGGCCGACGACTTGTTGGGTGAGATATTCAGTCGCTTTTGCATCGGCAAGTAGGGCTGGATCTCACCAAGTCCCGGGCTGGTTAAGAAAACCATATAGAACAACAATTTACAAGTGATTTCCATCCCAGTTGGTGCCATGTTGTGTCCGCAAAGCCCAAGAGTTTGAGTCCTTGAGTTAGTCCGTGTTCGTGGATCTGACCGCAACTCCTCGTCCATGGACTCACGGGAGCTGTGATCAGACTCACGGACCTCGCCCTCCGAGCGCTGAAACCGAGGGACAAGGCCTACACGGTCAGTGATGGCAACGGGCTGTACGTCGAGGTGCCGCCATCGGGAGGCGTCGTCTGGCGCTACCGATACAGGTTGGCAGGGAAGCAGGAAAAGCTGACGCTCGGCAAGTACCCGGCGCTGACGCTCAAGGCGGCTCGCGCGAAGCGCGACGAGGCGTCGCACCTGGTGGCGGAAGGCAGCTCGCCGGCGCAGCAGAAGCAGGAAGCCAGGCGGTCGGCGGTCGATGAGGCAATCACCGTCGCCGAATTCGGCGAGCGCTATTTGCGCGAGATCGTCGCCAAGGACCGCAAGGACTTCACACAGCCGCGGCGCTACTTCGACAATTGCATCGTGCTGGCCATTGGCAACAAGCCGGTGCGTGACGTGACGACCGAGGACGCGCGGGCCATCATCTGGGCCAAGAAGGATCAGGGTTTCGACGCGGCGGCCGGCGCCTTGCGCGGCGTGCTCAAGCGCCTGTTCGATTGCGCCGTCACCTATGGGTTGATCGCCGCCAACCCAGTCATGGCGCTGCCAATGCGGCATGTGCACAAGGCCAAGGCGCGCGACCGGGCGCTGTCGGAACCCGAGATCGCCACATTCCTGGAGGCCACGGTCGAGTCGAGCATCGGCCGCCAGTTCGAGGTCGCCATCCAACTGATCCTGCTTACGCTCGTCCGCAAGTCCGAACTCCTCCTGGCCCGCTGGGAGCATGTGGATTCGACAAGGCGGAATGGCACATTCCCGCCGCTCATTCGAAGACCGGCAAACCACATATTGTCTATCTGTCACGTCAAGCGGTCGCTCACTTCAAGTCGCCGAAGGTGCTCGCTTGTGGCAGTGAACTGGTGCTGCCCGGCCGCAGCAGCCTGACCAAGCCGTTCGCCCACAACGGGATCAACTCGGCGCTCAAGGTGGCGCTGCAGGGCCAGGACATCCCAGCCTTCACGATTCACGACCTGCGGCGAACGGCGTCGACGCTGCTGCATGAGAAGGGTTGGCCTTCGGACGTGGTCGAGAAGGCGCTGAACCACACCATCGGCGGCATCCGGGGCGTCTACAACCGGGCCGAGTACGAGCCGCCCTCTGGCCTCAGGGTTGCCGGCCGCGCTGAGGTTGTTGTTACCGACCGGTAATCTTATCTTGATCTTCGGGATCGCCAGCGCCAAAATGACCGATAGGTAAGTTCTGAGGAATGACATGCCGCCAACTACGGATACGTTACCGATCGGTAATCCGAACAACGCGGAGGCTACCATCCGCTCGTCGCAAGAGCTGGGCGCTGTCATCCGCGAGCAGCGAAAGCGGCTCGCCCTCAAGCAGCTCGACATCGCCGGCCTGGGCAACACGGGCAACCGCTTCATCGTCGACCTGGAAAACGGCAAGCCGACCGTGCAGCTGCAGAAGGTCCTGGACGTGATGGATCTGCTGGGTTTGGAGGTGGTGGTGCGGCCCAAGGCCGCCCGGATGATGTGATGGCGCGCCCCGACCACCTCGACGTCTACTACGGCAGCGAGCTCGTTGGTACGATCCACGACACGTCGCCGGTCGGATTCGAGTACGCGCCGGCCTGGCTCGACCGCCATGAGCGCATGACCGTCGCCGCGATCGCACTGCAGCCCGGTCGCCACGCCACGCCCGCCGTGCAGGCCTTCTTCGAGAACCTGCTGCCCGAGGGCGAGCTGCGCCACTATCTCGCCGAGCAACGCAAGGCGTCCACGCTGTTCTCCCTGCTGCTCGAGGTCGCGGGCGACACGGCGGGCGCATTCGTGATCGTTCCCGGTGGACAGTCGCCGCAGCCGGCCACCTACGAGGCGACGACCTGGGAGGCGCTGGCCGCAGCCCTTGGCAAGACATCCGCTTCGGCGATCGACCTCCATGGCAGCGACGCACGCATCTCGCTGGCGGGCGCCCAGGACAAGACCAGCCTCGCCATCTTCGACGACGGCATACCCCGCTTTCCCAGGGGTACGTCGCCCTCGACGCACATCCTCAAGCCGAACATCAAGCGCCTGGCCAAGGTGTGGCACTCGGCCGCCAACGAGACCATCACCATGCGCGCTGCGGCACGCTGCGGCCTGCCGACCGCCGACGTTTTCTACGAGCCACACACCCAGTCCTGCGTGGTGCGCCGCTTTGATCGGCTGGCGCGACCCGATGGGAAGCTGGCGCGCTTGGTGCAGTACGACCTCTGTCAGCTGGCCGGAACGGTGTCGGAGAAGAAGTACGAAAAGGAGGGCGGCCCCGGCTTGGCCGCCTGCGCCGAACTGATCCGCCGCTACAGCACGCAACCCGCGGTCGATCTGCGCCACTTTGTGGACTGGATCTTCTTCAATCTCTACGCGGGCAACAACGACAGCCACGCGAAGAACCTGTCGATCTACAACTTGCCCGGCAAAGGCGTGACGCTGACCCCGTTCTACGACCTGATGTGCACGCGCATGTACCCTGGGTTGTCACAGGAATTCGCGTTCGCGATCGGCGGCGAGTACAAGCCGGCAGCGATGACCAAGGGGCAGCTCACGCCACTGGCTCAGCAGCTCGGCATGCGACCACAGTTCCTTGTGCAACAAGCGGCCAATCTCGCGCGACGACTACCCGACGCATTGGGCGGGGCAGTCGAGGAGGTCAAGCCGTTGCTTCCCCATTCGGCGAAGATCATGGCCGATCGCATGCAGCGGTTCATCCTTTCCACGACACGCAAGATCGCGGCGCGATTGGCGTCGTGAGCATGGACGGCGACACCACGATCACCGTCCTCGAACTCGGCAGGCTCGGCGGCGCGGCCCGAGATCGCGGCACCACAGGGCGCGCCGCCGGGATCTCCATGACCCGATGACAGGGGGCTGACCGTCAGACCCCAGGGTCGGACTGTCCGATCCCTGTGAAAGTGTCGTAAGCGATGAGGTCGGCAAGTGACCTCGGGTCGAAACCCGAAGGCTCTCACTGTTTGACCAGTCGAAGGCCGGGCGTCGCTGCCGCCAGCGCCGAGAAAACCGCGACCCGGTTGCGGCCGCCGCCCTTGGCCGCATAGAGCGCGCGGTCGGCGCGCGCGCAAAGGGCATCGAGTGTCTCGTCCGGCTGCCACTGCGCCACTCCAATGCTGACGAAGACCCCGCCGACCGTCGGGAAAGGTCTGGCGCCGATCGACAGACGCAGCTTCTCGGCCAGCAACTGGGCAGCGATCTCATCGCTTTCGGGCGCAATCACGACGAACTCCTCGCCGCCCCAGCGGCCCAGCAGGTCGGCCCCTCTCAGCGTCTGCTGAAGGCGCGTGCAGGTCTCGCGCAACACCTGGTCACCCGCGTGGTGGCCGAACGTGTCGTTGATGCGCTTGAAGTGGTCGAGGTCGAGGATCAGGAGCGACATGGGCCGGCCATGGCGCTGTGCGCGCGCCTGTTCCTGCGCGAATCCGGTTTCGAGTCCGCGCCGATTGAAGACGCCCGTCAGGGCGTCGACTGAGGCCTGGGTCTGAAGTTGTTCTGCCGCATCCAGCACCTGCGCCCAGCCGGCTTCGACAGACTCGACATCATTCAGATCCAGCCGATTGGCGACAGGCACCTGCGGCGAGGCCATGTCGGCGCGCCTGAGCAGCCGGCGCAGGTTGATCACGAGCAGACCCACGATTCGCATGAGCCGCGTCAGCGAGAACAAGAGCGCTGCGGCCACGCTGCCCCAGGCCAGCAACAGCACGCAGGCTGCGACGATGAGCTGCTGGCGGAGTTGAGCGACCGCGCCCTGGCCGACTTCGATTGATCGGTGGAGCGACCGGATCTCCAGTGCGCGCAACTCGTCGATGGCCAGTGTCGACGCGTCGAACCAGGACTTCCAGGGTGCGGACGGGCCAGCGCCCTTCGATCCCTGCGCCAGCAGCAGCGTGACACGCCTGAAGACATCGCCCTCCAGCACGCGCCGCAGGGACTCGGCCTGGGGCGCCTCGGCCTCGACCAGATAGCGCTGCGCGTACTCGTCGAAGACCGCCAGCCGGCGCTGGGACTCCAGCACCAGGGCATCGTCGCGCCGAGTGCTGGCCAGGTGGCGCGCCATCAGGGCTCGCAGACGACCCAGCTGCTCTTTCGCACGCATCAGGTGCAGGTGCGTGATCAACTGGCCGCGCAGCGTGCTGTCGTCGTGCTGCCGCGCGCGCCGGGAGTAGCGTTCGACCAGGTGGTTGATCGCGAGCGTGAAATAGGCATACACCTCGTCCGCTTGCGCGCGCCCCTGCAGCACCCGTTGCCGCTGCGCGTCCAGCTGCGAGAGATCGAACCAGTCACGGCTTTCGACCGGATCGGTGTGGGTGCGCTCCTTGTCGGTCTGGTCATGCTGGTGGACCAGCTCGAGTTCGACCTTGGCGCCGGCGAGGTAGGCGAGGGACAGGCCGCGCTCGCGCTGCAACTCATGCACCACATCGGTCAGATGCAGCATGGACTGCACTTCGCCGAGCGCGACGCGCGCGCGTTGCAGCGGCTCCCAACGCTGCCAGATCTGCAGCCCGAGCGCGAGCATCAGGCTGAGCATGCCGAGCAACCCTACCAACCAAAGATGCGAACGAAGTTTCAAGCCTGCCAGTTCCCCTTGCGTTCAGGCCCGCGCTGCACGGCAGCGTCTGTCGCCTGCCAGCGCGGACCGGTGACCAAGCCTTTGCGAACTCAGTATGTGGGTGGCGCCGGGGCCTGAAATTGACCAACCACAACTGATCCCGGAGCGCCCTCAGGGGCCGCGCGAGCCCAGCACCTGTATCGCCAGCGCCTCGGCCGACTCGATGCCATCCACGGCGGCCGACATGATGCCGCCTGCATAACCGGCCCCTTCGCCGGCGGGATACAGCCCGGCAACGTTCAGGCTCTGCCGGTTCTTGCCGCGCGTGATGCGCAGCGGCGACGAGGTGCGCGTCTCGACACCGGTGAGCACGGCATCGGGCATCGCGAAGCCCCTGATCGTGCGTTCGAAGGCGGGCAGGGCCTCGCGCAGCGCCTCGAGCACGAACGCCGGGAGCGCGGGCATCGTGTGGTCAACGCTGCCGGTGAGGTCGGTGAGTTCGACGCCAGGCTGGTAGGACGGCGCCACCGACCCCAGCGTGGCCGAGCGCTGACCCTTGACGAAGTCGGCCAGCAACTGGGCGGGGGCGCGGTAGCCGCCACCGCCCAACTCGTAGGCGCGCGACTCCCAATGGCGCTGAAAGGCCACGCCGTCGAGTGGATTGACCGGCCCCTCGGTCAGGCCGTCCTGACGGTAGTCCTGGGGCGAGATCCCGACCACGAGCCCGGCGTTGGCATTGCGTTCGTTGCGCGAGTACTGGCTCATGCCATTGGTGACGACTCGACCGGCCTCGGAAGTCGCTGCCACGACGGTGCCGCCCGGGCACATGCAGAAGCTGTACACCGAACGCCCGTTCTTCGCGTGGTGCACGAGCTTGTAGTCGGCAGCGCCGAGGATCGGGTGTCCTGCGCCAGGACCGAAGCGCGCACGGTCGATCAGGCCCTGCGGGTGTTCGATGCGCACGCCGATCGAGAAAGGCTTGGCCTCCATGTACACGCCGCGCCGCTGCAACATCTCGAAGGTGTCGCGCGCGCTGTGGCCGAGCGCCAGCACGACATGCCCGGTGGGCAGCGATTCGCCCGAGGCCAGACCGACGCCGCGCACGGCCCCGTCCTCGACATGGAGGTCCGTGACCTGCTGAGCGAAGCGGATCTCACCGCCGAGCGACTCGATGTCGGCCCGCATCTTCTCGATCATGCTGACCAGACGAAACGTGCCGATGTGCGGCTTGGCGACGAAGAGGATCTCCTCCGGTGCCCCTGCCTTCACGAACTCGGTCAGGACCTTGCGCGTCAGATGGCGCGGATCGCTGATCTGGCTGTAGAGCTTGCCGTCCGAGAAGGTACCGGCACCGCCCTCCCCGAACTGGACGTTCGAGCTTGGATCGAGTTCGCCGCGCCGCCACAGGCCCCAGGTGTCCTGGGTGCGCTGGCGAACCGCCTGGCCGCGCTCGAGCACGATCGGCCGCAACCCCATCTGGGCCAGGATCAGGGCGGCAAAGAGCCCGCATGGCCCGAAGCCCACCACCACCGGTCGAAGCCGACCGACACTGTGGAAGTCCGCGGGTGCGTGCGCCAGCATGCGGTAGCGCGTGTCCGGACTCGGCCGGATATGCGGGTCGCCGCGCAGGCGACTGGCGACTGCGGTCTCGTCGACGAGTTCGGCGTCAACCGTGTAGACGAGCTGGATGGCGGTCTTCTTGCGCGCGTCGTAGCTGCGCTTGAAGACCGTGAAGCCCTTCAGCTGCGGCTCGGCGACATCCAGTCGAGCCAGCACTGCGCTGCGCAGATCCGCTTCGGCATGGTCCAGCGGCAAGCGCAGTTCAGTGATCCGCAGCATCTTCTTGGCGGCGCCGGCGCGCGGCTGCGCAGCAGCCCAGCGCCGGCGAACAGCGTCAACCGCCCTTGCGTGGCCGCTTGCCGGCGTTTTTCTTGCTGCGCGTGTGCGAGCCGCGTTCGAGGCTGACGCGCTGGCCGGCGCCGCCAAAATTGGCATTGGTGCCCTGTGGAGGCGCCTGGCGCGGCGTGGCCTTGCGGTCGGCTTCGGTCTTGATCTTGTTGCCCATCAGAGGCTCCGGGAAATTGGACTAATCCAGGATTAGGCCACAGCCGCGGGCCAGCCGCATTCAGTGTCCCGCGAAGTCGACCAGCGTGAACAGGGGAAGGCCGGCCTCGCGCACCTTGCGCGAGCCGCCGAGTTCGGGCAGGTCCACGATCGCAGCCGCTTCGATGATCTGCGCCCCCAGGCGTTGCAGCAGCCTGGCGCCGGCCAGCATCGTGCCCCCGGTGGCGATCAGGTCGTCGATGAGCACCACACGGTCGCCAGCGCGCACGGCGTCGGTGTGCATCTCGACGGTGGCGCTGCCGTATTCGAGCTCATAGGTCTCCTCGACCGTCGTGAATGGCAGCTTGCCCTTCTTGCGGATCGGGAGGAAGCCGACATTGAGTTCGTAGGCGAGCACTGAGCCGATGATGAAACCGCGTGCATCGAGCCCTGCAATGGCGGACGGTCTGAGGTCGAAGTAGCGATGCACGAACTGGTCGATCAGGACGCGAAACACGCGCGGATTGGACAGCAGCGGTGTGATGTCGCGGAACTGCACGCCTGGCACAGGCCAGTCCGGCACGGTCCGGATGTGGGCCCGGATCGTCGCATTGGGGTCGAGGAAGCTCTCGCTCACCATCAGCCCTTGAGCAGTTTTGCTTCCGCGAGCGCCAGCGGCTCGGGCAAGCCGGACAAGACAAGGGTGTCGCCACTTCGCAGCACCATCGTGTCGCTGGCCGCCTGCACCGCCCCGGTGGCCAGGCGCACCGACACCACGCTCACCCCCATCGCATGCAGGGCCTGGTCACCCAAGGTCTCGCCGAGCGAGGCCGCGGCGGCGGGCAACGTGACGCTCGACAGCCGGGCTTGTTCGCGCTCCTCCGAGGTGTCGTCGTCCTGGCCATGGAAGTAGCCGCGCAACAGACCATATCGGGCCTCGCGTGCCTCCTGGGCGATGCGCTGCACGCGCGGCATCGGCACGCCCACCAACGCCAGCGCGTGACTGGCCAGCATCAGCGAACCCTCGATCGCTTCCGGCACGACCTCGGTAGCACCCGCGGCGCGCAGTTTTTCCAGGTCCACGTCGTCGATCGTGCGCACGATCACCGGCACATTGGCCGCGTGTTCACGTGCCAGGTGAAGGATCTTGAGCGCCGAAGGCGTGTCCGGATAACTGACGACGACGGCGTTGGCGCGGGCCAGACCCGCGGCCATCAGGCTTTGCAGCCGCGCCGCGTCGCCGTAGACCACGCTCTGGCCCGCAGCAGCGGCCTGGCGCACACGATCGGGGTCGAGGTCGAGCGCCATGTAGGGAATGCCCTCGGCCTCGAGCAGGCGCGCCAGGTTCTGGCCGCTGCGGCCGTAGCCGCAGATGATCACGTGCTTTTCGGTGCGGATCGACTTCTTCGCGATCGTCGTCAATGCCACCGACTGCATCAGCCAGTCGCTCGACGACAGGCGCGAGACGATCCGGTTGCTGTACATGATCATGAATGGCGTGGCCAGCATCGACAGCACCATGCTGGCCAGGATCGGGCTCATCCATTGCGGCGAAACCAGCTTGGCGTCGGCCCCCAGGGTCAGCAGCACGAACCCGAATTCACCCGCCTGTGCCAGGTACAGACCGGTGCGCAGCGCCACCCCTGGGCTGGCTCGAAAGGCACGCGCCAGGCCGGCGATGAGGACGAATTTCGCCAGCACGGGGATTGTTGTCAGCGCCAGGACCAAGGCCCAGTGCTCGGCCACCGGCCGCCAATCCAGCTTCATTCCGATCGTGATGAAGAACAGCCCCAGAAGCACGTCGTGAAAGGGCCGGATGTCGGTCTCGACCTGGTGCTTGTATTCGGTCTCGGCGATCAGCATGCCGGCGACGAAGGCGCCGAGCGCAAGCGACAGCCCCGCGTGCTCAGTCAGGTACGACAGGCCAAGCGTGATCAGCAAGAGATTGAGCATGAACAGCTCATCGCTCTTGCGCCGCGCCACCAGCGTCAGCCACCAGCGCATCACCTTTTGGCCGCCGACCAGCAGCACCGTCAGCAGCACGGTCGCCTTGAGCACCGCATAACCGAGCGACACGGCCAGCTCGCGCCCGCTCTCGTTGAGCGCTGGAATGAGCACCAGCAGCGGCACTACGGCCAAGTCCTGGAAGAGCAGGATGCCGAGCACGTTCTGCCCATGTTCGGAGCCGAGCTCAAGCCGCTCGGCCATCAGGCGCACGACGATGGCTGTCGACGACATCGCCATCGCCGCGCCGAGCACGATGGCGCCCTGAAGCGACATCTGCCAGGACTCGCCGGTGACCCATTGCCAGACGTAGGCCAGCAGCAGGTGTCCTGCGATGGCGCCCAGCATCGTCAGAACCACTTGCGATGCGCCGAGGCCGAACACCAGGGTGCGCATGCTGCGCAGCTTGGGCAGGTTGAACTCGAGCCCGATCACGAACATCAGGAATACGATCCCGAACTCGGCCAGGTACTTCACGCTCGCGGTGTCCTGCGCCAGGGCGAGCGCGTTCGGGCCGATGACGACGCCGACCACCAGGTAACCGAGCATCGGCGGCAGCTTCAGCGTCCGAAACAGCACCACGCCCGCCACCGCGGCAACGAGGTACAGGAGAACGAGTTCGAGGGTGCTGGCCATGTTTTCCTAGAATGCACCGATGCTAGCCGACACTTCCTCGTGACTTCGCCCGCACCGTCGTTCGACCCCGCGCGTGCACTTGAGCTCGCTGCGCAGACGATCGATATCGAGGCGCGCGCCCTGCAGGCGCTGGCCGCACGTCAGGGCGAGGGCTTCGCGAGCGCGGTCCGGGCGATGCTGGAGTGCAGCGGTCGCGTGATCGTCATGGGCATGGGCAAGAGCGGTCACGTGGGGCGCAAGATTGCGGCCACGCTGGCGTCCACCGGCACCCCAGCGTTCTTCGTGCACCCGGCTGAAGCGAGCCACGGCGACCTGGGCATGGTCACCGCCGGCGATGTGGTGCTGGCGATCAGCAACAGCGGCGAGAGCGACGAACTCGCGGCCATCCTGCCGGCGATCCGCCGCATCGGCGTGACGCTGGTGGCCATGACGGGCAAGGACGGGTCGATGCTGGCGCGCCATGCCGACTTCGTGTTGTCGAGCGCGGTCGATCAGGAGGCCTGCCCGCTGAACTTGGCGCCAACCGCCAGCACGACGGCGCAGATGGCACTCGGCGACGCCCTGGCGGTGGCGCTGCTCGATGCGCGTGGTTTCGTCCAGGAGGACTTTGCGCGCTCGCATCCCGGCGGCAGCCTGGGGCGCAAGCTGCTGATGCATGTGCGCGACCTGATGCGCAGTGGCGACGCCGTGCCAAGTGTGAGCCCGGACGCGAGCTTCACCCAGCTGCTGCGCGAGATGACCGGCAAGGGTCTGGGATTCACGGCAGTCGTCGACGCCGACCAGCACGCGATCGGCATCTTCACCGACGGTGATCTGCGCCGACTGATCGAACGCGGCGCCGACCTGCGCGCCTTGACCGCGCGTGACGTCATGCATCCGGGGCCGCGTCTGGTCCGTGCCGATGCACTCGCGGTCGAGGCGGCCGGGGTCATGGAACAGCACCGCATCACGAGTGTGCTGGTGGTCGATGCGGACGGCCGGCTCGCCGGAGCGTTGAATTCAAACGATCTGATGCGCGCGAAAGTCATATGACACCGGCGCCTCGATTCGATCCCGAACTGCTGCTCCGGGCGCAAGGCGGTGGCCTTGGTCTCGGCGCTGCGATCTTCGACGTTGACGGCGTGTTGACCGACGGAACGCTCTACATCGGAGAAGATGGCGAGACGTTCAAGGCCTTTTCGGCGCTCGACGGGCATGGCCTGAAACTCCTCGCGCAGGGCGGAATCGAGCCTCTGATCATCACCGGGCGCGATTCGACGGCAGTCCGCAGGCGCGTGCGCGACCTCGGCCTGACGCATGCCGTCTACGGTGCGCAAGACAAGCTCGCGGCGGCTCAGGATCTGTTGGCGACGCTTGGCCTGGACTGGGACAGCGTTGCCGCGATTGGCGACGACTGGCCCGACCTGCCGTTGTTGTCGCGCGCAGCGTTTGCCTGCGCTCCCGCCAACGCGCATGTCGAAGTCAGGGCGATGGTCGACTACGTGACCCAGGCGACAGGTGGTCAAGGCGCCGCGCGCGAGTTCTGCGACCTGCTCCTGATGGCCAGCGGTCGCTACGCAGGGTTGCTTCAGGGGCATTTGACGACACTTGACGCCAGATGACGGCTGAACTCCACCTGCCGGACCTTCCCGAGGTCGCCATCACGCTGGGCAAGTCGGGCCTCAGCCAACCGCGCCGACCCTGGGATGTCCGGCTGCGCGACGGTGTCTCGACCTACTTGCCGCTGCTGCTGATGGCGTTGCTCGCCCTGGCCACCTGGTGGCTCGTGAAGAACACGCCTGGCGCGTTGCCGGCGCAGGATCGCGACCCCGCGCGCCAGGAACCGGACTACACGATGCGCAGTTTCACCCTGCAGCGGTTTGCACCGGACGGGCGTTTGCGCGTGCATCTGGAGGGCAGCGAGTTGCGCCACTACCCTGGCGGCGACAGGCTCGAAGTCGACAGTGTCAACGTGCACGCGGTGGCCCCGGATGGGCGGATCACGCTCGCGACCGCGCAACATGCCGTGAGCAACGGAGATGCCAACCGGCTGCAGCTGAATGGCGGGGCCGAAGTGACCAGTGTCGATGCCTCCGACGTGCCGATCGTGATCCGCAGCGAGTTCCTCGAGGCCTTGCTCGACACCGACGTCGTGCGCACCGACAGGCCGGTGCAGGTACTGCAGGGGCGCAATGTCATTCGTGCGGCAGGACTTGTCTACGACCATCGACGCCGCCAACTCGAACTCAAGGGTCCGATGCGCGCCGTGCTGCAGGTCCCGGGCCGATGATGGATGCCCCGCTGGTCTTCATCACCGGGGCGTCGAGCGGCATTGGGCAGGCGCTGGCGAAGTGTTATGCCCAGGCCGGCTGGCGACTGGCCCTGGTTGGGCGGCGAAGCGCCGAGATCGAGGCCTGGGCCAGAACCGAAGGTCTGAGTGCCGACAGGGTGGTCGTCTATGCCGCCGATGTGTCCTCGATCGACAGCATCGTGGGCGCCGGCCGCGACTGCCTGACGCGCCAAGGACTGCCCGATGTCGTCATCGCCAACGCGGGTGTCAGCATCGGCATCGACAGCGCGCAGCGCGAGGACCTGGACGTCCTGAATGCCACGCTTGCGACCAACAACGTCGGGATGGCCGCGACCTTTCAGCCCTTCCTGGCTGGCATGCGCGAGCGCCGGCGTGGTGCCCTTGTCGGGATCGCCAGCGTGGCCGCGATTCGCGGCCTGCCTGGCCATGGCGCCTACTGCGCCAGCAAGGCTGCCGTCGTGGCCTATTGCGAGAGCCTGCGCGGCGAGTGCCGGCCCTTCGGCGTCAAGGTGGTCACCTTGCTGCCAGGCTATGTCGCGACCCCACTCACGGCGCGAAACCCCTACCCGATGCCTTTCCTGATGCAACCGCAGGAGTTCGCGCAGCGCGCGTTCACTGCGATCGCGCAGGGAGTGAGCTACCGGGTCATCCCCTGGCAGATGGGAGTCGTGGCCAAGATCCTGCGCGTGTTGCCGAACGGAATCTTCGACCGACTCCTTGCGGGACGCGGCCGAAAGAAGCGACAGGGCGAGTAGCGCCGGGCGCGCGCGGTCACCAGTAGAAAGGGCCCGGCACTTGCGTGCTGGGCCCTCTTACTCGGGTCGGTCTGTTGGGGTCAGTAGCCGCCGCGGCCACCGCCGCCGCCACCACCGTAGCCGCCGCCACCGCCACCGCCGCTGCGGCCACCGCCGCCGCCGCCGTAACCACCGCCACCGCCGCTGCGACCACCGCCGCCGCCGCCGTAGCCACCACCGCCGCCAGCACCACCGCCGCCGCCGCTGCGGCCACCGCCGCCGCCGCCGCCGTACGGGCTGCGACCGCCACCACCACCACCGCCGCCGCCGAAGCCGCCCGGACGCTCTTCGCGCGGACGGGCCTCGTTGACCACGATGGCACGGCCGTCGAGGGCCTGACCATTCATCGCATTGATGGCAGCTTGCGCCTCGGGATCAGAGCCCATCTCGACGAAGCCGAAGCCCTTCGAGCGACCCGTATCGCGGTCCATCATGACCTTGGCAGACGTGACGGTGCCGAACTGGGCAAATGCTTGCTCCAGGGTATCGTCGCGGACGGAGTAGGCAAGGTTGCCCACGTAGAGTTTGTTTCCCACAGGAAAGCCCTTTTCAATAAAACTCGAAAACCATGTGGAGCTTGAACCCTGTGAGACCTGACCACAAGTGGGATTCAGGAAAGAAGGCGCGGCATCCAGACACAGAGCGCCGATTATGGGTCCGCTTACGCAGCGTGGGCAAAGGTGTCAAGCCTGGATTGTTGTTTTGTTGCACTTCGGTGCGCAGTCCCGCGTCGTCGCAGCGCGCGCAGCGCTTGCCGCCAAGGATCGTAGGATCGGCGCCATGGACCTGCTCAAGCCCCTTATCGCCCTGCTCGCGATCGTGAACCCGATCGGCGTCGTGCCGTTCTTCATCCACTTCACGCAGAACTTCAATCGCGCGCAACGCCGGCGCACGATCCGGATCAGCGCGTTCTCGGCCTTTCTCGTGGTGTCGCTGAGCGCCTTGGCCGGGCTCAAGATCATCGAGGTGTTCGGGATCTCGATCGCGTCGTTCCAGGTCGGCGGTGGCACCTTGCTGCTGATCAGTGCACTTCAGATGATCGGGGCCCAGCAGGCCGAATCGACGCCGGAGGACGTCAACGAAGGCCAGGAAAAGGCCGACGCCGGGGCCAGCGTCGCCGTCGTGCCGCTGGCGATACCGCTGCTGACGGGTCCGGCCACGATCTCGACGATGGTCATCTATTCGCAGCGCACGCAGCATTGGTGGGAGCTGGCCGTGCTGGTCGGCTACGGCGTCGTGGTCGGCATTGCCGTACTGGCGGCCTTCAGTGCGAGCGGTCGAATCGCCAAGCTGCTGGGCCGCACCGGCATCAATGTCATGACCCGGTTGATGGGCCTGATCCTGGCCGCGCTGGCGGTCGAGATCATGGCCGAAGGGCTGACCCAGTTGTTCCCGGTGCTCGGCAGCAGGATCCAGCCATGACATCGACTGCTGGCCCGGCCTACGACGTGATCATCGTGGGCGCCGGCACCGCCGGGTGTTTGCTGGCGAACCGGATCAGCGCCGATCCGAAGACCGAGGTGCTGCTGATCGAGGCAGGCGGCGACGACGACTACCACTGGATCCACATCCCGGTCGGGTACCTGTACTGCATCGGCAATCCGCGCACCGACTGGCTGTACGCCACCGACCCCGACCCGGGACTCAACGGTCGAACCTTGCGCTATCCGCGCGGCAAGGTGCTGGGTGGGAGTTCGAGCATCAACGGCATGATCTACATGCGAGGCCAGTCACAGGACTACGACGGCTGGGCCGAGGCCACGGGCGAACCTGCGTGGCGCTGGGACGCCTGCCTGCCGTACTTCATGCGCCACGAAGACCATTGGCGCGGCCGCGACGAGCGTCACGGCGCTGGCGCGGAGTGGCGTGTCGAACGCCAGCGCCTGTCCTGGGAAATCCTCGACGCGTTTGCGCAGGCCGCCATCCAGACCGGCATTCCCGCGATCCAGGACTTCAACCGCGGAGACAACGAAGGGGTCGGCTACTTCGAGGTCAACCAGAAGCGCGGCGTGAGGTGGAACGCGAGCAAGGCCTTCCTGCGCCCGGTCCAGCACCGTGCCAACCTGACGGTGCGCACCGGGGCCCAGGTCGCGCGCCTGCTGCTCGAAGGTGAGGGCGAATCGCTGCGGGCGCGTGGCGTCGAACTCGTCTCGGGTGGGCAGCATCAGACGCTGAGCGCGCGCCAGGAGGTCGTGCTGGCGGCAGGCGCGATCGGCTCTGCGCAGATCCTCCAGCTGTCCGGGATCGGCCCCGGTGAATGGTTGAAGGCGGCAGGCGTGTCGGTGCGCCATGAACTGGCGGGGGTCGGCGCCAATCTGCAGGATCACCTGCAGGTCCGCGCGGTCTTCGCCGTCGAGGGAGTGAAGACCCTGAACACGATGGCGAACTCGCTCGTCGGCAAGGCACGCATCGGCCTGGAGTACCTGCTCAATCGAAGCGGGCCGATGAGCATGGCGCCATCGCAACTGGGCTGCTTCACCCGCTCGTCGCCCGAGCAGACGCTGCCCAATGTCGAGTACCACGTGCAGCCGCTGTCGCTTGATGCGTTCGGCGAGCCGCTGCACGACTTCAACGCCTTCACGGCGAGTGTCTGCAACCTGAAGCCGACCGCGCGCGGCCACGTCAAGATCCGCTCTCCGAGACACGAAGACTCGCCGAGCATCCTGGCCAACTACCTGTCGACTGCGCAGGACCGTCAGGTCGCAGCCGATTCGTTGCGCCTGACACGCAGGATCGCCGCGATGCCTGCGCTGGCCCCCTACCGGCCGCGCGAGGTCCGGCCCGGCGTGCAGTACCAGAGCGACGACGACCTGGCCAAGCTGGCGGGCGACATCGGGACCACGATCTTCCACCCGGTGGGCACCTGCAGCATGGGACGGCGCGGCGACCCGCGGGCTGTGGTCGATCCCCAACTGCGGGTGCAGGGTGTGCGCGCGCTGCGCGTCGCCGATGCGAGCGTCATGCCGACCATCACGAGCGGCAATACGAACTCGCCAACCCTGATGATCGCGGAACGCGCCGCCGAGTGGATCCTGCACGATGCCGGGCGGGGAAACCCCGACTGACATCCCGGCGGGCAGTGCCTACATTCGCGCCATTCCCGGCGTCGCCCAGACCGCGCCGACCGGGTTGGAGGCCAGAGGAGACAAGCCAGGCCAGGACGAGAAGAATGGCCGAAGGCATCCGCGCTGCGGGTGTACCGGAGCCGGCGAAGGCGCACCGATCGGTGCGCCTTCGTCCTTTCCGGGGCCGATGCAGGCGATGATCAGGCTGCGCATCGCCTGCTTGTTGGACCGATCGGCATCCGGTCGGACGCCTACGATCGGACCACCTTCGCTCTGGCCGCTGTGGCGTGCCCATCGACATGCCCGTTGACGCCGAACTGCGCACACTCGACATCGACATCCCGTCCCAGCCTGAAGCGCTCGTCAAGCTGTCGCTGCTGCTGGCCGTGGACGACGTCAACCTGCCGGCGGTGGGTGCGCTCATCGAAACCGACATGGCGCTCGCGGCCGCGGTCCTGAAGGCAGTGAACTCGTCGCTGTACGGATTGAAGGGTCGCGTTCAGAGCGTCCAGCAAGCGATCACTTACCTTGGAACGCGCGAAGTCACGGCCATCACCTTCGAGATGGGGCTGCGGGCAGCATTCCCGCCGGCGGCCGAACTGGAAGCGGTCTGGCAACGCGCGGCCTTGCGCGGACTGCTCATGGGCCGCCTCGCACAACGGCTGGGGTGCGACGCCTGGGCGGCGCACTCGGCCGGGATCTTCGAGGAGTGTGGCAAGGCGGTGCTGTTCCGCCACGCGCCGGATCACTACCGGGCCATGTTGCGCGCGGCCGAGGACGATGTGGCATTGGCGTCGCTCGAGCATGCCGGCTTCGGGGTCAGCCACGATGCGCTGGGCGCCGCGCTCTGCGACAGCTGGGGTCTCGGGCCCGCCGCAGTTGCCAGTGTTCGCCACCATGTCGGCGTGCAGGCGAATCTGACGCTACCCGCGGCCGTCGCGAAGAGTGCGGTGAGCGCACTGTCGGGAATCGCCCATGCCCTGATGGCGTCCCCTGACCAAGTCGATCAGGTCTGCCAGACGCTCGCGCCCCAGGCCGAGCTGGATCCGACCCTGGTCCTGCGCAGCGCGCGCCAAGTCCAGGAACAGCTTGGCGAGGCGGCGACCAACGGTCGCTGAGGCCGGGGCAGTTCCCCCGTAAGGGGGGCACTCTAATGCTGGTCAACCCGCTGGCTTGCGATGCGCGTGTTCGCTACCCTGTCGGGTCCAATCCATCACAGACCCGCTCAAGGCGGGGTGCACCATCATGGCCGCCAACGTTTCGCCTGACGCGCTCGCCCTGCAGCGCCTGTACCACTGGGAAAAGAACGCGCCCGATCAGATTGCCTTCACCCAGCCTGTGGGGGGCGGCAAGATGGTCGACTACACCTGGAAGCAGGTTCTCGATCAGGCCCGGCGCATGGCTGCCTACCTCCAGGCACAAGGGTTCGAGCCGGGATCACGGATCGCGATCCTCTCGAAGAACACCGCGCACTGGATGATGAGCGACTTCGCCATCTGGCTCGCCGGCTTCGTATCGGTGCCGCTCTACCCGACCCTGGCCCCCGGCACGATCCGGCAGATCCTTGAGCACAGCGGGTCCAAGCTCCTGTTCGTGGGCAAGCTCGACGGCTGGGAAGGCATGAAATCCGGCGTCCCCGCGGGCCTGCCCTGCGTGAGCCACCCGCTGTCACCTGCCGACGCGAAGAAGTCCTATCCCGCGTGGGACGACATCATCGCCAAGACGGCACCGCTGCAAGGCAATTCGGTGCGCGACGGTGAAGAGCTGGCCACCATCATGTACACCTCGGGCACCACGGGCGCGCCCAAGGGCGTGATGCACAGCTTTGCGGCGTTTGCCTGGGCCGTGCAGACAGCCCTGGCCCGTGTGCCGATGAACAGCGAGTCGCGCATGCTGTCGTACCTGCCGCTGTCGCATGTGGTCGAGCGGGCGCTGGTGGAGCATGGACAACTCGCAACCGGCATGCGGGTGTACTTTGCCGAAAGCCTCGACACCTTCGCGGCCGACCTGCAGCGCGCGCGGCCGACCATCTTCTTTTCGGTGCCCCGCCTGTGGGTCAAGTTTAAGCAGGGCATTGGCGCGAAGATGCCTCCCGCCAAGCTGGACCTGTTCCTGAAGATCCCGATCCTGAGTGGCATCGTCAAGAAGAAGATCCTGACGGCACTTGGATTGCAGGAGTGCATCTTTGCCGCCGGCGGCGCGGCGCCGATGCCGCTCGAGCTGTTGCAGTGGTACTCGCGGCTGGGCCTCAACATCGCTGAGGGCTATGGCATGACCGAGAACATCGCGGCCAGCCACCTCAGCATGGGCGACCCGTCCGGTTTCGGAACGGTCGGCCTGCCCTACGACAAGGTGCAGTCGCGCCTCGACCCGGTGAGCAAGGAAATCCAGATCAAGAGCCCGGCCAACATGCTCGGCTACTACCTGGAGCCTGAGCTGAGCAAGGCCGCCTTCACCGAAGACGGCTGGCTGCGCACCGGCGACAAGGGCGGGCTCGACGCCCAGGGCCGGCTGAAGATCACAGGGCGCGTCAAGGACCTGTTCAAGACCAGCAAGGGCAAGTATGTGGCGCCGGCGCCGATCGAGGACAAACTCGTGATGCACCCTGCAGTCGAGGCCTGCTGCGTCACCGGAGCCAACCTGGGCCAGCCGCTGGCCCTGCTGATGCTCAACCCGGAATCGGCAGCATCGGTCCGCGACCCCGGCGCCAAGGCCGAGCTGGAGGCCTCGCTGGCCGCCTACTTGAAGACCGTCAACGCAGATCTCGACCCGCACGAGCAGCTTGCCTGCCTGGTGGTGACGGTCGAGCCGTGGACGGTCGACAACGACCTCATCACGCCGACCTTCAAGGTCAAGCGCAACCGCGTCGAGGACCTGTTCGCCGCCAACTACGAACGCTGGGAAGCGGCGCGCAAGCCGGTTGTCTGGGTCTGAGTTTCAACAGCCCGCTAGAGCTTGAACTCGAGCCTGAACTGCCAGTTGACATAGGACGGCGCCGTGCTGGTCGAGGTCTCGCGCAGCGAGCCGACGATCACGGTGCTCGTGTCGACGCTGTCCCCAGGCGCCAGATTGCTCGCCGTCACGCGCAGTGCGACGGCCGGGTTGAAGGTCCACAGCGCGAACGCATCGGCGACGCGGCGCGTGCTGACGCTCACGGCCTGACTGGCGTCGACCTGGGTGCGGTAGCCCGGCACCCAGTTCAGGTTGCCGCCGACCGACAGCGGTAGGCCGACGAATCGGTAGTCCGCGCCCAGGTTGGCAGTTGCTCCGGCCTGCCGGTCGAGCCGGTTGTCGGGCCCGGGCACGCCGTCCACGCGCGAGCGGTACAGGCTCAGGTTGGCGCGCAGATCGATGCGGGGCGCCTCGTTCATCACCTGATCGAGGCGGGCCTTGGCTTCGAGCTCGAGGCCGCTCGTCACGGCGTCGCCGATGTTGGACGAGCGCGAGACCCAGCGCGGCACAGGGCTCCACGAGACGTTCTCGAGCGCGACGATGCGGCGTGTCAGGTCGGTGATTCGGCGGTGGAACAGATTCGCGCTCAGCAGGCCGCCGTTGGGCAGGTAGTGCTCGTAGGCGACGTCGAGACCGCTGGCCAGCTCGGGCCGCAGGTCGGGGTTGCCGGCATGGTCCGGGTGGGTCGCTTCGTTCGGGCCGCTGACGGCAAAGCGTGGATTGATGCCAGGCCGCGCGATGAGCGTGCCCAGCGAGGGTGACTTGTAGCTGCGCGTGAGGCTGAAGCGCACCTGGTCGCGGCCCTTCGGATCGGGCCGCCAGACCGCGTGCATCAGCGGCGTCCAGACGTCCGATCGGTTGCGTGGGCGCGTGCCGTCGCCGGGGTCGCCAACGGTCTCGATGCCCTCCCAGCGCAGCCCGGCATGGGCTGACCAGTTCGGCGAGATCGCCCATTCGTTCTGCGCGTAGGCGGCCCAGCGTGTGCTCTCGGCCTGCAGGTTGTCGCCGAAGTCGGTCAGCAGCGGGGCGCCGTTCTGGAGCAGCGTGCGCGACTCGCCCCGCTTGACGGTCTCGACTTCGGCGCCCGCGACCAGGTTGTGTTCGCTGCCCGGGATTGCTTCATTGCCACCGAACAGCGCCGTGAGCTTGCCACCAAGCTTGAGCGAGGTCTCGCGCGTATCGGACTGGTCGTCGATCGTGCGCAGCGGCGTGGCGTCGCCACTCCGGTACTCCTGGCGCAGGCTCATGTTCTTGGACTGCCAGCGGCTGACGAAGCCGCTTGCTTCGGCGCGCACGGCGTCGGCGATGCGCTGGCGCCACTGCCCGTTCAGGCGCGCCACCGTGAAGCGGCCGCCGCCGTCGGTGGCCGAGGTGTCGTACAACGAGGGCGTCGCGGGCACCGTCTGCGCCAGGATCGAAGCGCGTTCGTTGTCGCGCTCGACGTGGAACAGGCTCGGGTTGAGCATCAGCATGTCGCCGCTCTCGCCGAGCCGCCATTGCAGCCGGGTGGTCAGGTTCAGTGCCTTGCTCTGTTCGAGCGTCGTCTCGTCGGAGCGCGTGTCGAGCGTGACCAGCCCGCTGGCAAGATCTTCGGTCCGGGTGAGGTTGACCTCGGACGAGGCACGCCGTCTGCGATAGGCCGAACCCGACAGGGTGTAGGTGAGTGCGCCGGCGCTGTCGTTGTGGGACCAGTTCAGGCCGGAGGCCCACTCGCCATTCTCATAGCTTGTGCCCAGGCGCAGATCGTTCAGGCGCTTGCGGAAGCCTTCGCGCGTGACGATGTTGATGGTGCCGGCGATCGCGCGCGCGCCGGTTTCGGCGGTCGGCGCGCGCAGGATCTCGATGCGCTCGATCTGTTCGGGCGTGAGCGACTCGAGCGAAAAACCCGGGCGGCACACGTTCGCCGTCGATCAGCAACTGCGTGTAGCCGCCACCGAGGCCGCGCAGGCGAGGCGCGCCGCCGCGGCCAGGGCGTCCCGGCGTGCTCACGCCGGGCAGGCGGCGCAACACTTCGCCGAGCGTGGCGTCGCCGAACTTGTCGATCTCGTCGCGGCCGATGATGATCTTCGCCGTCGTCGAATTGCGCCGTTGCTCGACCTCGGAGCTGCGTCCGCCGGTGATCTCGACTTGCACCGGACCAGGCGCCGACGCAGCCGGATCGGGTGGCCGGGGGTTGGGCGCCGGTGCGGCCGGCTGGCCGGGGGCCACGTTCTGTGCCGCCACCGAGCTGGCGGCCAGCAGCAGGAGCGATGAAATCAGACAGGCGGGATCAGGACGCAGCATGGGCCGCGATTCTCACCGCCTTTCAGGCTTACCGTACGTCGCGCAGGTAAACCGGAGCCAAGTGAGGGGCCGGAGCGTCGACGCCGGAACGCAGCAAGGCCTGCGCGCCTGCCGCCCACTGCTGGGCCAGGCTCTCCAGTGCCACCGGGCGCGCCAGGCGAAGCATCGAAGACAGGGCATTGCGGGTCGCGACCCGGGCCGCGCGCAAACGGCGCGGGCGGTTCGCAAGGTGGGCACTCGTCATGTTGGGATCCTTCCGCAGTGATTCGTGCCCCGAAGGACGCAGCAATCGTGCCAGCGTCGGATCGTGAGCCGCTTCACGAATCGCCGCCTGCCGATACAGATGGCTTACAAGTGCGACGCCCTGCGTCCCTTCCCTAGGACGCAGCTTGTCGCCTGTGCGCTCGAGGCGCATGCTGGACCGGTCGAGACTGCCAAGGAAAGCCCATGAGCACCCGCCCTCGCGTGTGCATCGATCGTGTCCTGCCGCGCGAGTTGATGCGCCGCCAGCCGACGACGGGGGGAAGACCCGGCCGCACCCGGGCCGTATCCCCGATCGGCAAGACATGGATGAACGGCAGCAGCCTGCAGGTCCGGTTCATCGGCGGCAGCCCGGCCGAGCGGGCCATCGCGCAGGCCCAGGCCGGCTGGTGGTCTGCGGTGGCGAATCTGACCTTCATCTTCGGCGACGCGCCGAACGCCGACATCCGGATCTCGTTCGACGCCGACGATGGGGCCTGGTCCTACATCGGCACCGACTGTCGCAGCATCCCCGCGAACGAAGCGACGATGAACCTCGGGTTTCTCGACGGGGGCACGGCGGCGCACGAGTGGGGTCACGCGATCGGCCTGGCGCATGAGCACCAGAATCCGGCCGGTGGCATCCAGTGGAACGAGAGCGTCGTGATCCGGGAGATGGCGAAATCGCCCAACTTCTGGGATGAACAGACGACGCGCCACAACATCCTGAGGCGCTACAGCGTCGACCAGATCCATGGCACTGTCTTCGACCCCGCCTCGATCATGCTGTACTTCTTCCCCGCCGAGTGGACGCTCAACGGGGTCGCGACCCAGGCCAACGAAGTGCTGTCTTCGCTCGACAGGCAGTTCATCGCCGGCGCCAGGATGTACCCGAAGTCGGCGCCGACGATCGATTCAGCGACGCTGCTGACGGTCAACGCGCGGCGCCGCACGGCCGCGGCGATCGGCAGATTCGGTGAAGAGGACCTGTTCCGCTTCACCGTCGACACCGAGGATCGCTACGTCATCGACACCCGAGGGCCCACCGATGTGGTCATGAAGCTCTTTGGTCCGCAATGGCCGACGGCCTTGATTGCAGAAGACGACGACTCGGGCGTGGCCTACAACGCGCGCATCAGCGCCGAGCTGCTGGCCGGCGACTACTGGGTCCAGGTACGCCACTACAACCGCGCCGGCGGCACGGGCGACTACAGTGTGCGCGTGCGGCACGCCTGACGTCGCACGCGCTGACCTCAGGCCGGCACGGGCTGCGCCAGCTCCACATCCGGGCCGGGAATCCGGGTCAGCCGGACCCGGCCCAGGCGTTCGGACAACTCGAAGTCGCGCGCAATGTCGGACAGGGCCTCGGGGTCGCGTGCCTCGGCGCTGTCGACTCCCACCGCCCGGTTGCGTCCCTGTGACTTGGCCTGATAGAGCGCCATGTCGACCAGGTTGACAGCCTGCTCCCAGGTCAGGTCCGAGCCGTGATTCGGCAGCGGGAAGGCCGCGAATCCGATCGAGACCGTGACTTGCAGCGAGGTACCCGACTCGATGGCGATCGGTGTCGCCGCGACCGACTCCAGCAAGGTCGTGGCGGCCAAGCGGGTGCTTTCGGCGTCGGCCGAAGGAAGCCAGACCAGGAACTCCTCGCCGCCCCAGCGCGCCACCAGGCCCTGATCGGCGAGGGCGTCGAACAGGCGCCCGGCCACGGCCTTCAGCACCTCGTCGCCGCCAGCATGGCCGCAGCGGTCGTTGACACGCTTGAAGTGATCGATGTCGACGACCATCAATGCGCCGCGAAACCCCTGCAGCTGTGGTTGGCGCGCGCCGAGCATGGCCTGGATATGGCGACGGTTGGCGAGACCCGTCAACGGGTCTCGTTCGCTCAGGTCGCGCAGCGTCGCCTGGCGCGCGTGCAATCTGTGGCGCGCCAGCCAGAGCCGGCGCAGCAAGACAGTGACCAGGACCGCGCCGAGCACGGCGACCACGGCCACCAGCGCCCAGATGCGCTGGTGCAGGTCCTGGTTGGCAAGCCGAAGCTGGCGCAACTCGCCTTCGCTTCGACCCAGTTCGATCTCGCGTTGCTGCTCGTCGCGCTGGAATCGCACGCGCAACTCGGCCATCGCAACCTCTCGGTTGACGCTCAGCAGTTCCTGCTCGAGGTCGCGTTCACGGTGATGCATGGTCAGGGCACCGACGAGGTCGCCCGCGGCGGCCAGCGCGTCGCCGTACTCGCGCAGCGCTGGCAGCAGCTCACCACGCGCGCCGGCCCGTTGCCAGAGCTCCAGGGAATGGTCCAGGTCGGTTCGACCGCGGTCGAGCTGCCCCAGCGCCAGGCGGGCCAGTCCGGTGTTGTGCGTCAGAACCCGTTCGCGCCGCTGATCGCCGTGACGCCGCAGCACCGGCGCTGCGCGGTCGGCCAGTGCCAGGGCATCGGCAGGGCGACGCTGACGAAGTGCGACGTCGGCCAGATTGATGCGCAGAATCGCGGCCTGACGATGCAGCTCGGATCGATCGGCGGTCGTGAGGCCGAGAGCAAACGCCTGTTGGGCGGCAGCCTGGTCGCCCAAGGCCAGATTCATCATCCCGTCGGCATTCGCGAGCCGGACGACCAGCGCGGGTGCGGGTTCCGCGCCCGCGGCACGGCGCGCCAGGCCCATGTGGGCGCGGGCCGCCAGGCCGTCACCATTGCGCGCGGTCAGGACGGCCAGCTGTGCCTCCGACAAGGCGAGATGGGACGGCGACCCGGCCGAATCCGCGATGTCGCGTGCTCGCTGGGCGGACTGCCTGGCGAGCTCGATCTGACCCCCTGCCTCGGCGATCGATGCGGCCACCCGCTCGGCGCCCCAGTGCCGCAGCACGTTGCAGCCGGTGACGCATGCTGCCGTGAAGGCCTCGGTCGCGGCCTTCGCCGCTGCTGCCGCCTCGGCGATCCTGCCCTGGGTGTAGTACAGCTTCGCGAGCACGAGATCGGCGCCTGCCTGCGACCGGACATCGAGCGGCGCACGCAACTCGCGCGCGGCACGCATGGCCTCGACCTCGCGGCCGTTGTCGGCCAGGATCAACGCGCGGACGAGCGCCATTTCATGCCGCTTCGAGGACTCGGCAGGCGAGCTGCGGTCCAGTTCGTCGAGCGCCTGATCCGGTCTCTCGTGCCCGGTCTGGAGCAAGGTCTCGAGGTCGGCCGTGGCAGCCGCTGGCAGCGACAACCAAATGCCGGCCAGGCCGATCGTGAGCCAGTGTCGAATCATGCTTCGGCCCCGCTGCGAACCGGGCCCTGCAGGGCCTGAAGCCCGACCCGTCCATGCTCGCGCGACGACTCGAGCGAGGTGGCGATGGCCGACAGCTCGCGCGCGTTGGTCGCCTGCAGGTCGACGATGCCGTAGCCCCGATTGCGGCCGTGCGCCTTGGCAAGGTACATCGCCGCGTCGATCAGTTCGATCGCCTGTTCCCAGTGCACGGGCAGCGGTCCCGGTTCGATCGGGAAGCGGGCGTAGCCGACCGAGACGGAGACCTTGATCTCGGCGTCACCCTGCGTCACCGGGCTGTCGGCGATGCTGTCCAGCATGCGCTGCGCGAGGCGGCGCACTTCGTCGGCGCCGATGCCGCGCGCCAGCACCAGGAATTCCTCGCCGCCCCAGCGCACGACCAGGTCCTCGCTGCGCACCGCGTTTTGCAGCCGGCGCGCCACTGCGACCAGGGTCATGTCCCCGATCGCATGGCCATGCAGGTCGTTGACGCGCTTGAAGTGATCGATGTCGACCAGAAAGATGCTGCCGTCGAGCGAGGCATCGGCATCCGTTTCCTTCATAACCCGCTGCAGGCATCGCCGATTGGCGAGCCCGGTCAGGGCGTCCTGTTCGCCCAGCCGCTGCAGATCGGCATTGACGACCGCGAGTGCCTGGTTGGTGCGGCGCGCCCGCAGGACCAGTCCGCCGAGCAAGGCCAGCGCCAACGCCCCGGCCAGGGCGGCGAGCAACCAGGCGCCGAGCTTGAGTGATTGCGCCTGCAGCGTGGCCTCCTCGAACTCGCGCGCCTGGGCCAGTTCCTTCAGCTCACGCTCTCGCTGCTTGTGCTCGAAGCCTTCCTGCAAGCCGAGCAGTGCCTCCTGCTGCTCCTTGCGGGACACGCGTTCGGCCAGCGGGCGCAGACGTGCGTACGCCGACCAGGCTGCGCGGAGTTCGCCGGCGCGCTCGAAGTAGGTGCCGCTCTCCTGCAGCAGGCGGGCCATCTGGGCCACGTTGCCATTGCGTTCCTCGAGCGCCAGGACCGTCTCGATGTCCTCTGCGCCAGCGCTGAACTGGCGCAGCATGACGCGCGCGAAACCGCGATTGATCAGCGCCACGCTGAGTGCGGATGGATCGTGCAGCGCGCGCGCGAGCGGCAGCGCCTCCTGGGCGTGCGCCAGCGCCGCGCCGTAATCGCCGTCGCGCAAGAAGTCGTCCGCCAGATTGGCCAGCATCAGGGCCTGGGCGCGCTTGGCGCCTGCGGTCCTGGCCAGTGCGAGCGCCTCCAGCTGGGCCGCGCGCGCGCCGGCGCGATCGCCGAGTTCGGCCAGACGGTAGCTCTCGACGTTCAACAGCCGCGACCGGACGATCGCCGAACCGTCGAGCATCGCAAACTCGCGTGCACTGTCCACCAGACGGCGGGCGGAGTCATGCTCGCCCAGGCCGGTGTAGAGCCAGGCCAGGTACTGGCGCGCGATCGATTGGCGGGACGGCATGCCCATGCGGTCTGCCAGATCGATGGCTTGCTGATAGAGCACGACGGCGTCTTCGGTCTTTCCGACGGCCTCGGCCGCCCTGGCGCGTGTCGACACGAGCGGGAAGCGCAGCCAGTCCGGGCCCGATGCGGGCAGCGCATGGCTCGCCGCGGTGAGCAGCCGCCAGGCGGCCGGAGCCGAGCCGCGCGTGCGCTCGATGCTGCCCAGCGCGAGCAGGGCGGCAGTTTCGGCCAACGGGTCGGCCAGCGTTCGCAGCCGCGCGGCATCCTGGCGCGCGCCAGCAGCGTCGCCAGCGGCATTGCGCTCCAGGGCCAGACGGGTCAGCCAATGGGCGCGGTCGGCAGGCTGGACCTGGCTGTCCAGCGCTTCGAGCTCGACCACGGCTCGCGCAGGGTCGGCCAGACCGATTTCCTCGAGCGCAGCGAGGCGCGTCTCCAGGTCGGAGCCGAATGCGACGGCGGCCGCGAGCAGGCTGCCGCAGGCGACGACGACGCGCACGAGTCGGCGTCGGGGATTCATCCGTTGGCTATCGGTCGCCTGAACCAGAACTTGAGGCGACCGGGGCCAGTTCCCGACGGGTCAGACGCTTGCCTGGTACCCGCGCGGGATGGCGGCCAGCAGCCGCTGCGTGTATTCCTCACGCGGCGCGGCCATGATCTGTTCGGCGCTGGCCCGCTCGACCACACGCCCGTCCTTCATCACCAGCACCTCGTCGCTGATGAATCGCACCACCGCCAGGTCGTGGCTGATGAAGACGTAGGACAGGCCGAACTCGTCCTGCAGGTCCTTCAACAGGTTCAGCACCTGCGCCTGCACGGAGACGTCGAGTGCGCTCACGGCCTCGTCGAGGACGAGCACCTCCGGATTGAGCGTCAGGCAGCGCGCGATCGCCACCCGCTGGCGCTGGCCGCCGGAGAACTCATGCGGGTACTTGCCGAAGGCACTGCCATCGAGGTCGACCTTCTCGAGCAAGGTGCGGGCGCGCTGCTCACGCTCGGCGAGGTCCTTGCCGATGCCATGGATCACCATCGGCTCGACCAGGGTCTGACCGATCGTGAAACGCGGGTTCAGGCTCGCATAGGGGTTCTGGAACACGATCTGGATACGCCGGCGCATGCCCTGGCGCTCGCGGTCCGAGAGTTTGATCAGGTCGCGTCCGTCGAAGATCACTTCGCCCGCGGTCGGCTCGTGCAGACGCAGCAGCGACAGTCCCATCGTCGTCTTGCCCGAGCCGGACTCGCCCACCACGCCCAGGGTATGGCCCTTGCGCAGCTTGAAGTTGACGTCCTGCACGGCCTTGAATTCGCGCTTGCCGAACAGGCCTTCGCGCAGGAAGAAGCTCTTGGCCAGTGCGCGCACCTCGAGCACCACCGGCGCCTCGGGGTCCTTGGCGGCCGCGGCCGCGCCATGGCCCTTGCCCGCGATGTGGTCGTCGATCACCATCAGGCGCGCCGGGTTCTCGGTCAGGCTCGGGCGGCAAGCCAGCAAGGCCTTGGTGTAGTCGTCTTTCGGCGTGGCGAAGATGTCCGCCACCGGGCCCTGCTCGCGCACGATGCCGTTGCGCATCACGATCACATGGTCGGCGATCTCTCCCACCAGACCGAGGTCGTGGCTGATGAAGAGCACGCTCATGCGGTGCTTGTCCTTGAGCTTGCCGATCAGCTCCAGGATCTGGCGCTGGATGGTCACGTCGAGCGCGGTCGTCGGCTCGTCGGCGATCAGCAGCTTGGGCTCGCAGGCCAGCGCCATCGCGATCATGACGCGCTGCTGCTGACCCCCCGACATCTCGTGCGGGTAGGTTGCCAGGCGGCGCCTGGGTTCGGGCATGCCGACCTCGACCAGCAAGGCCTCGGCGCGTTCCAGCGCGGCCCTCTTGTTCATCCCCATGTGCTTCATCAGCGGCTCGATCAGCTGTGCGCCGACCGTGAAGACCGGGTTCAGCGACTGCATCGGGTCCTGGAAGACGCAGGCGATCTCCTTGCCGCGCAAGCCCTGCAGCTCGAGCAGACCGGCATGAAGCAGATCACGCCCCTGCCACATCACGCGGCCCTGGCGCTCGGCGTTGTCGGGCAGCAGGTTGAGGATCGACATCGCGGTGACGCTCTTGCCCGAGCCCGACTCACCGACGAGCGCGACGATGCGGTTTTCGGGGATGTCGAAGCTCACGCCCTTGACGGCGTCGGCGCGCTGCTGCACGCCGTCTTGCTTGCCCATGCGGAAACTGACCTTGAGGTCCTGGATCGACAACAACATGGTCAGGCCTCCCGCCGGGCCGCCCCAAGGGAGGCCTGCGCCCCCTTGGGGGGCAGCGAACGTATGTGAGCTTGGGGGTTCATATCTACTCCAGCCCTCTGAGTTTCGGATCGAGCGCATCGCGCACGGCATCGGCCAGCAACGAGAACGCGGTCACGAACACCGCCATGAAGAGCGTGGCAGCGGCCAGCTGCCACCAGTAGCCCAGGATCAGTTCGCTCTGGGCCTCGGCCAGCATCGTGCCCCAGGAAACGTCCTCGACGCCGACCCCCAGGCCCAGATAGGACAGGATGACCTCGGCCTTGATGAAGCCCACCACCAGCAGGCTCATGCGCACCAGGATCACATGGCTGATGTTGGGCAGGATGTGCTTGAACATGCGGCTCCAGGCCGATGCCCCGATGGCCTCGGCCGAGCGCACGTATTCGCGCGCGCCATGCTTGAGGAATTCCGAGCGCACCTGCCGGTACAGGCCGGTCCACCCGGTCAGCCCCAGGATCAGCACCACGGTCAGGATGCCGCGCCCGAAGACGGCGGCGAAGGCAAAGATCAGCAGGATGCCCGGGATCGACTCGAACACGTTGTAGAGCCATTCCAGCAGGTCACCGATGCGCTTGCCGAAGAAGCCCGAGAAGGCACCCAGCATGGTGCCGATCGTGGTTGCCAGCAGGGACGCCAGGACCCCGACGAAGACCGAGATCTCGGTCCCCTTGATGGCCTTGGAAAGCACATCGCGGCCGAGCCGGTCGGCGCCCAGCGGCAGCGTCTCGGCTTTCACGGTCTCGGTCGTCTTGAGCTTGGCCGCGAGCTCGTCCCACTCCTTGTAGCGCGGCGCCAGCGGGTCGACGTCGGACAGGTCGACGTTGGGGCCTTTCGGGACCTCGATGGTGCCGATGGCCTCGGGCGGCCGCGGCCCGAGGAAGGTCGGCGGCGCGTTGGCCACGCCCACTTCCTGCTGCCACTGCTTGGCCACGACACCGGTCCAGGCGGCCAGGATCAGCAGCAGGAAGGCGATCACGATGAGGGCGCAGATGACGCCGATACGGTCGGTCTTGAAACGGCGCCAGGCCGAGTGCCAGACGCCTTCGGAACGTTCGGCCGCCATCCCGGCGCCGGGGCTCATCACGGCGCTCACTTGAGCACCACCCGGGGGTCGACCAACTTGAACATCACATCCACCAGCAGGTTGATCAGCATCGTCAGCACCGACAGGTAGACCGCTATCGCCTGGATCACGGGGTAGTCGCTGCGGTTGACCGCGAGCAGCACTTCACGGCCCAGACCTGGAATCGAGAAGAAGACCTCGATCAGGAAGGACCCCACGAACACGCTTGGCAAGGCCAGGCCGATATTGGTCAGGATCGGGATCAGCGCGTTGCGCAGCACATGCTTGAACATGATCGTGTTCTCGGTCAGGCCCTTGGCCCGCGCCGTGCGCACGTAGTCGTGTCCCATCTCGTCGAGGAAGAAGGTCCGGTACAGACGCGTATAGGGCGCCAGCGAGACCGCCACGGCCAGCAGCACGGGCAGCGGCGCATAGGTGACCAGGTTGGTCCACACGCTGTCGCTCCAGCCCTGCACCGGGAACCAGCCGAGCTGGAAGCCGAACACGTACTGGCCGACGATGACGTAGACCAGGAAGCTGATCGACAGCGCGATGGTGCTGATGACCATGATCATGCGGTCGGCCAGCGAGCCGCGCCGGTAGGCCACCCACATCGCGATCGGCAGCGCGATGATGACCTCGAGGATCAGGATCGGCAGCATCACCGTCAGCGTGGCCGGCAACCGGGTCGCGAACAGGTTGCTCACGGCCTCGTTGGTGGCCCAGCTCTTGCCCCAGTCGAACGTGACCACGCTCTTGAGATAGATCCCCAACTGGACCCAGACCGGCTGGTCGAGTCCGAGCTGCTGGCGGATCGCGTCGATCTGCTCGGGCGTGGCGTTGAGGCCACCGAGGATCTCGGCCGGGTCGCCGCCAAAGTACTTGAACAAAAAGAACACCAGCAGCACGACTCCGAGGATGGTCGGAATCATTTGCCACAAGCGCCGCAGAAGGTAGGCGGCCATCGTCAACTCTCTCCCGGGTTTGGGAAGGCGCGAGTGTACGGGCCGCAGCACACGACTCCCCTCCACGTTTGCCCCACGCGGGTGGGCAACCCCGGTGCCGGGGCAAACGATTGCGGGGCTAGACTGCCGGTCTCGCTGTCCCCCGCCCACATCATGAGCCGTTCCGTCCTGCTGGCACTGGCCACAAGCCTGGTGCTGGCCAGCGGCACCGGGTCTGCCGCACCCGCGGCGACCAAGGTGCTGCGATATGCCTTCCCGATCGCCGAAACCGGTTTCGACCCGGCCCAGATATCGGATCTGTACTCGCGCACGGTCGCCGCCAACATCTTCGAAGCACCGCTGACCTACAGCTACCTGGCGCGCCCGGCCAAGGCGGTTGCGCAGACCGCCGAGGCCTTGCCGGAGATCAGCGACGACGCGCGCACGTTCACGTTTCGCATCCGGTCCGGCATCTACTTCGCCGACGACCCCGCATTCAAGGGGGTCAAACGCGAGCTGACGGCGGCCGACTACGTCTATTCGATCAAGCGCCACTACGACCCGAAGTACAAGAGCCCGAATCTGTTCCAGCTCGAGAACGCGGGCATCCTGGGCCTGTCGGAGCTGCGCAGGAAGCTGATCGAGGCCAGGCAACCCTTCGACTACGACACCGAGGTCGAGGGCCTGAAGGCGCTCGACCGCTACACCTTCGTCGTCCGCATCAAGGACCCGTCGCCGCGCCTGTACTACCTGTTCACCGACGGCGCCGTGATGGGTGCGGTCGCACGCGAGGTGGTCGAGGCCTACACCGACAACATCATGGCGCACCCGGTCGGCACCGGGCCCTATCGCCTGGCGCAGTGGAAGCGTTCGTCCAAGATCGTGCTCGAGCGCAACCCGGACTACCGCGAGCAGGTCTACGACGATCAGTCGACCGACGGCAACCCGGTGGCCGAGCGCATCGCCGCCGAGCTCAAGGGCCGCAAGCTGCCGATGATCGACCGCGTCGAGATCAGCATCATCGAGGAGGAGCAGCCACGCTGGCTCGCCTTCCTCAACGGCGAACTCGACTTCCTCGACCGCTTGCCGAACGCCTTTGCACCGATCGCGATCCCGCACAACAGGCTGGCGCCGAACCTGGCCAGGAAGGGCGTGCTGATGGTGCAGGCGCCGCTGGTCGACGCCACCTTCAGCTATTTCGGCATGGAGAACCCGGTGGTCGGCGGCTACACGCCCGACAAGGTGGCGCTGCGGCGCGCGATCGCGCTGGCCTACGACAGCACGCTGGAGATCGAGCAGGTGCGGCTCGGGCAGGCGATCCCGGCCCAGGCCATCGTGCCGCCGCTGCTGTCGGGCTACGACCCCAAGCTCAAGACTGAAATGAGCGAGCACGACGTCGCGCGTGCCAAGGCCTTGCTCGACATGCACGGCTATGTCGACAAGGACGGCGACGGCTGGCGCGACCAGCCCGACGGCAGCCCGCTGGTGCTGGACTACGCGAGCCAGCCCGACCAGCAGGCGCGCAAGTTGCAGGAGCTGTGGCGCAAGGCCACCGCGTCGATCAACATCCGCATCAACTTCCTGACCGCCAAGTGGCCCGAACAGCTCAAGGCCAGCCGCGCCGGCAAGCTGATGATGTGGGGCGTGGCCTGGAGCGCGACCAGCCCCGACGGCAGCTACCACCTCGACCTGATGTACGGCCCGAACAAGGGCCAGGCGAATCACGCCCGCTTCGACCTGCCCGAGTACAACCGCCTGTACGAGCAGCAGCGCGTGATGGTCGACGGCCCCGAGCGCGAGGCCGTGATGCGCCGTGCCAAGCTGCTCGGCGTGGCCTACATGCCGTACAAGGTGACGACGCACCGCATCGCCACCGACTTGCTGCACCCGCATGTGGTCGGCTACCAGCGCCATCCTTTCCTGCGCGACTTCTGGCGCTACGTCGACATCGACCCGGCGCGCCTGCCATGAGCCGGCGCTGGCACGGGGTCATCGCCGCGGCGCTCTGCCTGCTGGCGCTGGGGCCGGTGGACGCTGCCGCGCCGAAGGTCCTGCGACTGGCCTTCAGCGCGGCCGAGACCGGCTTCGACCCGGCCAAGGTGTTCGACCTCTACTCGCGCACGGTCACGCCGCACATCTTCGAGGGCCTGTACCAGTACGATCACCTGGCCCGCCCTTTCAAGATCAAGCCGCTGACCGCCGCCGGTTTGCCCGAGGTGTCGGCCGACTTCCGTACCTGGACGGTTCGCATCCGCCCGGGCATCTACTTCCAGACCGATCCGGCCTTCAAGGGCCAGCGGCGTGAACTGGTCGCCGAGGACTACGTGTACGCGATCAAGCGTGCGGTCGACCCGGCCAACAACAGCCCGGTCGTCTCTGGCGTCACCGACCTCAAGATCGTCGGTCTGGCCGAGGTGCGCGAGGCGGCGCTCAAGGACCGCCAGCCGTTCGACTACGACCGCGTCGTGCGCGGCCTGCGCGCGCTCGACCGCTATAGCGTGCGCTTCGAACTCGAGGAGGCGCGCCCGCGTTTCCTCGAGTTCCTGGCCGCCGGCGACTTGTTCGGCGCGGTCGCGCGCGAAGTCGTCGAGCACTACGGCGACGACATCATGGCCCACCCTGTGGGCACGGGGCCATTTCGGCTGGCGCAGTGGCGGCGCAGCTCCTTCATCGCGCTCGAGCGCAACCCGGACTACCGTGAGCGTCTCTACGACGCCGAGCCCGCACCCGACGACGCCGACGGCCAGGCCATCCTGGCACGGCTCAAGGGCAAGCGCATCCCGATGGTCGACCGCGTGGAGGTCTCGATCATCCAGGAGTCGCAGCCGGCCTGGCTTGCCTTCCTGAACGGGGAGCTGGACCTCGTCAGCGTGCCTGGAGACTTCATTCCACAGGCGATGCCCAACGGCCATATCGCGCCGCATCTGGCCAAGAAGGGCATCGAGGGCAAGCGTTCGCTCAATGCCGATGGGGTCTACACCTACTTCAACATGGACGACCCGGTGGTCGGTGGCTACACGCCCGAGAGGGTGGCACTGCGGCGCGCGATCAGCCTCGCGCTCGACGTCGAGCGGCAGATTCGCTTGCTGTTTCGCGGCCAGGGCATCCCGGCGCAGTCGATGCTGATCCCGCACACGAGTGGCTACGACCCGGCCTTCAAGAGCGAAATGGGCGACCACGACCCGGCGCGTGCCAAGGCCCTGCTCGATCTGTACGGCTACGTCGACAAGGACGGCGACGGTTGGCGCGAGCAACCCGATGGCAAACCGCTGGTGCTGGAGCTGGCGACCCAGCCCGACCAGTTCAGCCGCCGCTCCGACGAGCTGTGGAAGAAGGACCTCGCGGCGGTCGGCATTCAGCTGCGCTTCTTCACCGGACAGTGGCCGGAGCAGCTCAAGGCAGCGCGCGCCGGCAAGCTGCAGCTGTGGTCACTCGGCGGTTCGGCCGCCAGCCCCGATGGCCAGGACTCGCTGGCGGCGCTGTACAGCGGCCAGATCGGCAGCCAGAACTTCGCCCGGCTGCGCCTGGATGCCATGGACCAGCTCTACGAGCGCACCCAGCAATTGCCCGATGGCCCCGAACGCGACGCCCTGTTCCGCCAGGCCAAGATCCTGGCCGTGGCCTACATGCCGTACAAGATGTTCCTGCACCGCATCAGCAACACCGTGAACTACGCGTACGTGATCGGCCACCGTCGGCCGCTGTTCTGGACCGAGTGGTGGCACATGGTCGACATCGACAGGAGTGCGCCATGAAGCGCTGGATCATCACCGTCCTGGCTGCCGCGTTGAGCTGCGGCGCACAGGCCCAGACCGCGCCGACGGCGCCAAAGAAGGTGCTCAAGGTCGCCTTCAACACCGCCGAGACGAGCTTCGACCCGGTGCAGATCAGCGACCTCTATTCGCGCACGATCACGCCGCACATCTTCGAAGGCCTGTACCAGTACGACCACCTGGCGCGGCCGGCCCTGATCAAGCCGCTGACGGCGGCGGCGATGCCTGAGCACAGCGTCGACTACCGGACCTGGACGGTCAAGGTCAAGCCCGGCATCTACTTTGCCAAGGATCCGGCTTTCAAGGACGTGCCGCGTGAGCTGACCGCGCGTGACTACGTCTATTCGATCCTGCGCACGGCCGACCCGGCCAACCGCAGCGAGTTGTGGACCTGGATCGCCAGCTACAAGCTGCTCGGTCTGGCCGAGAAGCGCAAGCGCCACCTCGACGACAAGACCCCGTTTGCCTACGACGACGAGCCCGAAGGCCTGCACACGCTGGACCGCTACACGCTGCAGTTCAAGCTGGCCGAGCCCAACCCGCGTTTCATCGGCATGCTGGCCTCGTCGGACCTGCTCGGCGCGGTCGCGCGCGAGGTGGTCGAGTTCTACGGCGACAGGATCGGCGAGCACCCGGTTGGCACCGGGCCGTTCCGCCTCAAGAGCTGGCGCCGCAGCTCGCAGATCGTGCTTGAGCGCAACCCCGACTACCGCGAGATGATCTACGACGCCGAGCCGGCCGCCGACGACGCCGAAGGCCAGGCCATCCTGGCCAGGATGAAGGGCAAGCGCCTGCCCATCGTCGACGAGGTGCAGGTCGCGATCATCCAGGAGGAGCAGCCGCGCTGGCTCGCCTTCCTGAACGGCGAGATCGACATGCTGGCATCCAAGTACGGCTCGGTGCCGGGCAACTTCGTGTCGCAGGCCATGCCCAACGGCCACATCGCGCCGAACCTCGCCAAACGCGGCATCGTCGGGCACCAGCTCGTCAACGCTGACATCGCGATCACCTACTTCAACATGGAAGACCCGGTGGTCGGTGGCTACACGCCCGAGCGCGTGGCCCTGCGCCGCGCAATGGGCCTGGCCACCGACATCGACCGCGAGATCCGCATCGTGCGGCGTGGCCAGGCGATCCCGGCCCAGTCCAACCTGGTTCCCCACACGACCGGCTACGACCCGAACTTCAAGAGCGAATCGGGCGACTACAACCCCGAGCGCGCGCGTGCGCTGCTCGACCTGTACGGCTGGGTCGATCGCGACGGCGACGGCTGGCGCGAACAACCCGACGGCTCACCGCTGCTGATCACGCGCGCCACCCAACCCGAGCAGATCAACCGCCAGTTCGACGAGCTCTGGCGCAAGAACATGCATGCGATCGGCATCAACGTGAAGTTCGAGACCGGGCAATGGCCGGAGCAGTTGAAGAAGGCGCGCGCCGGCAAGCTTCAGGTCTGGGCACTGGGCTCTTCGGCCGCCGGTACCGACGGCCAGAGCGCGCTCTACCGGCTTCACGGGCCGCAGTCCGGCTCCCAGAACCTGGCACGCTTCAAGAATGCCGAATTCGACGCGCTCTACGATCGGATGTCGCAGCTACCCGACGGCCCCGAGCGCGAGGCCCTGTTCCTGCAGGCCAAGAAGATCGCGATCGCCTACGCGCCCTACAAGCCCACTGTGCACCGCATCAGCACCGACCTCTGGTACCCCTGGGTCATCGGCTACCGGCGGCCTCTGTTCTGGAACGAGTTCTGGCACCTGGTCGACGTCGACCCGCAGATGCGGGCGAAAGCCCTGCAGTGAAACGTTGCGCGGTCGCTGCGCTGCTGGCTGGCGCCGCGCTGCTGGCGGCCGCTGGCGAGGCGACCGGGTCCAAGGTCCTGCGTTACGCCTTCCGCGTGGCCGAGACCGGCTTCGACCCGGCCCAGGTCAACGACCTCTACTCGCGCACCGTCACGCCGCACATCTTCGAAGGCCTGTACGGCTACGACCACCTGGCGCGTCCGGCCAAGATCAAGCCGCAGACGGCGGCTGCGATGCCCGAGGTGTCGGCCGACTACCGCACCTGGATCGTGAAGGTCCAGCCCGGCATCTTCTTCGCCGACGACCCGGCCTTCAAGGGCGCGCGGCGCGAGCTGACCGCGCAGGACTATGTCTACAGCTTCAAGCGTTTTGCCGACCCGAAGCTCAAGAGCCCGGTCTGGACCGGCCTGGTGCAGCAAGGCCTGGTCGGCTTGGCCGAGTTGCGCCAGCGCGCGCTCGACCAGCGCCAGCCCTTCGACTACGAAACGCCGATCGAGGGTCTGCAGGCGCTCGACCGCTACACGGTCCGATTTCGGCTCGCCGAACCGCGCCCGCGCTTCCTGCAGACTCTGGCCACCGGTGATCTGTTCGGTGCCGTCGCGCGCGAGGTGGCCGAGGCCTACGGTGACAACATCCCGGCCCACCCGGTCGGCACCGGGCCGTTCCGGCTCGCGCAATGGCGGCGCAGCTCGCTGATCGTGCTGGAGCGCAACCCGGCCTACCGGGAGCGCGTCTACGACGCCGAACCGGCCGCCGACGACGCCGAAGGCCAGGCCCTGCTGGCGCGCTACAAGGGCCGGCGGCTGCCGATGGTCGACCGCGTCGAGATCAGCATCATCGAAGAGGACCAGCCGCGCTGGCTGAGCTTCCTGCAGGGCCAGATGGACCTGCTCGAGCAGGTGCCGGCCGAGTTCGTCGAGCTGGCGATGCCGGGCGGCAAGGTCGCGCCGCACCTGGCCAAGCGCGGCGTGGTCGGCCACCAGATGCTGCGCGCCGACGTGTTCGTCGTGCTGTTCAACATGGAGCATCCGGTGGTCGGCGGCTACACGGCGGACAAGGTGGCGCTGCGCCGGGCGCTCGGGCTGGCGATGGACGTGCCGCGCGAGATCGCACTTGTCTGGCGCCATCAGGCGATCGCGGCGCAGTCGCCGCTGATGCCGGGCACGGTCGGCTACGACCCGGCCTTCAAGAGCGAGCTGGGCGATTTCGACCCGGCGCGCGCAATGGCCCTGCTCGACCTGTTCGGCTATGTCGACAAGGACGGCGACGGCTGGCGCGACCGACCCGATGGCCAGCCGCTGGTGATCGAGATGGCGACCCAGCCCGACAACCTGTCGCGCGCACTCGATGATCTGCGCGCAAAGAACATGGCCGCGGTCGGTCTCAAGCTGGTCTACCAGCCGGCCAAGTGGCCTGAGAACCTGAAGGCGGCACGCAACGGCAAGCTGGCGGTCTGGCGCGTGGGCTCATCGGCGGCCGCACCCGACGGGCACCCCAGCCTGGCGCGCTACCACGGCAAGCAGATCGGCGGCCAGAACATGGCGCGCTTCAGCCTGCCAGCCTTCGATGCCATCTATGAGCGCATGGAGGTCATGCCCGACGGCCCCGAGCGCCAAGCGCTCTTCCTGCAAGCCAAGCGGCTGGCAGCGGCCTATGCGCCCTACAAGACCCTGGTGCACCGCGCCGTCACCGACCTGACCCAGGCGCGTGTGCACGGCTACCGCCGCACCCTGTTCTGGCAGGACTGGTGGCACATGGTCGACGTCGACCCGCTGCCGACACCGTGACCCTGGACCGCCGCCGCTGGCTCGGGCAGGCCGCCGCGCTGGCCGCATGGCCGGCGGGCGTGCGGGCGACAGCGGCGCCCGGCCCCAAGGTGCTGCGCCTGGCCTTCCCGGCGCCGGAGTCGAGCCTCGATCCGGTGCAGACCAACAGTGATCTGTATTCGTCGACGCTGATCGCGCAGATCCTCGAAGCACCGCTGACCTACGACTTCCTGGCGCGCCCGGTGGCCCTGGTGACGCAGACCGCGCGATCGTTGCCCGAGGTCAGTGCCGATGGCCGGATCTTCACGCTGCGCATCAAGCCCGGCATCTTCTTCGCCGACGACCCGGCCTTCAAGGGCCGGCCGCGCGAGCTGGTGGCGCAGGACTATGTCTACTCGATCAAGCGCTTCTTCGACCCGCAGTACAACTCGAGCGACCTCTACCTCTACGAGACCGCCAAGCCGCCAGGGCTGGCCGAACTGCGGCAGGCAGCGCTCAAGCAGCGTCGCCCGTTCGACTACGACACCGAGGTCGAAGGGCTGCGCGACCTCGACCGCTACACGCTGCGCCTGACGCTGGGCGAGCCCGACCCTCGCTTCCTCTACCGCTTCGCCGACCCGGTGATCATGGGCGCGGTGGCGCGCGAGGTGGTCGAGTTCTACGGCCGCGACATCGGCGCCCATCCGGTCGGGACCGGGGCCTTCCGGCTCAAGTCCTGGCGCCGCGCCTCGCGCATCGAGCTCGAACGCTCGCCGAGCTTTCGCGAGAGTCACTACGAAGGTACGCCGGCCGACGAGCCGCTGGCGCAGGCGATCGCCGCCGGCCTGCGCGGGCGCCGCCTGCCGCTGGTGGACCGGGTCTTGGTCGACATTGTCGAAGAGGACCAGCCGCGCTGGCTCTCGTTCCTGAAGGGCGACTATGCGTTCATGGCCCTGCCCGGGCCCTATGTGTCGATTGCCACGCCGCACGGCGAACTGGCGCCGTTTCTGCAGAAGAAGGGCGTGCGCCTGCAGCGCAGCCTGCAGGCCGACATGGGCATGAGCTTCTTCTTCATGGAGCACCCGCTGGTCGGCGGCTACACGCCAGACAAGGTGGCGTTGCGGCGCGCGATCGGCCTGGCCCACGACGGCGACGCCTACATCCGCCATGTCTTCGGTGGCAACGGCATTCCTGCGCAATCGACGATCCCGCCCTTCACATCGGGCTACGACCCGGCCTACAAGAGCGCGATGAGCGAATATGATCCGGCGCGCGCCAAGGCCCTGCTGGACCTGTACGGCTACCGCGACCTCGACCACGACGGCTGGCGCGAACAACCCGACGGCCGACCGCTCGTGCTGCGCATGGCGTCGATGGCCGACCAGCGTTCGCGGCTGTCCAACGACCTGTGGCGGCGCAATCTGGAAGCGATCGGGTTGCGTATCGAATTCGAGATCTCGACCTGGTCCGAGTTGCTGAAGAAGACGCGAGCGGGCACCTTGATGATGTGGGGCTACAGCTGGAGCGCCGGTTCGCCCGACGGCGGCTTCTTCCTCAACATCGCCTACGGACCGAACGCGGGCGAGTCGAACGACCCGCGCTTCAACTTGCCCGCTTTCGACCGCCTGGTCGAACAGCAGCGGCGCATGGCCGACGGGGCCGAACGCGAGGCCGTGATGCGTCAGGCCAAGGACCTGCTGGTGGCCTACATGCCGTTCAAGGTTCACCTGCACCGTGTCGTCAGCGACCTCGTGCAGCCGGGTACGCGCCATTACTGGCGCCATCCCTTCATGCGCGACCTCTGGCGCTTCATCGACGTCGAGCCTGAACTCTGAGTCCGGAGCGGGCGCGGCCTGCCTATGATCCAGCGATGTCAGCGCCAATCCCCCGCATCACCCACTACCAGGACTGGCTCGCGCGCGAACGCGGCCAACACTTCGCCGATTACGAGGCCCTGTGGCGCTGGTCGGTGACCGACCTGGACGGCTTCTGGCGCTCGATCTGGGACCACTTCGACGTGCAGTCGCCGACCCCACCCACGGTCGTGCTGGCCGAAGACCGCATGCCCGGCGCGGTCTGGTTCCCGGGTGTCGAGGTCAACTACGCGCGCCACCTGCTGCGCCATGCGGACGCGGCCCATGCGGCCGGCCACCCGGCCTTGCTGTTCCAGAACGAACGGATGCATGAACCGGTGCCGATGCCCTGGCCGGAGTTGCGCCGTCAGGTGGCGGCCCTGGCCGGAGAACTGAGACGCCTCGGCGTGTCACCCGGTGACCGGGTTGCCGCCTGGTTGCCGAACACGCCGCACGCCATCGTGGCCTTCCTGGCCTGCGCCAGCATCGGCGCGGTGTGGTCGGTCTGTTCGCCCGACATGGGGCCAGTGGCGGTGCTCGACCGTTTCCGCCAGATCGAGCCGGTCCTCCTGATCGCGGTCGACGGCCAGTGCTACGGCGGCGTCGCGCATGATCGGCGCGCCGTGCTGAAGCAGCTGATGGGCGGCCTGCCCACGGTGCGCGACCTGGTCTTCGTGGCCGACCTCGATCCGGGCGCCACCTTCACCGATACCGAACGCCCGGTGCATGACTGGGCGACGCTCGTCGCTGGCGACGGCGCCGGCTTCGAGCCTGCAGGGCTGCCCTTCGACCACCCGCTGTGGATCGTCTATTCGAGCGGCACCACCGGCTTGCCGAAGGCGATCGTGCACGGCCACGGCGGCATCCTGCTCGAATCTCTCAAGAGCAGCCTGCACAACGACGTCGGCCCCAGCATCGAGACCGGTGATCGCTTCCACTGGTACAGCAGCACCGGCTGGATCATGTGGAACGCGGGCCTGGCGTCTCTGCTCGGCGGGACCACGGTCTGTGTCTACGACGGCAACCCGGCCGGCCCGGCCAGCGCGCCCGACTGGGGCACGCTGTGGCGCTTCGTCGCAGCCTGCAAGGCGAGTTTCTTCGGCGCCGGCGCTGCCTTCTACGCCAGTTGCCTGAAAGCGGGCGTGCATCCGCAGCAGCTGGCCGACCTGTCGGCGCTGCGCGCGGTCGGCTCGACCGGCTCGCCCTTGTCGGATGAGGCGTACCAGTGGATCTGGGACGAACTGCCGCAGCCCGACGGCGCGCCGATGTGGATCGCCTGCATCTCGGGCGGCACCGACTTCTGTGGCGCCTTCGTCGCCGGCCACCGCGCACTGCCGCTGGTCAAGGGCGAGATGCAGTGCCGCAGCCTGGGCGCGGCAGTGTTTGCCTTTGACGCACAAGGCCGGGAGGTGATCGACGAGGTCGGCGAGCTGGTCTGCACAAGGCCGCTGCCCTCGATGCCGCTCTACCTTTGGAACGATCCGGACGGCGCGCGCTACCACGACAGCTACTTCGACACCTACCCTGGCATCTGGCGTCACGGCGACTGGATCCGCATCACGCCCACGGGCGGCGCGGTCATCTATGGCCGCAGCGACGCCACGATCAACCGCCACGGCATCCGCATGGGCACCTCCGAGCTGTACCGCGCGGTGGAGGCCCTGCCCGAGGTCCTCGACAGCCTCGTGGTCGACCTCGAGTACCTGGGGCGCGAGAGCTGGATGCCGCTGTTCGTCGTGCTGCGCGAGGGGTTGACGCTCGACGAGACGCTGACCAGACGCATCAGGTCCGTCGTGCGCGAGGCGCTGTCGCCGCGCCATGTGCCGAACGACGTCTTTCAGGTCACCGCGATACCGCGCACGCTGTCGGGCAAGAAGATGGAGCTGCCGGTCAAGAAGTTGCTGATGGGCGCCGACCCGGCCAAGGTCATGAGCCGCGACGCGATGGCCAACGCCGAATGCGTGGACTGGTTCGTCGCGCTGGCGGTGCAGCGAGCTGCCCTCAGCCCTCCGCCAGCTTGACGATTGCACCGACCGGCAAGGCGCCGGACTGACGTGCCGCTTCGCGTCCTCCCTTGAGCTGGACCAGGGTCGGGATGCTGCGGATGCCGAAGCGCGCCGACAGCTGCGGGTTCTGGTCGCTGTCCACCTTCACCAGCACGGCCTTGCCCTTGAGCTGGGCGGCGGCCTGCTCGAACGCGGGTGCCATCGAGCGGCAGGGGCCGCACCAGGGTGCCCAGAAGTCGACCAGCACCGGCAGCCCGCTGCGGCCGGCCACGGCGTCGAAGTTGGCGTCGTTGAGCTCGACCGGCTCGCCGGCCAGGATCGGCCGGGCGCAGCGGCCGCAGACCGGGTCGTCGGCCAGACGTTCTGCAGGCACGCGGTTGCGTTGGTGGCAATGGGGGCAGGCGATCAGGGTGGCGTCCATGTCCGCCAGATGAGGTCGCGGTCGCGGTCCTCAAGGCCCAGGCCGCTCGACGTTCTTCAGGCGCTGCGCAGCCGCTCGGCGATGGCGTCGCCCACATGCCGTGTGAAGGCGCGCACACGTCCGCTTTGGCGCAGGTCCGGGTGGGTCAGCATCCAGACCGGTGCGGACAGCTCGGGGATTGGCTCCGACACGGCCACGAGCTCCGGAAGCCGTTCCTCCATGAAGGTCGGCAGCACACCCACGCCGAGTCCGGTGCGCAGCATCGCCGCGGCGGCATTGAAGATGTCGACCCGTGCGCGCACCTTGGCGCGGCTCAGCCGGGCACGCATCCAGCGGTCGTAGACGCGGTCCCGCTGGTCCCGCTCGAAGGCGACCCACGGAGCGTCGCGCACGAGGGCATCCAGATCCTGCACGGTCTGCGGCAGCTCGGCGGCACCGCGCAGCGCATAGACCCTGCACTGCGTCAGGCCCAGGTTGCGCCCCACCAGATGCTCGGCAACATGGCTGGACAGGCGCAGCGCGACATCGGCCTCGCGCTGGGCCAGCGCCCGACTGGTCACCTCGGCGCGCCGCCGCGACAGGTCGACCAGGAAGGCGTTCTCGACCACTTCGACCTCGATGCCAGGGTAGGCGCGGGCGAACGAGGCCAGCGGCGCGGGCAGCAGGTGCTCCATGATCACGAACGCGGTCGTCACGCGCAGCAGGCCGGTCAGCTCGCGGTCCCGCCCGAGCACCTGGCGTTCGATCTCGTCGACCCGGTCGGCCATCGGGCGGGCCTGCTCGATGACGGCCATCCCGGCCTCGGTGGGTTGGTAGCCGCTGCGCTGGCGCTCGAACAGGCGGGCACCCAACTGGGCTTCCAGCGCGTCGAGTCGGCGCAGCACGGTGGTGTGGTTGACGCCGAGCTGGCGCGCGGCGCCTGCCAGCGAGCCGGACTCCGCCACCGCCAGGGCATAACGCAGATCGTTCCAGTTGAGTTCGGTCATCGCGGCATTGTCCTTCCGAGTGTGCAAATCCGCAAAGTCATGCGGCGTACATCGCTACTTGTAGGCGCATGTGCACGTCACTACATTGAGAGCGTCGGGGTCAACCCTGACCCGGCTGAAAGTGAGGACAGCATGAACAGCATCGCTCTTCCCCTGAGATGGCACCTTCCCGAGGTCCGTTGGGACGGCTGGCTCGCGCGTCTGGCGGCCTGGGCCGAACGCCAACCGCATCACCGCCGTCTGGGTTCGTGGACTGCACTTTGAATCGCGCCTGATCGCGCGCCGGGCGGCGGTGAGAGCACCGGCCTGCCTAGAATCGGCGGATGCCATCTCACCCCCAGGGCGCGCGCACGCTCTCGCAGCGCCTGGGTGCGCTGCATCGCCTGCTCGTCGTCACCCTGCTCGGCTTCGCCTCCGGCCTGCCGCTGGCGTTGACCGGGCAGGCGATGCAGGCCTGGTTGACGGCGGACGGGGTCGACATCGCGACCATCGGCTTCCTCAGCCTGGTCGGCCTGCCCTACACCTTCAAGTTCCTGTGGGCGCCGCTGATGGACCGCTTCGAGCTGCCGTGGCTCGGCCGGCGGCGCGGCTGGCTGGTGCTGACCCAGCTGGCGCTGGCGGTCACGCTCTACCTGCTGTCGTCGACGTCGCCGACGGCGTCGATCCGGGTCTTCGCGCTGCTGGCGGTGGCGGTGGCCTTCATGTCGGCGTCGCAGGACGTGGTCATCGATGCCTACCGGACCGACGTGCTGCCCAAGCCCGAGCGCGGCCTCGGGGCCTCGCTCAACGTGATGGGCTATCGCCTGGCGATGATCGTGTCGGGCGGCCTGGCCTTGATCTGGACCGATCCGTCGCAGCAGGCCGGCAGTGGCGGCTGGACCTGGCCCGAGGTCTACCGCTTCATGGCGATGCTGATGGTTGGCGCGGCGGTGCTGTCGGCGACCCTTCTGCCGCGCATCGCGCACCCGCAGCAGCCGGCGAGCGTGGCCCGCAACGACATCCTCGGCTTTCTCGCCGTGGTCGCCGCGGTCGCCCTGGGCTACTTGCTCAGTGACCGCTTCGCGCTGCCGGTCGCGCAGGCGTTGCTCGGCCCGTTGCTCGACGGCGGCACGCTGGCGCCGCATCTGCAGAAGCGCTGGATCGAACTGCTGGCGCTGATGCTGGGCATCGGCTTCACGCTGCCGCTGGCGGCCTGGGCGGCACGGCGCGCGAAATTCGAGACCCTGCTCGGCGGACTGGCGAGCTACTTCGCGCAACCCGGCGCGGCGGCCTTCCTGGCGCTGATCGTGCTCTACAAGCTCGGCGACGCGTTTGCCGGCAGCCTGATGACGCCCTTCCTGCTCAAGAGCATGGCGTACAGCCCGGCCGAGGTCGGCGTCGTCAACAAGATCATCGGTCTGTGGCTGACGATCGGTGGGGCACTGCTGGGGGGTGCGCTGATGCTCAAGCTCGGGCTGTGGCGCGCGCTGCTGATCTTCGGTGTGCTGCAGATGGCGAGCAACCTCGGCTTCTGGTGGCTGGCCGTCAACGGCCAGGGCGTGCTGCCGGGGCTGACGCTGCCGGCCTTCGACTGGGGTTTCGTCAAGCTGCCGGAGGCGACACCCGTCGACGGCGGCTTGCTGATGGTGATCGCCTTCGAGAACCTGTCCGGCGGCATGGGCACGGCGGCCTTCGTCGCCTTCCTGATGAGCCTGTGCAACCAGCGTTTCACGGCAACCCAGTTCGCCCTGCTGTCGGCCTTCGCGTCGATCGGCCGGGTGTGGGTCGGGCCGCTGGCCGGGGTGCTGGCCGAGAGCATCGGCTGGCCGACCTTCTTCATCGTCAGCACCGTGGTGGCGCTGCCGGCGCTGTGGATGCTGTGGGCGTTGCGCGCTCCGATCCGGGCGCTGGAATCCGACTCCTAGAATGATGGAACCGCGCCCCGCGCGCGCAGTCCGAACGACATGGATCACAGCTTTCGCAGCGATGCCCTATTGACCACACCGGTGCCCGGGCATGGCGCCGCCTGCAGCTGTGGCCTGCATCGGCGCCGTCACTTCACGCAGTGGACCGCCGCTGCAGTCGCGGCAACGGCCTGGCCAGCCCTGGCCCAGGACGGCGTGCGGGGGGACGTGGGCAGCACATCGCGCTGGACCAAACTGGTGCCGGCCGAGCAGGTCGAACAGGCGGCCGCGCAGCAATACGGGCAGATGCGGCAGGAGGCCTCCCAGAAGCGCGCGCTGGCCCCGGCCAGCCACCCGCAATCGATACGCCTTCGTGCCATCGCCGGCCGCCTGATTCCTCACACCTTGCCCTGGAACCCGCGCGCGCGCGAATGGAAATGGGAGGTGAGCCTGTTCGGCAGCAAGGACCTCAACGCGTTCTGCATGCCGGGCGGCAAGATCGCCTTCTACTACGGCATCCTGCAGCGCCTGCAGCTGAGCGACGATGAAGTGGCCACCATCATGGGCCACGAAATGGCGCATGCCTTGCGCGAGCATGCGCGCGAGCGCATGGGCAAGACCGCGGCAACGCGCATCGGCGCCGGGCTGCTCAGTTCGCTGCTGGGTCTGGGCGGCGCGGGGGACGCCTTGCTCAACATGGGCGGTCAATTGTTGACGCTGAAATTCAGCCGCGAGGACGAAAGCGAGGCCGACATCGTGGGCATGGAGCTCGCCGCGCGCGGTGGCTACGACCCTGCCGCCGGGGTCACGCTGTGGCAGAAGATGATGAAGGCGAGCGAAGGTGCACCGCCCGAATTCATGTCGACCCACCCATCGGGGCCATCGCGCATCCAGGACATCGAAAGCAAGCTGCCCAAGGTGGCGCCGCTGTTCGATCGCGCCGAAAAACCGCCGGTGCGCTACCAGCCGCCGGCACAGCGCTGAAGGCCGCACCATCCCTTGAGTGTGGGAGGGGTCCGGACAGGGCCACGCAAGGCCTGCGCGATACCATTCCCGGAAACTGACGGGCCCCGATCGGGGGGAAGAGGGACCGCATGCGGGTGTTGATGGTGGATGACCACCTGCTGGTGCTCCAGGGCGTGCAGACGCTGCTGGCAATGGTGGCGCCGACGATTTCGGTCGAAACCGCGTCGACGATCGAAGAGGCGCTGCGCTGTCTCGAACGCCGCCGGCATGATCTGGTGCTGCTCGATTGGCATCTCGACGGCCAGGGCGGCGACGACAGCATCGCGCAGTTGCGTGCCCAGGGGTGCACGGCGCGCATCGTCGTGATGTCCGGCGATGCCTCGCCCGCAGTCGTGCGGCGCGCGATCGAACTCGGTGCGAGCGGGTTTCTGCCCAAACGCGACGGCTCGGACCAGATGCTGGCCGCCTTGCGCACGGTGCTCGACGGCGGCATCCACGTCCCTCGCGATGCCATGCCGTCGATGGTGTCCCGCGGCGGCCGGTCGGCACAGGCGCGCCTGGCCCAGCTGACGCCACGCCAGGCCGAGATCTACAAGGCCGCAGCGCGAGGGCTGGCGAACAAGCTGATCGCGAGCGAATTCGGCATCGCCGAGTCCACCGTCAAGACGCATCTGACGACCGCGTTCGCCGTGATGGGCGTGCGCAACCGCAATGAAGCGGCCTGGCAGGTGGCCAGCGCAGGCCTTCGGCTTGACTGAGGGGTTCGCCAGCGAGCGCGAGGCGCGTGAGCACCTGCGCGTGCTGCAGCGGCAGCTGGCGCGCCTGCCGTTCGCCTACGGCGTGTTCGACCTGGTCGTCATCTGGATGTTGCTGCGCCAGGGACTGGCCTGGCAGGCCGCGGTCTGGCTGGCCGTCTACGGCGCCCTCCAGGTCGTCCGTTTGCGCTATGCACGTGGGGCGCTGCACGAGCCCGATGCGCTGGCGTCGGTCGCCTTGCGCCGACTGGCGTGGGTGATGGTGCTGCTCGGTGCCCTGCGCGTCGGGCCGGTGGCGCTGCTCTTCAGCCGGCCTGCGCCACAGGAACAGGTGATGCTGACGCTCGTCTACGTCGGCATGGCAGCGGCGGCGGTCGTATCGGCCGGTGGACGTTGGCGTACCTTCCTGGCCTGGGCGACCTTGGCCTGCGGCAGCCTGGCAATCGGGTGGGCCCTGCAGGGCACGTGGGAGGGTTGGGCCGTGGCGGCCCTGATCGTGGCGCTGGCGGCTACGCTGGCGGCCTACGTGCACGACCAGCATCGCACGCTGCTGACCCTGGTCAGGCTGGCGCACGAGAACGAGGACCTGGCGACCTCGCTGCGCATCGAACGCGACCGGGTCGCGGCCGCCAGCCACTCCCAGACGCGGTTCTTCGCGGCCGCCAGCCACGATCTGCGCCAGCCCCTGCATGCCCTGGCCATGAACGCCACCGCGCTCGAGCTACTCGCACAGCGCCGCGGCGATGCACGGATTCAGGAGCTGTGCGCGGCGATCGGGCAGTCCCTCGACCAGGGCCAGAGCCTGCTCGACAGCCTGCTCGACATCTCGCGCCTCGATGCCGGTGCGGTGGCGCCGGACTGGCAGAGCGTGAGCGTGGCCGACATGCTCGAGTCGGTCCGCCAGGCCTACGCGGAAACGGCGTCGGCGCAAGGTCTGTGGCTGCGCGTCGAGCTTGGCGATCCCTCGGCTCGCGTGCGCGCGGACCCGGCGCTGCTGCGGCGCATCCTGCACAACCTGGTGTCCAACGCGATCAAGTACACCGATTCGGGCGGCGTCACGCTGGCGGCGACACCATCAACCGGCGGCCGGATCCGGGTGACCGTGGCGGACACCGGCCAAGGCATCGCGGCCGAGGACCAGGAACGTGTCTTCGAGGAGTTCGTCCAGGGTCAGCGCCCGACCCGTGCGGCGCCCGAGCCGGGGCTGGGTCTTGGTCTGGCCATCGTGCGCCGCATGGCGCGGCTGATGGAACTGCCGTTGCGCCTGACCAGCGCCGTGGACCAGGGCACGCAGGTCGAACTCGAACTGCAGGCGTCGTCGTCTCAAACCGTCACATGACGGTCACGCGGGGCGGGCATACTTGAAGGCGACATGACCGAGTTGCTGTTGATCCGCCACGCCGAAACCGACTGGAACCGCCAGATGCGGTTCCAGGGTCATAGCGACGTCCCGCTCAATGCGCGTGGTCTTGCGCAAGCACAGCGGCTTGCGCATCGACTTGCCGACGAGCCGCTCGACTGCATCGTGACGAGCGACTTGCTGCGCACGCGCCAGACGGCGCAGCCCCTGCTGTCGCTGCGCGAGCTGACAACCGAGGCCGACGCCGCATGGCGCGAGCAGGCCTTCGGCGTCCTCGAAGGCCTGGACGCCGAGACGATCCGCACCCGCCATCCCGAGATCTGGGCCGCCTGGTTGCGCCACGAGGCCGACTTGGCGCCGCCCGGTGGCGAGAGCAATCTTCAGTTCCACGCGCGCGCGATCGGTGCCCTGCAGGCCCTGGCCAAGGCGCACGCCGGCCAGCGCATCGCCGTGGTCACGCATGGCGGCGTACTCGACATGCTGTGGCGCACCGTGCACGGGCTTCCCTTGTCGGGTGCGCGCAGCTGCCTGATTCCCAACACCGGGCTGAACCGGGTGCAATGGGACGGCGCAAGGCTGAAGATCATCGACTGGGCCGACGCCTCACACCTCGAAGGTCTGCCCGCGAACTGATTGTCTTTCAGGCCATGGCCGGAACGATCGTGGCCACAGGCTCCGGCGCCAGCAGGCTGCCGTCGCGCAGGCCGCGCAACGTGGCCGCGAGCAGCGCGAGGATCACGATCGACGCCAGCGCCAGTGCGGCCGGCCCCAGCACCGACAGCATGCGACTGTCGGGCGCCAGACGCAGGGTCAGCGCCGCCAAGGCCGTGAGCGGGAACGACATGCCCCAGTGCCCGATGCTGAACGGCAGGGCGATGATGGTCCGGGCCTGTGTCGCGACCCACGCGAAGGTGAATGCCGCCATGCCCCAGCACATCCAGACGAGCAGGAGCGGCGCCTCGAACCTGAGCGCGGCCAGCCCCACCACGGCCGGGGGTGCGATGAAGACGAAGATGCCGGGCTGGGCGCGCGCCGGCCAGACGCCGTGCGCTGCGATGCGTACGAGGATCATGGCCATGGCCACCGGCCAGAGCAGCAAACCGACGCCGAACTGGGCGGCCGACCATTCGAGCTGCCCCAGCGGCACGCCGCCCAGTGGGGCGAGCACATTGCCGACGATGGGGATGATCAGGGCCGGCGTCATCACGGCCCACTGCAGGCCGCCGGCCTGATTGCCACGCCACCAGCGCGCCATCACCCACACCGTGACGCCCATCTGGCCGATGCTGCCACCCCACCACAGGGCCGCGATGGCCGGATGCGGGCCGGCCAGCGCTACGCCCACGGTCGCGACCTGCATCGCTGCGATCGGCAGCGTGGCGACCAGCACATGGCGCATCGGGTGCTGCAGATCCTCGCGCCAGGCCTGCGGATGGCGAATGCCACGAACCACGCTGGCGCCTGCCAGCAGCAGCAGCGCAAGTGCCGACAGCAGGCCGATCACGAGGGCCAGCGCGCCTGCCATCTCGCCCATCAGCGGCACCGCCTGGTGCCAGGCGGTGGCCAGGCCGGCCAGGCCCATGACGAGGGCGAACCAACCCGGGAAGAGGAACTTCAGTGGCGAAGGCTTGTCTTGCACGGCACACCTACTTCACGGTCTGGCCGTCCGAGTCGAGCACGCGCGTCGTGATCGGGATGCCCTGGCCCACGCTCTGGGTCACGGTGCAATAGGCTTCGAAGCTGCCCATCACGCGCTCGAGGTGCTCGAGCTTCGCGGCCGGAACGCCGAGCGTCAAGGTGGCGCTCATCGACAGCACACGCAGCCGCCCCTCGGGATTGCGCCCGACCTCGGCCACCACCTCGGTGCGGATCGGTTCGGGCGACTGCTTGAACTTGCGCAGCGCGAACAGCAGCGAGTCGCTCAGGCAGTTGCCGACCGCCGCCGCGAGCAACTGCACCGGCGATGGCCCCAGCCCCCGCCCGAGCGGCGCAGGCTCGTCACCACGCAGGACCGGCAGCGCGTCGCCGAAGCTGATGTCGAACTGGTAGTCCTGAACCTGGTCCAGGCGTACTGTTTCGGTCTTGGTCTCACTCATGTCGATTCCTCATCGAACCTTGCCGAGCAGGGTCTGCACTTCGTCGAGCAGGCCGCCCAGCTGTTCGCGGCTGGCCGCGGTCGGGCCGAAACGTGCGCTGAGCTCCTGCTCCATGAAACACACCGTCAAGCGCACATAGGCGCTGTCGAGCGCCTTGCGCACGGCGGCCATCTGGCTTGCGATGTCCTGGCAGGGCTGACCTTCGTCGATCATGCGCTGGATGCCGCGCAACTGGCCTTCGGCGCGCTTGAGGCGGTTGAGCAGATCTTGCCGGGTCTTGTCGTCGGTGAGCTGGGACATGACGCAAGTTTCGATCGGGGTGGCGTGGTCCGCCATTGTGAGGGCCCCCGTCAAGTCGCGCAGGACGTGCTGGACACCGGCACGCCGAGCTTTCTCAGGATCGTTCCGAGCGGGCAGACGTTCGTGAAACCGGACTGGAACAGGTTCACCCCGACGAAGGCGGTGAAGGCGAGGAACCAGGGGCTGACGAAGAGTGGGCTGGCCTCGAGTCCGAGGGCCAGCGAGAGCAGGACAAAGAGGCCCGCGAAAACGCGGACATAACGGTCGACAGTCATGACGATCTCCTAGTGAAAAAAATGAAGGAAGGGACGGATCACTTTTCGGTCAGGCGCACGATGCCAAGTGCCTTGAGCACGTACTTCTCGTAGATGGGGTCGGTGTTGCCGGTCTTCATCTTGCGGATGAAGTACTTCTCGAACGCGATCTTGGCCAGGTGCACCCACTTGCCCTTCTTGAACCAGTTCACGTTGCGCGGCGGGATCTGCGGCAGGGCGACGAAGGCCGCGCCGGTATCACCCATGTCGGCCAGGCAGATGGCATTCCAGGTTCCCGTGGCGGTGGCGGGCTTGCCTGCCAGCTCGTCGGCGATGTTGCGCACGATGGCACCCACCATGCTTTCGATCATGTAGCCGGTCTTGGGCGCACCGGTGGGCACCGGCGTGACCTCGACCGGCGGGATGGCGACGCACACGCCGGCCGAGAAGATGTTCGGGTAGGCCTTGCTGCGCTGATGCTCGTCGATCAGCACGAAGCCGCGCGGATTGCACAGGTTCGGCACCGCCGCGACCGGGTCCACGCCCTTGAACGCAGGCAGCATCATCGACAGCTTGAAGGGCAGTTCGTGCTCGCGCTTGACCTGGCCCATGTCGTCGAGCTCGGTCGTGAACAGCTTGCCGGCCTCGACCTTGGTGGTCTTCGCGTTGACGATCCACTTGATGTCGTGCCCACGCAGTTCGCTCTCGAGCATGCTCTTGCTGTCGCCGACACCCGCCAGGCCGAGGTGACCGATATAGGGCTCGCTGGTGACATAGGTCATCGGCACCTTGTTGCGCAGCTTGCGCTTGCGCAGGTCGGCGTCGACGATGAAGGCGAATTCGTAGGCCGGGCCGAAGCAACTGGCCCCGGGCATGGCGCCGATCACGATCGGCCCCGGATTCTTCAGGAACTCCTGGTAGTCGGCCCAGAACTTCTCGGCATGTCCCACCGTGCAGACCGAATGGGTGTGGCCGCCTTGCGGGCCCGCACCGGCGACCTCGTCGAAGCTGAGCTTGGGGCCGGTCGTGATGACCAGGTAGTCGTAGTCGAGGCTGTCGCCCCCGTCGAGCGTGATCCGGTTGGCCGGCGCGTCGATGGCCGCCACCGCGCGACCGATGAAGTCGATCCCCTTGCGCGCCAGCGCCGGCCCGATCGGCAGCGTGACCGCGGCGCGTTCGCGCCAACCCACCGCGACCCAGGGGTTGGACGGCGTGAACTGGAAGGTGTCGGTCGGGTTGACCACGGTGATGCGGTGCTGTTTGCCGAGCGCCGCGCGCAATTCGTAGGCCGCCGGCATGCCGCCGATACCGGCGCCGATGATGACAACGTGAGCCATGGATGTCTCCTTTGCGCTCAGGGCGCTTCGATGCGACGCCGGTTCGCCGCGTAGTAGAGAACCGGGATGACCACCAGGGTCAGCAGGGTCGAGACGAAGATGCCGAAGATCAGCGAGATCGCCAGGCCGTTGAAGATGGGGTCGTCGAGGATGAAGAAGGCGCCGGTCATGGCGGCCAGACCGGTCAGCGCGATCGGCTGCGCGCGCACTGCGGCCGACTGCACGACCGCCTCCTTGAAGGCCACCCCGCGCGCCAGCTGCAGCTCGATGAAGTCGACCAGCAGGATCGAGTTGCGCACGATGATGCCGGCGAGCGCGATCATGCCGATCATCGAAGTGGCGGTGAACGGCGCGCCGAGCAGTGCGTGTCCAGGCATGACACCGATCATCGTGAGCGGAATCGGCGCCATGATGATGAGCGGTGTCAGGTAGCTGCGAAATTGCGCCACCACGAGCAGGTAGATCAGGATCAGGCCGACCGCATAGGCCGCACCCATGTCACGGAAGGTCTCGTAGGTCACCTGCCATTCGCCGTCCCACTTGAGCGCGTACTGGCGGTAGGGGTCGCTCGGTTGGCGGATCCAGTATTCGCCGAGTTCGCCGGTCCCGGGCAATGCCGCGGCCGCGACATGGCTGCGCGCCCCGAACAAGCCGTACAAGCGGCGAGTCCGGCGTCTTGCCGCCCGCGCCGACGTCCGCGAACACGTAGCTGACGCCGAGCAGGTTCTTCGTGTACAGGGGCTTGTCGATGACGCCGCGCTCGATGCGCACGAGCTCGGACAGCGGCACCAGTGCGCCGTTGGCGGCGCGCATCGGCAAGGCCAGCAGCGCGTCGAGCCCGACCTGGGCGTCGAGCGGCAGCTGAAGCCGCACCGGCACCGGGCGTTTGCTGTGGCCGTCGTGCAACCAGGCCGCATCGATCCCGGAGAGCGCGCCCTGGGCCGTCTGGGCGACCGCCGCCACCGGGATGCCGAGCAACTCGGCGCGCTGGCGGTTGACGCGCAGCAGGGCGCGCGGCGCGTCCTCGCGCAGGCTCGTGTCGACGCCGACGATGTCGGGCGAATCCTTGAGTGCCTGCGCGACACGCTGCGCAAGCAGTTGGCGGCCGGCCTCGTCCGGGCCGTAGACCTCGGCCACGAGCGGGCTCATCACCGGCGGGCCGGGGGGCACTTCGACCACCTTCAGGCGTGCACCGTGGCGCAGCGCGATCGCTTCGAGTTCGGGCCGCAGGCGTTGCGCGATCGCATGGCTCTGTTCGTCGCGCTCGTCCTTGTCGACCAGGTTGACCTGGAGATCGCCCTGCTCGGCATCGGATCGGAAGTAGTACTGGCGCACCAGGCCGTTGAAGGTGATCGGGCTGGCGCTGCCCGCGTAACCCTGCAGGTGGCGCACTTCGGGTTGGCGCGCGAGAAAGCCACCCAGGTCCTGCAGCGCGGCGGCGGTGTCTTCGAGCGGTGTGCCGGCCGGCATGTCGACCACGAGCTGGAACTCGCTCTTGTTGTCGAACGGCAGCATCTTCAGCACGACCCACTGCACCGCAGCCAGGCCGACCGACAAGGCGAGCGCGACCAGGATGCCGGCCAACAGCAGCCAGCGCTTGCGTGCACTGTCCAGCAACGGTGCCAGCAGGGCCGTGAACAGGCGCGGCAGTGCGGTCGCGATCCGGCCGGGTTCGGCCTTCGAAGCAGGGCCGTGCGCCTTCATCAGCTTGAGTGCGAGCCATGGCGTGACCGTGAACGCGATCGCCAGCGACAGCGCCATGCCCAGGCTCGAGTTGATCGGGATCGGGCTCATGTACGGCCCCATCAGGCCGCTGACGAAGGCCATCGGCAGCAATGCCGCGATGACCGTGAAGGTGGCCAGGATGGTCGGCCCGCCGACCTCGTCGACCGCGGCCGGGATGATCTCGGCCAGCGGCTTGCCGGGGTCGAGCTGCTGATGGCGGTGGATGTTCTCGACCACCACGATGGCGTCATCGACCAGGATGCCGATCGAGAAGATCAGCGCGAACAGCGACACGCGGTTGAGCGTGAAGCCCCAGGCCCAGGAGGCGAACAGGGTGGCCGTCAAGGTCAGGACGACGGCGGTGCCGACGATGACCGCTTCGCGCCGGCCCAGGGCCAGCCCCACGAGCAGGATGACCGAGCCGGTGGCGAAGGCGAGCTTGCTGATCAGCTTGTTCGCCTTGTCGGCCGCGGTCTGGCCGTAGTCACGCGCGATCGTGGCCTCGATGCCCTGCGGGATCACCGTGTTGCGCAGTTCGTCCAGACGATCGCGGACCGCGCGCGTGAGATCGACCGCGTTCACGCCGGGCTTCTTCGTGACCGTGACCGTCACCGCCGGAAAATTGGCGCCGGACCGGGTCGAGTCCTTCATGGCCGCCCCTGGCGTGAACCAGACGTAGCGTGCCGGTTGCGCTGCGCCTTGCTCGACGCTGGCCACCTCGTGCAGGTAGACCGGCTTGCCCTCGTGCACGCCCACCACGAGGCTGGCGACGTCGTCCGCATCGCGCAGGAACTCGCCCGTCTCGACGCTGAGCAGGCGGGCCTTGTCGCCGGTCGTGTCGACCACGCTGCCCGACGGCATCGCGAGGTTGGCCGCCGTCAGCGTGCGCTCCAGTTGCAGCAGGTCGACCCCGCGCGCGCGCAGGCGCGCCGGATCGAGCCGCACGTTCACCGCGCGACCCGGGCCGCCCAGGGTCTGCACTTCGCGTGCGCCGGGCACACGCTTGAGTTCGGCCTCGACGGCGCTGGCCACCCGCTCCAGGTCATGGGCGCTGCGTGCATCGTGTCCCCACAGCGTCACCGCCAGGACCGGCACGTCGTCGATGCCCTTGGGCTTGACGATCGGCGTCAGCGTGCCGAGCTCGCGCGGCAGCCAGTCCTGGTTCGCGTTGAGCACGTCGTACAGGCGCACCAGCGCCTCGGTGCGCGGCACGCCGACCTGGAACTGCACGGTCAGCAAGGCCAAGCCGGGCCGCGACACCGAGTAGGTGTGCTCGATGCCGGCGATCTGTGCCAGCACCTGCTCGGCCGGCCGCGCGACCATGTTCTGCACGTCGGCGCTGCCGGCCCCGGGGAACGGGATCAGGACATTGGCCATCGTGACATTGATCTGCGGCTCTTCCTCGCGCGGTGTCACGAGCACCGCAAAGAGGCCCAGCAGCAGGGCAACGAGCGCCAGCAGTGGTGTCAGCGCATTGCGCTGGAAGGCAGCAGCGAGCCGGCCCGAGACCCCCATCGAGTCTGTGTTCATGCCCACCTCAGGGCGCCGGCCTGGCGCCTGCCAGGCCCGCGCGCACCGGGTCGAGCGCCACGCGCTCGCCGCTGCGCAGACCGGCGAGCAGTTCGAATCCGGCGTCACCCAGCGCCGCACCCAGGCGCACCGCGCGCAGCACGAAGTGCTCGCCATCGACGACATAGACCGCGGTCAGTTCACCGCGACGCAGCACTGCGGAAGCGGGCACGACCGGCGTCTGGCGCCGGTCCTTGGCGACCGGTGCGCCGGCCAGGCGCACGCGCACTGCCAGCCCCGGGGCCAGCAGCAAGCCAGGCGGAAGATCGAGACGCCACTCGACGGTCTGCGAAACCGCGTCGGTCCCGGGAAGTTCGGTGGTGCGCAGGGCGTCGACCCAGGCCCCGCTCGGCAGCTGGACCTGCCTGCGGTCGGTCTTGCGCGCCATCGCCGCCATCGACGACGGCAGCTGCACGACCGCGCGCAACGCGCCCGGCGCGTACAAGGTGACCAGGGGCCGGCCAGCGCTGGCGAGCTCGCCTGCCTCGACATGGGTGGCCAGCACGATCGCGTCGAACGGCGCGTTGACCGCGGTGTACCCGCGCGCCAGCGCGGCTTGCGCCTGGCCGGCACGGGCCTGATCGACGCCGGCCTGCGCCGCGCGCAGCTGTGCCTCCGCGCTGTCGAGCGCGGCCTGGCTGATGAAGCCGGTCGACCGCAGTTCGCGCGAACGCTCGGCGCTGCTGAGCGCCAATCGGCGTTGCGACTCGGCCATCACGATTCCGGCCTGCGCGCTGTGAAGTGCCGCCTGCGTGTCGCGCTCGTCAAGACGCACCAGCAACTGGCCGGCGCGCACGCTGTCACCGGCCTTGACGGCCAGGACCAGCACGTTGGCATTGAGCTGGGCCGCGACCGTGCTCTGGCGCAAGGCCTGGACGCTGCCGTCGAACGACAGGTCGGTCGACGCGGCGACCGGCTCGATCGCGGCGGTCGGCACCGGCTGCGCCATCAAGGGGCCGGCCGCCAGCAACGCCAGCGGCAACAGCAGATGGCGCAGCGGAAATCGCTTCATGACGGACAAGGGCTTGGATACCATGATGGGTATCCTACCATATACCCTTCAGGGTATCAACAGCGTCCGCGTTCAAGCCCGCATCTGGCCGCGCAGCAGGCGCTCAGAACGGAATGTCGTCGTCCATGTCGTCGAACCCGGTCGACGATTTCGCAGCCGGCTTGGGCGCCGGTGTGCGGGCCGGCGGCGCGCTGCGCGCGGGGCGCTGCTCGTGGTTGCCGCCACCGCCGCCGCCGTCGTCACCGCCGCCCATGCCTTCGCGGCCACCCAGCAGCTGCATCTGGTCGGCGATGATTTCGGTGCTGTACTTCTCGACCCCGTCCTTGTCGGTCCACTTGCGCGTCTTCAGATGGCCCTCGACGTAGACCGGGCGCCCCTTCTTGAGGTACTCGCCGGCGATTTCGGCCAGGCGGTCGAAGAACACCACGCGGTGCCATTCGGTTTCTTCCTGGCGCTCACCGGTGTCCTTGTTCTTCCAGTTGCGCGAGGTGGCCAGGGCAATGTTGCAGATCGCCGACCCGCTGGGCGCGTAACGCACTTCCGGGTCGCGCCCGAGGTTGCCGATGAGGATGACTTTGTTGACCGACGCCATGGCGTGCTCCGTCGTTGGGAATGTGGGGGATGGGGCCATTATCGCGCTGCGCCTGCAGCGCAACATCCTCTGAATAGGGATCCGGCGCAGCGTGCACCGCTACCATCGGCATCCTCCGATGCCCACCACCGTCCCTACCTCCGAGCCCGCCGTGGCGCCGCTGCCTGTGCTGCAGGAGGTCTTCGGCTATCCGTCGTTCCGGGGGCCGCAGGCGGCCATCGTCGAACATGTCGTGAACGGGGGCGACGCCCTGGTCCTGATGCCGACCGGCGGCGGCAAGAGCCTGTGCTACCAGGTGCCGGCAATCGTGCGCCACCGCGCCGGTCGCGGCGTCACGGTGGTCGTCAGCCCGCTCATCGCCCTGATGCACGACCAGGTCGGCGCGCTCGACGAACTCGGCGTGCCGGCGGCATTCCTGAACTCGACGCTCGACGGGACCGAGGCGCGCCGGGTCGAACGCCAACTCCTGTCGGGCGAACTCGTGCTGCTGTACGCCGCGCCGGAGCGACTGCTCACGCCGCGCTTCCTGGCCATGCTGGACTCGCTCGACGAGCGAGGGCTGCTCAGCCTGTTCGCGATCGACGAGGCGCATTGCGTGAGCCAGTGGGGACACGACTTCCGCGAGGACTACCTGGGGCTGTCGGCCCTGCACGAACGGTTTCCGTCGGTGCCGCGCATCGCGCTCACGGCCACCGCCGACGGGCACACGCGGGCCGACATCGTCGAGCGCCTGGCGCTGCAGGGTGCGCAGCTCTTCATCAGCAGCTTCGACCGGCCGAACATCCGCTACACGATCGTCGAAAAGGACAACCCCCGGGTGCAGCTGCTGCGCTTCCTGCGCGACGAGCACGACGGCGACGCGGGAATCGTCTATTGCCAGAGCCGGCGCAAGGTCGACGAGACGGCGGGCTGGCTCGAGGCCGAAGGCCTCACCGCCCTGCCCTATCACGCCGGGCTCGACAGCCTGGTGCGGCGGCGCCACCAGGACCGTTTCCTGCGCGAGGATGGCGTCGTGATGGTGGCGACCATTGCGTTCGGCATGGGCATCGACAAGCCTGACGTGCGCTTCGTGGCGCACCTGGACCTGCCCAAGAACATCGAGGGCTATTACCAGGAGACCGGCCGCGCCGGGCGCGACGGCGCCCCGGCCGATGCCTGGCTGGCCTACGGACTGGCCGATGTCGTGAACCAGCGGCGCATGATTGACGAGAGCGATGCCGAAGAGGATTTCAAGCGCCGCCAGCGCGGCAAGCTCGACGCCCTGCTCGGGCTGTGCGAATCGCATGCCTGCCGCCGTGTCCGCCTGCTCGGCTATTTCGGCGAGACGAGCACGCCGTGCGGCAATTGCGACAACTGCCTGGCGCCGCCCGCGACCTGGGACGCCACCGAGGCGGCGCGCAAGGCCCTGTCGTGCATCTACCGCTTCCGCCAGCAGGGCGGCATGTCGTTCGGGGCCGGCCACCTGATCGACGTGCTGCGCGGCAAGGTCACCGACAAGACGCGCCAGCATGGTCACGAGGCGCTGTCGACCTTCGCGATCGGTGCCGATGTCGCCGAAGCCCAATGGCGCGGCGTGCTGCGCCAGCTCATCGCGCTTGGCCACCTGAGCACCGAGGGCGAATTCAACACCCTCGTGCTGACCGAAAGTGCGCGCGACGTGCTCAAGGGCGACGTCACTCTGCAATTGCGCGTTCCGGCCGAGAAGACGCGTGCCGGGCGCTCGTCGCGCAAGGGGCGCGAACGGCCGCCGCCGTTGCCGCTCGACGCAGAGGGCCTGCGCCACTTCGAGTCGCTCAAGGCCTGGCGGGCCGAGGTCGCGCGCGAGCACAACGTGCCGGCCTACGTCGTCTTCCACGACGCGACATTGGCCGAAATGGCGCGCGAGCGGCCGACCAGCCTGGAGGCGCTGAGCGCCATCACCGGCGTCGGGGCCAAGAAGCTCGAAGCCTACGGGCAGGAGATCCTGCGTGTGCTGAGCCACTAGGCCCGGCTCCGCTCGCAAACCCGGTGGCCGATATGATGGTCGGTTGACCCGCCACATGCCGATGCCCACCCCCGCCGCCCGACCGCACGACGCGCCCATGATCCGGGTGCGCGGTGCGCGCACGCACAACCTGAAGAACGTCGACCTCGACATCCCCAAGCACGCGCTGGTCGTGATCACCGGTCTGTCGGGATCGGGCAAGTCCAGCCTGGCCTTCGACACGCTGTACGCCGAAGGGCAACGCCGCTACGTGGAAAGCCTGTCGGCCTATGCGCGCCAGTTCCTGCAACTGATGGACAAGCCCGACGTCGACTTCATCGAAGGCCTGTCGCCGGCCATCAGCATCGAGCAGAAGGCCACGTCGCACAACCCGCGCTCGACCGTGGGCACGGTGACCGAGATCCACGACTACCTGCGCCTGCTCTACGCGCGCGCCGGCACGCCCTACTGCCCCGACCATCGCCTGCCGCTGGCCGCACAGAGCGTGAGCCAGATGGTGGACGCCGCGCTCGCGCTGCCCGAGGGCACCCGGCTCATGATCCTGGCGCCGGTCGTGCGCGACCGCAAGGGCGAGTTCGCCGACCTGTTCGCCGACATGCAGGCGCGCGGCTACGTGCGGTTCCGGATCGGCTCGGGCGCGATCCGCGATGACGGTCTTCGAGGCCGAAGCGCTGCCGACGCTGAAGAAGACCGAAAAGCACGACATCGACGTCGTCATCGACCGCCTGCGGGTGCGACCCGACGTGCGCCAGCGCCTGGCCGAGAGCTTCGAGGCCGCACTGCGGATCGCCGATGGGCGGGCGCTGGCGCTCGAGATGGACGGCGGTGACGATGCCGTGGAGCACAGTTTCAGCAGCCGATTCGGCTGTCCGGCGTGCAGCTACTCGCTGTCGGAGCTGGAGCCCCGGCTGTTCTCGTTCAACTCGCCGGTCGGTGCCTGCACCGCCTGCGACGGGCTGGGCCAGGTCACGGCCTTCGACCCGGCCCGCGTCGTGGCGTTCGCCGAACTCAGCATGGCCGCGGGCGCGATCAAGGGATGGGACCGCCGCAACGCCTACACCTTCTCGATGCTCGAGAGCGTTGCGGGCCACTACGGCTTCGACATCGAGGCGCCGTTCCAGGACCTGCCGGCCTCGGCCCAGCAGGTGCTGCTGCACGGCTCCGGCGAGGAAGCGATCGAGTTCACCTACAGCGCCAGTGCTGCGCGCGGGCGATCGCGCAGCGTCAAGCGCTCGCATCCTTTCGAAGGCATCCTGCCGAACTACGAGCGGCGCTGGCGCGAAACCGATTCGGCCGCCGTGCGCGAGGACCTCGCGCGCTTCCAGGCGGTGCGACCCTGCCCGACCTGCGATGGCAGCCGTCTGCGGCGCGAGGCGCGCCATGTCTTCCTGTGTCCACGCGACAGCGCCGAACCGGGCCCCCCGATCTACGAGACGGAACACTGGACGCTCGAGAAGAGCCTGGCGTTCTTCGATGGCCTGGAGCTCGAGGGCAACAAGGCCGAGATTGCCGACAAGGTGATCCGCGAGATCCGCGCACGCCTGGGGTTCCTCAACAATGTCGGTCTGAGCTACCTCAGCCTGGACCGTGGCGCCGACACCCTGTCGGGCGGCGAGTCGCAGCGCATCCGGCTGGCGTCGCAGATCGGCAGCGGGCTGACCGGCGTCATGTACGTGCTCGACGAGCCCAGCATCGGGCTGCACCAGCGCGACAACGAGCGCCTGATCGGAACCCTCAGGCATCTGCGCGACCTCGGGAACTCGGTGCTCGTGGTCGAGCACGACGAGGACATGATCCGCGCCGCCGACCACGTGATCGACATGGGTCCGGGGGCCGGCGTGCATGGTGGGCGCGTGGTGGCCCAGGGTCGCCCGGCCGACATCGAGGCCGATCCGGACTCGCTCACCGGGCGCTACATGGCGCGTTCGCTGCGCGTCGACGGCCCGACGCAAGCTGCTGCGCGCTCGGCGGCTGACGCCACCATCACGGTGGTGGCCGCCACGGGCAACAATCTGCTCGGCGTCGACGCGGCGTTTCCGGTCGGTCGCTTCACCTGCGTCACCGGGGTGTCTGGGTCGGGCAAGAGCACCCTGGTCAACGACACGCTGCACGCGGCCGTTGCGCGCAAGCTCTACCAGAGCCACCAGGATCCCGCGCCACACGAGCGCATCGACGGCCTGGAGGCGATCGACAAGGTCATCAACGTGGACCAGTCGCCGATCGGGCGCACCCCGCGCAGCAACCCGGCGACCTACACCGGGCTGTTCACCCCGATCCGCGAACTGTTCGCCGATGTCCCGGCGGCGCGCGAACGTGGCTACGGGCCGGGACGCTTCAGCTTCAATGTCGCCGGTGGCCGCTGCGAGGCCTGTCAGGGCGACGGCGTGCTGAAGGTCGAGATGCACTTCCTGCCCGACGTCTACGTGCCTTGCGAGGCCTGCGCCGGCCAGCGCTACAACCGCGAGACGCTCGAGATCCTCTACAAGGGGCGCCACATCGCCCAGGTGCTGGAAATGACCGTCGAGGACGCGCACGAGTTCTTCTCGGCGGTGCCATCGATCGAGCGCAAGCTCAAGACCCTGCTGCGGGTCGGCCTGGGCTATGTGCGGCTGGGCCAGAGCGCGACGACGCTGTCCGGCGGCGAGGCGCAGCGCGTCAAGCTGGCGCTCGAACTGAGCAAGCGCGACACCGGGCGCACGCTGTACATCCTGGACGAGCCGACCACCGGCCTGCATTTCCACGACGTGCGCATGCTGCTCGGCGTGCTGCACGAACTGCGCGACGGCGGCAACACGATCATCGTCATCGAACACAACCTGGACGTCGTGCGCACCGCGGACTGGATGATCGAGCTCGGGCCCGAAGGCGGCTCGGGCGGTGGGCGCATCGTGTTCGAAGGACCTCCGGGAGACGCCGCATCGGTTGCGGACAGCCCGACCGGCCGCTTCCTGGGCCGAAGCTGAGACCGGCGGCGCGGCCCAATGAAAAAAGCGGCGCGGGCGTGTTGGTCACGCCGACGCCGCCTTGAGGCGAAACGACTTACTTGAGGTGACCGCTGATCAGCTTGGTCATCTCGAACATCGAGACCTGCGCCTTCTTGAAGATCTCCTTGAGCTTCGCGTCGGCATTGATCATCGTGCGCTTGGCGTCGTCCTGAAGCTTGTTCTTCTTGATGTACTCCCAGATCTTCTTGGTCACTTCGGTGCGCGGCATCGCCTTGTCACCGATCACCGCGGCAAGCGCGGCGCTGGGGGTCATCGCCTTCATGAAGGCCGCGTTGGGCGCGCGCTTCTTGGCGGGCGCCTTCTTCGCCGCGACCTTCTTGGCCGCAACCTTGGCGGGTGCCTTCTTGGCCGCGACCTTCTTTGCAGGTGCCTTCTTGGCGGGCGCCTTCTTCGCAGGAGCTTTCTTTGCAGTTGCCATGATCAAACTCTCCGTTGTGTCAGTGGGGGCTTGCAGCGTCACGCCGTAGCTCTCAGAGGGCGATACGGTCTTCTCTCGCTGCGGCAGCGATGGTAATCCGTGGGAGGAGGACTGAGAAGGGCTCCAGCCCCGTGGCGTTGCGTGAATACGCCGCGTTTGGCCTCGAAAGGATATGCTTGGCGCATGAAGATCATCGTGCGGTGGTTGTTGTTGGCGGCCGCTTTGCTGCTGGTGGCGCACCTGTATTCAGGCGTCAGCGTGGCCGGGTTCTCGAGCGCGCTGCTGGCGGCGCTGGTGCTCGGGCTGCTCAATACGCTCGTGCGGCCGCTGCTGGTGCTGCTGACCCTGCCCGTCACGCTGATCACGCTCGGCCTGTTCCTGTTCGTGATCAACGCGCTGATGTTCTGGTGGGCGGCCTGGTTCGTCGACGGGCTGCAAGTGGCCGGTTTTGGCGCGGCGGTCATCGGTTCGCTGTTCTACAGCTTGTGCGGAATGGTGATCGACGTTGCGGTGGAGCGCCTATTCCCCCCGGAGCCGATCCAGGGGTAGCCCGCGCTCGCGCAACTCCTCGCGCCGCATTGCAACCCAGACGCGCAGCCTTGCGTCGATGATCTGGGCCTCGATGAGATCAAACTGACCCGAGCTCTGGGCGCGCCGCTGAGTGGAGCGCAAGAGGTCGATCGCGCCGGGAAGATCACCTTTCGCGGCGCGCGATTCAGCGGCGGCGCGCGCCGAGCGCAAGGGCATCTGGGCGGCCTCGGCACACTGCGCCAGCAGGCCCCAGACGGTCGCATCGATCGGGTGTACGGCGGTCCAGGTCTGCAAGGCCTCGGTCGCGTCGCGCAAGCGGGCGTCCGACATGGAAGCGCCCTGGCGCGCGCCCGCCAGCGCCACCTGGGCGCGCAGGATCATCTCGGCGCGTCCGTTGCCGGCCGCGGGGCCGGCCAGCAGCTTGGAGGCTGCCACGGGGTCGCCCGCGGCCAGCGCAAGCTCGATGCCGAGCCAGCGCAAGGCCTGTTGCACGCCCGGGCTCTGGACGCCTGACCCGGCCAGCGACAGCGCTTGCTCGGCTGCGCGTTGCGCTTGAACCAGTTCGCCAAGCAGTGACGACGCCAATGCCGCGCCATAGAACGCGGCCAGGCGTTCCGGCGCCGATGCACCACCGGCGGCGGGCGCCTGCAGCCGGCGCAGCGATGCGACCGTGGGGTCCATCAACACGCGTGCCCGCGCGCCCATGATGGCGTGCAGGGCCGCGTCGCCGGTGGCACCGGCGGGGGCCGACGGGTCGCTCAGGCGTGCCCTGGCCTCGCTGATGCGGTCGGTGGTGAGCGGATGGCTGCGCAGGTAGGGGAAGTTGCCGCTGTCGTTGAGACGGTTCGCGCTTGCCAGGCGCTCGAACATGGCCGCCATGCCCGAGCCGGCGTAGTCCGCGTCCAGCAGCATCCCGTAGCCGATGCGGTCGGCCTCGCGCTCGACATCGCGCGAGAAGTTGAGCTGGCCCTGGATCATCGCGGCCTGTCCGCCCACGATGGCGGCCTGGGCCGCGTCTGCATTGCCCGCGCGCGACGCGGCCAGCACGGCCACGATCATGGCCGCCACCCCGACCAGGCTGGTGCGCTGGTTGGCGCCGATGCCACGCGCAATATGGCGCTGGCTCACATGCGAGAGTTCATGCGCGAGCACCGACGCCAGCTCGTCGCGCGTCGACGTCATCGCAATCAGGCCGAGGTGAACGCCGACATGGCCGCCGGGCAGCGCGAACGCGTTGACACTGCGGTCGCGCACCAGGAAGACCTCCCAGGCGAATGCCTCGTCGACGTCGTGGCCGATGTGGCCCAGGCGGCGCGCGCTGGCCACCAGGGGCGCCCAGAGTGACTGCGTGTACTGCAGCAACACGGGGTCGTCGAGGAAGGCCGGGTCGCGCCAGACGTCGCGCATGATCTGGGCGCCCAGGCGGCGCTCGTCGGTGACGCTGAAATCGTCGGACGCTGACTCGCCCAAGTGCGGGCAGCTGCACCGGCGCGACCCATGCCGGCATGGGCATCGCGCAGGCCGCGGCGAGCAGGGTCGAGAGCAGCTTGCGGGGCATGGTCATGTCGTCGCTATCATGACACCGCCACATTGCCGGGATGTTTCCACCGCCCATGCCTTCCCCCTTGACCCATTTCGACGGCAGCGGCCAGGCCCACATGGTCGATGTCTCAGCCAAGGCCGAGACGCACCGTGTGGCGCGTGCCACGGGCGTGATCCGCATGCAGGCGGCGACCTTCGAGCTGGTCGCGAAAGGACAGGCGAAGAAGGGCGACGTGATCGGTGTCGCACGAATCGCGGCCATTCAGGGTGCCAAGCGCACCGCGGACCTGGTGCCACTGTGCCATCCGCTGCCGATCACCCGCGTGAGCGTCGACTTCGCACTCGACGAGGCCGCGTCGAGCGTGCGCTGCACCGCGCAGGTCGAGACGCTGGGCCGCACCGGCGTCGAGATGGAGGCCTTGTGCGCCGTGCAGATCGGCCTGCTGACGGTCTACGACATGTGCAAGGCAGTCGACCGCGGCATGGTCATCGACGGCGTGCGCGTGCTCGAGAAGCACGGCGGCAAGTCGGGCGACTGGGTGGCCGATCCAGCCTGAGTCAAGGCTCGCGATTGGTCGCGTTCACCGGATGAACGTGCGCCAAGCGCCGGCGCTGACAGGCTCTGCCGCTGGGGTCTGGCACTGGAAGGCCTTGGCCGCGGACGCCGGTTCGGCGCAAGGCGCGAAGAACGGTGCGCTTTGCGGGTTGTGGAACTCGCGCAGACGCGCCGCGAGCTGGGCTGCCTCGGCGTCGTGCCCTGCCGCAGCCTGGGCCTTGGCCCACGCGACCATCAGGCGAGTGTCCAGCAGGTAGTGGGGCGCGGCACCGAAGGCGGCCAGGTCGTCCGGGGCGGCCACTCCCGCGGTCACGGCCGCATAGTCGGCATGGTGCGCGAAGAGCAGGCTGCGCCGGCCTTCGGCGATGCGCTCGGCCAGCGGCGCCGCGCCCGGGTCGGCCTCGAAGATGTCGACCACGCGCCTGTAGTCCCAGACCGACCCGAGTGCGGCCAGCGCCAGCAGGCCCCCAGCCAGCTTCAGCCCGACCCCTGCAGGTCGGACTGGACTCGAATCCGGCGCGGCCGGCCGGCCCAGCGCATAGCCCCAGGCCCAGGCCGTGGGCAGCAGGAAATAGGCGTACCAGAGCGGGTACTCGAGCAGGCTGTGCAGGCCGATCATCAGCACCATCGCGAGTGCACAGCGCGAACCGGTATCGGCCACCGGCCAGCGACGCAGCGGCATCCACAAGGCCCACAGGAGCAGGCCCAGCACCGCGCCGCCGAGTGGCAACCCGAGTTCGACCAGCAGTTGCAGCGGCAGGTTGTGCGTGTGGTCGAAGAAGGCGGTCGGGCGACCGGGAAACGGCGTCAAGGTCCACGCCAGGTTGAACTCCCCGAACCCGACCCCGGTCCAGGGCTGCAGCCGGATCAGCTCGATCGCGTTGGCCCAGATGCCGAAGCGCGAGCTCGACAGGTCCGCCTCGGCCAAACGCGCGGCGCCGCCGAAGGTGTGCGCACCGGCCTGGGCCCAGAGCACCATCGCGCCCGCGCCGACGGCGTAGATGACGGGCGCCCCGATCAGCAGCGCCCGCGTCGGCCGCCCAAGGCGGCGGTCGAACAGACCCCAGAGCGCGAGCAGGATCACGCTCACGATCCCCGTGCGAGAGGCCGTCAGGACGACCCCGAAGACGAACAGCGCCATCAGCACGGCGGCGGTGGCCCGGCGCAGGCGGCCAAGCTCGGACAGCGCGACCACGGCGATGCAGGCCCACAGCAGCAGACTGCTCAGGTGGTTCGGCTGGCGCAGATTGCCCACCGCGCGGCCGGCCAAGGTCGAGCGTGCCAGCCACTCCCCATCGGGCAGCCAGGGCGCAAAGACCTGGATCAGCCCGATGCCGGCGCTCAGCACACCGGCCACCACCCAGCCCAGGCAGAAGAGCGTGAAGACCTGCTCGGCGTGCACGGTGGCGCGTGCCGCGGCACCGCCCACCAGCAGCAAGGCGGCGGCGCACAGCAAGCCGAGTGCCGACAGCGCCAGGCTGGCTGGCAGACTGCCCAGCAGCCAGGATCCCAGCACGCCCGTGGTCATCAAGGCCAGGGCGGCCAGGGCCGGACCCGCGCCGCGCGCCTGGCGCCACGAGGCGTCGAGCGCGACGACGAACAGCCCCCAGAGCAGCAGGGCCAGGGCCTGGTTCAGGAAGGTCGGCGACGGGGCGGTGTTGTAGGCCAGCAGCGCCGGCCCGGCGGCGGCCAGCACGGCGGCGGCGGGCGACATCGGGGCGGGCGGGATTTCGGCGCGGGGCATCGGCGCGCGCGATGGTATCAGCCGAGCGGTCAGAAGAACCCGTCGAGTGGCAGGTAGCGCAGGATGCGCAAGTCCCGACCGGCGAGCAAGGCGACGCCGCTCTTGCGCCGCGACACGACAGGCAAGAAGCGCAGCGCCTCGATCGGCACGCCGGCTGCCCTCGAGGCTTGGTGCAACTCGCCGGCGACCGCGGGATAGTGCGCCAACAGCTCGCCGGCGGGCCGTGCGCGCGCCCAGGCCTGATCGCGATGGTCGGTGATCTCGCGCCAGTTGGCGGGCACCATGCCGAGGTCGAAGCCGGCGAGGCCGAGGTCGATCGAACGCAGTCGTTCGGCGCGGATCGGTCGGCTTGACGGCGGCAATCAGCTTCGGCCCGGTCCAGGGCAGATGCCGCCAGGCCTCGGGCGCCTTGGCCAGCATCTCGTCGTCGATGTCGGCGGCGGTCACCGCGCGCAGCCGGTCGATCTCGAACACCAGGTAGACCGGGCGGGCGATCGCGATCGCGTGCAGGCCGTAGACCAGGGCAGCGACCTGCAGCAAGCCGATGATCGCGAGGTCGCGGCGCAGTTCGGCGCGCGGCTTGTTCGGTGCCGCCGCGACCAGCGTGAGCGCCGGGCCCATCACGACGTCGACGCCGGCGATCAGCGTGAACAGGGCGAGCCCGCCGGCGATGGCGTCAAAGGGCGACGGGTACCAGACCTCGAAGACGACCAAGGCGATGAGCGCCGCGACGGCCGCGCTGATCAGGAGGTGAATGCCGGCGGCACGCAGCCGACGGCCGGTTGGCAGTAGGGACATGGGCGGAGATTGTCGGGGCTGAAAAGGAAAAAGGCGACCCGCAGGCCGCCTTTCAGGATCGTCGGAGACGATCAGCCGCGGCACGAACCCGGCAGGAACTTCGGGTCGATCGTGGTCGCCGGCGCCAGCCGCAGACCCAGGCGAACGACCTGCCGCCGACGTCGGCCGCAGCCATCGCGGCACGCTGCGGTCGTCATCGGGATCAGCGTCAGCAGCTTGCCGTCGACACCGGCGCATCAATGCCGGTGGCGCGGCGGTGACGGTGACGTCGCCGTCTGCCGTCGGTCGCAATCGCTGGCAACGTACTTGGACGTGGCGGCGGCCGACTCGCAGCCCCAGCCGTTGGCGGCCGGGGCCGGCCGTCATCGACTGGTACGACCTCGGTGATCGTCGTGCGGCAGCCCGAGGCGGCCAGCACGACTTCAGAGACCTTGGCCTTCTTCGTGTAGTCCTGGTACGCCGGCAATGCGACGGCGGCCAGGATGCCGATGATCGCCACGACGATCATCAGTTCGATCAGGGTAAAACCTTGTTGGACACGTTTCATGGGGAAGCTCCTTGGAGGGCAGTTGGGACAAGACACGCTCTGACAGTTGCACATGCCGTGCCAGCCCTGACGGCCAATTCAGGTGTGCAATGCGCACGCGGTCTGACACAGACGGTCACAACACGGGGCGCTCCGGGGCCGGGACTGACGCAAAACGTCACCTGCCGAGGCTGGCCGGCGCGGCCTGGCGGCCGGCGGCGAAGTCGATGACCTGGCCCGGCAGCAATGCGTGCACGCGGTGCACGGTGTTCAGCTGGGCGATCTCGGACATCACCGCGTCCATCTCGCCTGGCTTGATGTGGGTGATGTAGACGTCGGCAGGCGCCTTCAGCTGCGCCAGTTCGTCGCTCAGCAGGGCCGGACACAGGTGTTGTGAGACCCTTGCCAGGTCACGTTCGCTGTCGCGGAAGGCGGTCTCGATGACCAGGGCGTGCACGGTCAATTCGGCCAGGCGCTCCCACAACGCGGGGTTGGGCCCGGTGTCGCCGGTGTAGACCCAGGCCCGCTCGCGGCTGTCGATCGCCGCATAACCGACCGCCGGCACGGTGTGCACGGCGGGCAGCACTTCGACCCGGCGTGTGCCGAGTTGCAGCACCTCACCGACGTGCACCGGCGAGAACGCCAGCACCGGGCGGTCGGCGCTGGGCAGGCGGGTGAAATCGGGCCAGATCACGCCGTTGAAGATGTGCGCGCGCATCGCCGCGATCGTCTCGGGCAGGGCGTGCACCGTGACCGGCGGCCGGCGCAAGGCATCGCGGCGCCGCGTCACGCTGTCGGCCAGCAGGCCGATCGCGAGGATGTGGTCGAGGTGGGAGTGGCTGATCAGGATGTGGTCGACACGCGCCATCTCGTCCAGCGTCAGATCGCCGACACCGGTGCCGGCGTCGACGAGGATGTGCGTGTCGAGCAAGAACGCGGTCGTGCGGCTGCCAGCGGCGATCGAGCCCGAACAACCGAGGACGCGGATCTGCATGGAGGTGGACCTGATGCTGTGCCGGAGGCGGGGTTGACGGGGCGGACCCATTGTCGGCCGCGATTGGGGGCCGGCCTGTCCGTGCCGCCGATGTTGGCGTGAAGAGTGTCACGCGGGTCGGCCGCGCGCGCCAGGGCTGCGCTGGCGCGCCGCAAGCCCCCTCAGGGGTGGACGAACTGCATCTGGGTGCCGGCCAACTCGATCACGTCGCCGTTGCGCAGCGGAATGGACTCACCGGCCAGCGGCACGCCATTGACACTGGGTCGATTCGCGCCTTCGACATGCGCAAACGCATAGCCGGTCGGCCTGCGCGTGATGGAAGCGACCTGCACGCCGGGCTTGCCGACGGTCGTGACGACCTTGGTCAATGCGACCTCGCGGCCTGCGGCCGCGCCGTTGAGGACCTTGATCGACGCCGGCTGAAGGTTGGCGCTGGTGCCGAGGTTGCCGAAGCCGGAATTCATCGACGCCGGCCGGGTCGGGGCAGGCATGGCCCCCGGCCGCATGATCATCGTCTTTTCGTAGTCGGTTCCATCGTCGACGGTGTACTTGATCTTGTACTTGCCGATTTCGACCGTGTCGTTGTGCGCCAGCAACTGCTTCTTGATCGCCTTGCCGTTGATGTAGGTGCCGTTGGTGCTGTTGAGGTCTTCGATGAAGACGTCGGCGCCGACCATCTGCAGCACCGCATGCTCACCACTGACCGCCAGGTTGTCGATGACGATGTCGTTGTAGGGCCGGCGCCCGAGCGTGGTCTTGTCCTTGGTGACCTGGACCTCCTTGATGACCACCCCATCAAGGGAAACGACAAGCTTGCCCATTTATGACCTCATCAATACTCGCCACGAACTGCGGCGATTGTGCTGCGCGATCGGCCCTGCGAACGGCCCGATCCGGGGGCGCTCAGCGTTTGAACGGCCACCAGGAACGGCTCGGCGTGACGGTGTTCGCACTGACGCGGATCAGTATCACAGAAATATTGTCTCTTCCGCCGGCATCATTGGCCGCGGCGATCAGCGCCGCGGCGGTTGACGGCAGCGAGTCGTTTGTCTGCAACAGCTGCGCAATGGTGGCGTCATCGAGCATATCGGACAAGCCATCCGAACACAGCAAGTAGAGGTCGCCCGCGCTGACCTCGTGCTGGTGGGTCTCGAGCAGCACCGTGTCTTCGACTCCCACCGCACGCGTGACCAGGTTCTTGTTGACCGAGAAAGCGGCCTGCTCGATCGTGATCAGGCCGGCGTCGATCTGCTCCTGCAGCAAGGAATGGTCGCGCGTGATCTGCTGAAGCCGGCCGGCACGCAGCCGGTAGGCGCGCGAGTCGCCGACATGGCCGATGAACAGGCGCGTGTCGCGGACCACGGCGACCACCAGGGTCGTGCCCATGCCGGCGTACTGCGGATTCGAGTTGGCGGCGTTGAAGATCGCGCGATTGGCGTTGTCGACGCAGATGTCCATCGCGCGCCGCACCTCGTGGTCGGTCGACGGCGCCTGCGACGTCGACTCGCGCAGCCAGCGGCCGAGTTCGGTTCGCACGAAGGAGGTCGCCATGTGGCTGGCCACTTCGCCTGCGTTGTATCCGCCCATGCCGTCGGCCAGCACGGCCAGGGCTGCAGCCTCGTCCAGATCGACGCAGTCTTCGTTGTTGCTGCGCGCGCGACCAGGATCGACGGCGCCATGGAATTCCAGCGTCAGTGGCACGGTAAGGTTGGGCTTCAAACTAGGGGGGTAGTCCCGGCGGGGATTGTGCCCTGGATTGGCGGGGCGTTTTCCGATGCGGGATACGAAGCGTGACTTAGGTCCATGAGCATTCGAGCGACGGCGTCCCCACTCGGCGGGCGCCGTGCGGGGTTCTTTTCCAGCATAGCGCCGATCAAGGTCTCCACTTCAACGGGTACCGATCTCTGGAAACGCCGGACCGGCGGCGCGTCGACCTGGGCGACCTGCTTGAGCAAGTCGCCCAACCCGGTGGCGTCGAAGGGCAACCTGCCGCAGAGCAACTGAAACACCATGACGCCCAGCGCATAGAGGTCGGAGGCGGCGCTCGGTTCCATTCCGGCGAGCAGTTCCGGCGCCATGTAGACGGGGCTTCCCAGGACCAGACCGGTGCGTGTGCGCTGGGCGTCAGTCGTGCGGGCGAGGCCGAAGTCGGTCAGCGTGACGCGGTGCGAGGCCCAGTCCACCATGACATTGGCGGGTTTGAGGTCGCGGTGCACGACGCCGCGCGAGTGCGCATGGTCCAGCGCCAGTGCGACGCGGCGGCCGATCTCCAGCACGGCGCCCGGGGGCAGCAGTCGCCCTGGCCCGGCATAACGCTGCAGATCACAACCGGGCAGCAAGTCCATCACCAGGTAGGCCAGCTCGCCCTGCGCACCGGTGCGGTGGATCCGCACGATGTCGGGGTGATCCAGGCGCGACGCGGCAGCCGCCTCATGCTCGAATCGCCGCGCGGCTTCGGCATGGTCGCCGGCGTCGAAATCCTGCGCCAGGTGCAGCAGTTTGACCGCGCGAGCGTCACCGCTGGTGATGTCGAGCGCACCGTACAAGGCGCCCATGTTGCCGCGTGCTATCAGGCGGTAGAGGCTGCAGCCGCCGATCTCGCGTCCGAGGAACGGGTCTTCGCGTGCGTCAGGCACCTGCTTGCTCTGAATCTTCGCTTGAGGTGCGACGCGCGGCCGACCACTTGCCCCAGGCCAACACGAGCAGGGCACCGGCGACGCCTGCGGCGTACTTGACCCAGTCCGACTGCGGCAGCTTGGGCACCCATGACCACGTGTCCGGATTCACCACAGCGGGATCGGAAACGGCCATGGTGCCTGCGATCCAGCCCAGCAGCATGCCGCCGGCGGTGATGATCATCGGGAATCGGTCCATCAGCTTGATGACCATCTGGCTGCCCCAGACGATGATGGGGATGCTCACCAGCAAGCCGAAGATCACGAGCGGCATCTGGTGGCCTTCGTTGCCCGAGGCCTGGGCCGCACCGGCGATGGCGATGACGTTGTCCACACTCATCACGAGGTCGGCGACGATGACGGTCTTGACTGCTGCCCACAGCTTGTCGCTGGCCTGGACGTCGCCATGCCCTTCTTCGTCGGGCACCAGCAGCTTGACGCCGATCCACAACAGCAGAGCGGCGCCGACGATCTTCAGAAAGGGGATGGCGAGCAGCGTCAGTGCAAAGAAGATCAGGATCACGCGCAGGACGATCGCGCCGGCGGTGCCCCACAGGATGCCGGCGGTGCGCTGCTTGTCGGGCAGCTTGCGGCAGGCCAGCGCGATGACGACGGCGTTGTCGCCCCCGAGCAGGATGTCGATCATGATGATCTGGCCCACCGCGACCCAGAAGGCGGGGGTCATGAACTCTTCCATGCGGACTCTTATTCAGTGATCGAGAAATGCGAACGAGCGCGCCGCAGTGTAGGCTGCGGCGCGCTCGCGGACCGGTCGTCCTGGATCGGATGCTAGAGAAGAGCCTTGAGCAGCTTGGCCATCTCGGACGGATTGCGCGTGACCGTGAATCCGCATTCCTCCATGATCGCAAGCTTCGCATCGGCAGTGTCGGCACCGCCCGAAATCAGCGCGCCGGCGTGACCCATGCGCTTGCCCGCCGGCGCCGTGACACCGGCGATGAAGCCGACGATGGGCTTTTTCATGTTGGCCTTGCACCAGCGCGCAGCCTCGGCCTCGTCCGGACCGCCGATCTCGCCGATCATGATGACGGCGTCGGTGTCCGGGTCGTCGTTGAAGAGCTGCATCACGTCGATGTGCTTCAAGCCATTGATCGGGTCGCCACCGATGCCGACCGCCGAGCTCTGGCCGAGGCCGATCTCGGTCAGCTGCGCCACCGCTTCATAGGTCAGTGTGCCCGAGCGGCTGACGACGCCGATGCGGCCCTTCTTGTGGATGTGGCCCGGCATGATGCCGATCTTGATCTCGTCGGGCGTGATCAGGCCCGGGCAGTTGGGGCCGAGCAGCAGCGTCTTCTTGCCGCCGGCGGCCTCCTTCTTCTTCATCCGGTTGCGCACCTCGAGCATGTCCTTGACCGGGATGCCTTCGGTGATGCAGATCGCCAGGTCGAGGTCGGCCTCGACCGCTTCCCAGATCGCTGCCGCGGCGCCGGCCGGTGGCACGTAGATCACGCTGACGGTGGCGCCGGTGGCGGCCTTGGCATCCTTGACGGTGGCATGGATCGGAATGCCCTCGAAGTTTTCGCCAGCCTTCTTCGGGTTGACGCCGGCGACGAAGCAGGCCTTGCCGTTGGCGTAGTCGCGGCAGCCGCGGGTGTGGAACTGACCGGTCTTGCCGGTGATGCCCTGGGTGATGACCTTGGTGTCTTTGTTGATCAGGATGCTCATGGAGTGCTCACTCAATAGACGAAGGTTTTAAGCGGCCGCCGCGGATCCGGCTTTGCCGGTCCGCCAGCGGCGCCCCCTTCAGGGGGAGCGCCGAAGGCGCTTCGGGGGTGGGTCATTTCACGGCTGCGACGATCTTGGTGGCCGCCTCGGCCATCGTGTCGGCGCTGATGATGGGCAGGCCGGACTCGGCGAGCAGCTTCTTGCCGATCTGCTCGTTGGTGCCTTTCATGCGCACGACCAGCGGCACGCTCAGGTTGACCGCCTTGCACGCGGCGATGACGCCTTCGGCGATCGTGTCGCAGCGCATGATGCCGCCGAAGATGTTGACCAGAATGCCCTTCACGTTCGGGTTCTTCAGCATGATCTTGAAGGCCTCGGTGACCTTCTCGGCGGTGGCGCCACCGCCGACGTCGAGGAAGTTCGCCGGCTCACCGCCGAACAGCTTGATCGTGTCCATCGTGGCCATTGCGAGGCCGGCGCCGTTCACGAGGCAACCGATGTTGCCGTCCAGGCTGATGTAGCTGAGGTCGAACTTGCTCGCCTCGACCTCGGCCGCGTCTTCCTCGTCGAGGTCGCGGTAGGCGACGATGTCGGGGTGGCGGAAGAGCGCGTTGCTGTCGAAGTTGAACTTCGCGTCGAGCGCCTTGATGTGACCGTTGCCTTCCAGGATCAGCGGGTTGATCTCGGCCAGCGAGGCGTCGGTGTCCATGTAGCAGGTGTACAGCTTCTTGAGGACATCGATGGCCTCGGCCTGGCTGGCCGCTGGCACCCCGATGCCGTTGACCAGTTCCTTCGCCTGCGCGTCGGTCAGTCCGACCAGCGGGTCGACGAAGACCTTGATGATCTTCTCCGGCGTCTTGTGCGCGACTTCCTCGATGTCCATGCCGCCTTCGGAGCTGGCCATGATGGCGACCGACTGCGTGGCGCGATCGGTGAGCGCGGCAACGTAGTACTCCTTCTTGATGTCGGCGCCTTCTTCGACGAGCAAGCGACGCACCTTCTGGCCCTCGGGGCCGGTCTGGTGGGTCTTGAGCTGCATGCCGAGGATCTGTCCGGCCAGCGTCTTGACCTCGTCCTGCGACTTGGCGAGCTTGACGCCGCCACCCTTGCCGCGCCCGCCGGCATGGATCTGCGCCTTCACCACCCAAAGGGCGCCGCCGAGCTTCTGGGCTGCCTCAAGCGCCTCACGTTCGTTGAACGCGGCGTAGCCGCGTGGCACCGGCACGCCATGGGCGCGCAGGAGTTCCTTGGCCTGGTACTCGTGAATCTTCATGATCGGTCTTCCACAGGGAGTGAATGAGAGGGGCTGGGGCTGGACGGGTCGGCACCATCGGGTGCACGGTACCAGCGCGGGTAGAACTGCTTGACGGCCGGGCCGTCGCTGCGCAAGGCGTGGCAGCGGTCGATCTGGAAGGGCTGGTCAGGGCCGTCGCCGCGGGTGTTGAGCACGTCGCCCGCGAAGGCCTGCACGACCGCGGTGGGCAGCACCTGCGCCAGTTCAGTCAGATGGGTGCATCCCAGGGTGCCGCCGACACGGTCGCGCAAGGCGCGCCGGAACCCCTGCATCAGGTTGACGCCTGCCAGCTTGGCGTAGGCATCGCCGAACGCATCGCAGCGCGCCGGGTATGGCATCCAGTTCGTCTGGGCGCCTGCTTCGACGACGTTGAAGGCGGTGTCGACAACGAGCCTGAGCAGCATGTCGTGGATCGGTGCGCCGGCAGCGCGCACTTCGCCGGCAAGAAGGGCGTCGCGTGTCTTCACGTCCGTCAATGTCGCGTCGACCTCCCACAGGCCATCGTCACGCGCGAACACCTGAACGTCGATCTGTCGTCGATGTTTGAGCCGGCGCGCGACTGCGCTGGGAGGGAGGGTCATCGGGCTGAAGGGGGCTGCCAAGCAGTTCAGCCGACGAATGTATCATGCTGCAACGCAGCAAAAGCTTACAGCGACTCTACAGGTCGCCGTCGTCGTCCGCAGGGCGGTGAACGACACGCCAGATGATGCCCTGCGAAAACCCGCGGCCAGCCAGGAAGCGCGCCTGGCGCGCCCTTTCTGCGGCATCCGCGGCGACCGTGCCGAACCTGCGCAACCACACGCCCCGGGCGCGTTCGAGTTCGTTGTCCTGAACTGCGGCCAATGCGGACGAGGCCTGCTCGGGCTCGATGCCGCGCGCGTGCATCTGGTGACGCAGCTTCAGGTTGCCGAAACGCGCCGACCGCGCCGAGACCAGGGCCTCGGCCGCCCGCTGTTCGCTCAGAAGCCCACGCGCCGTCAGCTCGTCCAGCGCCCGCTCGATTTGAACCGAGGCCGGGTCCTCCGGACTGTCGTCGACAAATCGCGCAAGCTTGCGCGCCAGTTCGGCCCGCGAATGCTCGCGCTGTGCCAGGTAGCGCAATGCGCGGCCCTTGATCGACAGTCCGGGGCGGATGCCCACGCCACCCCTATTCGCTGGCAGCCACTTCGGGCTTCGAGCCCGCGGCAGGAATGCCCAGCGCCTCGCGCACCTTGGCCTCGATCTCGCGCGCCAGTTCCGGGTTCTCACGCAGGAACTCGCGTGCGTTGTCCTTGCCCTGGCCGATCTTCTCGCCGTTGTAGGCGTACCAGGCGCCGGACTTGTCGACGATGCGGGCGTTGACGCCGAGGTCGATGATCTCGCCCTCGCGGCTGGTGCCCTGGCCGTAGAGGATGTCGAACTCGGCGGTCTTGAACGGCGGTGCGACCTTGTTCTTGACGACCTTGACGCGGGTCTCGTTGCCGATCACCTCGTCACCCTTCTTGATGCTGCCGATGCGGCGAATGTCCAGGCGCACCGAGGCGTAGAACTTGAGTGCGTTGCCGCCGGTGGTGGTTTCGGGGTTGCCGAACATGACACCGATCTTCATCCGGATCTGGTTGATGAAGATGACCATGCAGTTGCTCTTCTTGATGGTCGCGGTGAGCTTGCGCAAGGCCTGGCTCATCAGGCGGGCCTGCAGGCCCGGCAGCGAATCGCCCATCTCGCCCTCGAGCTCGGCCTTCGGCGTCAGCGCGGCGACCGAATCGATCACGATCAGGTCCACCGAGCCCGAGCGCACCAGGGCGTCGACGATCTCGAGCGCCTGTTCACCGGTGTCCGGCTGGCTGATCAGCAGCTCGGTCAGGTCGACCTGGAGCTTCTGGGCGTACTGGGAATCGAGCGCATGTTCGGCGTCGATGAAGGCGCAGGTGCCGCCGATCTTCTGCATCTCAGCGATGACCTGCAGTGTCAGCGTGGTCTTGCCACTCGACTCGGGACCGTAGATCTCGACCACCCGGCCGCGCGGCAGGCCGCCGACGCCCAGGGCGATGTCCAGGCCAAGCGATCCGGTCGACACGACCTGGATGTCCGGCACGACTTCGCCGTCACCCAGACGCATGATCGAACCCTTGCCGAACTGCTTCTCGATCTGGGCCAGCGCGGCCTGCAGGGCCTTGGCCCTTTCGCTGTCGATCGATTTCACGCGTGTGTCCATCTTGGTCTCCTTCATGGGGCTGGATTATGGCAGAAGCTGGACGTTTGTACAGTAGTCTTGCGACCCCAAACTGGGGAGACGGGTTGCGCACCGGCACTTCGGGCGAGGTGCAAGGCGCGCGTGCCTAGAATGGACGTCTGCGGCGGCTGCACGGTCGGCGCGTGGTCCTGCAGGAGACAACGATGCGCATTCTCATCGCCGAAGACGACCAGGTCATCGCCGACGGCTTGCTGCGAGCCTTGCGCGCCACTGGCTATGCGGTGGACCAGGTCAGCAGCGGGACCGAAGCCGATGCGGCGCTGGCATCACATGAGTTCGACCTCCTGATCCTGGACCTGGGCCTGCCCAAGCTGCACGGCTTCGAGGTCCTGCGCAAGCTGCGCGGACGGGGATCGAGCCTGCCGGTCCTGATCCTGACCGCGGCCGACAGCGTGGAGCAACGTGTCAAGGGCCTGGACCTGGGTGCCGACGACTACATGGCCAAGCCGTTTGCGTTGCAGGAACTCGAGGCCCGGGTCCGCGCGCTGACCCGGCGCGGCCTGGGCACGGCGTCCAGCGTGATCAAGCACGGGCCCCTGTCGTTCGACGCCACGGGCCGCGTCGCCTATCTGAACGAGCAGATGCTGGAGCTCTCGGCGCGCGAGTTGTCGTTGCTCGAAGTTCTGCTGCAGCGCTCCGGGCGCCTGGTCAGCAAGGACCAGCTCGTCGAGCGCCTGTGCGAATGGGGCGAAGAGGTGAGCAACAACGCGATCGAGGTGTACATCCATCGACTTCGCAAGAAGATCGAGCACGGGCCCGGTCCGCATCGCCACGGTGCGCGGCCTGGGCTATTGCCTGGAAAAGATCCCGAGCTGAGCGTGCGTCCTACATGAGCTGCAGTGGTCGCCCAGGGCACTCGTGGCTCGCCGCGCCCGAGCGCGCTCGTCGGGGGCGCCGTCGGATTGCCTGAGCGCAGCAAACCCACTGAGCAGCGTTCGCTGCTGGGCGAGATCCTCGACTGGATGCTCGCCCCGCTGCTGCTGCTCTGGCCGATGAGTGTCGCGGTCACCTGGTTCGTCGCCCAGGGCATCTCGAACCGGCCCTACGATCGCGATCTGGGCGACATCGTGCGCGCGCTGTCGAGTCAGGTGCAGATCTCGGTGCCGGCCGAGGCCAGTGAGCCTCTGCGGTCGAGCATCGAGCTGCCTCGCATTGCCGAGATCCTGCTGCGCAACGAGGACGACGACCGCACCTTCTTCCAGGTGCTCGGTGCGCGCGGGGAATTCCTGGCCGGAGACTTCGACCTGCCGGTGCCCGCCGCCGACATGGCGCCAGGCCTCGAGCTGCAGTTTCGCGACGACGTCATGCACGGCGTTCCGGTGCGCGTCGCGTTCTCGTGGTTGTCGGCGTCCGGACGACCGGGCGAACATGCGGCGATGGTGCAGGTCGCATCGACGCTGAACAAGCGTTCGCGACTCGCGACGGAGATCGTCAAGGGCGTCATCCTTCCGCAATTCGTCATCCTGCCGGTCGCCGTGGTCCTGGTCTGGCTCGCCCTGTGGCGCGGCATCGCGCCACTCGCGCGCTTGCAGGAGCGCATCCGCCAGCGCGAGAGCACCGACCTGAGCCCGATACCCGAGCGCGATGTGCCGGACGAAGTGGCGCCCCTGGTGCGTTCGATCAACGATCTGCTCGATCGCCTGGACAAGTCCATGAGTTCGCAGAAGCACTTTCTGGCCGATGCCGCGCACCAGATGAAGACACCGCTGGCGGGGTTGCGCATGCAGGCCGAGCTCGCGCTGCGGCAGATCGACCGTGGCGAGATCGACCCCGAGTCGCTGTCGCATTCGTTGCGCCAGATCGCGATCTCCAGCCAGCGTGCCGCCCGCATGGTCAATCAGCTGCTGTCGATGGCGCGCGCCGAGGACCGTGAACAGGCGCTGCGCGCGGTCGACGTCGACCTGGCCGACCTGACGATCGACACCGTGCGCGATTTCGTTCCGCAGGCGCTGGAAAAGCGGATCGACCTCGGCTACGAGGGGCCGGCGGCAGGGGAGGGCGCGATGCTGCGTGGTCAGCCGGTGCTGTTGCGCGAGCTGATTCGCAATCTGGTCGACAACGCCTTGCAGTACACGCCGGCAGGCGGCTCGGTGACTGCGCGCGTGACGCGCGATCCGTTCGGCCAGGTCGTGGTGCTGCAAGTCGAGGACACGGGCCCCGGAATCCCGCCCGGCGAGCGCGAGAACGTGCTGCGGCCGTTCTATCGCACCCTTGGCTCGCAGGTCGACGGCAGCGGGCTCGGCCTGTCGATCGTCAACCAGATCGCACGCCAGCACCGCGCCGAGGTGAGCATCGGCGCCGCGCATGAAAAGCGGGGTCCCGGTGGCGTGGGCGCGGTGTTCACGATCCGCTTCCCGCTCAACGTCACCGACCAGTCAATCGCTGCGCCGCCGCCATAGCGTCGCGTCCTCGTCGTCGGCCCGGCCTTCCCGGCAGGCGCGCGCAAAGCGCTCGGCCGCCGCCTGACCGAGGGCAAGGTCGAGCCCGGTGGCGCAGGCCATCGCAAGGCTGGCATCCTTGGCCAGCAGCCCCATGCGTGCGCTCGGCGTCGGGTCGGCACACAGCACGCGGCGCATCCGCTCGACGCCGATCCAGCTCTGGCCGCTGGACTGCTCGATCACGTCGAGTGTGGTGGCCGGGTCCAGTCCGAGGTGTTCGGCCAGGGCCATCGCCTCCGCAGCGCCTGCAAGGTTGATCGCCGCCAGCAGGTTGTTGACGAGCTTGGTGCGCGCGCCATCGCCCGGCCGGTGGCCGACATGGAAGACCTTGGACGCCAGCACCGACAAGAGCCCGGTCCACTGCTCGAACAGCGCGTCCGGACAAGCCACCATCAGGCTCATCGTTCCGGCACGGGCGCGCAGCGGCCCGCCCGACATCGGCGCGTCGATGCAGGCCAGACCGTGGTTCGCGAGCCGACCCGCGGCGCTGTCGACGTCGATGGGGCTGATCGTCGGGCACAGCATCACGCAGCCGCCGCGCGCCATCGACCGCGACAACACCACGCGCGCCGAACAGCACCGTCTCGGTTTGTGCACCATCGACGACGGCCACGATCAAGAGTTCGCAGTCCGCCGCGACCTGTGCCGCGCTGGCCAGGGTCCGCGCCCCGGCCTGGCGCGCCAGGTCCATGCGCGCCTCGTCGATGTCGTGCACGGCCACCGCATATCCCTGTTCGAGCAGCCGCTCGGCCATGGCCAGTCCCATCAGGCCGACGCCAACGATGCCAATGCGTGCGGCCGGCATGCTCAGCTCTGCATCAAGCGGCGCGCGCGCGCCACGGACATCAGGATGCCCAGCCCCAGCCCGAGCGTCACCATCGCCGTGCCGCCATAGCTGATGAACGGCAAGGGCACGCCCACGACCGGCAGGATGCCGCTCACCATGCCCATGTTGACGAAGGCATAGGTGAAGAAGTTCAAGGTCACGGCGCCCGCCAGCAGGCGCGCAAAAACGGTCGCCCCGTCGGCCGCGATCCACAGGCCGCGCAGGATCAGGAACAGCATGCCGATCTGCAATGCCACCACACCTGCAAACCCGAACTCCTCGGACAGGGCGGCGAAGATGAAGTCGGTGGTGCGCTCGGGGATGAACTCGAGGTGGGTCTGGGTGCCCTTCATGAACCCCTTGCCGGTCAGGCCGCCGGAGCCGATGGCAATCTCGCCCTGCAGGATGTGGAAGCCCTTGCCGAGTGGATCACGCGTCGGGTCAAGCAAGGTGCACACCCGTGTCTGCTGGTACTCGCGCAGCACGGGCCAGCGCACGCCATCGGCGCAGATCGCGTCGGCGCTGACCACGATCGCGACGATGGCAATGGCACACGACCCCAGCACGGGCAGGATCAATCGCCAGCTCAGCCCGGCGAAGAAGATCACGTACAAGCCCGCGGCCAGGACCAGGATCGACGTGCCGAGGTCGGGTTGTTTGGCGATCAGCGCCACCGGCAACAGCAACAGACAGGCCGCGACCAGGAAGTCCACGACCCGCAACTGTCCTTCGCGTTTCTGGAACCACCATGCCAGCATCAGCGGCACGGCGATCTTCATGACCTCGGCCGGCTGGATGACGATGCCGACATTGAGCCAGCGCGTCGCTCCCTTCTTCGTGACGCCGAACACGGCCGTTGCCACGAGCAGTCCGATTCCCAGTGCGTACAAGGGCACGGCCAGCGCCATCAGCTTGTGCGGCGGAACCTGGGCCAGGAGGAAAACGCAGGCGAGCGCCACGAGCATGTTGCGCCCATGGTCCACGAAGCGCGTGCCATGGTCGAACCCGACCGAGTACATCACCACCAGGCCGAAACTGCCCAGCATGGTCATCGCAATCAGCAGCGGGCCGTCGAAGCCCTCGAACAGGCGCATCAGCCGGCGCCAGACCGAGGGTTGTTCGAAGATCGTGTTCATGTCGGCGCGTCCTCGCGCACGGTGACCTCGACCGGGACCTCGGTGGCGATTCGAGGCTTGCCGATCGGGGCCCCCGCCTCGCCACGCTGAACGGCCGCGATGTCTTCTTCGCTCGGGTACTGGCCCAGCAGCAGGTAGTCGATGACGCGGCGTGCAATCGGCGCTGCCGCCGCCGAGCCGAAGCCGGCATTCTCGACGATGACCGCCAGTGCCACGGTCGGGGACTCGAGCGGGGCACTGGCGATGTAGAGCGAGTGGTCGCGCTGGTGTTCGGCGAGCTTGCTGGCGTCGTACTTCTGGTTGGCCCGGATCGAAACCGCCTGCGCAGTCCCGGTCTTGCCGCTGCTGCGATAGGGCGCGCCGGCGAAGACACGCGCCGAGGTCCCCTCGACCGCCACGGCGCCCATGGCGTTCATGACGATGGCCACATGTTCGGGCTTGAGCCCCAGCGGCTCCAGCGCTGCGACTTCGGTGGGACGACGCTCGCGGCTGACGATGTCCTGGCGCTCACGCACCAGGCGCGGCTTGAATCGCAGCCCGCCCGACGCCAGCGTCGCTGTCGCGCTGGCCATCTGGAGCATCGTGAAGTTGTTGTACCCCTGCCCGATGCCCAGCGAGATCGTTTCGCCGGCGTACCACTTCTTCTGTTCCGGCTTCTTGTAGGCGCGCCGCTTCCATTCGGTCGAGGGCAGCAGCCCCGTGACCTCGCCGTCGAGGTCGATTTCGGTGTGCCGCCCGAAGCCGAAAGGCCCGAGCTGCTCGTGAATGAGGTCGACCCCCATGTCGTTGGCCAGCGAGTAGAAGTACACATTGCTCGACTTGCTGATCGCGCGCGACATGTCGACCGGGCCGAGCGCCGTGTCGCCGTGGCTGCGAAAGACATGGCCACCGAGCGTGAACGTGCCGCGGTCGTTGATCACCGTGTCGGCAGCGCGCTTGCCCGTGTTGAGCGCCGCAATGGCCATGAAGGGCTTGAAGGTCGAGCCCGGAGGGTAGGTGCCACGCAGGGCCCGGTTCAGCAAGGGCCGGTCGATCGATTCGTTGAGCTCGCGCCAGCTGTCGACATCGATGCCGTCGACGAACAGATTGGGGTCGAAGGTCGGCTTGCTGACGAAGGCGAGGACTTCCCCGTTGCGCGGATCGAGTGCCACCAGGGCGCCGCGCCGATTGCCGAACAGCCGCTCGACGAGCGCCTGCAACTTGATGTCGATCGACAGGGCGAGCGTGTCGCCCGGTGTCGGCGGGTGGCTCTTGAGGCGCCGCACCGCGCGTCCGCCCGCCGTCTGCTCGACCTCCTCGAAGCCGGTCGTGCCATGCAAGGCCTTCTCGTAGCGCTGCTCGACACCGAGCTTGCCGATGTAGTCGGTGCCCTTGTAGTTGCCCTGCTCCTCCTCCGGCCAGTCCTCGATCAGCTTCTTCTCGGCCTGGTTGATGCGGCCGATGTAGCCCAGCAAGTGGCTGCCGACCTCGCCCAGCGGGTAGGAGCGGAACAGCCGGGCCTTGACCTCGGCTCCGGTGAAACGAAAGCGCTGCGCCATGAAGCGGGCCACTTCTTCGTCGCTCAGCTTGGTGCGGATCGGCAGCGAGTCGAAGCTCCGGCCGTCGTCCATCAGGCGCTTGAAGCGGCGCCGGTCGCGTGCCGTGATTTCGACCACGGTGGTCAGCGCGTCGATGAGCGGCTCGAGCGCGGCCGGCGGTCCGACCAGCGAGGGCGTGATCTCCAGCGTGTAGGCCGAGTAGTTGTTGGCCAGCACGACGCCGTTGCGATCGACAATCAGCCCGCGGTTGGGCGTGATCGGCAGCACGGCGATGCGGTTGGCCTCGGCCTGAGTCGCAAGTTCTTCGTGGCGCACCACCTGCAGGTACGCCAGCCGGGCCGCCAGCAGACAGAACGCGAAGATGACGAACAACGCGGCCGCCAGCAGCCGACCGCGGAATCGGTCCAGTTCGCTCTCGAGGTCCTTGAGTTCGGTCATGTGCGGCAAAGGTGCAGGGCCCCGTCGAGACGGGCCGCTACAAGGGTCGATTCTGATCCGGATCGGGCGCGCGGCGCTGTGGCGCGAGCAGCAGCAGCGACACGATCGGCCACAGCGCTGCCTGGGCGAGCGGGGCGAAGGCGATCGACCAGCCTGGGAACGGTGCCCCGGCGATCAGTCGAACCAGGAGCATCACCGCCTGCGCCACCAGGAACAGCGGCAGCACCTGCAGCGCCTGGACCGGCAGGCTGAACCACAGCAGTCGGCGGTGCGCCAGGATGGCCCCGAATGACAGCAGCGTGAAGGCCAGCGCGTGCTGGCCCAGCAAGGCGCCCTGGTGCACGTCCAGCGCCAGCCCGAACACGAAGGCCGTGACCATGCCGACGCGCCGCGGCTGGTGCACATTCCAGAACACCAGCACCAGCGCGACCGCGCCGGGCAGCGCAGGGTGGCGGCCGAGCGGGAGCAGGTCGATTCCGAAGGCAATGAAGAGCGACAGCGCGATGAACAGCGGGTTCACCGGCAGCAGCAGCTGGTCCCCCGAGCGCATGATCATCGCGTCACCTTGGGCGCCGGTGCCTCCGGACGTGGCGCACGTTGTACCTCGAGGGGCTCCAGCACGAGCACATGCTGCGCACCGTCGGCGCGCGCGGTCGGGGCCAGGGCCACGCGCGCGAAGCCCGACTCCACGCGTCGTTCGACCGCCAGCACGCGCGCCACCGGCAGGCCGGGTGGGTAGATGCCGTCGATGCCGCTCGTCTGCAGCACGTCCCCGACCTCGATGTCGACATTGGCCGAGACGAAACGAAGTTCGAGGCCGTCCCCCTCGGGGCCGAAGACACCCCCGAAGGCCGCACCGCGCTGCTGCGTGCGCGGATTGAGGACCGGGATCGCGGCTTCCTTGTCGGTGAGCAAGGTGACCTCGGACGACAGCGGATAAAGCCGAGTCACCTGGCCCAGGACGCCTCCTTCGTGGATGACGGGTGCACCCAGGAGCACACCATGCGTGCTGCCGCGGTCGATGAGGATCTTGCGCGAATACGGGTCGCGCAACTCGAACATGACCTCGGCCGCGAGCGAGCGCGTTTGCAGCGCAGGCCTCAGGTCCAGCAGCGCGCGCAGCCGGGCATTCTCGACCGCCAGCGTATCGGCCCGCGCCGAGCGTTCCGACTGCCGGGCCAGCGCGGCATTGGCGCGGCTGGCGCTGTCGAGCGCCTGCTGCAGGCCGTACATGTAGCCGGCCCCGCCCGTGACCAGGTTCACCGGCACCGACAGCATCTGTTGCACCGGCAGCAGAGCGGTCGACAAGGCCGTGCGCAGTGGCACCATGAAGGCGAAGCGCAGATCGGCCACCATCAGGAACAGCGAGAGCGCCGACAGCACTGCCAGCTTGGTCAGTGCCGAAATCCCCTGGCGGAAGATCGGCGGGGGAGTGCGATCGAGGGTGCCCAGTGGCATGTCGAGGCAGCCGCGCGGGGCGGGCGGCTGCGATTACTCGGAAGTGAAGATCGAACCCAGGCGCTCCATGCGCTCGAGCGCCATGCCGCAGCCGCGCACGACGCAGGTCAGCGGTTCCTCGGCCACGAGCACCGGCAGGCCGGTCTCTTCGGCGAGCAGCCGGTCCAGGTCACGCAACAGTGCACCACCGCCAGTCAGCATCATGCCGCGTTCGGCGATGTCGGCGCCGAGTTCGGGAGGGGTCTGCTCGAGCGCATTCTTGACTGCGCTGACCATCTGGTTGAGCGGGTCGGTCAGGGCTTCGAGGATCTCGTTCGAGCTGATCGTGAAGCTGCGCGGCACACCCTCGCTCAGGTTGCGGCCCTTGACTTCCATCTCCTTGACCTCGGAGCCGGGGAAGGCGCTGCCGATGTTCTTCTTGATGGCCTCGGCGGTCGGTTCGCCGATCAGCATGCCGTAGTTGCGGCGGATGTAGTTGATGATGCTTTCATCGAACTTGTCGCCGCCGACTCGGATGCTGCCCTTGTAGACCATGCCGCCGAGCGAGATGACGCCGACCTCGGTCGTGCCGCCGCCGATGTCGACCACCATCGAGCCCGACGCTTCCGATACCGGCAGGCCGGCACCGATCGCGGCCGCCATCGGCTCCTCGATCAGGAAAACATCGCGGGCGCCGGCGCCAAGGGCAGACTCACGGATCGCGCGCCGCTCGACCTGGGTCGAACCACAGGGCACGCAGATGATGATGCGCGGGCTCGGCTTGAACAGCGAGCGCGGGTGCACCATCTTGATGAACTGCTTGAGCATCTGCTCGGTGACCGTGAAGTCGGCGATCACGCCGTCCTTCATCGGCCGGATGGCCTCGATGTTGCCGGGCACCTTGCCGAGCATGGCCTTGGCTTCGGCGCCGACTGCTTGGATGGTCTTCTTGCCGTTCGGGCCGCCTTCGTGGCGGATGGCGACGACCGAAGGCTCGTCCAGCACGATGCCCTTGCCGCGCACGTAGATCAGCGTGTTGGCGGTGCCGAGGTCGATGGCAAGGTCGGTCGAGACGTAACGACGCAGGGAGGCGAACATGGGCAGCGGCGACAGTACAGGCGGGCCGAGGGGACGGCGTGGTGGAACGGACCGGCAAAGTGACCCGTGCCGGATGGAGACTTGGAGACCCGGGACGCTCACCCATACGGGGCACAAATGGGCTTGCGGGTAACCGGGGATAATACCGCATCGCCCCTTCAAATCCGTGCTTGCGAACGTCTGGCGGGCACCGTTTACGGCCCGTTTCAACCCTTCTTCAACCCGCTTCCCGCGAGTCCCCCTCCATGGCCCTCACCCCCGAGGATGTGAGCCGCATCGCGCAACTCGCGCGGCTCGAACTGTCCAGCGCCGAACAAGCCTCGATGCTGAACCAGCTCAACGGCTTCTTCGGCATCGTCGAACAGATGAGCGCGGTCGACACGAGCGGTGTCGAACCCCTGTTCACCCCCCTGTCGGCCGTGCAGTCGGTCGGGCTGCGCCTGCGCGACGACGTTGTGACGGAAGCCGATCGACGCGAGGCCAACCAGCGCAGCGCGCCTGCGGTGGAAGACGGGCTGTTCCTGGTACCGAAGGTGATCGAATGAACGCGCCGCTGCACGAACAGGGCGTTGCCGACCTCGGCCGGGCCATGGCGGCCAGGCAAGTGTCGAGCGAAGAGCTGACGCGCCATCTGCTCGACCGGGTGGCCCAGGCCCAGGGGCTGGGGGCCTTCCTGGCGGTCGACGCTGACGCTGCACTCGGGCAGGCGCGCCAGGCCGACGCCCTGCGCGGCAAGGGCGAAGCGGGCCCGCTTACCGGTGTGCCGGTGGCGCACAAGGACATCTTCGTCACCGAAGCCCTGCCCTCCACCGCCGGATCGAAGATGCTTGCCGGCTACCGCAGCCCGTTCGACGCGACGGTGGTGCAGCGGCTGGCGCAGGCTGGCGCGGTCACGCTGGGCAAGCTCAACTGCGACGAGTTCGCGATGGGGTCGGCGAACGAGAACTCCGCCTTCGGCCCGGCACGCAATCCCTGGGACCCTGATCGCGTGCCCGGAGGGTCGTCGGGCGGCTCGGCGGCAGCGGTGGCCGCCCGCCTCGTGCCGGGCGCGACCGGCACCGACACCGGTGGCTCGATCCGCCAGCCGGCCAGCTTCACCGGCATCACCGGCATCAAGCCGACCTATGGCGTGTGTTCGCGCTACGGCATGATCGCCTTCGCGTCGAGCCTCGACCAGGCCGGGCCTCTCGCGCGCAGCGCCGAGGACTGCGCCCTGCTCCTGTCGGCCATGAGTGGTTTCGACGAGCGCGACGCCACCAGCGCCGAGCGGCCGCCGCAGGACTTCCAGGCCCAGATGAACACGCCGCGCCAGGGCGCCAGCGCCGGCAAGCCCTTGCAGGGCCTGCGCATCGGCCTGCCGGCCGAGTTCTTCCCGGCCGCACTGGCCGCCGACGTTGCGGGCGCCGTGCGCAGCGCCTTGGCCGAACTCGAGAAGCTAGGCGCGACCCTGGTCGACGTGAGTCTGCCGCGCACCGAACTGTCGATCCCCGTCTACTACATCATCGCGCCGGCGGAGGCGAGTTCCAACCTGTCGCGCTTCGACGGCGTCAAGTTCGGTCATCGTGCGAAGGACTACGCCGACCTGGCCGACATGTACCGCAAGACACGCGCCGAAGGATTCGGCGCCGAGGTCAAGCGCCGCATCATGATCGGCACCTACGTGCTGTCGCACGGCTACTACGACGCCTACTACCTGCAGGCGCAGAAGCTGCGCCGCATGATCGCAGCCGACTTCCAGCAGTGCTTTGCCCAGTGCGACGTCATCGCGGGGCCGGTTGCGCCCACGGTGGCCTGGAAGATCGGCGAACAGGGCGACGATCCGGTCAAGGCCTACCTGGCCGACATCTTCACGCTGCCGGCAAGCCTGGCCGGCCTGCCCGGAATGAGCGTGCCCGCCGGATCGGGCGAGCATGGAATGCCGGTGGGTCTGCAACTGATCGGCAACTACTTCGAGGAAGGCCGGCTGCTGCACACCGCCCATGCGCTGCAGCAGGCCACGGACTTCCATCGCCGCGCCCCGACACCATGAACAGTTCTCCGCTCGTGCGCGGGTACGAAGTCGTGATCGGCTTCGAGACCCACACCCAGCTCTCGACCCGCAGCAAGATCTTCAGCGGCGCGTCGACCGCCTTCGGTGCGGCACCGAACACACAGGCCTGCGCGGTCGATCTGGCGCTGCCGGGCACGCTGCCGGTGCTCAACCGGGGCGCGGTCGAACGCGCCATCCGCTTCGGTCTGGCGGTGGGCGCCAGGATCGCGCCGATGTCGATCTTTGCGCGCAAGAACTACTTCTACCCGGATCTGCCCAAGGGCTACCAGATCAGCCAGTTCGAGATCCCGGTCGTGCAGGGTGGGACGGTCGAGTTCATGCTCGACGGGCAGCCGCGGCGCGTTGCGCTGACGCGCGCCCACCTCGAAGAGGACGCGGGCAAGAGCCTGCACGAGGACTATCACGGCCAGTCCGGGATCGATCTCAACCGCGCCGGCACGCCGCTGCTGGAGATCGTGTCGGAGCCCGACATGCGCTCGTCGACCGAGGCGGTCGAGTACGCGAAGGCCCTGCATGCCCTGGTCGTGTGGCTCGGCATCTGCGACGGCAACATGCAGGAGGGCTCGTTCCGCTGCGATGCCAACGTCTCCGTGCGCAAGCCCGGCGGCCCGCTCGGTACGCGGCGCGAGATCAAGAACCTGAACAGCTTCAGGTTCCTCCAGCAGGCCATCGACGCCGAGGTCCAGTGGCAGATCGAACGCCTCGACGACGGGCTGACGATTCAGCAGGCCACCGTGCTCTTCGACCCCGATCGCGGGGAGACGCGTGCCATGCGCAGCAAGGAGGATTCGCAGGACTATCGCTACTTCCCGGACCCCGATCTGCCCCCGCTGATGATCGCGCCCGAGTGGGTCGAGCAGGTGCGCGCCACCATGCCCGAGCTGCCGCGCGCGATGGCCGAACGGTTCCAGCGCGACGACGGGCTGCCGGCCTATGACGCGGCGATGGTCACCCAGAGCCTGGCCATGGCGCACTACTACGAGGTGGCGCGCGATGCGAGCGGACAGGCCAAGGCGGTCGTCAACTGGCTGATGGGCGAGGTGTCGCGCCGTCTCAACGCCGAGGGCAGCGACATCGCCGGCGCACCGGTCTCACCGGCCACCCTGGCCGCCCTCATCACGAGGGTTCAGGACGGGACCGTGTCGCACAACGCGGCGCGCCAGGTCTTCGATGCGCTGTGGAGCGGCGAAGGTCGCGACGTCGATGCGCTGATCGACACCCGCGGCCTGCGCCAGATGAACGACAGCAGCGCGCTCGAGGCGATCGTCGATGCGGTGCTGGCCGCGAATGCGAAGTCGGTCGAAGAGTTCCGCGCCGGCAAGGACAAGGCCTTCAACGCGCTCGTCGGCCAGGTCATGAAGGCCAGCAAGGGCAAGGCGAATCCGGCCCAGGCCGGTGAGCTGCTGCGCAGCAAGCTGGCCGAAGGCTGACGGGGCCGCGCCTCAGCGGCGCAGGGGCTTGCCGCTCTCCGAGCCCGCCATCGGGCCGAGCGACCCTGGAAGGGCTCCGGCCCAGAGCCTGCGCAGGCGTTCGAGCTCGGCGTCATAGAGCCGGTTGATCCGGTCGAGCTCCTGCTCCTGGGTCAGCATGGCCGTGCGCTGGGCCGAGACGCCGGCCTCGTTGGCGTCCATCTTGCCCTTGAGTGCACCGGGCAGCGGCTTGCCGATGTAGAACTCGGCCTCGTCCATCAGCGGCTTGCGTTCGGCGGCCAGGTTGCGCAGGCGCAGTTCGGACGCGCGGATCGCGATCAGCACGGTGTCGATCGCGGCCTCGCGCGAGCGCTGGTGTGCCGACTCGTCCGGAAAACGCTGCAGCAGGTTGCGGTCGCGTCGCACCGCGTCGGCCTGGGCCGCACGCTCTTCCATCGCCTTGCGATCGCGGGCTTCCTTGATCGCCCGTTCTTCAATCGTCAATGTCGGCGGGTGGATCGCCTTGAGCGAGCCGTCGCTGTTCAGGACACGCTGCTCCTTGGCGGTGCATTCGGCGATCGGGCGATCGGAAGTCAGGCGCCGGCCACGATCGTCCACGCAGGTGTAGATGCCGGCAGGGGCAGTGGATTCGGCGGCTCGTGCAGCGCCCAGCCCGGCGGCCCAACCAAGGGCAGCCAGCACCAGTCCCGCGCCCAGTGACGCCGAACCGGGTAACGATCGCCTCCTCATCGACATTCAGACTCCGTATCGGTCTCGATAGCTTTGCACCGCAGGCATGGCTGCCCGTAGCAGCGGGTCCCGCGCGTTCTGAAGATACTCCAACAGGTCCCCCAATGTGGCGATCGCCGCCACCTTCAACCCCAGCTGGTCCGTGACGTACTGCACCGCCGACCAAGGCGTGTCATGCCCGTCGGCCGTGGCCTTCTCCTGACGATCGAGCGCGATGGCCACGCCGCAGGGGGTGGCCCCGGCGGCCGTGATCATCGCGATCGATTCACGCGCCGAGGTGCCCGCCGACATCACGTCGTCGATGATCAGAACGCGCCCGGCCACCTTTGCGCCGACCAGCGAACCACCTTCGCCGTGGTCCTTGGCTTCCTTGCGGTTGTAGGCGAAGGGCACGTTGCGGCCCAGACGTGCCAGCTCGATCGACACCGCTGCGGCGAGCGTGATGCCCTTGTAGGCCGGGCCGAACAGCATGTCGAACGGCAGCTCCGAGGCCAGCAGGCGGCGTGCATAGAATGAGGCGAGTCGCCCCAGCTTGAGGCCGTCGTCGAACAGGCCGGCATTGAAGAAGTAGGGCGACAAGCGCCCGGCCTTGGTCCGGAATTCACCGAAGCGCAAGACACCCGCCTCGACCGCAAACTGGACGAACTCCTGTGCCAGCGGATCGGGCGATCTTCGGGTTCTCGCGCTGCATCGTCATGGGGTCCTCGCCTGCCGTGTTTCGACTGATTTCACTCAACCTGAACGGCATTCGCTCGGCCGCCGACAAGGGCTTCCTGGACTGGGCCGAGCAGGTCGGCGCCGATTGTATGGGCGTGCAGGAGATCAAGGCCCAGGCCGACACGGTCAGCGACCGGTTCGAGCGCATCGCCGGGATGGATGGCCACTTCCAGTACGCGGACAAGAAGGGCTACTCCGGCGTCGGCCTGTACACGGCCAAGGCGCCGAGCGACGTCATCGTCGGCTTCTGCCGCGACGAGTTCGACGCCGAGGGGCGCTACGTCGAGACCCGCTACGACACAGCGAAGCGCAAGTTCAGCGTCATCAGCTGCTACTTCCCGAGCGGCTCCAGCGGCGACGAGCGCCAGCAGGCCAAGTTCCGCTTCCTCGACCGCATCCAGCGCCACCTGGGCCGCCTGAAGGCCGAGCGCGAGTTCATCCTGGTCGGCGACATCAACATCGCCCACAAGGAGATCGACCTCAAGAACTGGAAGGGCAATCTGAAGAACAGCGGCTTCCTGCCCGAGGAGCGGGCCTGGATGACGACCTTGCTGAGCGACGGTGGTCTGGTCGACGTCTTTCGCACGCTCAACCCGCATCCGGAGCAGTACACGTGGTGGAGCCAGCGCGGCCAGGCGCGCGCCAAGAACGTCGGCTGGCGGCTGGACTACCACCTGGCGACGCCTGGCATCGCTGCCTTGGCCAAACGCGAGCAGATCTACCTGGACCAGCGCTTCAGCGACCACGCGCCGTTGATCATCGACTACGACTTCA
>CAVPNN010000024.1:0-305572 GCA_963706655.1 uncultured beta proteobacterium
CCGGCAGCAGCGCCAGATAGCGCTCGAGGTCGGGCGTGTGGCCACCGATGGCTTGTGCTTTCGCGCGCGTGGCTTCAGGGTCTTCGAGAGATCGAAGAGAAGACGCTGTTCGACGTACTCCGCGTCTAGTTCGAGTTCGCCGATGCGCTTGCGCATGGGCGTCGCCCATTCACCGACCGGGTTAACGCCCGCGAGCGCCTTCAGCGCGCGCCGCGTCTGTCGCAACGGCACGATGACTTCCGACTGCCAGCGCCTGACCTCGGTGATCGCGCGGCGCAGTTCGGTGCGTGCCAGCGAGCGTCCACCGTGGCCGATCCAGCAGCAGTACAGCAGCAGGTTGACGTCGGCGCCGATCGTGTCCTGCAGCGCCAGACAGGCCGCCTGCACTTCGGGGCGCCGATAGATGTGCAGCGAATGGCGCCAGAAGTCGTTCGATTCGCGCCGCATTCAGGCTGCAGGCGCGAGGTAGGAACTGGTCGCGGGCGGCTGGTTGCTGGTTGTGGCCATGTCCGGTCCAGCGTTCGAACAGACGGTGTTCGATGTCGAACTGGTCAAGCGCCTTGCCAAGACTCTGGTGCACGATGTCCATGATGGTCTGCGGCCGGTGGTAGAAGGCCGGCATCGGAGGCAGTATCACCGCCCCGCAGTCGGCGCGCGTCATCAGCTCGAGGTGTCCCTTGTGCAACGGCGTCTCACGCACCATCAGCACGAGTTTGCGCCCCTCCTTGAGCTGCACATCGGCGGCGCGCACCACCAGGTTGGCAGTGAACGAGTTGGCGATCGCTGACAAGGTCTTCACGGTGCACGGTGCGACGACCATGCCGCGCGTGCGAAACGAGCCGCTGGCCACGGCAGCGCCGACGTCGCGGTTGTTGTAGACGACGTCGGCGAGCGAGCGCACTTCCTCCAGCGTGATGTCGGTCTCGATCGCCAGGTTCATGCCCGCCGCCTCGCTCAGGATCAGGTGCACCGGCTGGCCGATCTTCTTCAGCACGCGCAGCATCTCCACGCCGTAGATCACGCCGGTGGCGCCGGTGATGGCGACGATCAGGGGCAGGTCGATTCGTTGCTCCGGTTCAGGCGGCCAGCGCAGGGCGAGGCGACGCGTTCGATTCAAGCACCGCGAATCCTGCGGCTTCGAGGGCCGCCGCCACGTCGGCTGGCTGCCTGGCGTGAAAGCGGATGATGACCTTCTTGTCGAGCGGCCCTGAGCCCAGGTCGTCGGGTGCTGGCCCGATCGGGTACAGGGCCTGCAGCACCGCGCCTGCCGCCTCGGCCACGTCGACGATGCGCCCGAGCACGCCCGGGGCCAGTGCCACCGGGCGCGAGCGTGAGGCCGTTTCGGCGCTCCCAGGCGCCCAGGCAATGCGAGGCGAGCTGGAAGATCTCGTTGGCCGAGATGAGCCCGACCACGCGCGTGCCGTCGAGCACCGGAAACTGCGCCACGCCGAGGGCCTGGCCGCGCAGCAGGCAACTCACCATCGTGTCGTTGGCCTGCACGGTGGCCGGGTTGCGCACCATCACGTCGCGCACCCTGAGCCGGGTGTTGAAATAGTCGAGTTCGTCGGCGTCCTGCGTGGCCAGGATGAAGTGGTCCATGCGCAGCAGGTTGGCACGTGTGACGAGCCCGCGCAGGCGCCCGTCGTCGACCACTGGCAGCCCGTGCAGATTGCTCTCGCCGAGGATGCGGTTGGCATCCGAGACCAGCATGTCGCTCGCAACGATCAGCGGGTCGGCCTTCATCCAGTTGCGCACGATCATGTTGCCACCTCCCGGTTCGTGGCCGGCGTGCGGGCGGCCTCGAACATTCTGACGAACTCGTCGACTGCCACGCGCGCGAACTCTGGCGTGTACAGGTGCAGGTCGACTTCCTTGACGCGCCAGGGGTCGTCCAGGCCGCGCTTGAGCTGATCGACGAAGGCCGCGTCGGCGACTGGGTCGAAGATCGGCCGCCCCTGCTTGTCGAGCGAGGACCAGCCCTTGAGCGGAACCAGGAAGGTCCATTCGCCGACCGCCTGGTTCAACCGCTGCGCGAACACGTCGGCAGCCTGGCGCAGTTCGTCGGCCGTGGTGCGCACCTGAACGCGCAGCGCGTCCTGCACGACCTGTGCCCGGTCCTTGGTCTTCTCGAGCATGTCAGCGCGGCCGCCGTAGGACAGGATGTCGAGGCCGCAGGGTGCCAGCACCATCGGGATCCCGGACTTGACAGCGGCCATCAGCCGGTCGGGTCCCGGGTCGCGGTTGCCCTTGAAGAGATGCTCGATCACGCCGCCGGTGCAGATGTCGAGCACGCCATGGAAGGCACCGTCGCGGATCATCTCCTCCATTGCCTTGTCGCCCTTGCCCTGGGCATGGCAGACGATCGGCGTGAAGCCGGCCTGCTCGAGCAGGCCCAGCGCCGTCTGCACCGCCATCTCGCCGAAGCCGAACGACGACACCGCCACGCAGGGCTTGTCGAAGACGATGTCCGGCCCCTGGGTCATCTCGACCATGCCGCAGATGGCGCCCACCGCGTTGATGATCTGCGCCTTCAGCAGCGGGTTCATCTTGACGATGTCGAGCACCGTGTGGTGCATCGTGATGTCCTTCGTGCCGACGTACTTGTCGATGTAGGCCGGGTGCGCCGCCATCGGCGAGGCCATCAGCTTGGGCATGCCGAAGGGCAGGCGGCGCATGATCGAGGTCGAGACCAGGGTCGCGGTGCCGCCGCCAATGCCGATGATGCCGTGCACACGGCCCTGCTTGAGCAGATCGTCGACGATCGCCGCCGCGCCGGCGATCTGGTTGTTGGTCGCCGTGCCGCGGTCGCTGCGGTACTTCTCGCGCACCACCTCGATCGGCAGCCCGCCGCGCAGCGCCACCTCCTCGGTCCGGATGTCACCCGGAAAAGGAGGCGGCTCCTCCATGCTGAAGTCGAGCAGGATCGGCTCGTGGCCGCGCGAAGCGATCAGGTCCTTGACGAACACGATGTCCTCACCCCGTGTGTCGAGGTTGCAGACGATCACGATCCCCTTGCGTATTGCCATGCGAACGGCTCCTGGTCGCTGTGTCGAGTGGGTTCGAAGACGCGCGCGCTACTTCGCCTTGGTCGCCTTCTTTGCCTTCTTCGGTGCCTCGGGCCGCGTCAGCCGGTTGATCATGCCGGACACCGGACTGCTGCCGGCGAAACCGTACTCCTGCCAGCGGTCCGAGACCTTCTGCAGCACCTTGCGGTCCATGAAGATCTCGTTCGGCTTGTTGGCCCATTCGTAGGGTGTGCAGGCGTCGAGGATGATGCGGCTGGTGATGTCGCGCGCGTCGATCGGCAGCCCCGGGTCGAGCGGCGTCGAACGGCCGCGGTCGATGATCTGCGCCGAACGCTTGGGGTCGAAGCGCGTGGCCAGCGCCCACCAGATCCGGTCCCAGTCGTCGGCCTCGATGTCATGGTCGACCGTGATCACGCCCTTGACGCCGTAGTGGCCGGTGGTGGAGGCGATGACGGCATTGCCGACATGGTTCGAGTGCCCCGGATACATCTGCTTGACCGACACCACGACCCAGAAGCGCCCGCAGGCCTCGGGCGGGATGTACACGCTCTGGATGCCCGGCACCTTCATCGTCTCGAGGTCGTGCCACAGCGTCGCCGTGCGGTTGAGCGACTGGATCATGTGGATGTCGTTGATCGGCTTGCCCACCGTCGTTGCCCACATGACGGGGTTGTTGCGGTGCAGGATGCGCTTGATGCGCAGCACCGGCTTCGGGTAGTCCTTGCCCTTGTTGCCCGAGTAGTAGCCGGTGTACTCGCCGAACGGGCCTTCTTCCATCAGTTCGTTGGGGTCGATGAATCCCTCGGCAATGATCTCGGCATTGGCCGGCAACGTCAGCCCGGTGACGTCGGACTTGAACACCGGCACCGGGCGCTGGCGCAGCGAGCCGGCGATGTCGTACTCGTCGACCTGGGCGCTGACCAGGGTCGAAGCGGCCAGGAAGAGCACCGGGTCGCAGCCGACGACGGCCGCTGCCGGCATCAGCTCGCCGCGCTCGGCGTACTTCTTCATGTGCATGTCGCCATGCTTGCCCTTGATGATCTGCGAGCCCAGGATGTCCTTGCCGAGCACCTGCGAGCGGTAGGTGCCCAGATTGGTCCAGCCGGTGTCGGGGTCCTGCGTCACGAGGTAGCCCGAGGTGACGAAGAAGCGGCCACCGTCGTCCGGATAAAACCAAGGCGATGGGAACTTCTCGATGTCGATGTCCTTGCCCGTGATCTGGTTCTCCATCACCGGCGGATTGTCGACATAGGTCGGCTTGACCATCTTCTTGGTGGTCAGTTCCATCCACTTTTTCGACAACTGGCTCATCGTGAGCGAGGGGTCCTGTTCGAGCGCGATGGCCAGACGCTGCGGCGTCGTGAAGGCGCTCGTGAAGACCGGGATGTCGTAGCCCTTGACGTTGTCGTACATCAGCGCCGGGCCCTTCTGCTCCTCGTTCACCTTCGAGACGTGGCAGAGCTCGTACTTCCAGTCGACTTCGGCCTTGACGTGGTGAACCTGGCCATGCGCTTCGAGCGCATCGATATAGCTGCGCAGGTCGTCGATGGGCTTGATCTTGGTGCGGGAATCCATGAAGTCTCCTCGTGGGGTCGGGGGGTGGGTTGAAGGTCTAGCTGACGCGCTTGCCGGTGATCATTCCGGACACGATGTAGTCCATGGCCGAGCCGCTGGAGGTGGCCAGCGCTGGCTGGCGCTTTTCGCTCCACACGGTCTCGGGCCTGGCTTGCAGGATGAAGATGTTGCCGCCGGCGGGCAGGTCCTTGTCGACCGCCCACTCGATGTCCATCGGGCGGCCGTAGTGCTTTTCGATCTGCTTGCCCATCCAGGCCAGTTCGGTGATCTCGTCGTCGATCAGCGACTGCACGGTCTGGCGTTCGTTCGGCACCTCGATCTGGCGCGAGGTCTGGGTCTTGGTGTCGACCGTGTAGCAGATCTCCTTGCGCGAGATCGTGCGGTCGATGATGTCGAGCGTGATCTTGTTGACCACAAAGTGGTCGGGCGTCACCTCGCCCGAGACGACGGACTCGCCGAATCCGAAGTTGGCATCGATGACGATCACCGAACGATCGCCGTTGGCTGGGTGGATCGTGAACATGACGCCGGCTGTGTAGGCATTGGCCATCTTCTGCACGCCCACGCTGATGGCGAGCGAATCGTCGCCGAAGCCCTTGTTGGCGCGGTAGGCGATGGCGCGGCCGGTGTACAGGCTCGAGATGCAGCGGCGCATGTGGCTCAGGACCTCGTCGACACCGCGGATCCACAGATAGGTGTCCTGCTGTCCGGCGAAGCTCGCACCGACCAGGTCCTCGGCGGTGGCGCTCGAACGCACGGCCACCGGCACCCCCGGCACGCACGAGCGCAGCGCCAGCTTGCGGTAGCACTCGGCAACGGCGTCCTCGATGTCCTCGGGGAAGGGCTGGGCCTCGATGAGCGCGCGGATGGTTGCACTCGTGCGTTCGAGTGTCGCCAGGTCCTGTGCGTCCACCTTGTCGAGCAAGGTGGCGATCTCGACTGCCAGACCGGACCCGGCCAGGAAACGCCGGTAGCCCTCGGTGGTCAGTGCGAACCCTGGTGGCACGCGCACCCCGGCGTTGATCAACTCGCCGAGTGAGGCGCACTTGCCACCCACCAGGGGCACCGAATCTTTCTGGCAGTCCTCGAACCAGCAGACGAGTGGCAGCCCGGCCTGGGCCGGTCGCTCGCCACCTGCCGTTACGTTGCGCATCACCCGTCTCAGCGCGTGATCGTGACGGCGCCGGTCGAGCCGTCGACGCGGATCATCATGCCGGACTTGATGATCTTCGTCGCCATGCCGGTGCCGACCACAGCTGGCATTCCGTACTCACGGCAGACGATGGCCGCGTGGCTCATGACGCCGCCGACGTCGGTGATGCAGGCGCCGATCTTGGCGAACGCCGGAGCCCACGACGGCGACGTCGTCGGCGCGACGAGGATCTCGCCTTCCTGCAGTTCGCCGACCTCACTCACCGTGCGGCATACGCGCGCCTTGCCTTCTGCGATGCCGGGGCTGCCGGCAAAGCCCTTGAGCTCGGTGATCGTGTCGGGGTCGGCCACTTCCTGCACCGCGGCCCAGTCGGCGAGCGACTTGTTCGTCACACCCCAGAGCACGATCGTGAAGGGCTCTTGGATCACTTCGGGCGCGGTGCCGATTGCGGGCGGCGGGTTCCACTCCTTGAACTTCGCCATCACGCCCTTGCGCCATTCGATCTCGGCCGGCCAGGTCTGGGTGCCGCGTGGGGTGACGCCGGTCGCCCACGCCGTGACGATGTCCCACAGCGCCGACTTGATCTCGTCGCGGCGCAGCAGCCAGACGTCCTCGACGTCCTTGATGACGCCATGCTCCTGCATGATCGCGCCGACCTCGCGCATCTTGTTCCAGAAGACCGAGTGAAACCAGTGCTCGACGTAGAACAGATGATTCTCGACGTAGGGGAACACGGTCTTGGCGCAGCCGAGCAGCTCGTCGAACTGCTTCAGGTCCTCGGGCTTCTCGATCAGCGCGCGGTACTCCTCGGTGATGCGATCGCGTTCAGCGCGCACCTTCTCGGTCGGTCGGTCGATCGACACGCCCTGCTTCAACTTGCCGATGTAGGTCGCGATGCCCGACAGCGGGACGTTCATCTGGTCGTTCCACGAACGGTCGTGGTGGAACCAGCCGGTGCCGGTCGAGACGTTGAACCAGGGCTCCTTCGCGAGCGACAGCGAGGTGAGCCACTCGACGCCCTTGGGCAACTTCTTGAGCGCCTCTTCGACATCGGTCCACTGTGGACTGAAGGTGAGGACTTCATCGACGCCGAGCTCGATCGCACGCCGCGCGAGCTTCTTGAGCTCTTCGTCGGGCTGGTACATGATGACGTCGATGCCCGAGATCATCTGCGTCACGCGTTGTGCGGGAATGCTCGGGAAGAGCTTCTGTGCGAAGTCGAGGAAGAACACATAGGCGGCGTAGCCGAGGTTCAGGAACTCGAAGTGGTACTGCCAGCACTTGATGCCGAGATTGATCAAGTCGTCGTAGTTCTTCAGCAGGTGGTAGCCCTTGGACTCGCCGAGCGCGTCCATCACGACCGAGAGATCCTCCATATCCGCCAGGCGCGGGATCTCGATCGCTTCGAGCTCACGGATCGTCGCCTCCATCTTCACCTTCCACTTCGCCTCGAGCGCGTCCCAGTTCTTGTAGTAGTGGCCCGCGCGCTCCATGAAGTGCGGCACCCGGCTACCGATCTCGGCACCGTCCTTGACCGGCACCGGCGAGATGTAGACGTAGCCGTTGATCATCCGGTGATCGACGCCGCGCACCGGCGGCACCATGAAGATGCGGTTGTTGAACTGAGACAGCGCGAGGAACCAGGCCTCGTCCCAGATCGTGTCGAAGGGGTAGAGCGGCTCGGGGTAGTGCAGCCCGTCGTAGAACCAGAAGGTTTCCTTCTCGTAGCCGTTGCGCACCGGGTCGTCGGTGACGAACTGGTACTGGTAGGGATACATGCGTTCCCAGCCCTCGGTGCCTGGAATCGTCTTGGCCTTGACGTCGTGTGGAACGGGGAACTTCATGAACGGTCTCCTGTTGTGTGACGGGCGCAAGCCCCGTGCGAAGTGCTTGCGGGTGAATCCGGTTGTTCGTTCCGTTTCCTTTGCATACGGCGTGCCAGGTCGGCCGGGGCGGGCCGCACGGCCGTGCCGCCACCTGCGACAAGGCACCGGTCGGGGATGTGCTGCGGTGGTTCGAGGGATGCTGGCCGATTGACCATTTCGTCGAATCGCCTGCGATCGGCCGGCCGGATCTGATCATTTGGTCAACTGCCGGGCGCCACCGAAAACCGGCTGCGAGGGCCGCCAATCCCTTGGGGTTGCCCTGCATCAATGCGCGTTGCGGCGCATGGCGCTAGAAGCGTTGCTCCCAGGCAGGGGAGACGATGAGCAAGCTCTACCGCGTCGATCGCGCGGCCGGTGACGATCTCCGGGCGCAGGTGCACTTTTGCCCCGAGACCGGGCAGATCTGGTTGCATGAGCACCGCATGCTGCTGGTCCACGCCGAGGCGCAGGCGGCGCTGCGCAAGGAGCTGATCGACTCGCTCGGCATGGACCGCGCCCAGGGCCTGTTGATGCGCATGGGCTATGCGTCGGGTCTGCGCGATGCCGAGCTCGCGCGCTCGCGCGCCGAAAACTGCAGCGACATCGAGGCCTTCATGACCGGGCCGCGCCTGCACGCCCTCGAGGGCATCGTGCATGTCACGCCGGTGCGACTCGAACTCGACCGCGCGGCGGGGAGCTTCTACGGCGAATTCCTGTGGCAGAACTCCTGGGAGGGCCAATGGCACCGGCGGCACTACGGGGTGCATTCCGAGCCGGTCTGCTGGACGCAGATCGGCTATGCCTGCGGCTACAGCTCGGCCTTCATGGGCATGCCGATCCTCTACAAGGAGGTCGAGTGTGTCGGCATGGGCGACAACAACTGCCGCATCGTCGGCAAGCCGGTCGACGAATGGGAGGACGCCGCCGAATGCATGCGATTCCTCAAGCCGGTGTCGATCGCCGAGCAGCTGATCGAGTTGCAGACCGAAGTCGTGGAATTGCGCTCGACGATCGGCGGGCGCGACAGGTTGCCGGCCGACATGATCGGCCAGTCGCCAAGCTTTCTCGCCGCCTGCGACTTGCTTGCCCAGGCCGCAGACAGCCAGATCAGCGTGCTGCTGCTGGGCGAGACCGGGGTCGGCAAGGAGTTGTTCGCGCGTGCGCTGCACGACATGAGCCCGCGCCGCAAGCGCCCCTTCGTGGCCGTGAACTGCGCCGCGATCCCGGCCGAACTGGTCGAGTCCGAGTTGTTCGGCGTCGAGCGTGGGGCCTATACCGGCGCCCAGAACCCTCGCCCCGGGCGCTTCGAGCGTGCCGATGGTGGCAGCCTGTTCCTCGACGAGGCCGCCGAATTGCCGCTGGCCGCGCAGAGCAAGCTGCTGCGCGTGCTGGAGGAGGGTGAAATCGAAAGGCTCGGCGGGCAGAAGCCGCGCCGGGTCGACGTGCGAATCATTGCTGCGACAAATGGGGACCTCGAGCAGCGGGTGCGCGACGGCAGCTTCCGCTCCGACCTGTACTACCGGCTCAATCCCTTCCAGGTCATGATTCCGCCGCTGCGCGAGCGCAAGGAAGACATCTCGCCGCTGGCCAAGCACTTCCTGGCCAAGCACAACGCGATCCATGCAAAGAAGCTGCGCGGCTTTACCGACAAGGCCAAGCGGGCCCTGCTGAGCTATGCCTGGCCGGGCAACATCCGCGAACTGCAGAACATGGTCGAACGGGGCGTCATCCTGGCGCCCAATGGCTCCTACATCGAAGTCAACCATCTGTTCTCGCCGCGTGCCGATGTGCACTCACAGGAACTGGGTCTGGGGCGACATGGCAACCTCGACCGCCAGCCGTCGGACGTTTGCGAAAAGGTCTGCGAGACTGTGCTGGGAGGCGAGATGACGCTCGATCGGCTGGAGGGGATGTTGATCGAGGCTGCCGTCGACAAGGCGCATGGCAACCTGTCTGCGGCCGCCCGCATGCTCGGCCTCACGCGCCCGCAACTGGCCTACCGGCTCAAGCGCCTGCACGGCGGCGATGGGCAGGACGGGCTGCCGGCGCCTGCAGCTCCGACCGACGCGCGGCGCAGCCTGGTCTGATGCGACTCAGCCTGCCGCCGCTGGTGCTGGAGTTCCTCGCAGGTCACAGCGTGATGACGCTGGCCACCCAGGGACCCGAGGGGCCCTGGGGTGCGGCGGTCTTCTACGCCCACGACGGCGACCGCCTGCTCTTCCTGTCGGCGCCCGGCACAAGGCATGGGCGCAACCTCGCGCGCGACCCACGCTGTGCCGCCACGATCCAGGACGACCGGGACGACTGGCCGCGCATCCAGGGCATTCAGCTCGAGGGCCGGGTGAACCTGCTGTCGGCCGGCGGCCTCGCGCTTGCACGCGAACGCTACGGCATGAAGTTCCCCGTCGTCCGGCTGGCGGCCATGGCGCCGGCCGCGATCGTCGAAGCGCTGGCCCGGGTCTCCTGGTACGAACTGGTTCCCGAACGCCTGTACTTCGTCGACAACCGGCGCGGCTTCGGTCACCGCGACGAATTCAATGCGCACCCGGCGTGATGGAGGAAAGTCCGTTCGACGCACCCCGGCACTGCCGCGCGGGCCGAAGCCGCGCCGCAGCCGTCGTCAGGCCGGGGTCTTGGTCCGGCGTCCGCGCCACACGGCAGCCACCGTGCTCACGATGAAGGCGAGCAGCGCCAGCGCGTTGAGCAGTGCACCGGTGCGCTGCAGCCCGGCCTGGCCGGTGGCGTCGCCGAGCAGGCGCAGCGCGAGCGACAGGTGCAGCAAGGCCAGCGGCGCGTAGAAGACCGGGTGGTAGGGCACCGAAACGCGCAGCACGGCCGGGAAGATGATCGGCGCGTGGCCGAACACCATCGAGAACACGAAACCGAGGGCCAGCGCGTGCAGCGCCGCGTCATAGGCGGCCGAGCCCGGCTGCCAGTCGGCACTGCCCAGGATCACCGCGCTGCCGAGCGCGAGCCAGGCGTATCCGGACAGCAGGCAGACCGCGATGAAGCGCGTCAGGCCTTGTCCGCGCACGGTGCGCCGCGCGATGTCCTGCTTGAACAGCCACAGCGCCAGCGCCAGAAGACCGGCCGCGAAGAGCGGCATGCCCCAGGCCAGGCGCGCGCCGACCAGGCCGAGCACGATCACCGCCAGCAGGCCTGCGAAGACCCGGTGCGCGATCGGCGAAGGCGGCAGGAAGCGCGACAGTTCGAGGCGCTCGCCGGCAATCGTCAGGATCAGGAAGGCGAGCCACCAGGGCACCACGTCGTGCACGCTCCAGCCGGCCCGCCACAGGACGTTGCCGACCACCCAGCAGGCGGCACCCAGCACCAGCGTGGTGGTGAACATCGCGCGCTGACGGCGCCAGACGTCCAGGCTCGCGATCAGCAGCACCAGGCTGCCGCCGATGAACGAGGTCGCGGCCAGGCCGGTCTGCCCCAGGATGGCGGCCACGCCACCGGCGCCGCTCAGCATCGGACCCGCATAGGCCCAGCCGCGGCCGATCGCGACGGCACGCTCGAGGCTGATCACGACGCCGAAGAAGGCGCAGATCATCAGCGGACCGTGCAGCGCCGCGGCGGCGGCCGAGACCTCGGGCATGGTCCAGCCGAGCCGCGCCAGGCCGGACGTCACGCCGACGAAGAGCCCGGCGAATCCGAGCATCAGCAGGGGCACGCGCCACAACGGCGGCAGGCCGCCGCGGGCTGCCGCAGGGGGGGTGTTCATGACAGCCCTAGAAAGACCAGCCGAAGTGGTCGCGCGCCAGCCCGCTCATCTTGTCGGGCGTCCACGGCGGATCCCACACGAGCTGGATCTCGACTGCGGTGTCGGCCGGCACGACGCCCTGCACCGCGTCGCGGGCTTGGTCCATGATCATGTCGGCCATCGGGCAGGCGGCGGTCGTCATCGTGATGTCGATCGCGACCAGGCCGGGCTTCACGTCGATGGCATAGATCAGCCCGAGATCGACGATGTTCATGCCCGCTTCGGGGTCGTCCACCTGGCGCAACGCGTCGCGCACGGTGCCGTCGTCGGGCATGGGTGTCATTGCAGGTGATGGACGAAGGGCAGCCGCTTCGACGGGCCGAAGCCGGCCTTGGCCAGGAAGCCGTACATCGGCATGTCGGGCGCGGCGACGATCGTCTCGACATGTTCGACGCGCAGGGCGCCCAGGTTCGTGAAGAGCTGGGCCAGCATCGCCCGACCGACGCCCTTGCCCGTGAAGCGCGGGTCGACGCCGAGCGTATCGAGGATGGCCACCGGTGCGGTGCGGCCGAAGTCGCCGCGGTCCACGCTGGCCATCAGGTAGCCGACGACCGTGCCGCCGTCGTTGCGCGCCACTAGCGACACGCGCAGCCCTTCATCGCTCAGCGTTTCCTCGAATTGCGCGCGCAGATAGGCACTGCGGTCGCGGCCCGTGATGGCCTGGTCGATGCGCGAGATGGTGGCCAGATCTTCCTGCTTCATCGTTCGCACATCGGCCGTCGCGCGGTTGGCGCGCTCGAAGTCGTTGCCATCTCGCGCACTGAAGTCGACCTCCTGGGCACCGTCTCTTTCGACGACCTCTTCGATCGCGTCGTCGCGCTCTGCGTCATAGGCCATCGAATCGACCGAGCAGTCGACGATGTAGCTCCCCGCGCGTTCGAAACCGACACTGTCCAGCCAATGCAGCATCGTCGGATGGTTCCAGCGTGCGGCGGTGCGCAATTCGACCACGTCGTGGCGCTTGGCCCAGGCGGCCAGCGCGTTGAACAGCTGGCGCCCGGCACCCTTGCCGCGCGAGTCGGGGCGAACGCCGACCAGTTCCAGACGCAGGCCGCGCACGCCGCGGCCGAATTCGTTCTCGATCACGCGCGCCAGGATATAACCGACCAGGGTCTTGCCGTCGACGATGGCGAACTGGGCATGGGTGGCAGGGGTGCGCAGCGCGGCGGCGAGGCGGCGCTCGATGTAGGCGCTGCGCGAGCGGCCCTCGATGGCCGCGTCGATCTCGACCACGGCGGGGAGGTCGTCGCGGCTCAGCGGCCGGACCTTGAATTCGGGCTTGTTCATGGGGTCGATCCTGGTTGGAGTGGTGCGGCCGTCAGGCGCTGGCGTAGGCAAAGGCGAGCTCGCGGTCGAGCTCTTCGTCGAGTAGATCGTCGAGCATGGGCAACAGCGCCATGGTCTCCTTCTGGATGTGCGAGACCTGGCGCTCGACAAGTTCGAGCGCGCCGCGCCGCAGCGCGTCGAAGTCGGCTGCAGCCAAGGTGCCGGCGGCGGCCGCGCGGGCCAGTGGCAAGGTCTCCTGGGCGACTTCACGGATCGCGTCATGCTCTTCCTGCAGCAGGGCGGCGATGTCGCCTTCGCCGGCGTCGGTCAGGCGGGTGAAGAGCTCGCGCTCCTCGAAGTCGAAGTGGCGACCGATGTCTTCGTCGATGACGCGCACGAAGGCCATGGCCAAGCGCGCGAATTCTGGATCGGGCTCGGCGCCCGAGCGGGGTGCGCGGGCCAGGGCCTGTTCGACCCGGCCGAGCAGGTCGAGGTTGTTGCGGTGTTCAGTGTCCAGCGCTTGGCTCACTTGGCGCAGGAAGGTCATGGCAGATCCTATTGTGGTATTCAAATACCATAATACAGGGACAGCGGCGTCAGGCATTGATGCATCTCAAGTCCCGGAGTCGGTCGCGGAAGGGGGCGTGGGGCGCGGGCTGGCGGGCGCCGCGGCGTGGCCGCGCATGCGGCGCATCAGCAGCACGAAGAACACCAGCAGCGCAAGTGCGCCGCAACTGCCGATCGCGGCCGCGATGGCGGCCAGCGCAGGGCTGCCGGTGATGACCGCCAGCGCCAGCGCGCCGAGCGCCGCCAGGTGGCAGGTGAAGTGCGCGCGCAGCGGCCGATCGGCGCTCAGGGCAGCGGGGGTCGGCGGGCGCCGGCTGCCGCGACCGACATGCATCGAAGCCAGGAAGGGCAGGATCCGGCGCAACATGCCGAGCAAGAAGGTCAGCAGCCAGCCCAGGATCAGGGTCAGCACGAACAGCGTCGGCAGCCCGTCCCACGGCGCGCCCAGCGCCAGCGCCGCGGCCAGCAGCAGGCTCAGGACCAGCGCCGCCCAACCCACCCGCACGAGGACGAACGAGGGGCCCAGCTCACGCCGCATGCCTGCGGCCAGCGCGCGCTGCATCAGGTGCAGGTGCAGCGCCACGCCGACCAGCGCGAGCAGCACCGCCGTGCCGCGCAACAGCGCCGGCTGCACGCCGAGGGCCGCCACGCCGGCCAGCAGCAATGCGCCTGCGGCGCAGGCGCCCGATCGCAACTGGTCACGCTCGGGCGGCGTCGGCGCGAGCGCGAACATCGGCACCAGGATGTAGGACAGGCCGAGGGCCAGCAGACCCATGAAGCCGTAGGCGGCGAAAGGCAGGTGCAGCGCAAGCGCCGACGTGCGGTCCAGCCCGGGTCCGCCGAGATAGACCGAAGCCAGCGACAGGGCGCTGAACAGCACGAGCCCGAGTGCGACCAGGGCGCCCCAGCCATGCGCGACAACACCGGGCATGCCGCGTGCGCCGCGCAGGTTCACGCCGGTCAGGACCGCGAACACCAGCATTGCGGCGCTGACAGAAAGCGCGCCGGCGGCCAGCCAGATCGGCCTGGCCGTGCCCATGCCGAAGGCGACCGCGGCGACACCCGGCACGAGCAGCCACCACACGAGCACCGGCCCATGCGTCGAACGCACCGGCTGGCGCGTGGCCACCGGCAGCAGTTGCAGGCTCGCGCCGACCGCGGTCGTGACCAGGGTGCCCAGGGTCACCAGGTGCAGCGCCGCCAGCGGCCAGCCCAGGCCGCCCTGGAACCGCGGCAGATCGGCCGCACCGGCCAGCATGGCCAGCCAGGCCAGCAGATGGAACACGATGGCCGCGCCGAAGAAGCGGAACGGGATCGACGGGGGCAGCAGACGGCTCTTGGCGTTGGCCAGGAACATCCCGGCGTGGGTCTTCATCCGATCGGCTCGAGTCGCAGGCGCACCTCGCCCGGGTCACCGTCGATGTGCTCGGCGGCCCAGCCCACGGTGGCCAGTTCCGGGTAGAGCATCATCGGATCGCGGTCAAGGTGCGCGATCACGGCGCAGCCAGCGGGCACCGAGGCCACGAGCCTGAGGATCTGGACCAGCGGCGCGGGCGCGGACAGTCCGCGCACATCGATGTGCCGGTCGCTGCCTTCGGTCCAGGTCCTGGCCTCCTGCGGGGGTGGATTGCTGTCGTGCATGTCCCGATTCTTTCACCCTGCGCGCATCAGCCCGCCATCGTCAGGCCTCCGCTGACGCTCAGCACCTGGCCGGTGACGTAGCTTGCGCGGTCGCTGGCGAAGAAGGCGACCGCGTCGGCAACTTCTTCGGGGCGCGCCAGGCGCCGGAACGGAATGGCCTTGATGAAGGCCTCCTTGAGCTTGTCGGGCACCGCGGCCATCAGCGGTGTGTCGGTCGGACCGGGGCAGACACAGTTGACATTGATGTTGTAGCGTGCCGTCTCGCGCGCGAGTGATTTCGTGAAGGCGATCAGCCCGCCCTTGGCGCCCGAGTACACGGTCTCGCCCAGGCTGCCGACACGACCGGCGTCGCTCGCGATGTTGACGATCTTGCCGCTGGCACGCTCGATCATGACCGGCAGCAGGGCCTTGGCCAGGGTCATCGGACCGACGAAGTTGAGCGCGACGAGCTTGTTCCAGAGCTCGGGCGTGCCTTGGACGAACGGCGCGGTGTGACCCCAGCCGGCGCCGTTGACCAGGATGTCGACGGTGCCGTAGCGCTCCAGCACGGCCACCGCGAAGGCCTCGATCAGCGAACGATCGGTCATGTCAACCGCCATGAAGTCCGCTTTGTGACCCTCGTCACGCAGCGCTTTGGCGACCTCGGCGCCGTTCACGCTGTCGATGTCGGCCACCACCACATGCGCGCCGCTGCGCGCCAATACGCGTGCACAGGCCCGCCCGATGCCGGAGGCGGCCCCGGTGACGACGGCAATCTGGGTTCGGGCATTCATCATGGTTCCCCTCAATGAGGCGTGCGGCTCGTTCGCCGGGACAGGAATGACTCCACCAGCTGGCGTGTCTGCGGGTGGTCGTAGAGCGCGCGCGTTTCGGTGATCTCCAGGGCGTATCCGTCGCCTGCGGTGTCAGTGGCAGCAGCGATGCAGCGCTTGTTGGCGGCCAGTGCCGCCTTCGGTGCCCCGGCCAGACGGGTCGCGAGCGCGCGCGTCCAGGCGGCCAGCTGATCCTTGGGCAGGGCCCACTGCACGATGCCCAGCTCGCGCGCCTGGGCGCCGTCGATCACTTCCGCACCGAGGATCAGGCGCTTGGCCACGCCCGGGCCGCACAGGCGGGTCAGGCGCTGGGTCCCGCCGGCACCCGGCAACAACCCCAGGCCTGCCTCCGGCAGTCCGAGGTGGGCGTCCAGCGCGGCGACGCGCAGGTCGCAGGCGAGCGCCAGTTCGAGCCCGCCGCCGAGCGCCGTCGAGCCGATCTCGGCCAGGGTCAGCAGCGGCGCGGCCTCGAGCCGTGCGTACAGGCGCTGCATTGCGCGCACGACGTCGGTCATCGCGTCCGGGCCCTCCGGCGTGGCGAAACAGGCCTGGATCAGCGCGAGGTCGGCACCGGCGCTGAACACCGGCAGGCTGCTGCGCAGGTGCAGGACCGAGACCCTGTCGTCCGCGATGGCCTGGTCGACCACGCCGTCGATGGCGGCGATCAACTGGTCGTTGAGCGCATTGACTGGCGGACGGGCCAGGGTCGCGACCAGCACGCCGCCGATCCGTCTCGACGCCGACGAGCGGAGTTGCCATGAGCTCAGACCTCGCCGCGGTGCAGTTCCTGCAGCCTGCGGCGCAGCAATTTGCCGGTGGGGCCACGCGGCAGGGCTGGCACGGCGTGCAGCCAGCGCGGGCGCTGGTAGTGCGGCAGGTTCTGCGAACTGGCGTGCAGCGCGGCACTGGCCACGTCCGGGTTGGCTGCCACGTAGAACAGTGCCACCGAGTCGACGCCATCGGCGTCGGGGACGCAGACGGCAGCGGCTTCAATGACGCCGCTCGCCTGCTGGAGCAGACGCTCCTCGAGTTCGACCAGGTTGACCCAGCGGCCGCCGATCTTGACCAGCGAGTCCTCGCGTCCACCGAAGGCCCAGCCGCCCGCCGCATTGCGCGCGAACAGGTCGGCGGGGCAGAAGGCGTCGTCGCGAAACGCTTCGGCCTGGGCCTGCGGCCGGTCGAGGTAGCCGAGCGCCAGCGTCGGGGCGCGGATCTTCAGGCGCGTCGGCAGCCCGGTGGCCAGATCCTCGAGCGGCTCGATGTCCACGCCCGGCGAGGGCTTGAAGCCTTCGGTGTCGTCGCGCCCCAGCATCACCAGGACCAGGGTCTCGGAGGCGCCGTAGCCGTTGACGATCGACAGCCCGCCGGTCTGCTCGGACCAGGCCTGCCTCAGCGAGTGCGGCAGCGCCTCGCCGGCCGACACGCACATGCGCACGCCCGCGTCGGCAATTCGCCCGGCCACGCCTTCGTGCAGCATGTTGCGGTACAGCGAAGGCACGCTGAACAGCACGGTCGGGCGCTGCGCCGCGACGGTCACCGGCACGTTGGTGGCATTCGGCCACTGCGGCTCCAGGATCACGGTGGCACCGAGCTTGAGGCCAGCAAACAGGCTGTTCGTCAGCGGATAGGAGAAGAACAGCTTGGAGGTCGCGAACAGCCGGTCGTCGGCGCGCAGCCCGAGTCCCAGTTGCGAGACCACTTCGATCTGGCGCACCGCGCGCTGCGCGTGCACCACCGCCTTGGGCTTGCCCGAGGTGCCGGAGGAGTGGCACCAGAAGGCGGGTGCCTCGGCGGGCATCGGGTGCGGGTCGACCGCGGTTGCACGCGCGCGTTCGGCGCACCAGGCGGTGAGTGGCCGCACCCGCTCGCGCCAGGGCAAGGGCGTGTCGGCGGCGGACTCGGCGAGGATCGCGCTGAACCCCGCCTCGTCGAGGATGTACTGCCATTCGGCGGCTGGAATGCGCGGGTTGACGGCGACCGCGATCGCGCCGGCCCAGATCGCACCGAGGTAGCCGATGACCCAATCGATGCTGTCGTCGAGCTTGATGGCCACCCGGTCACCGGGCCCGATGCCCTGTGCCCGCCAGACCGCCGCCGCGCGAGCGACCTGCTCGCGCAACTCGCCACGGCTCAGCGAGCGTGTGCCGCAGCACAGCGCGGTGCGCGCCGGATCGAGCCCGCCGAGCAGGACCTCGGCAGCGTTCATCGTCGCCTCGGCGTCGACCGGCGCGCCCGACGGCAGGATCGGCGCGCCCAGGTGGTCGACGCTGAAGAGCCCCGGCCGCCCGGCCTGCCAACGTGCGTGTTCGGCGCTCAGCAGGTCGGCGTGTTCACGCTCTTCGGCGGCGAGTTCGAGAAAGAGCTGCTGTTCGGCCGACGCCGGGGCCGCCAGTTCGGCCCGGCTGGCGAAGAACGCGGCGGCCCGCTCCTCGAGCGCGATCGCGATCCGGAACAGGTTGGCCGGATCCTGCGGCCGGCTCTCGACGTCGGCGAAGATGGCCGCGAGCTCGAGCCGGAAGTCGGGTGCCGGCTCGGGGACGTCGAGGTGATAGCGGCGCGCCAGCGTCTCCATGTGTTCGCCCTCCATCAGGGCGAAGCGGCCGAACAGCGCCTTGAGCACCGGGTCGCCCGTATCGGCGGCGGCGCGCTGGTAGAAGGCGCGCCCACCGAGCTCGATCTCGAAGGCCATGCGCACGGCGTGAACCGAACCGACCTCGGCAGCCGCCGCGGCGTCGGACAGTTCGAGCTTGCCGCCGCACTGGGGGCAAAGACCGTAGGGCAGGGCGAAGCCCTCGCTGACCTTGGCGCAGCCGGTGCAATGCCAGCGCAGGCTGGCGTGGGCACAGCAGATGTAGACGCCGTCGCTGTCGTCTTCCAGCGGTCGATGGCACTTCGGACACAGCATGGCTCGCTCCTCAGTGGTGGGCCGGTTCGGCGTTCGGGATCGGGGCGACGAAGGACTCGATCGCCTCGGCCGTGACCGGCCAGTGGCGCGAAGAGTCCTGCAGGTAGGCGCCGATCGCGCGCGCTGCGCGGCGGCCCGCGCTCATGGCCAGGATCACGGTGGCGCCACCGGTGACGATGTCACCACCGGCAAACACGCCCGGCAGGTTGGTGGCCTGGGTCGAATCGTCGGCCACGATATAGCCGCGCTTGTTCAGCGCCAGACCCTGGGTCGCCTGGCCGACGATCGGGTTGGCCTTCGTCCCGAGCGCGTAGATCACGGTGTCGCAAGGCCATTCGACGAACTCGCCGAGCGGCAGCGGCGAGCGGCGCCCGCGCTCGTCGGGCTCGCCGAGCGTCATCTTCTGGACCTTGATCGCACGCACGTCGCCTTTGTCGTCGAGCAGGATTTCCTCGGGCGCGTGCAGGAAGCGGAAATCGATGCCTTCCTCCTTGGCGTGGCGCAGTTCCTCGACGCGCGCCGGGGCTTCGGCTTCGGAGCGCCGGTAGACACAGCGCACTTCGCCCGCGCCGACGCGCTTGGCCACGCGCAGGCAGTCCATCGCGGTGTTGCCGGCGCCGATCACGACCACCTTGTCGCCGAGGCCGATCGGGGTGTCGCGGTAGGGGAACTGGTCGCCGCCCATCAGGTTCACGCGGGTCAGGAATTCGTTCGCCGAATAGACCTGACCGGCGTTCTCGCCCGGGATGCCGAGAAAGCTCGGCGCGCCGGCGCCGGCGGCGACGAAGACCGCGTCGAAACCCATCGAACCGGTCAGCTTGGCGATCGAGAAAGTCTTGCCGATCACCTTGTTGGTCTCGAAGCGCACGCCGATGTCGCGCAGGCGGTTCACTTCGCGGTCGATGATCTCGCGTGGCAGGCGGAACGACGGAATGCCGTAGCGCAGCACGCCCCCGACCACATGCAGGGCTTCGTAGACGGTGACCTCGGCCCCCATCTTGACCAGGTCGGCGGCGGCGGCCAGACCGCCCGGACCCGAGCCGACGATGGCAACTTGACCGAGCACCCGATCAAACTTCGGCGGCACGGCCGGTGCGGCATGCGCGTGATCGCCGACGAAACGCTCGAGGCGCCCGATCGCGACCGGCTCCATCTTGGCCTTGATCAGCACGCATTGCGCTTCGCACTGGCTCTCCTGCGGGCAGACACGCCCGCAGACCGACGGGAAGATGCTCGACTCGTGGATGGTCTTGACCGCCTCGTCGAGGTCGCGCACCAGCAGGTGGCGGATGAAACGCGGAATGTCGATGCTGACCGGGCAGCCATCGATGCAGGTCGGTTTGATGCACTGGATGCAGCGCTCGGCCTCGCGCAATGCAGCGGCATGGCTGTAGCCGAGGTTGACCTCGGCAAAACTGTGCGAGCGCTCGTGCGGGTCGCGCTCGGGCATCTTGACCTGATGGCGTTCGAGCGCCGAGTACTTCTTGTAGGTCCGCTTGCCCTCCTTGATCAGTTTCTGCTCGAGGCTGCAGACATGCTCGGCATCGGCATTGGCGCGCGCCTCCTGCTCCTTGAAACGGCGCTGGCGTGCATGCAGTTCGGTGAAGTCGACCTGATGGCCGTCGAAGTCGGGGCCATCGACACAGGCGAACCTGACCTCGCCACCGACCGTGACGCGGCAGGATCCGCACATGCCGGTGCCGTCGACCATGATGGTGTTGAGCGAGACCATGGTCTTGACGCCATGCGGGCGGCTGGTCTCGGTGCAGGCCTGCATCATCGGCATCGGTCCAATGGCCACGATGAGGTCGGGTTTGGCGGTCGGCCGCTCGAGCACTTCGGCCAGCGCCCCGGTCACGAAGCCCGGTCGGCCGGCGCTGCCGTCGTCGGTGCAGATGATCAGCTCGTCGCTGTATTCGGCCAGCTTGTCGGCCCAGAACACGAGATCCTGGCTGCGGAAGCCGACGATGCAGGTGGTGCGGTTGCCGGCCTCCTTGAACGCGCGCAGCTGGGGGAAGATCGGGGCCACGCCGAGACCGCCTCCGACCAGCACGACATGGCCGACCTGGCCGATGTGCTGCGGCAGGCCGAGCGGTCCGACGAAGTCGTCGAAGGTGTCGTCTTCGGCATAGGCGTCGCGCATTTCGCGCGTGGTCTTTCCGAGCGCCTGCACGACCACCGTGACGGTGCCGCGCTGGCGGTCGTAGTCGGCCACCGTGAGCGGGATGCGCTCGCCGCCTTCATGCAGGTGCAGCATCACGAAGTGGCCCGGTTCGGCGGCCGCGGCCACGTCGGGGGCCAGGATGTCCCACAGGAAGGCGTTCTCGGAGAACTGTTCGCGCCTGACGATTCGAAACATGGCGGGACTCCGCGGCGCCTTCAGGCGGCGCCACTCAACTCGCGCACCAGGCGTTGCGCGAGCGCAGCGGCAACCTGACGGCGATAGTTGGAGGGGGTCACCGTGCTGCGCATCGGGCTGACCTGCTTTTGCACGAGCTTGCCGAGCGATTGCAGGCTCTCGGCATCGGGTGCGCGTCCGATCAGGGCTTCGGTGCCGGCGAGCACGAAGGCGTTGGAGTTGGTGCCGGTGAGGGCGATACGCAGGTTGCAGATCCGACCGTCCTCGACCAGCAGGGCACAGCCGACGCCGGCGAGCGGGAAGTCCATCGCTCCGCGCACACGCGCCTTGCGGTAGCCGCTGCGCAGGCCAGGGGCGGACACGGGCAGGTGCACGCGCAACACCAGTTCACCAGGCTGCAGCGTCAGGTGGGCGGCACCGTCGTCGCGGTAGAGCTCGCCCAGCGGCAGGCGCCGGGTGCCTTGTGCGCTGGCCAGTTCGACCGTGGCGTCGAGCGCAAGCAGGGCCGCCGCGAGGTCACCGCTGAAGGCCGCGTGGCAGCGTTCGCCCTGCGGCGCCACATGGCAGGTGGTGCCACCGCGCTTGAGGCAATAGCCGTTCGATGCGCGCCACCATTCGCTCTGGTTGTAGTAGGCGCAGCGGGTGTCCTGGCACAGGTTGCCGCCGATCGTGGCCACCGTGCGGTGTCCCGGGCCGGCGACCGACAGCGCAGCCTGCGCCAGCGCCGGGTGGTGCGAGGCCAGATCGGCGTTCGCTGCCAGTTGGGCGAGCGTCACGCCGGCGCCGAGCACCCAGCCGGTCTCGCCTTGCGTGAGCTCGGTGAACCCGGGCAGCGCGCTCAGCTCGACGAGCCGCTTGGGCTGTTCCAGGCCGCGCCGCAGGTTGGGCACGAGATCGGTGCCACCGGCCAGCGCCCGCGCGCCGGGCTCGGCGAGCAGCGTGAAAGCCTGGGTCAGGCTGGTCGGGCGTTGCAGATCGAAAGCGGGAAGCATCGACATGATCAGGATTCCTCGTCGGCCGTGGGGCTGGCGACGGTCTTCGGCCCATCGCGCCGCGCCTGCAGGCGCTGTGCGCGGCGCAGGTTGTGCAGTGCGTCGAACACGCGGTCGGGGGTGGCTGGCAATTCGGTCAGGCGGATGCCGATCGCGTTGTGGATCGCGCTCGTCAGGGCCGGCGGGAAGCCGTGCAGTGCGCCTTCGCTCGCCTCCTTGGCGCCGAAGGGGCCGAGCGGGTCCATGCTCTCGACGATCTTGACTTCGATCGGCGGTGACTCGGCGATCGTCGGAATCCGGTAGTCGATCATGTTGGGCCGCGCCGGCAGGCCGTCGAAGTACTGTGTTTCCTCCGACAGGGCCTGGCCCATGCCCATCCACACGGCGCCCTGGACCTGGCCCTCGACGGCGAGCGGGTTGATCGCGAAGCCGCAGTCGTGCGCGACCCAGACCTTCTCGACCTTCACCTGGCCGGTGTCGGGATCGACGCTGACCTCGACCACCTGGGCTGCGTAGGAGAAGCCGGCGGTCGACCCGACGGCGGCGCCGCGGAACTTGCCGCCCTGGGTCTCGACCGGTGTCGACCAGCTGCCCTTGACGGTCAGCGTGCCGGCGTCGACCAGGGCCGCTTGGACGACATCTGCGAAGTCCATCGTGCGGTCGGTGCCGGTGACCGAACATTGTTCGCCGGCCCAGTCGATGTCGTCCGGGCTGACTTCGAAGCGCTTGGCGGCAGCCTCGACCAGCACCCGCTTCATCGCCTCGCCGGCGCGCAGCGCGGCGTTGCCGACCATGAACGAGACGCGCGAGGAGTACGAGCCGTTGTCCTTCGGCGTGAGTGCGCTGTCGGTCGCGATCAGCCGGATGCGCTCCATCGGCAGCAGCAGCACCTCGGCCACGACCTGGGTCAGCAAGGTCGACGAACCCTGGCCGATGTCGGACGCCCCGGTGAGGATCGTGATGCTGCCGTCGAAGTCGAGCTTGAGGTTGATCACCGCATGCGGCTCGCCGCTCCAGTGCACCGGCTTGGCCGACCCCGAGACGTAGTGCGAGCAGGCCAGGCCCAGGCCGCGCCCGGGCGGCAGCGACGCGCGGCGCTCCTTCCAGCCCGAGGCCTTCTCGACCCAGTCGAGGCAGGCCGGCAGCCCGCAGGAGTTGACCTGCAGGTCGTTGAGCGTGCGGTAGGGCGTTTCGATCAGGTTGGCACGGCGCACCGCGAACGGGTCGAGGCCGAGTTCGCCCGCCAGTTCGTCGAGCACCGACTCGAACGCATGGCGCACGTCGACCGCCCCATGGCCGCGCATCGCGCCGCAGGGTGGCAGGTTGGCGTACACCCGGTAGCCCCGGTAGCGCACCGCGCCGACGCGGTACAGCGCGTGCAGCAGGGCGCCGGCGTACAGGATCGTGACCAGGCCGTAGCCACCGTAGGCGCCGCCACGCTGCACGACTTCGCAGTCGACCGCGGTGATCTCGCCGCTCGTCTTCATGCCGATGCGCAGCTTGATGTCGGTCGCCGGGCGACCGCGGTGGGTCAGGAAACCTTCTTCGCGCGTCAGTTCGGTCTTCACCGTGCCGCCGGCGGCGCGCGCCAGCGCGGCCGTGACCATCTCGAAGTTCAGCGGCTCGACCCGGTGGCCGAAGCCGCCCCCGACGAAGGGCTTGACGACCCGGATGCGCGAGCTGTCCATGCCCAGGCATTGCGCGAGGGTCAGGTGCAGGTAGTACGGCACCTGGGTCACCGAGTGCGTCGTCAGCCGGTCGCGTTCGGGCTCGTACTGGGCGACCGCGGCGTTGAGTTCGATCTGCCCGTGCGCGATCTCCGCGTAGCTGAAGCTGCGCTCGAGCACCCGGTCGGCGGCGGCGAAACCGCCGTCGACATCGCCGAAGTCCTGCACCACCTCGCGCTCGAGGTTGCCGGGCTTCTTTTCGTGCAGTGCAACGGCACCTTCGGCGCGCGCATCGGCGGCACTGAAGTAGGCGGGCAACTCGTCGATGTCGAGCCGGATCGCGCGCAGCGCGGCCTCGGCGGTGGCCTCGTCGACCGCGGCGACGGCCACCAGCGGCTCGCCCTTGTAGCGCACCTTGCCGCGCGCCAGCGGCCACTCGTTCTGGGCAATCGGAATCACGCCATAGGGCGCCGCGAAGTCCTCGCCAGTGATCACTGCGCGCACGCCCGGCATGGCCAGCGCGGCCGAGCTGTCGATGGCGCGGATCACGCCGTGCGCGACCGGGCTGCGCAGGATGCGCCCGACCAGCGCATGCTCGAAAGGCAGGTCGTCGGTGTACTGGGCGCGGCCGGTGACTTTTTCGATGCCGTCGACGAGCGGCGTGCGCTGTCCGATCGAGCGCACCGGCCCGCTCGGCGTGCGCGTGTTCGCGGGGCCGCTCATGCTGCGCTCCCGGCGGCGGCTTGCACCGATTCGATGATCTTGACGTAGCCGGTGCAGCGGCACAGATTGCCGGCCAGCGCGTCGCGGATCTGCGCCTCGCTCGGGTCCGCGCAGCGGCGCAGCAGGGCCTCGGCGGCCATGATCATGCCGGGCGTGCAGAACCCGCACTGGGTGCCGAGCTTCTCGTGGAAGGCCTGCTGCAGCCGGCCCATGCGCCCATGCTGGCTCAGGTGTTCGATGGTCTCGATGGACTTGCCGGTGCAAGTGGCGGCCAGCGTGATGCAGGCCAGCAAGGGCTCGCCATCGACGAGCACCGTGCAGGCGCCACATTCACCGCCGTCGCAGCCCTGCTTGGTGCCCTTCAGGCCCAGGGTGTCGCGCAGCACGTCGACGAGCAGCGACGAGTCGGCCACCGCGTGGTCGTTCGTGCGCCCGTTGACTTCGAGGGTCAGCAGTCGTTTGGCCATGGATCAACCCGCCTTCGGACGCAGATCGCGCACCCGCACCGCCTTGCCGACCGAGCGCGGGATCTCGCCGGGGTGCTTGACTGACACGGTGGTCGTGATGCCGATCAGGGACTTGATGTGGTGCGCGACATCGCCCGCGAGGCGGGCATGGTCGTCGGCCGGCACGCCCGGTTCGGCCTCGACTTCGATGCTCACATGGTCAAGCGTGCCGCGCCGCTCGACCACGAGCTGGTAGTGCGGCGAGATCGCCGGCAGGCCGACCAGCACCGCCTCGATCTGCGACGGGTAGACGTTGACGCCGCGGATGATCAGCATGTCGTCGTTGCGGCCGGTGATGCGCAGGATGCGCACATGGGTGCGTCCGCATTCGCAGGGTTCGGTGGTCAGGCGCGTGATGTCGCGTGTGCGATAGCGCAGCATCGGCAGCGCCTGCTTGGTCAGCGTCGTGATCACCAGTTCGCCGGCCGCGCCTTCGGGCAGCACCTGGCCGGTGTCGGGATCGATGATCTCGAACAGGAAGTGGTCTTCCCAGCCGTGCAGACCGACCTGATGCGTGCACTCGCAGGCCACACCCGGCCCCATGATCTCGGACAGGCCATAGACGTCGATCGCCTTCAGCCCGAGGCGTGCCTCGATCTGCTCGCGCATCGCCTGGCTCCAGGGCTCGGCACCGAACAGTCCGACCTCGAGCGAGCTGGTGCGCAGGTCCACGCCCTGGGCCTCGGCGACTTCGGCAATCGCCAGCGCATAGGACGGTGTCGCACACAGCACACGGGCCTTGAAGTCCATGATCAGCGCCACCTGGCGCTCGGTCGAGCCGCCGGACATCGGCACGACCGGTGCGCCCAGGCGCTCGGCGCCGTAGTGGGCGCCCAACCCGCCGGTGAACAGCCCGTAGCCGTAGGCGTTGTGCAGCACATCACCCGGGCGCGCACCGGCCGCGGCCATCGAGCGCGCCATCAGGCCCGACCAGGTTTCGATGTCCTCCTTGGTGTAGCCGACGACGGTCGGCTTGCCGGTCGTTCCCGACGAGGCATGGAGGCGGGCCAGCTCCGACACCGGGCGCGCGAACATTCCGAACGGGTAGTGGTCGCGCAGATCGGTCTTGAGCGTGAAGGGCAGCCGCGCGACATCGGCCAGGGTGCGGATGTCGTCCGGCGTGACACCCGCCGCGTCGAGCCGTGACCGGTGCAGCGGCACATGATCGTAGGCGTTGCGCACGGTGGCGCGCAGGCGCTGCAGCTGCAATGCGGCCAGCTCGGCGCGCGGAAGGGTTTCGGCATAGCGGTCGAACATCCAGCGCTCGCTGGGGGTGGCCGCGGCCTTGACTGGCGTGGAGGTGGCGGTCTGCATCGGATCTCCTTGCCCGCGAGGGGCAATCGTTCAGCGCCGGACCCCGCGCACCGGCAGGTGCACGAGAGCAAAGCCCTGGTTGAAGGCTGCGCGCGTGATGAGCGCGTACTTGAACTGCAGTCCGGCGGCCGCGACGAACAAGCCCGCGAGCGCGACCAGGATCGCGGTCGGCATGCTGGTGAGCGCGCCGGTTGCGCCCAGGGCCACGACGGTCAACGGCAGCACCGATCCGAGCCACAGCAGCTTGCGCCCAGAGCGATCGAGGACGCGGCGTGCGGGTGCCGTCGCGGGCTGGGCCAGGCGGGCAAGATAGACCGGCCACAGCAGCGCCCGCGCCAGGACCAGCAGCGCCACCAGCATCAGCGGGATCGGCTGGCGCAGGATCTGCAGCGGCTGCAGCAGCAGCCACAGGCCGGCGCCTTCGGCCAGCCCGGTGCTGACGATCAAGGGCACGATCATCGGCTCGCGCCAGGTCGGGATGCCCTTGGCGGCTTTCAGGATCCGGCTCTGGCAATAGACGAATCCGAGCGCGAGTGCCGCTGCGACCCAGCTCGCGCCGGCCACGCCGAGCGCTGCCGCGAGTGCTGCCGGCACGAGCGCGCTGGCGACGATCGCCTCGCGTGTCATCCACGACGTGCGCGGGTTGAAGAAGACGTTGATGGCACGCAGCGGGCGGCCGATCTCGGCCCAGACACACAGCAGCCCGAGGCCGATCAGGGCCACCCCGCCGAGCATCGCGAGCACGAGGTGCAGGCCCTGCGCGCCGATCAGCGGCGCCAGTGCGATCAGCCCCGCACCCGCGCCACCGCACATGAAGTTGCCGGCCGCGCGCCAGTCCCAGTGGGTCTGCTGCCAGGGGTTGGGGCCGTAGCTCATTCGGGGCGCTCCTTGTCCCACAGGTAGTGCATGCCGGGACCGGTGCCGAGTTCCTCGTGCATGCGGAACGACTGGTTCTCGGCGAGCAGCCTGGAGACATTGCTCTCGGGGTCGTCGATGTCGCCGAAGGTCAGCGCCTGTGTGATGCAGGAATTGACACAGGCAGGTGTTGCTTCGTGGTCGACACCGGGCACCAGCCCGGCGGCCAGGCCGTCGTCGATGCGTTCGACGCAGAAGGTGCACTTGGTGGCCACCGCCAGCCGCGCTGGGTCGTGGCGCTGGTCTTCGCTGGCCGTCGCCTTGCCATAGGCGAAGGTGGCACGCTCGGTCTTGTAGCGGGCCTGGTAGGGACAGGCCACCGAGCAGTAGGCACAACCGATGCACAGGTCGTAGTCGATCGTGACGATGCCGTCGGGGCGCTTCTTGGTCGCCGTCGTCGGGCAGACGTCGAGGCAGGGCGGCTCGTCGCAGTGCTGGCAGCCGACCGGCACGAAGGCGCGTTGCACGTCGGGGTACTGGCCGAACTCCATGTCGAGCACACGCCGCCACTGCACGCCGGGCGGCGTCGCGTTGGCATGCTTGCAGGCCGCGGTGCAGGTCTGGCAACCGACACAGCGACGCAGATCGACGGTCATCGCCCAACGTGTCACGACGACCTCCGGATCGCAACCCGCACGATGTCGGCGCCCGAGCCGGTGGCATCGGTCTGGTCCATCGTCATCGTGGCCAGGGTGTTCAGGCTCGGCATGCCGAAGTCCTTGGCCAGCGGCGTGGCCCAATGGTCGAACTGGCCGATCAGCAGCAGCGTGTCGGGCCGGATGCCCTGGCGCAGCACGGCCAGGCCGCGCGTGCTGCGCTTGGGTGTCGAGATCTCGATCGGATCGCCGTCGGCGATGCCCAGGCGTTCGGCGGCCTGCGGATTCATGATGACGCCGCGGTGGCCCGCGATGTTGTCGGCCACCTCCTTGATCATCTGCACGCCGACATTGCCGCCCCAGGCGTACTGCATGCTGCGGGCGGTGAGCAGCCAGAAGGGGAAGTCGGCCGCCTTGCCGCCGGCATTCGTCAGCGTGGTTTCCCACATGCCGGGGAAGTCCTTCCAGATCGGCAGGCCCTGGTATTCCTCGAGCTGCTTGTCCCACCAGTGCATGTCGTTCTCGTGCAGGCGGCGGCCGAGTTCGGTGCCGGCGCGCAGCAGCCGCTCCTGGTAGGGCAACTCGACCCGCAGGCCGCGTTCGAGCAGGGTCGGCATCAGATACCAGTTGGCGCGCGGGAAGGGCTTGGTGGCCAGGCCGTTCTCCTTCCACCAGTCCAGGCCATGCGACTCGGCCCCGTCGGTCACCTCGGCGCTGGCGGCGCGGCAGACCGCGTCCCAGATCTGCTCGCGGTCGTGCGGGACCTCGGGGTCGAGCGAGTAGTCGCCGTGCTCACCGCGCAGCGGCACGCCGCCCGCGCCCTTGTTGATCGAGGCGATGTACTTGCCATAGAGCCCGGTGCGCTGGGCCAGTTCGGTCGCGATCTCGGTGAAGTCGCGCGCCTCGCCGCGCGTGGCCACGGCCGGCTGGCGCAGCGCGTAGCCCTGGTGGTCCCAGAACTGCTCGACGTACTTGGTGCCGCCGATCCGGATCAGCTGCAGGCTCTCAAGATCGGTCGCGTCGGGCAGCAGCACGTCGGCGAAATGGTTGGTCTCGTCGGGCGTGTAGGCGAAGGCCACCACGAACGGGAAGCGGGCGATCTTCTCCTGCAGGGCCGGCGTGTCCCAGAACGAGATCGCCGGGTTGGTGCGGTACAGGAACCAGACGTCCGGCAGCGTCACGCGCGGCAGGCCCTTGGGCGTCTCGTCGAGGAACATCCATGAGAAGTGGGTCGGCCCCAGGGCCTGGCTCCAGGGCCCGTCGGCGGCCAGCGGCACCATCGTGCGGTAGGCGTTGCGGATGTTGGGCGAGGGCGACCAGTTCGCCTTGTCGGTCGGGTTGAGCGGGTAGTGCATGAAGCCGTCGGGACCGGGCTTGACGCTGTCCAGGCGCTCGGACATCGGGCGTGTCAATCGCACCGTGGTGCCGATCGTGCCGCCCGGCACCTCGAGCGCGCCGACCAGCGTGGCCAGCAGCGTGCGTGCCCAGCAGCATTCGAAACCACCCCAGCCGTTGTTGACGGTCTTGCCCAGCGTCACTGCGACCGGTCGATAGGGCATGGTCTTGCCCTCGATCTCGATCGTCTCGCCGACGCAGGCGTGTTCGACGAACTCGTTGGCCACGCGCCGGATGTGCTCGGCCGGCACGTCGCAGATCGCCGACGCCCACTCCGGCGAGTACGGCTTCATGTGCTCGAGCAGCTTGGTGAAGGCCGTGACGCCTTTCAGCATGCCTTCGGCCAGCACATCGTTGTCGGGGCCGATCTCCACCGCCTCGACATCGAAGTGGCCCTCGAGCGACTCCTGGATGCCGGGCATGTCGTGCTCGACGGCCAGGTCACGCGACGTGTCCCAGACCAGCGGCTTGCGCGACTTGCGGTCGCGCAAGTAGTAGCCATGCTCGCCGATCAGGTAGGGCGACCCGGTGTGGTGCGAGAGGAAGGGCAGGTCCAGCCGCTCGTGCGGCACCTCGTGCAGCATCACGTGGATCAGCGCATACAGGAAGGCCGCATCGGTCTTGGGCTTGATCGGCACCCATTGCGCCGAGCAGGCGCCGGTGACCGACAGGTGCGGCTCGACCTGGACCCGCTTCATGCCGCGCACGCGCGCTTTCGCATGGCGCCAGACGCCGACCACGCCGCCCGAGGCCTCGATGTTCGAGCCGCAGGAGATCAGGTAATTGCACAGCGGTGTGTCGGCCGCGACGATGAAGGCGCGGTGCCAGAACTCGCCGTACAGGTGCTCGGAGTGATAGCACTTGACGCCCTGGCCGGATCCGAAGCCCATGTCCATCGGGCCCCAGGCCGCAAGAAATGCGGGGAAGGTGCCCATGTAGGACTGCGGCGTGCCGCCGCCGCCGAAACTGGCCGCCACCCGTGGGTAGCCGGATTCGTCGAGCAACCCGGTCTCGCGGATGCCGTTTAGCTTGGCGCCGATCAGGTCGAATGCCTCGTCCCAGGAGATCGGCACGAAGCCGGGGTCCTCGTCACGCCCCTTCTTCGGGTTGCTGCGCTTCATCGGCGTCAGGACCCGGTTCGGGTTGTAGGTCTTCTGGATCAGGCCGTAGGCCTTGACGCAGACCTTGCCGCCGCCGGGGTGGATCTCGGACGCGCAGAAGTTCGGCTCGACCTCGGTCGCCACGCCGTTGACCACCTTGACCTTCAGCAGGTCAGGGCCGGCAACGCACTGGTAGCAGTAGGTCGAGACCCGCTGCGTGACCGTGGTCGGGCTGGTCACGCGAGCCCCGCCTTCTGGGCCTTGGCGGCCAGGCGCTGGGCCGTCTTGGCCACGTCGACGATGAAGCGCGAATGGCGACCGCGCGCGACCGGCTCGACGTTGTCCTTGGCCTCGATCTCGAACACGACGCCGCGTCCGTTGAGCTCGACCACCTTGACGCTGATGTCGACCCACATGCCCATCAGCGTGGCGCCGATGTGGTCGATCTCGACCCGCGTGCCGACCGAGTCCTCGCCTGCATCCAGGTGCGCGAGCAGCAACTCGCGGCAGGTGACTTCGATGTCGCGCACCAGCATCGGCGTGGCGTAGACACGTGCGTTCTCGCCCATGAAGTCGATCGTGCGGTCGCGGTCGATCTCGACCCGGCTGGTGACGGCGACGCCGGCTTTCAAAGTGTCTTTCATCGCGGGGTCCTTGGTTGAAGCGTTGGATCTGGCGGGTCCCGGCCGCGCCCTTGCGGTGTTGCCCGGTGCCCTCAGGTGGATCCGGCACCCGACCGCACACTGCGGGAATTGGGTAGACTGGAGCCTATAAAGCCATTCTGGTACCGGAATGCCGGTATTCGTTTGATCTAGTTCATGTTCGGAAGCCTCAAGTGACTCTCGAAAACCCGACCCTCACGCGCCGACCCGGACGCTCAATGCAATCGAACGAGGGGGTCGGTACAGTGCAGGTCCGTCCCGTGCGCCGGGCTGACCTGGATCAAGTCATCACGATCGACGCCACCGTGACCGGCCTGGAGAAACGCAAGTACTGGACCTCGGTCTTCCGCCGTTACGGCGCAGGAGGCGGCAACGAGCAGCAGTTCCTGGTTGCGCTGCTCGACGGGCGCGTGGTCGGCTTCGTCATCGGCGAGGTGCGCGACTGGGAGTTCGGATCGCCCCCCTGCGGCTGGGTGTTCGCCATCAACGTCGACCCCGGCGCCCGCCTGGGCGGCATCGGGACCCGGCTGCTCGAGGCGATCAGCGATGCCTTTCGTAAGGTCGGCGTGACGACGCTGCGAACCTTGCTCGCGCGCGAGAACACGCTCATCCTGTCGTTCTTCAGGAGCCAGGGCATGATGGCCGGGCCCCTGATCTCGCTGGAGATGGACCTTGACCGCGACTGACCCTGGAGTGCCGTCGGCATGAGACTGCAGAAGAACTCCTCGCTTGCGCTGTACAGCGTCATCGAGTTCGCCGGCGCGCCGGAGCGCCACATTGCGGCGGCCGAGATCGCGGAGAAGTACGACGTCTCGCCGCACCACCTGGCCAAGGTGCTGGCCGAACTGGCGCGCAACGGCATCGTCGAGTCGGTGCGGGGTGCCGGTGGCGGCTATCGTTTCATCGGCAACGCCAGGCGCCTGACCTTGATGGACATCATCCAGCTGTTCGAGGAACTGGGTCCACCGGCCAGCGCGCGCGACGCGGCGGCACCGAAGCCGGTCGACGCGGCACTTGGCGTGGTCTTGTCCGAGATCGATCAGAACGCCAAAGCGACCTTCAGCTCGATCACGCTGGCGACGATGCTTCGCCTGGTCGAACGCCAAGCGCGCGAGAGCACCGCGAGCGCACGCTGAACGGCGGGTCCTGCGGTCGCGGTGACGCCGCATGGTCAGTCCACGGTCTGGCCCGCGGCGGCACGCCGGCACAGTTTGATCCAACCCGCATCGACCTCGGCCTGCAGCGACTCGAGCTGATCCGGCGACAGGTGCCGATAGCGGCGCTGCAGCTTCAGGTAGTCGGCAATCGGGCGTGATGGTGCAGCCTGGTTGATCGTGAGGCGCTCGCCGTCCTCGATCTCGTAGAGCGGGTAGGCGCCGCTCTCGACCGCCAGCCGGGCCGCCGGCAGCGCGCCGTTGTCGGCCAGGCCCCAGCCGTCGAGGCAGGGGATCAGCAGCGTGATGAAGCGCATGCCCTGGATCGCCTTGGCCTTGGCCACCTTGCGCTTGAGATCGTCCAGGTGGCCGACGCTGGCCGTGGCCACGTAGGGGATGCCGTGCGCGGCCATGATCTGGCACAGGTCCTTCTTGCGCGTGGTCTTGCCGGCCGGTGTCGAGCCGGTGCGCGCATAGTGCGGCGTCGAAGAGGACTTCTGCGCGCCGGTGTTCATGTAGCCCTCGTTGTCGAGGCAGAAGTAGAGGATGTTCTCGTTGCGCTCGGCGGCCGAGGACAGGCACTGGAAGCCGATGTCGTAGGTGCCGCCGTCACCGGCCAGCACGATGACCTGGGTGTCGCGCTTGCCCTGGGCGTCGAGTGCGCGGCGCAGGCCCGACGCCGCCGCCGCACTGGCTTCCAGCGTCGGCTGGTAGACCGGGATGCGCAGCGAGCTGAAAGGCTGCGGGCCGGCGATGATGGCCATGCACGAGGGCGGGATGACCGCCATTGTGTCGGGCCCGAGCACGTCGAGCACGTGGCGCACCGACAAGGGCTCGGCGCAGCCCGGGCAGGCCGCGTGGCCCGAGCAGATCAGGGGGTCCGAAGCGGACTGCTGGGCTATCTGGATGGTCTGCATGCGGTTCACCTCACCCACACCGACTCGGGGCGCGGTGCGCCCTGAGCCGATTTGGCCACGAAGCCGACGATCGCGTCCGGCGAGACATTGACACCCCCGACCCCGGCCAGATAGCCGTGCACGCGTGGCGCGTCGGGCAGGCCATAGAGCGCGGCCAGCAGTTCCTGGTGCAGCACGCCGCCATGGCCCGGCGAATGGTTGCGGTCGAGCACGATGACATCGGGCACGCCGGCCAGCGCCGCACGCAGCGCCTGCACCGGCAGCGGCCGGAACAGGCGGATCTTGAGCAGGCCGACGGCCTGGCCGGCGGCGCGCATCGCATCCACCGCGTCGCGCGCAGTGCCGCACATGCTGCCCATCGCGACGATCACGGTCTGGGCGCCGTCACAGCGATAGCGCTCGATCACGCCGTGGCTGCGGCCGGTCAATTCGGCCCATTCGCGGTCCGCGCTCGCGGCCAGCTCGGGCACACGCTGCATCGCGGCTTCGATGTCCTGCCGGTGGCGGTAGAACATGTCCTGCGAGATGACATTGCCCCAGGACTCGACCTTGGCCGTGTCGAGCCGGTGCGGCGGGTCGAACGGTGGCAGGTAGCGGTCGACCAGGTCCTGCGCCGGCACACTGACCGGCTCGAGCGAATGCGAGACGTAGAAGGCGTCGAGGTTGACGAGCGTCGGCACGAGCACCTGCTCGGCCACTCGGTAGGCCTGGATCACGGTGTCGAGTGCTTCCTGCGCGGTCTCCACGTAGTACTGGATCCAGCCGGTGTCGCGCTGCGCCAGGCTGTCGGTCTGGTCCGGCCAGAAGGCCCACGGCGAGGCCACGGTGCGGTTGACGTTGGCCATCACGATCGGGGCCCGGGCCCCGGCGGCATAGTGCAGCAGTTCGTGCATCAGCAGCAGGCCCTGCGAGGCGGTGGCGGTGAACACGCGCACGCCGGCGAGCGAGGCCGGGATGCAGGCCGACATCACCGAATGCTCCGACTCGGGCGTGATGATCTCGGCGTCGAAGACGCCTTCGGCCTGGAAGTCGGTCAGCTTCTCGAGCACCGGCGTCTGCGGCGTGATCGGGTAGACCGGCACCACCTTGGGCCGGGCCAGGCGGGCCGCCCAGGCGACCGCGTGGTTGCCGGTCAGCAGCACGGGTTTGGGCTGTGCGCTCATCGTTGTTCCTCCAGCATCTTCATCGAACCGGTCGGGCATTCGGTGACACACACGCCGCAGCCCTTGCAGTAGTCGGTCAGCACGATGTACCCGCTGCCGTGCGGCTGCACCGCCATGTCCGGGCAGTAGTTGACGCAGTTGTCGCAGTGGGTGCACAGGCCGCAGGAGAAGCAGCGCACGGTCTCGGCGAGCGCCTGCTCGATGTCCAGGCCGAGCTGGACCTCGGCGTGGCTGGCCAGGCGCTCGTCGGCGCCCAGCGTCAACGAGGGTGGTCTGGCCTGCTTGGGGTGGTAGTGCAGGCTGATGGTCGACAGCGCAACCATCTCGAGGTCGCCTGCGTGATCGGCAGCGACTTCGGCGGCACCGGCGCCTGCCTGCAGCCGCCGGTCGATGTCGATCGCGGCGCGCTCGCCCATGCCGACCGCCTCGGTCACGAAGCGCGCCATGCTGGTCAGATCGCCGCCGGCCCAGACCCCGTCGACGCTGGTCGCGCCGGCATGGTTGGCCCGCAGCAGCGCGCCGTCGGTGGCCAGGGTCTCGCCGAACAGGCTGAGGTCGGGGTCCTGGCCGATCGAACTGACGATCGCATCGGCATCGAGTCCGAACGCCGAGCCGTCGATCGGCGCAACGCTGAACTGGCCGCGTTTGGCACCCGGCTGGAACTCGACGCGTACACAGCGCAGTTTCAGCGCGCCACCGGCCTGGTCGACACCCTGCAGCATCGAGCCGTCGACGAGTTGGATCCCTTCTTCGAGCGCCTCGACCACCTCTTCGCGTTGGGCCGGCAGGCGCGCCTCGGATTCGAGCGCCAGGATCGTCACCTCGTGGCCGGCGCGCTTCACGCTGCGTGCGACGTCGAGCGCGGCGCTGCCGCCGCCGATGACGACGACGCGCCGGCCGAGCGCCGGGGGCTGGCCCATGCTGTGGCGGGCCAGGTAGTCGGCGCCGTCGAGGACCCAGGGCTGCCCGTAGTCGAGTTGCGGCAGCCGCTTCTGGCGCCTGGCACCGACGGCCAGGTAGACCGCGTCAAAGTCGGCGCGCAGACGTTCCAGATCCTCTGCGCCGGACAGCGCCTGGCCGCGCCGGACCTGCACGCCGAACGCGACGATGCGGTCGATCTCGCCGTCCAGGATGTCGCGTGCCAGGCGGTAGGCCGGGATGCCATAACGCATCAGGCCACCGAGTTCGGCCTGCGACTCGATCAAGGTGACGGCGTAGCCGCGCCGGCGCAATTGGTAGGCGGCCGACAGCCCGGACGGGCCGGCACCGACGACGGCGACACGCTGCGCGCGCTCGACGGCCGGGGGCGTGAAGGCCCAGCCTTCGGCGAGCGCCATGTCGCCGACGAAACGCTCGAGCTTGCAGATCGACAGCGACTCGTCATAGCCGGCGCGGTTGCAGGCCGTCTCGCAGGGGTGGTGGCAGATGCGACCGGCGATCGACGGGAAGGGGTTGTGCAGCACCAGCGTGTCCCAGGCGCCGCGGAAGTCGCGTGCGCGGGCCTGGCCGATCCAGCTCGCGATCTCGCCGCGCACCGGACAGGCGCCGTGGCAGGGGGACGGTGCGCTCACATGCTGGGCAAGCGACGAGCGCCAAGTCCCGGTCTTGATGGCCGCGGTGGTGCCGGTGGTCCAGATCGGCGGGATGGGCATCGGAGCATTCATGCGCGGACTCCCCGCAGCAGCGCGTCGACCGCGCGATGGCCGTCTTCGCAGGCGGCGATGTTTTCGTCGTGCAGCTTGGGCGCCTCTTCGATCAGGGTGCGTGTGAGCACCTCGAGCGTCGGGGCCTCGATCGCACGCGCGAAGCCGCCGAGCAGGGCCGAGTTGACGATCCGCCCGAGGCCGTTGCGGCGCGCGATCGCCAGGCCGTCGACCGGGATCACGCGATAGCCGGGCAGGTCCTGCTCGAACTGCTCAGGGGCGCGCGAGGAGTTGACGACGATGATCGTGCCCGGATGGGCGGCGGCGAGCAGCCGTCCTTCGAGCAAACTGGCGTCGAAGCACAGGATGGCGTCGGCGCGCTCGATGTCGCAGCGCACCCGCACCGGCTTGTCGTCGGCGCGGATGTAGGAGCTGACCGGGGTTCCGCGCCGTGCGCCGCCGTAGCTGGCGAAACACTGGACCTGGCGGCCCTGGGCGAAGAAGGCGGCAGCGAGCAGGTTGCCAGCGGTCTGGGCGCCTTGCCCGCCTCGCCCCTGGATGATGATTTCTAGCACGCTTCGATCTCCTCGCCGGGGCCCCTCATGCGGGGCAATCGAGTCAATTTAGTCCTTGCACTTGAATTCGTCGAATTGATTGTCAGAATCGGCCGTATCTGTTTCATGAATGATCGGGGTACACGATGGGTTTTCGCCAGCTCGACCTCAACCTGCTGCGGGTGCTGTGCGCGGTCTACCGCTGCGGATCCGTCACCGAGGCCGGACGGCAGCTGTCGCTGTCCCAGCCGGCGACGAGCAATGCGCTGGCCCGCCTGCGGCGCTACTTCGACGATGCGCTGTTCGTGCGCTCGCCCGCAGGCCTGCACCCGACCGACCTGGCGCAGCGCATCGCACCCAAGGTCATGGCCCATCTGCAGGCGCTCGAGATGTCCCTTGCCAGCGATGCCAGGTTCGAGCCCGGACAGGCCCGGGTGCACTGGCGCCTGTCGCTGTCCGACCTGGGCGAGATGATGTTCCTGCCGCCGCTGGCGCAGCTGCTGCGCCGCGAGTCGCCCCATTGCCTGATCTCGAATGTGGCCGTCGATGCCGATCAGGTCAGCGCAGCGCTCGAGGCGAGGGAGATCGACCTCGCGATCGGCATCCTGCGACCCGAGCATTCGGGCATCGCCAGCGAACGCCTGTTTCACGAGTCGTTCGTTGCGATCACCGGATCGACATGGCGGCCAAGTTCCAGCCGGCGCACCCGGACCCTGAGTGCGCAGGAGCTGGCGCAAGCCTCGCTCGCGGTGTCCGCGCCGACGGCGACCTCGCATCGCAGCGTCGAGCTGATGCTGGCCCGCCTCAAGCTCAGCAACCGCGCCGTGGTGCGGGTGCGCCACTACGGCGCGCTGCCCGAACTGGTGACCGGCACCGACCTGATGGCCATCGTGCCGATGATGTTCGCGCACTCGCTGGCGCCTCGGTTCGACGTGCGGATCTGGGACCTGCCGGGCCAGGGCGCGCCCTACGACGTCAGCATGGCGTGGCACCAGAGTGCGCGCAAGGACCCGGCCCAGGTCTGGCTGCGCGACCAGGTGCGCGCGCTGTTCGCGCGCGACGGCATCGCCACGGCACAATAGGGCGGTGATGGGACTCCTCGCTGCTGCGCGCCGACCGCTTTGCCTTGGCATGGCGGCCGTCTTCGCGATCGGTGGCTGCGCGACGCGGTCGGCCGACGTGGCGCCCGACCCTGCGGATCCGGCCGAGTTCCGGGGCTGGACCTGTACGCGCCTGGCCGATGAGACGGACACCGTGCAACAGCGCGCCGCCGACGTCGCCTGGACTGTGGACCAGCGCGCCGGCCAGCACATGGTGGCGCTCGGCGTCGGGCTCTCGCTGTTCTGGCCGGCGCTATTGGCCATGCGTCCGGACGGCAGCGAGTCACAGGAGCTGGCCCGCCTGAAGGGCCGCTTCGAGGGACTGAAGGAGGCGGCCAGGATTGCGTCCTGTCCATCCGACACGGGAATTCTGTCGGCCGACCGGGTCGCATTGTTGCCGGTCCTGCCCGGCGAGCGACTGATCTACGAGGACCGCGCCGGTGCGCGCGACCCACTCGGGGAGCAGGTGCTGGGCATCGTGGCCTTGCGCCGCGACGAGATCGAGTTCCGGCTCGGAAAAGGGGCCTCAGGCGGGGTCTGGCGCCAGGATCTGGCGGGCAACGTGATCGAGGCGCCCAAGGGGCAGCTGATCTGGGAACGCCTGCTCAAGCGTGACATGGTGCTCGGCCAGGTCGTCGCGGGCGAACTGCGCGTGGTCGGCGATCCGGCTTCGAAAGCGCGCGCGCGCGGCCAGGTGGTGGCACTCGGGCCGCAGAAGATCGCCGGGCGGCAGTTCAATGTGGTCGTCATCGAGCTGTTCGGCGAGGTCAGCCAGGGCGACTCGAGCACCTTGCTCCAGGGTGCGATCGTGGTCGACCGGCACAGTGGCGTCCTGGTCCGTCTCGACCTGCGCAGCGCGCAGGCTCCCTTCATCCTTCAGCGCCGCCTGGTGCGGGTCGAGGATTCGAACTGATCGCTTCGTGCTTCACAGTACTTTACGGCGCGCGCAACTGCAGCTAACGGCGCCGACGCACGATGGCTTCATCGCCACACTCCTGAAAGGAACTTCGATGAACACCGTCTCCCGTCAATGGATTTCTGCCCTGGTCGCGTCAGCCGCTCTCGTCGCAGGCGCTGGTTTTGGGCTCTCGGCACAGGCTTCCCCGCGCGGTGATCGCCACGACGCCGGCGGCATGATGTGGATGGGCCGGGGCATGGACCGGATGCTGGAGTCGGTCAACGCGACCGAAGCGCAACGCACCCAGATTCGCCAGATCGCCGAAGCCGCCAGGGCGGACATGAAGTCGCAGCACGAAGCCGGCCGCGCCTTGCGTGAGCAGGGCCGTGCCCTGTTCACCCAGCCGACGGTGGACGCGAATGCGGCCGAAGCGCTGCGCCAGCAGATGCTGGCCCAGCACGACCGCAGCAGCCAGCGAACGATGCAGGCCATGATCGACATCAGCCGCGTGCTGAGCCCTGAGCAGCGCCAGCAGATCGCCCAGCGCATGCACGAGCGAGGCGACATGACGAAGCGCCACCAGCGCGAGCGTCGTTCGCTCGACCGGCCCACGCGCTGAAGACCCAGGCTATTCTGTGACCCCTCCCGCGACCCCACCGGTGGGGTCCTGCCCCGGCGCCGTCACGGCGCCGGGGCGTTCTGGATTGCGACGCCACCATGAGTCAACGCCTGCTTCTGATCGACGATGACTCGCGCCTGACCGCAATGGTCGGCGACTACCTTGGCGCGCATGGTTATGCCGTCGATGTGGCGGGGACGCTGGCCGACGGGCGCGAGTTGCTCGGGCAGCCCGTGCCGTACGACGCCCTGCTGCTCGACCTGATGCTGCCCGACGGCGACGGGCTGGAACTGACGCGCGAACTGCGATCGCAGCCTCGCACCCGACGGTTGCCGCTGTTGATGCTGACCGCGCGCGGCGAGCCGATGGACCGCATCGTCGGGCTCGAGCTCGGGGCCGATGACTACCTGCCAAAACCTTTCGAGCCGCGCGAGTTGCTGGCGCGGATCAAGGCCTTGCTGCGCCGTGCATCGCCCGAGCCGCTGGCGGACGAAGTCCTCGTCTTCGGTCGCCTCGAGATCGACCTCGGCGCACGCCAGGCGCGGCTCGACGGTGAGCCCTGCGAGCTGACCGGGCACCAGTTCGACCTGCTGGTGGTGCTGGCGCGCAGCCCGGGTCGTGTGCTGTCGCGCGACCAGATCATGGATGCGCTCAAGGGGCATCCGATGGAGGCCTTCGACCGCAGCATCGATGTGCACATCTCGCGCATCCGGGCCCTGATCGAGGACGACCCGAAGTCGCCGCGCCGTGTGCTGACGGTCCGTGGCAGCGGCTATGTGTTCGCACGCAGGCAGGACCAGGACGGCTGATGCGCTCGCTCTACTTGCGCATCTGGCTGACCGTCGTGGCGGCGCTGGCGCTGTTTGCGGTGGTGTCGGGCTGGCTCGTGCAACGCCATCTCGAAGAAGAGAGGATCCGGTTCGACGCGTCGGCGCGCGAACGTGTCGAGGTCTGGGCCGAGATGATCCAGCGCTCGCTGCCCGATGCCAACAGCTCGCCCGAGGTCCAGGCCGAGGTGCTGCGCGAACTCGGACGCCGTCTGCGTCTGCCATTGGCGCTCGACGACAGCGAGGGGCGCCGCATCGCAGCGTCGGAGGGGTTTCAGCGTCGCGAGGGTGAGGCAGGACCTGGCGGGCGTCGCCTGTTGCCGACCCGGCTCGACGATGGGCGCACGCTGTGGGTGATCCAGCCGCCCCGGATGCACGACCGCCGCCCACCCGGCGCGCGCGCCGAACGCGGCTGGCCGGGCCTGCCCAACGGCGTGGCATTCGTCGTCTTGCTCGCAGTGTTGTTTGCAGCGGTCGCGCTGGGTGCCTGGCCCGTGGTTCGGCGACTCACACGCAGGCTGGAGGCGCTCAAGCAGGGTGTCGATGCCTTTGGCGCCGGTGCCTTGCACCAGCGCGTGGCGGAAGAGGGTCGCGACGAAGTGGCGGCGCTGGCGGGCAGCTTCAACCGTTCTGCGGCGCGCATCGAGGCGCTTGTGCGTTCGCATCAGAGCCTGCTCGCCAATGCCAGCCACGAACTGCGCTCGCCGTTGGCACGCCTGAAGATGGCGATCGCGCTGATGGGCGACGCCGCACCGGCGCAGCGTGAACGGCTGCAGGTCGAGATTGGTACCAACATCGCCGAGCTCGACGCGCTCGTCGAGGAGGTGCTGCTGGCCAGTCGGCTCGACGCCCAGGCCGACACGATGGCCAACGAGCCGGTCGAGATGCTGGCCCTGCTGGCCGAGGAGGGCGCCCGGATCGGTGCCGACGTTCAGGGCGCCGAGATCACGGTGCACGGCGACGAGCGGCTGCTGCGCCGCGCGCTGCGCAACCTGCTCGAGAACGCGCGCCGCTACGCCAGTGGCGACCCGCAGGTGGGCATCGAGGCGAGCGTCGAGGGCGACGGCGCGCAGGCGAAGGTGCGGGTGTGCGACCGCGGACCGGGCGTGCCCGAGGCGCACCGCGAGCGCATTTTCGAGCCCTTCTTCCGCCTGTCCGGTCACGCCGAGCGCGAGGGCGGCGTCGGGCTCGGCCTGGCCCTGGTGCGCCAGATCGCCGAGCGCCACGGCGGCAGCGTGCGCTGCCTGCCGCGCGACGGCGGCGGCAGCTGCTTCGAGATCAGCCTTCCCTTGCGCTGATCGGCTCGGCGACGGGCCGCGTCCTGGGCACGCTATCGTCCGTGGTCATGAAAACCCAACAGATGCCCCGGCCAGTCGGCCCCGCGCCATGGAGCCGCAAATGAAGCAAGCCACGACGAGGTCGGCGCAATCGCAAGACGTCGACGCCGTCATCGAGCTGCAAAGGCGGGTCTACCCGGCCATCACGCCCTGGACGCCGGCACGGTTGCGCGGACAGCTCGAGGTCTTCCCCCAGGGCCAGGTCGTCGCCGAGTCCGACGGCGGCCTGGTGGGTTATGCCGGGTCGTTGATCGTCAAGTGGGACGACTGGGCCGAGTCGCACACCTGGCGCGAGATCACCGGCGCCGGGACCTTCGAGCACCACGACCCGCGCGGCCGCACGCTGTACGGTGCCGAGGTCTTCGTCGACCCGGCGATGCAGGGCAGCGGACTCGGCCACCTGCTCTACGAGGCCCGGCGCACGCTGTGCCGGACCATGAACCTCAAGCGAATCATCGCCTGTGGACGCCTGCCCGGCTATCACCTGCACATGGGCGACCTCAGCGCCGAGGGTTACGCCCAGCGGGTGGTCTGGGGCGATCTGCGCGACCCGGTGCTGAGCTTCCAGCTGCGCGAGGGCTTCAGCTACTGTGGCGTGATCGAGGGCTACATTCCGGAGGATGCCGAGTCGTGTGGCTACGCCTCGATCATCGTCTGGCTCAACCCTGACTACGACCCCAGCCGCCCCACCCAAATCTCCGAGGACTCTGCCCCATGATCGTACGCATTGCCGCCGTCCAGTACCTGCTGCGCCAGATCGACGATTGGTCCGGCTTCGAGAACCAGGTCCGGTTCATCATGAAGGCCGCCGGCGACTACAAGCCGCAGTTCGTCGTGCTGCCCGAGATCTTCACGACCCAGCTGCTGTCGTTCATCGACAAGGGCAATGTCGCCGAGTCCGTGCGCGCCCTGCACGAGTACACCGACCGCTACAAGGCGTTGATGAGCGAGCTGGCGACGCAGTGGGATGTGCACCTGATCGGGGGCAGCCACCCCACCGTCAACGCCGACGGCCGGCTGCTCAACACGGCCTACTACTTCACGCCAGGTGGCCAGATCCACGAACAGGACAAGATCCACCGCACGCGCTGGGAGCGCGAGAAGTGGAACACCGACGCCGGCGACAAGCTGCGCCTGTTCGAGACGCCGTTCGGCAAGATCGCGATCCTGATCTGCTACGACATCGAGTTCCCGGAGCTGTCACGCATGGTGTGCGAGGCCGGCGCCGACATCCTGTTCGTGCCGTCCTGCACCGACGACCGCCAGGGTTTCCTGCGCGTGCGCTACTGCTGCCATGCGCGGGCGATCGAGAACCAGGTCTTCGTCGTGCACACCAGCACGGTCGGCAACCTGGCCGTCGAGGGCCTGGGGCTGCACTACGGGCAGGCGGCGATCATCACGCCGTCGGACTTTGCCTTTGCGCGCGACGGCATCGCGGCCGAGGGCACACCGAACATCGAGCAGATCGTCGTCGCCGAGGTCGACCTGAACGACCTCGAGAGCAACCGGCTGAAGGGCACCACGATCCCGCTGCTCGACAAGCGCAAGGAGATCTACGCCCATCCGGTCGAGTGCATCAAGGTGGTCTGAGCGACCGTGGCCGGGCTGCCGGGTCGGGGTGGTCGATGCCACTTGCACTGCGGGCGCGTTCAGCATAACGATTGAAGCGCCAGGCCGTGCCCTCCTCGGTGATGCGATGCCAGACCAGGCGCTTTTCGACCGGGCTCATGCCGGGCCAGTGCTGAACCTCGTCGAAGCTGCGCCCGCAGCCCTTGCACAGACGGTCGCCCTGACTGGTCGAACAGATCGCGATGCAGGGCGCATCGGGAGTCGTCCGGTACCAGACCAGCCAGGCATCGAACGCGCGCGCCGAAAGCTCCTCTTCGGCGACCCACTGAGCCTGCCGATAGACCAGGGTGCCGTAGACCTCGGCCAAGGCACGCACTTCGGGACAAGCCGTCACGCCATCGGCAGACGGCGAACGCTGGCGCCAGTGGTTGATGGCGCTTTCGATGTCGGCAATGTGCAGTCGGGCCATGGAGCAGCGCAGGATAGCGTGCCGGGCGCGCGGTGAAGGGTCGTTCTCAGGCCAGCACCTTCAGCAGCCACTGTTCGACGTCGCGCACCTCGTCCAGGCAGACCGAATGGGCCATCGCGTATTCATGCCATTCGACCGTGCAACCGAGGGCCGTCAGCGCGTCGCGCGCCTGCGCGCCACGCGCGAGCGGGACCACGTCGTCGTCACGGCCATGTCCCAGAAAGACCGGGGTGGCGCGGTTGGCGGCACTCTGCTCGGCGGCCCCGCTCGCCTGCAGTGGCAGATAGCCCGACATGCCGGCCAGTCCGGCCAGACGCTGCGGGTGGCGCAAACCCGCGCCGAGCGCGATCGCGCAGCCCTGCGAGAAGCCGGCCAGCACGATGCGTTCGGACGGCATGCCGCGTGCCACTTCGCGGTCGATCAGGCCGTGGACGAGGGCGATCGAGTCGCGCACCCCGGCTTCGTCCTCGCGCCGCGTCAGGTCGGCGCCGAGGATGTCGTACCAGGCCCGCATGCGCTGGCCGCCGTTGATGGTGACCGGTCGCTCGGGCGCACGCGGCATGACGCAGCGCACCGGTCCGACGGCGCCCAGGTCCATGGCATCGCACATGGGCAGGAAGTCGCTGCCGTCCGCGCCGAGGCCGTGCAGGATGATCAAGCAGGCCCGCGCTTCGCGGGCCGGCTGCAGTTCGATGGTGTCGAGGCTCATGCCCGCATCGTAAGCGGGCCGCCCCAATGACACGCCCGGACTGACCCGCCCGCTGGCTCAGAACCGGCCGCGCAACGCGACGCGCAGCGTGCGCGGCGTCTCGGCGTAGGTGAAGAGCGCGGACTTGTCGGCCAGACGCTGATTGCCCAGGTTGTCGATGCCGCCGGTCATCTCGAGACCACCGCCCAGGTCATAGTTGGCCCACAGGCCGATGCGGGTGATGGCCGGCACCGGCACCAGCGACGAGCCGGTCAGGGACTTGAGCAACTGGTCGGCATGGTGGCTCAGGTCGGCGCCGATGCGCCACGGGCCGCCGCGCCAGTCGGTGCGCAAGGTCAGGCTGTGGCGCGGGCGCTTCTCGAGCGCATTGCCATTGTTGTCCTCGGTGAGCAGGTACTGGTAGTTCAGGCCCAGACCGACACCACGCCCGGCTTCCCAGCGCGACGTGAACTCGAGGCCGCGCAGCGTGGCGCGCTCGCGGTTGTCGTAGATGTAGGACGGCTTGCCATTGATGACGCCCAGGCTGCGGTCCTGCACGATCAGGTTGCGCACACGGTTGTGGAAGACCATGGCCTGCCACGACAGGCCCTTGTTCTCGCGGCCGACCCCGATTTCGATCGAATCATTGGTTTCTGGCTGTAGGTCGGGGTTGCCGAAATAGGTGAACGGACCCTGGTCCTCGGCCGAATCGGGAGAGATCTGCTTGAGGGTCGGCGCCTTGAAGCCATGCGCGTAGCCCCCCTTGACCGTCCAGCTCGGCGCGGGGTGCCAGACCACGTACAGGCGCGGGCTCGGCTCGCTGCCGAACAGCTCATGGTGATCAAGACGCAGGCCCGCCGTGAGGCTGAAACCCGGTGCCAGCCGCATCTCATCCTGCGCGAAGATGGCCTGGTGGGTCACCGTGCCCTTGCCGCCGGCGAAGCCGGTGATGCGCAGGGTCTCGTCGCGTTGCTCCGCGCCCATCACCATCTGGTGCGACTTCGAGAGCTCGAAGACCGCCTGGCCTTCGAGCGACGCGGTCGTCGAGTTGCTCCGGGTTGAGCGAGGCTGACACCGTTGTTGCGGTTGTTCTCCATGCGCAGCTGGCTGCCGTAGGCGCGCAGCTGGGTCTGCAGATGGCGCGGTCCGGCCCAATTGCGCGGTCCAGCCGATCGACAGGTGTTCACGCGTGAGCGTCGTCACGTTGTCGTAGTAGCGCTTGGCGCCACGCGTCTCTCGTCCAACGCCGTCACGCAACTCGTCGCCGGCGCGCCAGTCGAACTCGACCCGGTGGGCCGGATCGAGCTGCCAGCCCAGGCCGAGCGCAAGGTCGGTGCGGCGCCGTCCCTCGATCTCGCTCAGGCGCAGATCTGCGGGGTCGAGCAGCGCGGACTGGTGGCTGCTCGCCGCGCTGGCGGTCAGCGACAGGCCACGACCCAGCGGGCCCCGAGACGTTGACCGCGAGACGCTCGCCGTCGCCGCCGCGGCCGCCGTCGGCCATCGACAGCTGGGCGCTGACCCCGCCGGTCCAGGTCGGACTCGCCGGAGCGCGTGATGATGTTGATCACGCCGCCAAGCGCCTCCGAGCCGTAAAGCACCGACATCGGTCCGCGCACGATCTCGATTCGCTCGATGTCCTGCACCGCGATCCAGTCGAACTGGTAGTCCGAGTGACCGATCACGCCTTCGCTGGCGCTGATGCGCTTGCCGTCGACCAGCACCAGGGTGTGTTTGCCCTCGGTGCCACGAATGCTGATCGACTTGCGCCCCGCGATCGTGCGCCCCTGCAGGGAGATGCCGGTCTCGCCGCGAAGGGCCTCGAGCACGTTGTCCGCACCACGCGCTTCGATGTCGCGCCGCGTGACGATGGTCAAGGCGGCCGGAGCGTCGACGACCGGAATGGCATAGCGCGTTGCGGTGATGACGACGGTCTGGTCGGCCTCGGCCGCGGCCGCCGGCAGGGCGCCGAGCGCCAGGCTGGAGGCCAGCGCCAATGTGTGCAATTTTGGGATGGACAGTGTGCGCATGGACTGAATTCCTTGGGTTTCAAGCTTCGCAGCGGGCTTGACGCCGGGCCTCGAACTGGCCGGACGATGCGCCAGACCTCTCGCGTCAGCCTTGACCTAAGTTAAGGGGCAATCGCTTTGTTGCGCTGCCGCAAAGTTTGTGTGACAGCTTGTGCAGACCTTGAACTATGTCAATGACGGCGCAGGGGTCGACGGCCACCATCACGGTGCTCGGACCTTGGATCAACAGCCTCCCGCCGAGCCCGTCAGACTCTCTCGAGCGGCGGTGTGGGCGCTGTGCGGTCGCCATCGATGCGATCGAAACGACGGAGTGGAACACATGACAACAGCGAAACAACTCTCCAGACTCGCCGCGGCCGCTGTGCTGGCGACTCTGGCTGTGGGTGCACAGGCCCAGCAGGCTTCCGCACCCGCCATGACGCCGGCGGAGTTTGAAGTTGGCAAGAAGATCTACTTCGAGCGCTGCGCTGGCTGCCACGGTGTGCTGCGCAAGGGCGCCACCGGCAAGAACCTCGAGCCGCATTGGAAGAAGACCGCCAACGACGGCAGTGTGCAAGAAGGTGGCACGCTCAAGCTCGGCACCGATCGCCTGGGCAAGATCATCGGTCTGGGTACCGAGGGCGGGATGGTCAACTATGACGACATCCTGACCAAGGAAGAGATCGACATCATGGCGCGCTACATTCAGCAGACGCCACCGATCCCGCCTGAGTTCAGCCTGAAGGACATGGCCGACTCGTGGAAGCTGCTCGTGCCGGTCGCCGAGCGGCCGACCAAGCAGATGAACAAGCTCAACCTGAAGAACATGTTCGCAGTCACGCTGCGCGACTCGGGTGAGCTGGCCCTCATCGACGGCGACACGAAGAAGATCTGGAAGATCCTGAAGACCGGCTACGCGGTGCACATTTCGCGCATGTCGGCCTCGGGTCGTTATGTCTACACCGTCGGCCGTGACGGTCTGGTGACGCTGATCGACATGTGGTACGAGGACCCGACCACGGTGGCGACGATTCGCCTCGGATCGGACGCCCGCTCGGTGGACGTGTCGAAGTTCAAGGGCTTCGAGGACAAGTACCTGATCGGTGGTGGCTACTGGCCGCCGCAGTACTCGATCATGGACGGCCTCACCCTCAAGCCGATCAAGGTGGTCTCCACCCGCGGCATGACGGTCGACGGTGAGTACCACCCCGAGCCGCGCGTGGCCTCGATCGTGGCCTCGCAGATCAAGCCCGAGTGGGTCGTCAACGTCAAGGAAACCGGGCAGATCCTGCTGGTCGACTACAGCGACATCAAGAACCTGAAGACGACCACGATCGAGTCGGCCAAGTTCTTGCATGACGGCGGTTTCGACGCCAGCAAGCGCTACTTCATGGTCGCGGCCAACGCCTCGAACAAGATCGCGGCGGTGGACACCAAGACCGGCAAGCTGGCCGCCTTGATCGACACCAAGAAGATTCCGCACCCGGGTCGTGGCGCCAACTTCATACACCCGAAGTTCGGGCCGGTGTGGGCGACCGGTCACCTCGGTGACGCAGCCATCACGCTGATCTCGACGGCGTCGGACAAGCCCGAGCACGCCAAGTTCAAGCAGTACAACTGGAAGGTGGTCGAGGAATTGAAGACGGTCGGCGCGGGCAACCTGTTCGTCAAGACGCACCCGAAGTCGAACCACCTGTGGGCCGACATGCCGATGAACCCGGAGCGCGAGAACGCCGAGGTCAACTACGTCTACGACATCAGGGATCTCTCCAAGCCGCCGGTCAAGATCAACGTCGCGAAGGACTCCGGCCTGCCTGAGACCAAGGCCCTGCGCCGTGCGGTGCACCAGGAGTACAACGAAAAGGGCGACGAAGTCTGGATCTCGCTGTGGGGTGGCAAGACAGACCAGTCCGCGATCGTGATCTATGACGACAAGACCTTGAAGCTGAAGAAGGTGATCACTGATCCGAAGATGATCACCCCGACGGGCAAGTTCAACGTCTGGAACACCCAGCACGACGTCTACTGATCGGCGTCCCTTGACGGCGGGCTGCGCAAACACGCACCCGCCGTCGATTCCGAACAACAATGAACTACAGGATGGGCCCCCGCATCTCGGCGCAAGTCGGCCGGATGCGTTGTGGGCCCAGACCCGTTATGTACAGGAACACTGACCATGGCCGATAGTTCGAAGCAAAAGGGCGCCCTCGGGCGGTTGTGGGGTTGGCTGCGCCGGCCCAGCGGCACGATCTCGGTGCTGCTGCTGCTGGTGGTCGGCTTCGGCTCGGGCGTGGTCTTCTGGGGCGGCTTCCACACCGCGGTCGAGGCGACCAATACCGAGCAGTTCTGCATCAGTTGCCACGAGATGAAGGACAACGTCTACGCCGAGTACAAGGAAACCATCCATTACACCAACCGCACCGGTGTGCGCGCTGTGTGCTCGGACTGTCACGTGCCCAAGGAATGGGGCCCGAAGATGATCCGCAAGATCCAGGCTTCGCGCGAGTTGTACGGCAAGGTCGTCGGTACCATCGACACGCGTGAGAAGTTCGTGGCCAAGCGCATCACCCTGGCTCGGCGCGAGTGGGCTCGCATGAAGGCGAATGACTCACTCGAGTGCAGAAACTGCCACTCCATCCAGAGCATGGACGGCGAGAAGCAGAAGCCGCGTGCCAACCGTTCGCACGAGCTGGCCGTTAAGAACAACGAAACCTGCATTGACTGCCACAAGGGAATCGCGCACCACAAGCCTGAAGGCATGACCGAGGCGGATGAGAATTGACCATCGGGGCCCGCGTCGGCAAGCCCCGCCAACTGACTTTGGAGGACTCCACGATGAATCACAAACAACTCGCCCTTGGCGCCATCTCCGTCTTGCTCGCGTTCGGCGCCTCGTCGGCGTTCGCTGCCGAGCCCGACTGGGGCAAGGTCACGGCCAAGAAGATCACACTGTTCTACCCAGGTGTCTCGCCACTGGAGTGGGTCACGACCGGCACCGAGCATGGCGGCGCACGCGCGATGCGCAAGGGCGAGACCTGCGCCGGCTGCCACGATGCGGAGACCGCCGACATGGGCAAGAAGATGGCCACTGGCGCCAAGATCGAACCCAAGCCCATCAAGGGCAAGGCCGGTTCGATCCCTGTGAACGTGCAGGCGGCGAATGATGGCACGAACCTGTACATGCGCTTCAGCTGGAAACAGCCCGCTGGTGGCGCGCCGAAGATGGACAACGACAACCAGGTCAAGCTGGCCGTCATGTTCGACGACAACAAGGTCAAGGGCGCCGAGTTGTCGGGATGCTGGCAGTCCTGCCATGCCGACGCACGCACGATGCCGGACGCCAAGGACGACAAGAAGACCAAGTACGTCAAGGACGGCAACGTCGCTGGCGGCGTCTTCTATGACCTGGTGCAATGGACCAGCAAGGGCACCAAGCACGACGGCTACATCGCCGACAAGCGTGTGATGGACGGTGGCAAGGCGCTGGTCGACGCCAAGGGCGAGAACAAGGGCGGCGAGTGGTCCGTGGTCTTCACTCGCAAGCTGGCCGGCGGTGGCGAAGGTGACATCGCCATGGCCGCTGGCAAGACCTACAACTTCGGCTTTGCGATCCACGACGACCATGCGGCAGGGCGCTTCCACCAGGTGTCGCTCGGCTACACGCTGGGGATCGATGCGAAGGCCGACGTGACGGCTGCGAAGCAGTAAGCGCGATGCGAGCGCACGAGAAGGCGTCGACGCACAGGGGCCCGCTCGGCGGTCCCTCGGTGGGCCGGCGCCGGCTCCTGCAGCTTGGGCTCGGGCTGGGCGGCGCCGCTGCACTGCGCGTGGTTGCTGCCGCCGACGCCGTGGTCGAGATCGAGATCCGGGACTACAAGTTCAGTCCGGAGTCGCTGACGATCAAGGTCGGTACCACCGTGAAATGGACCAACCGCGAAAAGCGGACGAGCCACTCGATCCGATTCCTCGGCGCCGACGGGTTCGAATCCGAGCGCATGTTTCCGGACGAGTCCTGGCAGCGCAAGTTCACGCAACCGGGCGAGGTGATCTACAGCTGCGGGCCGCACCCCGAGATGAGAGGCCGGCTCGTCGTCGAATGAAGCGCTTCGGCCTGCGCGCAGGCGGGATCGGGAACTGCGCATGTCGCGCACGCTGACGTTGTGGCTGGCCGCTGCCACGCTGGCGCTTGCCAGTGCGGCTGCACGCGCAGCGCCCGCAGGACCCGATGGATGGACCGAGGCACAGATCCGCGATTCTCGGGCCCGGTCCGGGGTGGCCGACGAGTCGCCCGGGCAACCGTCCTGGAAGGCCGATCCCCTGGCCCTGTTCGTCGTCGTCGAGCGTGACGGGCGGCGGCTGGCGCTGGTCGACGGCGAGTTGCGTGAGGTGGTGGCGCGCCTGGACATCCGATGGCCGGTGCATGGGGCCCCGGTGTTTTCGCCCGAGGGCCGTTTCGTCTACCTCGGCTCGGCCAGCGGCTGGGTCACGAAGGTCGACCTCTGGAATCTCCGGACCGTGGCCGAAGTGCGCGCCGGCCTTGTGCAGCGCCAGATTGCGCTCAGCAGCGACGGCCGCTGGCTCATGGTGGCCAATGCCTCGCCGCACACGCTGGTGCTGTTGAACGCCCAGCTCGAACTCGATCGCACCTATCCGGCCGTGTCACAGGATGGGAAGTCCCGGTCGGCCGTCGCTGCGGTCGTCGACGCGGGCGTCCGTTCGAGTTTCATCGCGGCGCTCGAATCCGTCCCGGAGGTCTGGGAGATTTCGTACGACCCGCATGCGGAGGACATCTTTGACGGCATCGTGCACGATTACCGAATGGGCGAGGGAATCCCTCGGCCAGGCTATCTCGGCGTGCGACGGAGCAAGTTGCCGTCGCCCATGGCCGAGCTCTGGCTCGACCCGCCACAGGCCCAGGTCCTCGGCAGGTCGCGGGCCGTGGAGGGGCAGGCGGTCCAGGTGCAGGTGGTCAATCTCGACGTGCGCCGACGCATCGCGCAACTGCCCGTGCAGAGCTGGCCTCTGGTGTCTGGTGCCGCGGCATGGCCATGGAGCGGCAGCACATTGGTCGCGCTGCCTGATGCTGTCGACGCCGCGCTGACCCTGATCGATCGGCGTGGTTGGAAGCGGGTCGAATCCGTTGCGAGCACCGGGCCAACGAATCTTGTCGCCACCCATCCCGCGGTGTCTGCCGCGTGGGTGGCCGTGGGTGCCAGGCCAGGGTCCCAAGGGGCCGCCCTGATGCGGGTGGACAAGGCCACGCTCGAGGTGACGGGCACGGTGCCGTTGGCTGCCGACGCACGCCACATCGCATTCGACCTTGCAGGCCGCGCCGTGCTGGTCGTGGCGAGCGACGGGTCGGTGGCGTTCTACGATGCGGTGTCGGGGCTCGAGATCAAGCGGCTGCCGATGGATCAACCGACCGTGGCCTTCAACGTCGGCAATGCTCGCGTGCGGCCCGGTCCCCGACGACGATAGCAGGGGAATACCCTTAGTCGCTGTCCATGCGAAAGCGCAACATGGGTTCAAACGTGGCTGTGGCAGCCGGCGCAAATTGACATGGCGCAAGTGCCGACGAGGGGTCGCCGCCAGAATGTCGGCAATCCAACGGTAGGACTCAGGAGAAACGATGAGAAGCGTGACTTTTTCTGCGGCCGCATTCGCGGTCCTCATGGCGGTCAGCGTCGGGGTGCAAGCCCAGGACAAGGGCAAGGACGGGAAGCACATCACGGCGCCCGAAGCGGCCTACCAGGCCGGGCAGTCGCCGCTGGCCGGCCAGGCCATGTACCAGAGCACGAATCCGAAGGCGCCAGCGATGACGCAGGCCGAGTTCGAACTCGGCCGCAAGACCTACTTCGAGCGCTGCGCCGGCTGCCACGGCGTGCTGCGCAAGGGCGCCACCGGCAAACCGCTGACGCCCGACATCACGCTCGACAAGGGCACCGACTATCTGAAAGTGTTCATCTCCTATGGGTCGCCGGCTGGCATGCCGAACTGGCTGACCTCGGGCGAGATGGACGAGAAGACCGTCGACGTCATGGCCCGCTACATCCAGCAGGATCCGCCGGTGCCGCCCGAGTGGGGCATGGCGGACATGAAGAAGACCTGGAAGGTCTACGTCGCGCCCGACAAGCGACCGAAGAAGAAGATGAACAACTACAACATCGAGAACATCTTCTCGACGACCTTGCGCGACGCCGGTGAAGTGGCGCTGATCGACGGCGACACGAAGAAGATCATCAACATCGTCAAGACCGGCTATGCGGTGCACATCTCGCGCACCTCGGCGTCGGGACGCTACCTCTTCGTGATCGGGCGCGACGCCAGGATCAACATGATCGACCTGTGGATGGAAACGCCCGACAACGTCGCCGAAGTGCGCATCGGCCTCGAGGCACGCTCGGTGGAAACCAGCAAGTACAAGGGCTACGAGGACAAGCTCGCGATCGCCGGCGCCTACTGGCCGCCGCAGTTCACGATCATGAACGGCGACACGCTCGAGCCGCTCAAGATCGTCTCGACGCGCGGCATGGTCGTCGGCACGCAGGAGTACCACCCGGAGCCGCGTGTGGCCGCGATCGTGGCCTCGCACTTCAAGCCCGAATTCATCGTCAACGTCAAGGAGACCGGCAAGACGCTGCTGGTTGACTACACGGACCTGGACGCGCTGCGCACCACTGAGATCGGCTCGGCTCAGTACCTGCACGACGGTGGCTTCGATAGCTCCAAGCGCTACCTCATGGTTGCCGCCAACCAGAGCAACAAGATCACCGTCATCGACGCCAAGGAGCGCAAGCTGCAGGCCATCGTCGACGTCGGCAAGATCCCGCACCCGGGACGTGGCGCGAACTTCATCCATCCGAAATTCGGTCCGGTCTGGGCCACGGGCCACCTGGGTGACGAGACGATTTCGCTGATCGGCACCGACCCCAAGAAGCACAAGCAGTACGCCTTCAAGGAAGTGGCCAAGCTCAAGGGCCCGGGCGGTGGCGCGCTCTTCATCAAGAGCCATCCGAAGTCCAAGCACCTGTACTCGGATGCGCCGCTGAACCCGGACACCGCGGTGTCGCAGTCCGTCGTGGTCTATGACATCAACAACCTCGACAAGGGTTACACCGTGCTGCCGATCGGCGAATGGGCCGGCATCAAGGACGACGGTGCCAAGCGTGTGGTGCAGCCCGAGTACAACAAGGCCGGCGACGAGGTCTGGTTCGCGGTCTGGTCGGCCAAGGACAAGCAGAGCGCGCTCGTCGTGGTGGACGACAAGACCCTGAAGCTCAAGACCGTGATCAAGGATCCGCGCCTGGTCACGCCGACCGGTCACTTCAACGTGTACAACACGCAACACGACGTGTATTGACCGTGTAATCTAACGGCCCGCGCTGGCTTGTCAGCCGCGCGGGCCGCGTTTGCGTTAAGGGACCTGGATTCCCGTATCGATTCTGTTCACCTCAGGAGATGACGATGAAGAAAGTGACATTGATTCTGGCCGCAGGGATGTTGACGCTGGGTACGGCGCATGCCTTCACCGAGGCGATGACCAAGGCCGGTTGCACTGCCTGCCACGCGCAGGACAAGAAGCTGGTCGGGCCGTCCTACAAGGACGTCGCGGCCAAGTACAAGGGCCAGGACGTGACGGCCAAGATGATCGACAAGGTCCGCAACGGCGGCAAGGGCGTCTGGGGCCCGGTCCCGATGCCGCCGAACCCCGTGTCCAAGATCAACGACGCGGACCTGAAGGCCGCTGTGGAGTCGATCCTGAAGGGTTGATCGATCGGTTCCAGCGCGCGGCGGCATGACCGCCAGCGTGACGGGTCCCGTTAAACGGCCGTGAGCCGCAGATTGCTGCGGGTCACGGCCGTTTTCGTTGCCGCTGGACGATCAGGTCAGCCGCATCAGGGTTGCCAGCAGGAGTGCTGCGACAAGGTTGTGCGCCAACCCGGCCCACAGTGGCGGCATGCTGCCCGACAGGGCCAGCAGGCCGAGCAGAACCTGGGCCAGGACCAGGCCCAACAGGATCGCGCCGGATTGCAGGTGGCCGCGGCGGATCGCCAAGGCGCCAACCAGAGCCAGGACGGCCGCGCCGACAATGGAGCCCAGCCGGTGCAGCCACTGGGCGACCGCGCCATCCGCGTTGACGTGTGGGGCCGATGCCATGAACACGGGCTCTCGCCAGGGATTCAATGCGGCCCAGGTCGAGCCGGATTCGGCGGCCACTTGTCGGCATGTCGAGAGGTCGGCACAGGACAGCGTGGCGTAGGAAGTGCTGATCAAGGCGCCCGACGCCAGCTGAAGCGCGAGCACAAGGAGGCCGGCCACGGCGAGCGGGCCCAGGCCTGCCGGTGCTGGCCCCCGGACCTCTTCACGAACCGAGGTGAACAGACGCCAGCACAACGCAAGCACGACGAAGCCGCCGAGCAGATTGCCCATCGGGATCGCGGGCGCGCGTGCGCCAGGAGTCACCACACCGAGCGCGGCCAGCCCGAGCGACAGCACGAGCAGCGCCAGGGTCAGGTTGCGTTGGCCACGCGTGACGAGTGGATGTCGCCAGCAGACCATCACGAGGGTCACGATCAGCACCAGCGCCAGTGTGGCCACCACGCGATGTGCCAGGCGGGCGGCCAGGATGGCTGGCTCGGACGCTGCCACGGTGGCGCCGTCGACATGAGCCGACGCGCGCAATTGGGCGCCGTAGCAGGCGGGCCAGTCGGCGCAACCCAGGCCGGCCTGGCTCAGGCGCATGAAGGCGCTCAGGCAGGTCGTGGCCAGCAGCAAGGCGGCGCAGATCAGTGCGAGGCGCTTGATCAAGCGTAGGCGTTCGACGTTCGGTTTCATTGTCCCTGCTGGGGTATCGGGCATGTGGGCAGCGATGGTACGAGAGTTCGGGTCTACCCCGATGGGGCTGTTCGCCGAAACGGCTTTCCCTTAATGTGCATCAAGTGAGCGCCGCTCGCATCACAGCAGAATCGCCATTGCTGTAGGAGTGAGCCCGCCCCAGTGGGGAGGTGCCTCGTTTGCAAGCCAAGGAGAAACCAATGAGCCATCCCGCCAAAGACGACCCGAACGAGCCTGTGCCCTGGATCCAGCAGTTGCTCGACAACCCGTTCCTTCTGCTCTTCATCGGCGTGCTGGTGCCGATGCTCGTCTACAACGTCTGGGGAATCATCGACATCCTGATGATCCCGGTCGCCAAGTAAAAACTAACAAGGGGAACGCCCATGAGCGCCATCCTGCCGCCGGCTGAACGGCTTTGGTACAAGCACCCGATCGATCGGGTCGAGGGGACCTGGATCGCCATCGCGCTGGTCTGGTGTCTGATCATGTTCGCGATGATGGTCGGTTGGCACATCTGGGGTAACCAGAACCTGTCCACCGAGACCTACAAGACGACACCCGAGAAGTTCATGGTCAAGGCACAGGCCATGGCCGACCAGTACACGGTGCGCACTGAGACCGACGAGAAGATCCCGGTCGTCGCGCCGCCTCCTGGCAGCGACGTCTACCTGCTCGCTCGCCTGTGGGCGTTCTGGCCGATTCTCGAACTCGAGAAGGGGAAGACCTACCGCTTGCACCTGACGGCGATGGACTACAACCACGGCTTCTCGCTGCAACCGGCCAACATCAATATCCAGATGGTGCCTGGCTACGAGCACGTGGTCACTGTGACGCCGAATCAGTCGGGCCAGTACTCCATCGTGTGCAATGAATTCTGCGGCATCGGCCATCACGGCATGGTCGGCCGACTGTACGTCAAGTAACCGGAGGGCAGCATGGCTACCACCTATCGCACTTGCCCCCGTTCGGGGCTGCAGTTCGAATCGCAAGCCGAGAAGCTGATGATCGCCAACGCCTTCGTGGCGGTGGTGTTCCTGCTCATCGGCGGCATCCTCGCCATCGGCGTCGTGTTGACACGCTGGCCGGCGATCCACTGGCTGGAGGCAGACACCTTCTACCAGGTGCTGACCGCACACGGCATCGACATGCTGATCTTCTGGATCATCTTTTTCGAGATCGCGATTCTGTATTTCTGTGCTTCGACCTTGTTGAGGTGTCGAATCGCGACGCCCAAGATCGCCTGGGCCGCATTCGCGCTGATGGTGATCGGCGCGGTCTTGAACAACGTTGCGGTCTACGAGGGCGGCTCGAGCGTGATGATGACGTCGTACGTGCCGATGATGGCCGCACCGTCGTTCTACGCCGGGCTGATCCTGTTCGCCGTCGGCGCGCTGATCGCGGTCTTCGTCTTCTTTGGAACGCTGGTCGTCGCCAAGCGTGACAAGACCTATGAAGGCTCGGTGCCGCTGGTGACCTTTGGCGCCATCACGGCCGCCATCATCGCGGTGTTCACGATCTCGTCGGGCGCGATCATCCTGATCCCGACCTTCATGCTGTCGATGGGCTGGATCAGCGAAGTCGATCCGCTTGCCTATCGCACGATCTGGTGGGCCTTCGGCCACTCGTCGCAGCAGATCAACGTCGCAGCCCACATCTCGGTGTGGTACCTGGTGGCGGCGATCGCATTCGGTGCCAAGCCGATGTCCGAGCGCGTCAGCCGCACGGCCTTCCTGCTCTACATCCTCTTCCTGCAACTGGCCAGCGCGCACCACCTGCTTGCCGACCCGGGGATGTCGACCGCATGGAAGGTCGTCAACACGAGCTACTTCATGTACTTCGCGGTGCTGGCGTCGATGCTGCACGGCCTGACCGTGCCAGGAGCGATGGAAGTCGCGCAGCGCGAGAAGGGGTACACGAAAGGCCTCTTCGAGTGGCTGCGCAAGGCGCCCTGGGGCAACCCGACCTTCTCCGGTGTGTTCATCTCAATCATCGGCTTCGGTTTCCTGGGCGGTATCACGGGCGTCATGATGGGCACCGAACAGCTCAACATGATCATCCACAACACCATCTACGTGCCGGGTCACTTCCACGCCACGGTGGTGGTGGGGACGACGCTGACCTTCATGGCGCTGACCTACTACCTGATTCCGGTGCTGTTCCGCCGCGAGATGATTGCGCCGACGCTGGCCAAGTGGCAGCCTTACCTGTTCGGCTTCTCGATGTACTTCTTCTGCCTGGTGATGATGGGTGCCGGCACCCTGGGCGTCTCGCGGCGCCACTGGGACATGGCCTTCAGTGGCGCAGCCCTGGCCTACGAGTGGCCGGGTGCGGCCTACCTGATGATGGGTCTCGTCGGCATTGGCGGCATCGTCGCGATCGTCGGCGGCGGCATCTACATCTACATCACGGTGGGTTCGCTGCTGTGGGGCAAGAAGCTGGACACCGGCAAACAAAGCGCAACCTTCACGCCGATCCCGCGCCAGGCGCCGACCGCGGTCGTGCAGACGCATGGTTCGAGCGGCTTCGCGGCCCCTGGAACGTTCGTGCTGGCGATGGTCTTCTTGGTATCGTTCGTCCTGTACTACTTCATCAACTGGAAGTACCTGTCGACGCTGTGGGGCCTGAGCTGACCCGCACGCGAACCCTGGAGCCATGACGATGCGCACGACGACGATGACGCAGCCCGCCCGCCCAACCCTGGGTTTGGCGCGGACGGTGCTGGGCATCTTCAAGCTGCGCATCGGCATGTTGATCATGGTCACTGCGCTGGCCGGTCTGGCGATCGCGCCGGGGCCGAGCCTGAGCGCGGTCCAGGTGCTCGTGCTGGCCTTGGCGGTGCTGGTCGCATCGGCGAGTGCCGGGGCGTTCAACCAGTTCATCGAGGCCGACAGCGACCGGTTGATGAAGCGCACAAGATCGCGCGCCTTCGCAAGCGGGTTGCTGACACCGTCGGCGTGGTGGCTGGTGGTCATCGGAGGACTGCTCGCCGGGGCCGTCGGTTCGGCGGCCTGGGTGCTCAATGCCACTTCGGCATTGTTCATCTTCCTCGGAGCGTTCTTCTATGCCGTGGTTTACACGGTGTGGTTGAAGCGGCGTAGCTGGATGAACATCGTCATCGGCGGGCTGTCCGGCAGCTTTGCAGTATTGGCCGGCGCGGCCGCCGTCGATCCAGGCCTTGGGCCCTTGCCGCTGCTGCTGGCGCTCGTGCTCTTCCTGTGGACGCCGCCGCATTTCTGGAGCCTGGCAATCGCCAACGAGAGCGACTATGCGGCCGCCGGCGTGCCGATGCTGCCCGTGGTGGCCGGGGTCGAGCGCGCTGCGCAGGTGGTGCACTGGAATGCGGCGCTGCTGGTGGCGGCGTCGCTGTTGCCCGCCTTCTTTGGCGCCGGGCCGGCCTATGTCGTCGGGGCCGTCATCGGGGGCGCGCATTTCCTGCGCAAGACGCATGCGCTGTCGAAGGCGCCAAGTCGCCAGACTGCAATGGCCTCGTTCTTCGCGTCGATGGTGCAGCTCAGCATCTTGCTCGCCGCGGTGGCCGTCGATGCGCTGGTTCGCTGAACGAGGTCGACGCCTCGCGCGTCTTGCCGTAGGCGCGATCTGGTCCCTGCTGGCCGGCGCCGTGCTGGCCGCATCGGGCGGCGTCCCGAAGCTCGATGAGCGCGCAGCACTGCGCGACAGCCAGGCGGTCATCGGCAACATGGTGCCGGAGTACACGCTGCTCGATCGTCAGGGCCGCGCAGTGCGGCTTGCCGACTACAAGGGCAAGCCGCTGCTCGTCAGTTTCATCTATACCGGCTGCTTCGAGATCTGCCCGACCCAGACCCGCGCGCTGCACGAGGCCGTGAAAGGCCTGGACAAGATGCTGACGCCGAATCAGTTCAACGTGGTCAGCATCGGATTCAATCAGCCTTTCGATTCACACCAGGCGATGCGGTCCTTCGCTGCGCAGCACCGAATCGACTACAAGAACTGGGAATTCCTGAGTCCGCACCCATCCATCGTCGACAAGCTGACGCGCGACTTCGGCTTCAGCTATGTCGCCACGCCGGCCGGATTCGATCACCTGCTGGGCGTGACCATCGTCGACGCAGACGGACGCATTTACTCGCAGGCCTATGGCGACAAGATGACGGCAGACCAGCTCGGCGAGCCATTGCGCCAGCTCTTGCGCAAGGCGCCGTTGCCGCAACAGATCACATTGGCCGACCTGATCGATCGTGTTCGGATCCTCTGCACCGTCTACGATCCGGAGACCGGACAGTATCGTTACGACTATGGGCTTTTCGCCGATATCTCCGGCGGCTTGTTATTCTTCTTCTCGGTCGGCTGGTACCTCACCGGCGATTGGCGTCGTCGGCGTGCCGAGCGGCGTCTTCGGCTGACTTCGACTGCGGACACTGTCGAGTCCCTGTCCTGACATGGCGTGGCGCGGCCGGCCGGCCGTGCATACCCTGAATCGAAGATGCTCTCGCTCGACACCCTCCGCGAACCTGGCCTGGCCCTGTGGCGAAAGCTCGAGGATTCGCTCGATTCGCTCGCGACGCCCGGCGTCAATCCGCTGCGCCATCTCGGCGCCATCGGCTTCCTGTGCTTCTGGCTGCTCGCGCTGAGCGGGATCTATCTCTACGCCGTGCTCGACACGTCGGCCGAAGGCGCCTATCCGTCGATCGAACGTCTGGTGCGTCAGCCCTGGTACTTTGGTGGCTGGCTGCGCAGCCTGCACCGCTACGCGGCCGACGCATTCGTGCTCGTGATGATCGCGCACATGGTGCGCGAGTGGCTGTACGGCCGTTACCGGGGATTCCGCCGCTTCTCCTGGCTGACCGGTGTCCCCCTGATCGTCTTCGTCTTCGTCTGCGCAATTGGCGGCTTCTGGCTGAACTGGGACCAGCTGGGTCAGTTCTCGGCAGTCGCCACTGCCGAGTGGCTCGATGCCCTGCCGGGCCTGGCCATTCCGCTGGCGCGAAACTTCCTGACTGCGGACGCCGTCAACGACCGGCTCTTCTCGCTCTTCGTTTTCGTGCACCTCGGTGTGCCGCTGCTGCTGGTGTTCGGGCTGTGGTTTCACATCCAGCGCATTTCGCTCGCGTCCGTCTTCCCGCCGCGCAGACTGGCGATCGGGACCGGGCTCACATTGCTCGTGATGGCGTTGGCTTGGCCGGTCACGCAGCATCCGCCGGCCAACATGGCGAGCGTGCCATCGACGCTGTCCTACGACTGGATCCTGCTCTTCCTGCATCCGCTGACCTTCGCCACCTCGCCCGGCCTCGTGTGGTTTCTCGTCGCGGGCAGCCTGCTGCTGCTGATGGCGCTGCCCTTCATCCCGGCACGAAGCCTCAAGGTGCCGATCGCGCTCGTCGATGCGGCCAACTGCAACGGTTGCCGGCGCTGTTTTGCCGACTGCCCCTACGCGGCGGTCACGATGGTGCCGCACCCGAACCTGAAGATTGGCAAGGAACTCGCCCAGGTGAATCCCGACCTGTGCGCGAGTTGCGGCATCTGCGCCGGCGCCTGCCCGTCATCGACGCCGTTTCGCAGCGTTGCCGAACTCGTCACTGGCATCGACATGCCGCAGCTGACCGTGCAGACATTGCGCACGCGCTTGCGCGAAGGGATCGAAGCCGTCCATGCAGAGCGCCCGATCGTCGTCTTCGGCTGCGACCATGGCGTGTCGGTCGACGATCTGCACGATGGCGATGTGATCCCGCTCAGCCTGCTGTGTGCCGGTATGCTGCCGCCGTCCTTCATCGACTACGCTCTGCGCGACGGCGCGGCGGGCGTGATCGTCAGTGGATGTGGCGAAGGTGGCTGCGAGTACCGGCTGGGGCAGCGTTGGGCCGCCGAGCGTCTGGAGGGCCGGCGTGAGCCGCATCTGCGCGGCAGCGTCCCGGCCGACCGCCTGGCCACCGTCTGGGCCGAGGCCGGCGATGCGGCCACCTTGCGCGAGGCCCTTGAACGGCTGCGCGAACACTTGCGCAGTGGCGCGGAAGATTCCGAATCGAAGGTGATGCATGACTGAGCAGAAGAAGATCAAAACGAGCGCGGCCGCTTGGGTCGGCCAGGTGTTGCTGTACGGGTTCTTTGCCCTCGTGATCGGTGTGTTCTCGCAGTGGCCGAGCTATCAGCATCTGGGCGCCGACGAGGCGCTGATCAAGGTGAGCTTCACCCACGCCGGCAAGCCGGCCGGGGAATGTGTCAAGGTCAGCGACGCCGACCTTGCCAAGCTACCGCCGAACATGCGCGCCCCGATCAAGTGCCCGCGTGAGCGATCGCCGGTGTCGATCGAAGTCGACATCGATGGCGTCAACGCGCTGCGCCGTGTCGCGGCGCCCTCGGGTCTTTCGAAGGATGGCGCCTCGGCGGTCTACCAACGACTGCAAGTGCCCGCCGGCGAGAAGCGGATCGCCGTGCGCATGAACGACGACGCCCGCCAGCAGGGCTTCACGCACGAAAGCGAGACGGTGGTCACGCTGGTTCCGGCCCAGATCCTGGTGATCGACTTCGACGCCGAGAATGGCGCCATCACGCTGCGATGAACCACACGGTGCACGAGGCAGCGGACCTGGCCGAGGCCGGTCGGCCCGCGGTCGACTACTCGCTCGCGCTGCCCGACTCGGTGCAGCGCACGCTGGCGCGCGGCTGGCTGTGGCTCGGTGTCTGTGCTCTGGTCGGTTCCGGCGTGTTCTCGGTCCTGCTCGTCATGGCCCGAACGCCGGGTGTCAATCAGTGGTTCCAGATGGCCGACCTGTTTCGGGTCGCCCTGGTCGTCCATGTCGACTTGTCGGTTGCGGTCTGGTTCGCTGCGATGGCGGGCATGTTGTGGAGCCTGAACACCACGGCACGCGCTGAGCTGGCCAGCTGGGCCGCGCTGGGGCTGTGCATCGCGGGCACGGCGCTCATGTGCATTGCGCCCTTCGTGACACCGGGCACGCCGATCATGGCCAACTACATCCCGGTCCTGGATGGGCGCCTGTTCCTGGCCGGATTGACGGTGTTCGCACTGGGTTTTTCGGTCCAGGTGCTGCGTTGCCTGTGGGCGGCAGAGCCGGTCGGACGCTGGGTCGACGGGGCCGGCGCGCTGCGCTTCGGACTGCATGCGAGCGTCGTGTCGGCGGCGGTGGCGATGGGTGCGTTCCTGTGGTCCGTGCTTGTCGTGCCGCGCGCGCTGGAGCCGGCGGCGTATTACGAGATCCTGTTCTGGGGTGGCGGCCACGCATTGCAGTTCGTCTGGACCTTGCTGATGCTGGTCGGCTGGCTGTGGCTGGCGCAGGCCAGCGGCGCGAAGGTGCCGCTGAGCCCGCGCGTGGTGTTGCTGATGTTTGCCCTCGCACTGGCCAGCGTGTTCATCACGCCGTACGCCTACCTGGCCCACGACGTGGCGACCGTCGAGCACCGCAACCTGCACACCTGGGCCATGCGCTTCGGTGGTGGCGCCGCCATCTTTCCGGTCGCCCTGGCGGTGGCGCTGGCGATCTGGCGCAGACGCCAGCTGAGCGCTGCCGAGCGGCCCTTGCGCGCGGCCTTGATCGCATCGATGGTGCTGTTCTGTGCCGGGGGCGTCATCGGACTGATGATCAGTGGCAACAACGTCAAGATCCCCGCGCATTACCACGGCAGCATCGTTGGCGTGACGCTGGCCTTGATGGGCCTCGTCTACCTGCTGTTGCCGCGCCTGGGCTATGGCACGCCACATGGCAGGCTGGCAACGTGGCAGCCGATCCTGTATGCCGCGGGGCAGATGCTGCACATCGTCGGCCTGGTGTGGTCGGGCGGCTATGGCGTGCAGCGCAAGGTGGCCGGTGCCGAGCAGGTCCTGCGCAGCACGTCGGAAGTGGCAGGCATGGGACTGATGGGATTGGGGGGGCTGCTCGCGATTGTGGGTGGCCTGCTGTTCATAGTGGTGGTGGTGCGCGCGTCGCGCGACGTACGCAATGAGAGTGGAATCCGATGATCGAGCGAATCCAGGGGCTGTTGCGGTGGCTCTTCATGCAAGTCGAGGCCCTGTTCAATCGGGCGTTCGGTGACCGACTGAACCCTCTGTATCACCTGGGGGCCACGTCGTTCTTCCTGTTCTGGATCGTGGCCGGGACCGGGCTCTACCTGTACGCATTCTTCGACACCAGCGTCAACGGCGCCTATCGATCGGTCGAGGCGCTGACCCATGGTCAATGGTTTGCCGGCGGCATCATTCGCAGCGTGCACAGGTTCGCTTCGGACGCGATGGTGATGACGATGATCGTGCACATGCTGCGCTACTTCGCCTTCGATCGCCTGCGGGGCTTTCGCTGGTTCTCGTGGGTGACCGGCGTGGCGCTGATCTGGCTCATCTACATTGCCGGCGCCAATGGCTACATGCTGCCCTGGGACCAGTTGGCGCAGTTCGTCACCGTGGCGAGTTTCGAATGGCTCGACAGCCTGCCGAGCTTCAGCGGCACCCTGATCCGCAACTTCATCTATGCGGAGAGCGTTAGCGACCGGCTGTTCTCGCTGCTCGTATTCATCCACATCGGCGCGCCGCTGCTGGCACTGTTGATGATGTGGGTGCACGTCCAACGCGTCCCGAAGGCCTCGACCCAACCGCCACGTCCGATCGCGATCAGCGTGGTCGTGATGCTGCTGCTGATGGCGGCCCTGCTGCCGGTGTTCAGCCAGGGCGGGCAGGCAAACCTGGCCGTGGAGCCGAACACGCTCGAGCTGGACTGGTTCCTGCTGGGGCTGTACCCGCTCGTCTACGCTTGGCCTTCAGCAGCCCTGTGGGGCCTGGTGCTGGGCCTGACGGCGATCCTGCTGCTCCTGCCCTGGGCGCCCGGGCGGCGAAGCGGGCGTGGCAAGCAGGCCGTGCAGATGACGGTGCACCCCGGGGCCACGCACATCGAAGTGCAGCCGGGCGAGACCCTGCTGGAGGCCGGGCTGCGTGCAGACCTTGCCCTGCGCTACGACTGCCGCAGCGGCGGATGCGGATTGTGCGTGTGCACCGTGCTCAACGGGCGGGTCGACCATGGGGACTTCCAGCCGGCCGTGCTGACCGAGGCGATGCGTGCACGGGGCGAGACATTGATGTGTTGCGCCGTGCCGCTCGAAGACGTGGAGATCGAGGCGGAACTGCTGGGCAAGGGAGGCCGTGCGGTCGCGCGTTCGTATCAGGGCCGCGTCACGCGCATGGATCGGCTGACCGGTGACGTGATGCGTGTGATGGTGGCCCTGCCGGACGGCGAGAAGGTCGACTTCGCCGCCGGCCAGTACTTGAACATCGTGCTCGAAGATGGTCAGCGCCGCGCGTTCTCATTTGCCAGTGCGCCTGGCGCGTCGTCGGAGATCGAACTGCATGTCAGACTCGTCCCGGGTGGCCGCTTCACGACCCATGTGTTCGATGCAATGAAAGTTGGCGACAAGCTGAACTTCGATGCTCCGCTCGGCGACTTCACGCTGCGCGAGAGCGAGCGTCCCATCCTGTTCGTGGCCGGGGCGACCGGTTTTGCCCCGGTCAAGAGCATCGTCGAAGATGCCTTTGCGCGAGGCGTGAAGCGGCCGATGCGCCTGTACTGGGGTGTGCGCGCGCAGCAGGACCTGTACATGCTCGACCTTGCCGAGACCTGGCAGCGCGAGCACGCCAACTTCGAAGTCATCGCGGTCTTGTCAGACGGTAGTGAGGGCGATGGTTGGGCCGGGCGGCGTGGCCTGGTGCATGAGGCCATCCTGGCTGACTTCCCCGACCTCAGCGGTCACGAGGTCTACGCCTGCGGGTCGGTGAAGATGGTCGAGAACGCTGTCCCGGCCTTCATGGCACAGGGGCTGGGCGAAAGCCACTGCTTCTCGGACGCCTTTACGCCGACGGCGCCAACTCAGGCGGGCTGACTGTCGACGAGGCGCCTGGCATCCAGGATGTGGATGTCGCGCTTGTCGACGCGCACGAGGCCGGCCGACTCCAACTCGTGCAGGACGCGCGAGAAGTACTCCGGCGTGAGCGACAGGCGAGACGCGATGGTCGCCTTGCTGACCGGCAGCGAGACCGTGATGATGTCGCCGGAGACGCAGTCCTCGGCCGTCTGGTCGCGCAACAAGTAGCCGATCACGCGCTGCATGCCGGTGTGCAACGAGTAGGCCTCGACGTCATGGATCAAGCCGTGCATACGGCGCGAGATGCCGGCCAGCATGCGCAGCGCAAAACGTGGGTCGAGGCTGATCTCGTCGATCACTGCCTGCTTGCCGATGCTCAGCAGCAGGGTGTCGTTCAGGACCTGCGCGTTCAGGATGTAGGGGCGATCGGTGAACACCAGCGCCTCGGCGAAACTCTGGCCAGGGCTGACGATCTCGATCACCTTCTCCTGCCCGGAGGGTGACAGGACGAAGAGCTTGACCTGGCCGACCAGGGCCACGTGGAACGCCTCGCACGGCTCGCCAACCCGGAACACCATGTCGCCCCGGTCGAGGCGACGCACGGTGCACCCCTCGGCCAGTCGCGTCAGTTCGGCCGGCGCAAGTTCATGGAACAGGGGCAATGCCGCCAGGCAGCGCGGGATGTCGACGGGGGCACGATCAGGCATGACGGCTGTGACGGACAAGGTCGTGGTGGCGCAGGTTCATCGGGTGATGGGTGGTTGCGCGTGACACCCATCAAGCGTATTCAAACGCGACTCAGTAGTCCAGACCCATCGCGGCCCGTACATCCTTCATGGTCTGGCGCGCGATGGTGCGGGCGCGCTCGGTGCCCATCTCGACGATCCAGTGAACCTTCTTCGGATCGCTCAGGTAGGCCTCGGCGCGCTCGCGCCAGGGTTGCTGCTCGCGCAGGATGGCGTCAATCAACGGCTGTTTACAGTCCAGGCATCCGATGCCAGCGGTCGTGCAGCCCTTCACCACCCAGTCCTTCGTGGCGGCGTCACCATACACTTGGTGGAACTGCCAGACCGGGCACTTCTCTGGGTCGCCGGGGTCGTTTCGGCGCACCCGGGCCGGATCGGTCGGCATGCGTTCGATCTTGCGCCGGACCTCGGCCGGCTCCTCGCGCATTGCAATCGCGTTGCCATAGCTCTTGCTCATCTTGGCCCCGTCCAGCCCTGGCAACTTGGTCACTTCGGTGTGCAGCGCTGACGGCTCGACGAGGATCGTCCTGCCACTGCCCCGCAGGTGCCCAAGCAGGAGCTCGGTGTCGCCAGCCTCCCAGCCGGCAACCTGGGCCGCCGCCTTTTGCAACAGGCCTTCGCCCTTGGCCAGGGCCTCGGTGCTGCCGGTCTCGCCGAACACCTTGCGTTGCTTGGCAAAGTAGCGGGCGTCGTCTTTTGACAACTTGGCCAGGGCGGCGGCGGCCTTGGCCTGGAATCCCCCGGCACGACCATAGAGATGGTTGAACCGGCGCGCGACTTCGCGAGTCAATTCGACGTGCGACGCCTGATCTTCGCCCACCGGCACATAGGTGGCCTTGTAGATCAGGATGTCCGCCGCCTGGAGCAGGGGGTAGCCCAGGAAACCGTAGGTCGCGAGGTCGCGGTCCTTGAGCTTGTCAATCTGGTCCTTGTAGGTCGGCACGCGCTCGAGCCAGCCGAGCGGCGTGCCCATCGCCAGCAGCGTGAACAGCTCCGCATGCTCGGGCAGGCGGCTCTGGATGAAGATGGTCGACTTCTCCGGGTCCAGACCGGCGGCGATCCAGTCGATCACCATGTCGTACACGGTCTTCTCGATGACCTCGGGGTCTTCGTAATGCGTGGTCAGTGCATGCCAGTCCGCGACGAAGAAGAAGCAGTCATGCTCGTCCTGCAGGCGCACCCAGTTCTTCAAGGCGCCGTGGTAGTGACCGAGGTGCAGGGCGCCGGTCGGGCGCATGCCGGAGAGAACGCGGGATCGCATGTCTGTGGGTGCAGGAGGGTCGAAGTGGAGGATTCTCGCAGACGCTCAGAAGCTGCCGATGGGGGTTGCGGACCGGGTGACGCGGACGGCGTCAGTAAACTCTCGCTCTTTGCCCATGAAACGCATCGTCGTCCTCATCAGCGGTCGTGGCTCCAACATGGAGGCCATCGTGCGCCGCTGCATGGCCGATTCCTGGCCAGCGGCGGTGGTCGGTGTGATCAGCCACCGGCCGCAAGCGGCCGGATTGGACTTTGCCAGGCGACAAGGCATCGCGACGGCGGTGATCGACCACCGCGCGTTCTCGCAGCGAGCTGAGTTCGATGCAGAGCTGGCACGTGCAATCGACAGTTTCGAGCCGGATCTGGTCGTGCTGGCCGGATTCATGCGGATCCTCGGCGAGCCGATAGTGCGGCGATTCGAAGGACGGATGCTCAATGTCCATCCTTCGTTATTGCCGGCATTCCCCGGCCTGCACACGCACCGCCGTGCGCTGCAGGCCGGTTGCAAGGTCGCAGGTGCCACGGTCCACTTCGTGACGCCGGAGCTGGACCATGGGCCGATCGTCGTTCAGGCGGTCGTGCCGGTGCTGCCGGGAGACGACGAGGACACGCTGGCTGCGCGCGTCCTGGTGCAGGAGCACGTGATCTATCCGCGCGCCGTTCAATGGTTCGTCGAGAACCGGTTGCACATCGAGAACGGCATCGTCTCGCAATGCGACGGCGCCGCGCAGTTGGTGGTCTGAGCACGATGCAACCAAACGCCTTGCTGGACCTCACGACCGAGCTCGTGCGCACCGTGCTCAAGCTCGATGCGCCGGCCGATGGCCTGGTCTCGGCCTTTTTCCGTCGACATCGGCAGCTTGGCCCGCGCGAACGCCACGCGCTGGCCGAGACCGCCTACGCGGTGTTGCGCCGGCGCCTGGTCCTGCAGCATCTGGCGCAGTCGGGGTCCGGCCCGATGGAGCGGCGCCTGGCCATCCTGGCGTGGCAGGGCCAGGACACCACGAGACGCAGTGCCCTGGGCACGCATGAACTCGCATGGTTGGAGCAGGTGTCGCGGATCGACCGTTCGACCTTGGCTGACAAGCTCCGCCACAATTTGCCGGACTGGCTGGCCGGCGCGTTGCGCCAGCAGGTCGCGGAGGCGGAGTTCTGGCCGCTCGCCGAGTCGTTGCTGGAGTCCGCGCCGCTCGACCTGAGGGTCAATTCGCTCAAGACCAAGCGCGACCCGGTACAGCTTGCGTTGACGGCAGCCGGGGTCGACAGCGTTCCCACACCGTACTCACCCTGGGGTCTTCGCGTCGTCGGAAAGCCGGCGCTGACCAAGATGGAGGTTTTCACGCGCGGTGAGGTCGAGGTCCAGGATGAAGGCAGTCAGTTGCTCGCGCTGGCCGTCGACGCCCATCGCGGCGAGATGGTGGTCGACTTCTGTGCCGGTGCCGGAGGCAAGACCTTGGCGCTGGGAGCGTCGATGCGCAGCACGGGCCGGCTCTATGCGTTCGACGTGTCCGGGCATCGGCTGGACGCGCTCAAGCCGCGCCTGGCGCGCAGCGGCCTGTCAAACGTCTACCCGGCACAGATTGCGCATGAGAGGGACGACCGCATCAAGCGTCTGGCCGGCAAGATCGACCGCGTCCTGATCGACGCCCCTTGTTCGGGCCTGGGCACCTTGCGACGCAACCCGGACCTGAAGTGGCGTCAATCGCCAGAATCGGTGACGGAACTGCAGGCCAAGCAGTCGGCGATCCTGGCCAGCGCGGCACGCCTGCTCAAGCCCGGCGGTCGGCTGGTCTATGCCACCTGCAGTCTGTTGCGGGCGGAGAACGAGGACGTCGTGGCGGCTTTCGATTCGAGCCACGGCGACCGTTTCGACCCGTTGCCGGCCGGCGAGGCCTTGAGCCAGGCCCGAATCGAGATGGCGGATTCGCTGACCGATGGCCGGTTTCTTCGCCTTTGGCCCCATCGACATGCCACCGACGGGTTCTTCGCTGCGATCTGGACGCGCAGATAGTGGAGTCATCGGCGACCAACGGCAACCAACGGACGTCAAGTCACGAGCCGGCAGTTCCCTGACTTGAGACGCTGCGTTCGACGGCCGCGGCAGCGCCTCGACCGGTCTACAATTTGCTACGGTCCCGTTCCGGGTGCCGGGAGCTGGATTGAATGATCGATTTCTTGGTGGTGCACGACGCAGTGGTCGACTGGCTGTCGCATGGTCTGGTCGAGACCGTTTGGTGGCAAGTCGTGCTGTTTGCGCTGGTGGTCACGCACCTCACGATTGCGTCGGTCACGATCTTCCTGCACCGGGCGCAGGCCCATCGCGCGCTTGAACTGGGGCCGATTCCCTCGCACTTCTTCCGCTTCTGGCTCTGGTTGACGACCGGAATGGTGACCAGGGAGTGGGTCGCGGTCCATCGCAAGCATCACGCCAAGTGCGAGACCGTCGACGACCCGCACAGCCCGGTCACCCGCGGCATCAAGACGGTGCTGCTGCGAGGCAGCGAGCTCTACCGGGCCGAGGCAAAGGTGGCCGAGACTTTGGACAAGTACGGTCGCAACACGCCTGACGACTGGATCGAGCGCAATCTGTATACGCGCTTTTCCAGGGTGGGCGTGATCCTCATGTTCGGCATCAATGTGGCCCTGTTCGGGGCCATCGGCGTGGCGATCTGGGCCCTGCAGATGGCCTGGATTCCGATCACTGCCGCCGGCATCATCAATGGCCTCGGACACTGGTGGGGATACCGCAACTTCGAGGCTGCGGACGCTTCCACCAATGTGTCGCCATGGGGTCTTCTGATCGGTGGCGAGGAGTTGCACAACAACCACCATACCTATCCGACCTCGGCCAAGCTGTCAGTCAAACCGCTCGAGTTCGACATCGGCTGGGCCTATATCCGGGCGATGGAGATGATCGGCTGGGCCAAGGTCCGCAAGACCGCGCCGCGAATGGCGCTGGGCGAGGTCAAGCCGATGGCCGATCGGCAGACCCTGGAGGCGATCATCGCGAATCGATACGAGGTGATGGCCAAGTACGCTGCGGAAATGCGCCGGGCGGTTGGCACCGAGCTCGATCGCCTGCGTCAGCAGGGGGCAAAGAACTCGTCGCGCTGGAAAGCGATGCTCGTGGCCAGAGCCTGGTTGCATCGCGACGACCACAAGATCCCGTTGCGGCTCAAGACCGAACTGGCCAGAGCGGTCGAAGAGAGCCCGAAGCTGGCAACCCTGCTGACGATGCGCGAGGAGTTGCGCCAGATCTGGACGCGGACGAACGTGTCGGCCGAGCAGTTGCTGGTCGATCTGCAAGCCTGGTGCCGACGCGCCGAGGGCAGCGGCATCACGGCGCTGCGGGAATTCTCGATGAGTCTTCGCGCCGTGCGCGCCTGAGTCAGGACTGGGCCGGTCAAGCACGCTGGATCCGGCCGGACCCACAAGCAAAAGGGCTGCATCTGCAGCCCTTCTTCGTTCGACCCGGGTGTCGCCGAGGCGACAGGCCCGCGCTTACTTGAGTTTCGTTTCCTTGTACAGGACGTGCTTGCGCGCCTTCGGATCGAATTTCAGGAACTCGAGCTTTCCGGGCGTCGTCTTCTTGTTCTTGCTCGTGGTGTAGAAATGGCCGGTGCCCGCTGAGGACTCCAGCTTGATCTTTTCACGTCCGCCTTTTGTGGCCATGGGGTTCTCCTTCGAGTCTCAGCTCAGATTGCGTGGCGTGCGCGCAGATCGGCAACGATCACGTCGATGCCTTTCTTGTCGATCAGGCGCAATGCCGCGTTGGAGATGCGCAGGCGCACCCAGCGGTTTTCGCTTTCGACCCAGAAGCGGCGGTACTGCAAATTGGGCAGGAAGCGACGCTTCGTTTTGTTGTTGGCGTGAGAAACGTTGTTCCCCACCATCGGGCCTTTGCCCGTAACCTGACAGACGCGTGCCATGACGCACTCTCCAATAGATTCTGAATGCCTGACTCGGCAAAGCCTGAAATTATAGCGCGGAATTCCTTGGGGCGCGAAATCACTGTTCGAGGAAGCGCTGCGCGTCCAGCGCAGCCATGCAACCCGTGCCGGCGCTGGTGATGGCCTGGCGGTAGACATGGTCCTGAACGTCGCCGGCTGCGAAGACGCCTTCGACACTGGTCATGGTCGCGAGACCGTTCAGGCCGGTGCGGGTGATGATGTAGCCGTCCTTCATCTCGATCTGGTCCTTGAAGATGTCGGTGTTGGGCTGGTGCCCGATCGCGATGAAGCAGCCCTTGAGGGTGAGGTCCCGGGTCGCCTGGTCCTGGGTCGACCGAATGCGCACGCCCGTCACGCCGCTGTCGTCCCCCAGCACCTCGTCGAGCGTGTGCCACAGGTGCAGTTCGATCTTGCCGGCACCGACCTTGTCCATCAGCTTGTCGACCATGATCGGCTCCGCGCGGAACTTGTCGCGCCGGTGAATCAGGTGAACCTTGCTGGCGATGTTGGAGAGGTACAGGGCCTCCTCGACGGCAGTGTTGCCGCCGCCGACCACACACACGACCTGGTCGCGGTAGAAGAAGCCGTCGCAGGTGGCGCAACCACTCACACCACGCCCCATGAAGGCCTGCTCGCTTTCGAGGCCCAGGTACTTTGCGCTGGCACCGGTGCTGATGATCAATGCATCGCAGGTGTAGTTGTTGCTGTCGCCCTTGAGCGCGAACGGTCGCCTGGACAGGTCGACCGCGCTGATGTGGTCGAACTCGATCTGCGTCTCGAAGCGCAGGGCGTGCTTCTCGAAACGCTGCATCAGGTCCGGCCCCATGACGCCCTCGGCGTCGGCCGGCCAGTTGTCGACATCGGTCGTCGTCATCAACTGACCGCCCTGGGCCATGCCAGTGATCAGCATCGGTTTCAGATTGGCGCGCGCCGCATAAACGGCAGCCGTGTAGCCGGCCGGGCCTGAGCCGAGGATCAGGACTCGGGCGTGTTTGGGGGTCGTCATATGAAGGTTCCGTCGAAAACTAGGGGGCTTGCTGCACCGTGCGTCGCGTCGAACCGACGTCTCGGCCGCAGATGGGGGGCCGTGCGGTGGTCACAAGTCACGCTATGGGCACAATAGCGGGATTCTAGGCAAGCGGGTCACGAGGACCGGGGCCTCGATCCGCAAACAGAAAAAGCAGAGGGGCATACGATGTCAATGTTGTCGAATCTCGACCTGATCCGCCGCGTTCCGCTGTTCTCGATGTTGACCGCCGAACAGGCGCAGTCGATCGCGGATTCCGTGGTCAAGCGCCGCTTCCGGCGTGGCGAACTGGTCGTTGAACAGGGGCGCAAGAGCAATGCGCTGTTCATCCTGCTCAACGGCCGGGCACGCGTGCTGACTGCGGACACTCGCGGGCGCGAGGTGATCCTTGCCGTGCTCGAATCGGGTGACTACGTCGGCGAGATGAGCCTGATCGACAACGAGCCGCATTCGGCCACCGTGCGCGCGGAGATCCAGACCGACATGCTGGTGCTGCAGCGCTCGGACTTCGCGCGCTGCCTGCCCGAGGGGTCGACCCTGGCCTATGCCATCCTGCGTGGCCTGGTTCGGCGCCTGCGCAATGCGGATCGGCAGATCGAGTCGCTGGCCCTTCTGGACGTGTACGGGCGGGTTGCGCGGACGCTGCTCGACATGGCTGAGACCGACGCCGAAGGCGTGCAGATCATCCGCCACAAGGTGTCCCGCCAGGACATGGCGAAGGTGGTCGGGGCTTCGCGCGAGATGGTGAGCCGGGTCATGAAGGATCTGGAGGAGAAGGGTGTCATCGAGACCCAGGACAATGGCTCGGTGATCATCAAGCAGCGGCTGCAGAACGACTGACCTGGACAAGGCGGGTCGTGCGCCTTCGGCCACAATCCGGGGCATGACGTTTCCACTCGGGTCCTTGCGCGGCGAAAGTGCTTCAGCGCAGGAGGGCAAGACGGCGCCGGCCAGTGTGCAGGGTGGCGGCTGGCGCGCGCAGGTCATGCTCGTGTTCGGTGCCCTGGCGTGGCTGTTGTACTTGTTGGCCATGGTCACGCACAACCCGGGCGACTCTGCGTTCACGACCTCCGGCATGCAATCGCAAGTGCAGAACATGGCGGGGCTGCTGGGCGCCTGGGCGTCCGACCTGACGTATTTCCTGTTCGGGTTCTCGGCCTGGTGGTTGCTGCCAGTCACGGCGCGAGCCTGGCTCAGCACGCTGGCCCGGACATTGCGAGGTGCGCCGCCCGCGGCGGCGCCGGAAGCACCGGCATGGGTGGTCTGGGTCGGCTTGGCGTTGCTGATGGCGGCCAGCGCATCACTCGAGTGGACGCGCCTGTACCGCTGGGAGTCGCTGCTGCCGGGCCACGCGGGCGGCGTGCTGGGCATGTCATTGGGTCAGTTGTCGATGCGCTGGCTCGGGTTCGCGGGCTCAGGTGTGTTGTGGATCGCCGCGCTCGTGTTCGGTCTGTCGCTATCGCTGCGCTTCTCTTGGGTTCGTCTGGCCGATGCCGTCGGCGAACGGCTCGAGGCTTTCGGCGCGCGGCGCCAGGTGCGCGCAGAGCGTGCAGAAGACCGGCGCATCGGCGAGCAACTGCTGCGCGAACGTGAAATCGAGGTCGATGACCTGCGCCGCGACGCGCCCGAGCACCCGCCGCTCGTGATCGAGAAACCAGTCTCCGAGGTCCCCAAGTCGGAACGAGTGGCCAAGGAGCGCCAGAAGCCGCTGTTCGTCGAACTGTCCGACACGCGGCTGCCGCAAGTCGATCTGCTCGACGCGGCGCCGGTCACGAGGGACAGTGTCACGCCCGAGTCGCTGGAGATGACGAGCCGGCTGATCGAGAAGAAGCTCAAGGACTTCGGCGTCGACGTCAGGGTGGTCGCGGCGTCTCCGGGGCCGGTCATCACCCGCTACGAGATCGAGCCGGCGACCGGGGTAAAAGGCGCGCAGATCGTGAACCTGGCCAAGGATCTGGCCAGAGCCCTGTCATTGATCAGCATTCGCGTGGTCGAGGTCGTGCCTGGCAAGAACTACATGGCGCTCGAGTTGCCCAATGCGCGCCGGCAGACGATCCGCCTGGCCGAGATCCTGGGCTCGCAGGTCTACAACGATGCGCACTCGCTGCTGACGCTCGGGTTGGGCAAGGACATCATCGGCAACCCCGTCGTCGCCGACCTGGCGAAGATGCCGCACTGCCTGGTCGCCGGCACCACCGGCGCGGGCAAGTCGGTGGGCATCAACGCGATGATCCTGTCCCTGCTCTACAAGGCCGAGGCGCGCGATGTGCGCCTGATCCTGATCGACCCGAAGATGCTCGAAATGAGCGTCTACGAAGGCATTCCGCACCTGCTGGCACCGGTCGTCACCGACATGAAGCAGGCCGCAAATGCGCTGAACTGGTGCGTAGGCGAGATGGAGCGACGTTACAAGCTGATGAGCAAGCTCGGTGTTCGCCAGCTCTCAGGCTACAACCGCAAGATCGACGATGCCAACGAGCGAGGTGAGAAGCTCGGCAACCCGTTCAGCCTGACGCCGGACGCGCCCGAGCCGCTCGAGCGGCTTCCGCATGTGGTCGTCGTCATCGATGAGCTCGCCGACCTGATGATGGTGGTCGGCAAGAAGATCGAGGAGCTGATCGCGCGCCTGGCGCAGAAGGCCCGCGCGGCGGGCATCCACCTCGTTCTCGCCACTCAGCGGCCCAGCGTGGACGTCATCACCGGCCTCATCAAGGCCAATATTCCGACCCGGCTGTCGTTCCAGGTCAGCAGCAAGATCGACAGCCGGACGATCCTCGACCAGATGGGCGCCGAGGCCTTGCTCGGCCAGGGCGACATGCTGTACCTGGCGCCCGGGGCAGGGGTGCCGGTGCGCGTGCATGGCGCATTCGTCAGCGACGACGAGGTCCACCGGGTTGTCGAGTACCTGCGCACCCAGGGTGAGCCCAACTATATCGAGGGCCTGCTGGAAGGCGGCACGCTCGATGGCGACGGTGAAGCCGGCGCCAGCGCCGAGGGCGGCCCCGGGGGCGAAGCCGATCCGATGTACGACCAGGCTGTCGCTGTCGTGCTGCAGCAGCGTCGTGCGTCGATCTCGCTCGTGCAGCGTCACCTGCGCATTGGTTACAACCGCGCAGCGCGCTTGCTGGAACAAATGGAAAAGTCCGGCCTCGTAAGTGCGATGGCGAGCAATGGCAACCGGGACCTGCTGGTCCCCAAGCGTGACGAATGAAATCTGTCCTTGTGCTGTGGATGGCGTGCCTGGCGGTCGGATTGGCGCGCGCCGACGCGGTCCAGACCTTGCGCGAGTTCGTTCGCGACGTGAAGGCCGGAGGCGCCGAATTCACGCAGGCCGTCACCTCCGCCGATGGCGCCAAGACCAAGATGTCGAGCGGGCAGTTCGAGTTCTCGCGCCCGAACCGCTTCCGCTTCGACTACATCAAGCCCTACCCGCAGCACATCGTTGCCGACGGAGAACGCATCTGGGTGCACGACCCGGATCTGAACCAGGTCAGCGTTCGCCCGATCGGCCAGGCACTTGGCCAGACGCCCGCGGCCCTGCTCGCAGGTGGGGCGCTGGACAGCGCGTTCGTGCTCACCGGCGTTCCTGCGCGCGCGGGTCTCGAATGGGCGCGCGCCACGCCGCGTTCGGGTGATGGCGGATTCCAGTGGATGGAGGTCGGCTTCGACGGCCGCACGCTGGCCGCCGTCGAGATACTCGACGCCTTCGGTCAACGTTCGCTGCTGCGCTTCACCGGGTTCGCTGGACGGACGGCACCGGCGCCCGAGCGCTTCCGGTTCACGCCGCCGCCCGGCGCCGATCTGCTGGTGCAGTAGGCCGCGGCTCGCCCTGACAATGCGTCCATGAGCGCGCAAGACAGCCTGTTCGAACCTCCTTCCAACGAAGCCGCACCACTGGCCGAGCGCCTGCGCCCCGCCACACTCGACGAGGTCATCGGTCAGCGCCACCTGCTCGGGCCAGGCAAGTCGTTGCGGGTCGCACTCGAGAGTGGCCGCCTGCATTCGATGATCCTGTGGGGGCCACCCGGCGTCGGCAAGACCACCCTGGCGCGGCTGGTCGCAGGTGCCAGCGACGCCCAGTTCATCGTGCTGTCGGCGGTGCTCGCCGGCGTCAAGGATATTCGGGACGCCGTCGAACGGGCGGAACTGGCGCGCGCGCGGGGACGAAGGACCGTGGTCTTCGTCGACGAGGTGCACCGTTTCAACAAGGCGCAGCAGGACGCGTTCCTGCCGCATGTCGAGTCGGGGCTGTTCGTCTTCATCGGCGCGACGACCGAGAACCCGTCGTTCGAGGTCAACTCCGCGCTCCTGTCGCGTTCGACGGTGCATGTGCTCAAGAGCCTGTCGGACGATGATCTGGCCGCATTGCTCGAGCGCGCGGGCCATGTGTTGCAGGCGCCGACCCTCGATGCGGCGGCGCGCCAGCGTCTGATCGGACATGCCGACGGCGATGCTCGCCGGCTGCTCAATGGATTCGAGATCGCGGTCGCGCTGGCTGGCTCGTCCACCACCATCGACGAACGATTGCTCGAGGCAGCTCTGGGGGAAATGCTGCGCCGGTACGACAAGAGCGGCGACCAGTTCTTCGACGCCATCTCGGCCTTGCACAAGAGTGTGCGCGGCTCGGACCCGGACGCCTCGCTGTACTGGCTGGCGCGCATGCTCGATGGCGGTGTCGACCCGCGTTACGTGGCGCGGCGCCTACTGCGCATGGCGAGTGAAGACATCGGGCTGGCCGATCCGCGTGCATTGCAGTTGGCGTTGGCGGCGGCCGAGGCTTTCGAGCGACTCGGCTCGCCGGAAGGCGAACTCGCATTGGCCGAGGCCGTCGTCTACCTCGCCGTCGCACCCAAGTCGAACGCCGTCTACAAGGCCTGGGGTGAGGCCCGAGCCCACGTCAAAACCGATGGCAGCCGTCCGGTGCCGGCTCACCTGCGAAACGCGCCGACCCGGCTCATGAAGGAACAGGGTTTCGGTGAAGGGTACCGCTACGCGCATGACGAGGCCGACGGCTACGCTGCAGGCGAGAACTACTGGCCTGAGGGAGTCGACTCACCCCGCTTCTACCAACCGGTCCCGCGTGGGCTCGAGTTGCGCATTGCCGAACGGCTGGCCGAATGGCGCGCGCGCGACGAGGCGGCGAAGAAGGCTCGGTGAACAGACCGCCAGACAGAGTTTTCATCGGCGACAGACGGGGAAACTCGGGTCGAACCGGTCCAGATCGACACCTACAATGCGGCGGCCCGCACGTTGCGCGGACCACGCCTTGAACGGCGCCGATCCAGCGCAGCGGAAGCAGGGCAGCGTGACGGGTACGCCGGCACGACAATTTGGAGACCTCGATGGACATCTTCTTACAGCAGATCATCAATGGTCTGGTGCTCGGCAGCATGTATGCGCTGGTGGCACTCGGCTACACGATGGTCTACGGCATCATCAACCTCATCAACTTCGCCCATGGCGAGGTGCTGATGGTCGGCGCGCTGACAAGCTGGACCGTGGTCACCTTCCTGGCCGATGCCGGCATTCCGGGCTGGCTGCTGATCCTGATGTCGCTGATCTGCGCCGTCATCGTGTGCTCGGCGCTCAACTTCTCGATCGAGAAGGTGGCTTACCGGCCGTTGCGCAACGCGCCACGCCTGGCACCATTGATCACGGCGATGGGGATGAGCCTGATGCTGCAGACGATCGCCATGATCGTCTGGGAGCCGAATCCGAAGCCCTATCCCCTGCTGTTGCCGACCGAGCCGTTGAACGTGGGCGGCGCCGTCATCAGCGTCACCCAGATCCTGATCCTGTCGATCACCGCCTTCGTGCTCGCAGGTCTCACCTATCTCGTCAACCGCACCAAGCTCGGACGGGCGATGCGGGCCACGGCCGAGAACCCGCGTGTCGCCGCCCTGATGGGCGTGCGCCCGGACATGGTCATCTCGGCCACCTTCATCATCGGTGCCGCACTGGCTGCAGTGGCCGGTGTCATGTGGGCGGCAAACTACGGCACCGTGCAGCACTCGATGGGCTTCCTGCCCGGCTTGAAGGCCTTCACGGCCGCCGTGCTCGGCGGCATCGGGAACCTCGCAGGTGCCGTGGTCGGGGCCATCTTGCTCGGCCTGGTGGAGGCGATCGGTGCGGGTTACCTCGGACCGCTGACGGGTGGTGTGCTGGGAAGCCAGTACGCGGACATCTTCGCTTTCACTGCACTGATCCTCGTGCTGACGCTGCGGCCTTCGGGACTGCTGGGCGAGCGCGTGGCGGACCGCGCCTGAGGAGCCGACCATGAAGAACAAGATCATCGTCTTTGTCGTCGCCGCAATCCTGTTGATGGCGCTGCCGCTGTTCGCGCAGCAGTTCGGCCATGGTTGGGTGCGCATCATGGCCCTGGCCCTGCTGTACGTGCTGCTGGCACTGGGCCTGAACATCGTCGTCGGCTATGCCGGCTTGCTCGATCTGGGTTATGTGGCCTTCTATGCGGTCGGCGCCTACATGTATGCGCTGCTTGCCTCGCCCCATCTGACCGAGAATTTCGAGTGGATTGCCAGGTTGTTCCCGGACGGGCTGCATGCGCCGTTCCTGATCGTGGTGCCGCTGGCGGCCGGTGTGGCGGCTATTTTCGGCGTGCTGTTGGGAACACCGGTGCTGAAGCTGCGCGGCGACTATCTGGCCATCGTGACGCTGGGGTTCGGCGAAATCATCCGCGTCTTCCTGAACAACCTCGAGCAACCGCTCAACATCACGAACGGTCCGCGTGGCCTGGACCGCATCGATTCGATGCACATCCTGGGCTTCAACATCGGCCAGCGTGATTTCTCGTTCCTGGGCATCGAATTGCCTGCGGTGACGCTGTATTACTACACCTTCCTGGCCCTGGTCGTCGTCAGCGTGGTGGTCTGCCACCGGCTCGAACTGTCTCGCATCGGCCGCGCCTGGATGGCGATCCGCGAGGACGAGATTGCCGCCAAGGCGATGGGCATCAACACGCGCAACATGAAGCTCCTTGCCTTCGGCATGGGGGCCACCTTCGGCGGCATCTCGGGTTCGATGTTCGCGGCCTTCCAGGGTTTCGTCTCGCCCGAGTCGTTCAGCCTCATGGAAAGCATCATGATCGTCGCCATGGTCGTGCTGGGCGGCATCGGGCACTTGCCCGGTGTCATCCTTGGGGCCGTGCTGCTCGCAGCGTTGCCCGAAGTGCTGCGTTACGTGGCTGGCCCGCTGCAACACATGACGGGAGGACGGCTCGACGCCGCCATCCTGCGCCAGTTGCTGATTGCCAGCGCCATGATCGGCATCATGCTGGTGCGTCCGCGCGGCCTGTGGCCGAGCCCCGAACATGGCAAGGCGGCTCCGGCCCCCACCAACTGACGAGGGGCGAGCATGAGCAATTCAGTACTCAATGTGCAAGGCGTGTCCAAGCGCTTCGGCGGTTTGCAGGCGCTGTCCGAAGTGGGCATCACGATCTACGCTGGGCAGGTCTATGGCCTGATTGGTCCGAACGGGGCCGGCAAGACCACCTTCTTCAACGTCCTGACGGGCCTGTACACGCCTGACTCCGGTACTTTCGAACTGGGAGGCGAGACCTACAAGCCTTCGGCGGTGCACGAGGTGGCCAAGGCTGGCATCGCACGCACCTTCCAGAACATCCGCCTGTTCGCGGAAATGACAGCGCTGGAGAACGTCATGGTTGGGCGCCACGTGCGCACGCGTTCGGGCTTGTTTGGCGCCGTATTTCGGACTGCCGGCTTCAAGCGCGAGGAAAAGGCCATTGCCGATCGGGCGCAGGAGTTGCTGGACTACGTGGGCATCGGGCATTTCACGGACTACAAGGCGCGCACCCTGTCGTACGGCGACCAGCGACGCCTGGAGATCGCGCGTGCCCTCGCGACCGACCCCAAGCTGATCGCGCTCGACGAGCCTGCGGCCGGCATGAACGCGACCGAGAAGGTCGTTCTCCGCGAACTGATCGACCGCATTCGCAAGGACGGCCGGACGATCCTGCTGATCGAACACGACGTGAAGCTGGTGATGGGGCTGTGCGATCGCGTGACGGTGCTCGACTACGGCAAGCAGATCGCCGAAGGCACGCCGGCCGAGGTGCAGAAGAGCGAACAGGTGATCGAGGCCTACCTCGGTGCCGGACACAAGGCGCATTGAGATGAGCAGCGAAACCTTCCTCAAAGTCACGGGCCTGAAAGTCGCCTACGGTGGCATCCAGGCGGTCAAGGGCGTGAGCTTCGAAGTCCACGCCGGAGAGCTCGTGAGCCTGATCGGCGCCAACGGTGCCGGCAAGACCACCACGCTGAAGGCCATCACGGGCGTGCAGCCGGTGGCCGATGGCGAGATCGAGTACCTCGGGCGCAATATCCGCGGCCAGGGCCCGTGGGAACTCGTCAAGCAGGGCCTGGTGATGGTGCCCGAAGGGCGCGGCGTCTTCGCCCGCATGTCGATCACGGAGAACCTGCAGATGGGTGCTTTCGTGCGCGACGACGACGAGATCGAGTCCGACGTCGACAAGGTCTTTGCCATCTTCCCGCGCCTCAAGGAGCGCCGCAACCAACTCGCCGGCACCATGAGCGGTGGCGAGCAGCAGATGCTGGCGATGGGCCGCGCGCTGATGGCCAGACCGAAGGTCCTGTTGCTGGACGAGCCGTCGATGGGACTGTCCCCGATCATGGTCGACAAGATCTTCGAGGTCGTCAACGACATCCACCAGCGCGGTACCACGGTCATGCTCGTGGAGCAGAACGCCAGCCGGGCCCTGGGCCTGGCCAATCGTGGCTACGTGATGGATTCGGGCGAGATCACGATGCAGGGCGAGGCCAAGGCCTTGCTCAATGACCCCAAGGTCCGTGCGGCCTACCTGGGCGAATAAGGCAAAGGACGGACCGGGACGATTGCCCGGCCGCGCAGGTAGCGACGCCTTCCTGGGCGGCGCCGTTCAACTCAAGAAGCGAAGAGTCACGCGCCTACCTGAGGGCCGTGCTTGTCCGCTTCGGAAGTGAATGCATCGGCGTAGAACTCGGCCGGCGGCAGCCCGCAGCGGGCGACGAAGTCGCGCTGCGCCGCCTCCACCATCACCGGTGCGCCACAGGCATAGACCTGGTGCGCGCCGAGGTCGCTGAAGTCCGCCATCACGGCTTCGTGCACGAAGCCGACGCGGCCGGTCCATGCGTCGTCCGGCCCGGGCTCCGACAGCACCGGCACGTAGTGCAGGTTCGGCATCTCCCGTGCCATCGACTCACACCAGTCGTGGCGATAGAGGTCGGCTTTGCGACGGCAACCCCAGTAGAGCGTGATCGGACGTTTGCTGGCCTGCATCTTCAGGTGCTCGATGAGCGCCTTGATCGGTGCAAAGCCGGTGCCGCTGGCGAGCAGGATGATCGGCTTGTCGGAGTCCTCGCGCAGGAAGAAGCTGCCGAAAGGGCCCTCCATGCGCAGGATGTCGCGCTCCTGCATCGTGCTGAACACGTGGTCGGTGAACTTGCCACCAGGCATGTGCCGCACATGCAGTTCGATCGACGGAGGTGAGCCGAGGTTGTGCGGCGCATTGGCCATGCTGTAGCTCCGCCGAGAGCCATCGCGCAGGATGAATTCCACATACTGTCCGGCGTGGTATTGAAGGTTCTGGTTGGCCGGCAACTGCAGCGTGAGCACCGCGACATCGGGTGCCACGCGTTCGATGCGCGCCAGACGTGACGGCAGCCTGAGCACCGGAAACTGGCCGGCGCCGGGCACGCTGCGCGCTTCGACGACACAGTCGGTCTGGGGTCTTGCGCAACAGGTGAGGATGAGGCCGGCGGCTTCCTCGTCGGCCGACAGGGCCTTGACCTGGTGCGGGCCGTGCACGACCCGGCCCTCGAGCAAGCGGCTCTTGCACGAACCACATGCGCCGTCGCGGCAGCCGTACGGCAGGCCAATGCCCTGGCGGATCGCGGCCGCCAGGATCGCCTCGTCCGGCGCGACGTCGAACTGCTTCTGGGCGGGTTGAATGGTGACCTGGTGACTCATTTGGCAAGGTGCGCACGTACACTGATAACCCGATTGTGCCTTCCGCTGCTTCGATGACCATTCGCCGGCGAACCTTGCTGATCGTCGGTTGCGGCGATGTGGGCATGCGCGTCCTGCGCGAACTGCGAGGGCGCTGGCGTGTGCTGGCGCTGACCTCTTCGCCGAACAGACACGAGGCGCTGCGCGCGGCCGGTGCGCTGCCCTTGGCCGGGAACCTGGACCGGCCAGCGACGCTGGCGCGGCTGGCCGGTCTGGCCGATGCGGTCCTGGTGCTCGCGCCGCCGCCGTCGAGCGGCGACACCGATGCGCGTTCACGCAACCTTGTCCATGCATTGGCCCGCCAGACGCGGGTGCAGCGAGTCGTGTACGCCAGCACCAGCGGCGTTTATGGCGATTGCCAAGGGCAGTTGATCGACGAGACAAGGCGGATCGATCCCCGGACCCCACGCGCCCGAAGGCGCGCCGACGCCGAGGCGCAGTGGCGTGCCTACGGACGACGCTGCGGCGTGTGCGTGACCCTGCTGAGAGTGCCCGGCATCTACGCGTTGGATCGCGTCGGAGGCGACCCGCGCGAGCGCCTGCGGCGTGGCTCGCCCACGCTGCAACGCGAGCACGATGTGTTCACGAACCATATCCACGCCGACGATCTGGCGCGCGCCTGCATCGCAGCGCTCGAGCGCGGTGCGTCACAGCGGGTCGTGCACACTTGCGACGACACCGAGATGACGATGGGCGACTACTTCGATTGGGTCGCCGACCGGTTCGACCTGCCGCGACCCGTTCGACTGTCGCGCCCAGACGCCCAGGCGCAGTTGAACCCGATGCAGCTGTCCTTCATGTCCGAGTCCAGGCGACTCGACAATCGGCGCCTCAAGCGGGAACTGCGGCTTCGACTGCGCCATCCCACCATTCAGGATGGCCTGAGGCCGGATCGATCCTAGCGACGCCGCGAGCCGAAGGGCGGCTGGCCGCGCCAGTAGCGGATCATCAGGAAGCCGCCCACCATCCCGCCCAGATGTGCGAAGTGCGCGACACCGCTGCTGCCGGACAGCCCCATCAGAAGCTCCAGTCCGCCGAAGACCATCACGAAGGTGCGTGCCTTCATCGGGATCGGCGGGAACAGCGGCATGATGATGCGATTCGGAAACAGCATGCCGAATGCCAGCAGCAGTGCGTACAAGGCACCCGAAGCGCCCACGGTCGGGTAGACCGAGCCGGCCATCGCCGTGATCACGAGCTGGGCCGCGGCCGCAGCCAACGCACCGGCGGCCAGGAACTGGATGTAGCGGCGCTGGCCCCAGAGCCGTTCGAGCTCGGAGCCAAACATCCACAGTCCGAGCATGTTGAAGAACAGGTGCATGGGACTGCCATGCAAGAAGGCATAACTCAGCACTTGCCAGGGCAGGAAGCGCCCGCTCCCGATCGGCCACAGGGCGAAGTACAAGTCGAGCAGCGGCACGAACAGCTCGATCGCGAAGACCGCGGAGCAGATCAGCAGCAGTGCTTTGGTGACCGGTGGGATCGGCGGCATGAACTCACTGTGCAATGGTGCCCGGGGCCGGACTCGAACCGGCACGCCTTGCGGCGAGGGATTTTGAGTCCCTTGCGTCTACCGATTTCGCCACCCGGGCTGTTGGGTTGCTGCCGATGGCACGCATGAAGCGTTGAATTATTGCATGGGCTTGCGGGCCCTCGGTGCAGGGAGAACGCGACGCTGCGACAATGCCTGTCCCCACCAGGAGCACAGCCCGCATGGACCGCGCCGAGGCACCTGCCTACAAGACGATCGAAGACAGCATCGGAGGGACGCCGCTGGTGCGCCTGCAACGGATTGCGGGCGCCGATTGCGAGCGGCGCGGCAACGTGATCCTGGGCAAGCTCGAAGGCAGCAACCCGGCCGGATCGGTCAAGGACCGGCCTGCGATCAGCATGATCCGGCGTGCCGAGGAGCGTGGCGACATCCGCCCCGGCGACACCCTGATCGAAGCCACGTCCGGCAACACCGGCATCGCGCTGGCCATGGCCGCGGCGATCCGCGGCTACCGGATGCTGCTCGTGATGCCTGAAGATCTGTCGATCGAGCGCGCGCAGACGATGAAGGCGTTCGGCGCCGAACTGATCCTGACGCCGCGCTCCGGCGGCATGGAGTACGCACGCGACCTTGCCGAGCAGCTCGAGCGCGACGGCAAGGGCCGCGTGCTGGACCAGTTCGCGAATGCCGACAACCCGCGCGTGCACTTCGAGACGACCGGGCCCGAGATCTGGCGCGACACGCATGGCCGCATCACGCACTTCGTCAGTGCGATGGGGACGACCGGCACAATCACGGGCGTTTCCAGATACCTGAAGTCGCAGACACCGGACGTGCGCATCGTCGGTGCCCAGCCCGCCGAAGGCTCGCGCATACCGGGGATACGCAAGTGGCCCGAGGCCTATCAGCCGAAGATCTACGACCCCCGGCATGTCGACGAACTGGTCCAGGTCAACCAGGCCAACGCCGAAGAGACGGCACGCCGGCTGGCACGCGAAGAGGGCATCTTCGCCGGGATCTCGGCTGGCGGCGCATGCTGGGTGGCGCTCGAGATATCGCGTGCCGTCGAGAACGCGACGATCGTGTTCGTGGTCTGCGATCGCGGCGACCGCTACCTGTCGACTGGCGTGTTTCCGGCGTGATCGGCGACGTTCGGTTCTGCCCCCAATGTGCTGCCGCGCTCGAACCGCTGGCGATGCTGGAGGATGGCGGCGAGCGGGTGAGGCTGCGCTGCCCGGGCTGCGCATGGACCCATTGGAACAACCCGACGCCGGTGCTGGCGGCGGTGATCGAATGCGCGGATCGCGACGGCAGGATCCTGCTCGCGCGCAACTCGGCCTGGACGCACAGGATGTTCGCGCTCATCACCGGCTTCATGGAAGCTGGCGAGACGCCCGAGCAAGGCATCGCGCGCGAGGTGCTCGAGGAAACGTCGCTGGTGGCGCACGAGCTGTCGCTGATCGGTGTGCACGACTTCCAGCGCATGAACCAGATCATCATCACGTACCACGTCGTGGCCAGTGGCGAGGTCACGCTGTCGCCCGAGCTGGCCGAGTACAAGTTGTTCGAACCGGCGCAGATCCGCTGCTGGCGCGCCGGGACCGGGCTGGCGTTGGCCCAGTGGCTGCGGTCGCGCGGGCACGAGCCCCAATTCATCGACCCTGCTTAGAATGCGGACCACCATGAACGCCGACCTAGAGCTCGACACGCGCGGACTCAACTGCCCGTTGCCCATCCTGAAGGCCAAGAAGGCGCTCGCCGACATGGCCAGCGGGCAGGTGCTGAAGGTGGTGTGCACCGATCCTGGATCGGTGCGCGATTTCAAGGCCTTTGCACGGCAGACGGGCAACGAACTGGTCGACCAGACGACCGAGGGCGACGAGTTCGTGCACCTGCTGCGCCGGCGCTGAGCCAGCGCCAGGCTACAGCTCCAGCGTGCGCAGGTACTCGCGGAACGAGGGCCCGATCTCGGGGTGCTGCAGGGCCAGTTCGACATTGGCCTGCAAGAAGCCAGCCTTGCTTCCGCAGTCATAGCGCTTGCCCGAATAGCGGAATGCGAAGACCTTCTCGCGCCGCAGCAGCGACGCGATGCCATCGGTGAGCTGGATTTCGCCGCCGACACCGCGCGCCTGGGTCGTAATCTCGTGGAACACGCCGGGCGTCAAGATGTACCGGCCGGCCACACCGAGTCGTGAAGGTGCGTCCTCGGGGGCGGGCTTCTCGACGATGCTCGTCACGTCGACGATGCGCTCGTTGATCTGCGTGCCGGCCACGATGCCGTAGCGGCGCGTTTGTTCGGCCGGCACCTCCTGCACCGCAAGGATCGATGCACGCCACTCGTCGAACTGCTCGACCATCTGCTGCAGCACCGGCGGCTGGCCGACCATCAGATCGTCCGCCAGCAGCACCGCGAAGGGCTCGTTGCCGACCAGGCGCTGGCCGCACAGGACGGCGTGGCCCAATCCGAGCGCCTGCGCCTGGCGCACATAGATGCACTCCATGTCGTCGGGTTTGACGCTGCGCACCACTTCGAGCAGCTCGTGCTTCCCCCCCTGTTCGAGGGCTACCTCCAACTCGAAAGTCATGTCGAAATGGTCCTCGATCGGGCGTTTGTGTCGCCCGGTCACGAAGATCATCTCGCGCACGCCGGCCGCGTAGGCCTCCTCGACGGCGTACTGGATCAGCGGCTTGTCGACCACTGGCAGCATTTCCTTCGGCTGGGCCTTGGTGGCTGGAAGAAAGCGCGTGCCGAGGCCCGCAACAGGGAATATTGCCTTCTTAATCAACATTTGCTTACATAGAATGGCCAAAAGAGCCGGCGGCCATTGTGGCACGCAGGCCATGCCAGGAGTCCGGCCCAACTCCGATCACCGACACCATGGACCTATTGATCGTCGAGCCCCTCGAACCCGAAGTGGTGCAATGGCTCGATGTGCGATTCCGGATTCGCTACGCCCCGCAGCTTGCCCTTGAGCCGCTGGCGCTGCGCCGCGCGTTGTTCGACGTCCGGGCCATGATCATTCCGCCATCGGTGGCGGTCGACAACACCGTGCTGCGTGCGGCACCTGCGCTGCGTGCCATCGGCCGTCTTTCGTCGGGCGCCGAGAACATCGATCTGGACGCCTGCACCCGCGCCGGCATCGAAGTCGTGCGGCCCACCGATGCCACCGCGCAGGCCGAAGCCGAGTTCGCCATCGGCGCCATGCTCCAGCTGCTGCGGCGGGTGCCGGTCGTCAATGCCGAGGGCCTGCTGGTCGGGCGCGAACTCGGGGGGGCCACCGTGGGTCTGGTCGGAATGACCGCCGCGGTTCGACCGCTGGCGCGCCTGCTGGCGGCGTTCGGCGCACGGGTCGTCGGCTACGACCCGACCTTGCATGTGTCCGACCCACTTTGGCGTGACTGGGGTGTCGAGCCGGTCGGCCTGCGTGAACTGGTCGAAATCAGCGACGTCAACTGCGTGCTGCTGAGCTACTACTCGCGTTACCGGGGCCTGATCGGAGAGCGCTACCTGATGGCCTGCAAGTCCCACCAGGTCCTGGTCAGCCTGGGGCACTCGAGCAGTTTCGACGAGCGTGCGCTGGCCCATGCATTGGGCAGCGGTCGCCTAGCCGCCGCCTGGTTCGACAGCATGGAGCCCGGCATGCTCGATCCGGGTCGGCCGCTCCACGGTGTCGTCAACCTGCAGGTCACTCCTCGTGTCGCCAGTACGACCCGCGAGTCACGCGTTCGAAGCGCATGGTCGGTTGCGCGCCGGATCGACGAGTTGCTGTCGGGTCCGGACACGACGCCCGGGTCTATTGAAGAGCCGAAAGCCTTTGCCGCTGCTCCCGCAGACGAGCCAGAGTCTGACTAAAGTCGTCGACGCGCTGGCGTTCCTGCGCCACCACGGCTGCCGGCGCACGCGCGACGAAGCTCTCGTTGGCGAGTTTGGCCTGTGCCTTCGTGATCTCCCCACCCAGGCGGTCGATCTCCTTGCCCAGCCGCTCGAGCTCGACGGCCGGATCGACCTCGATGTGAAGCGCCATTCGCAAGCCACCGACGACGACCACCGGCGCGTTGGCGCTGAGCTTGTCGAACACAGCATCGTCGTCGATGGCGCGTACCTCGGACAGTCGCACCAGGGCCTTGAGCATGGGGGCCGCCTGCTCGACGAAGGAGCCTTCGCCGCGCGTCAACAACGGGATGCGCTCGGCCGGTGAGAGGTTCATTTCGCTGCGCAGGTTGCGGCAGGCGCCGGCCACCGCCTTGAGCTGCACTATCCAGGCGTCGGCCTCGGCGTCGATCTTTTCGAGCTGGGCCTGGGGGTAGGCTGCGGTGGTGACACTGTCGACGGAGTCGGCTGACTTGCGCCCAGCCACCACGGCCACCGTGTCCCACAGCTCGGCCGTGACGAAGGGCGCCACCGGATGCATCAGGCGCAGCACGGTCTCGAGGGTCCGGATCAAGGTGCGACGCGTCGCACGCTGTTGCGACTCGGTGCCGGTGGCGATCTGAACCTTGGCGATCTCCAGGTACCAGTCGCAGTACTCGTCCCAGACGAAGGCGTAGATCGCGTTGGCCACGTTGTCGAGCCGGTAGTCGGCGAATCCCTGCGCGACCGCCGCCTCGACGCGCTGCAGTTCGCCACTGATCCAGCGGTCGGCCTGCGAGAACTGCAGGTAGCCGTGCATCGGCTGACCCGGTGCGCATTCCGCCTTGGTGTGCTCTTTGAGCCCACAGTCCTGCGCCTCGCAGTTCATCAGGACAAAGCGCGAGGCGTTCCAGAGCTTGTTGCAGAAGTTGCGGTAGCCCTCGCAGCGTTTGGTGTCGAAGTTCAGGCTGCGGCCAAGCGAGGCCATGGCGGCAAAGGTGAAACGCAGGGCGTCCGCGCCGTAGCCGGGAATGCCCTGCGGGAACTCCTTCTCGGTGGCCTTGCGCACCTTCGGTGCGGTCTCGGGCTTGCGCAGGCCGACCACGCGCTTGTCGAGCAGGGCCGGCAGCGCGATACCGTCGATCAGGTCGACCGGGTCGAGTACATTGCCCTCGGACTTGCTCATCTTGTGGCCATGGGCATCGAGCACCAGGCCGTGGATGTAGACATGCCGGAATGGCACCCGACCCGTGAAGTGCTTGGTCATCATGATCATCCGGGCGACCCAGAAGAAGATGATGTCGTAGCCCGTGACGAGCACGCTACTTGGCAGGAAGAGGTCCTGTTCGGGCGTCTTGGCGGGCCACCCCAGGGTCGAGAACGGGACCAGTGCCGACGAGTACCAGGTGTCCAGGACGTCTTCGTCACGCGTCAGCGGGCCGCGGTAGCCGCTGTCTTCGGCGCGCACGCGCGCTCCAGCTTCGTCGCGGGCGACGAACACCTGGCCGTCGCTGCCATACCAGGCCGGAATCTGGTGGCCCCACCAAAGCTGGCGCGAGATGCACCAGTCCTGGATGTTGTGCATCCACTGGTTGTAGGTGTTGACCCAGTTCTCGGGCACGAACCGTATCTCGCCCGACTCGACCGCCTCGATGGCCTGTTCGGCAATCGACTTGCCGCCGGCTCCCGGCTTGCGCATCGCCACGAACCACTGGTCGGTCAGCATCGGCTCGATGACCTGGCCGGTGCGGGCGCAACGCGGCACCGTGAGCCGGTGCTTCTTGGTCTCGACGACCAGACCCAGTGCGTCGAGGTCGGCCACCACCTGCTTGCGAGCGTCGAAGCGATCGAGCCCACGGTACTTCTCGGGGGCGAGTTCGTTGAGCGTCGCGTCCAGGTTCAGGATGCCGATGATGGGCAGGCCGTGGCGCATGCCGACCGCGTAGTCGTTCGCGTCGTGCGCGGGCGTCACCTTGACGACCCCGGTGCCGAATTCGCGGTCGACATAGTCGTCGGCGATCACCGGGATCACCCGGTCCGTCAGCGGCAGCCGGACCGACTTGCCCACGAAGGCGGCATAGCGCTCGTCCTGTGGGTGCACCATCACGGCCGTGTCGCCGAGCATGGTCTCGGGTCGGGTCGTGGCGACCACCAGGCCGCCGCTTCCGTCTTCGAGCGGGTAGCGGATGTGCCAGAGGAATCCATCCTCTTCTTCGCTTTCGACCTCGAGGTCGGAGACCGCCGACTTGAGTTTCGGGTCCCAGCTCACCAGACGCTTGCCGCGATAGATCAGACCCTCCTCGTAGAGCCGCACGAAGGTCTCGGTGACGACCGTGGACAGGCCCTCGTCCATCGTGAAGTACTCGTGGTCCCAGCTCACCGATGCGCCCATGCGGCGCATCTGTTGCGTGATGGTGGCGCCCGAGCTCGCCTTCCAGTCCCAGACCTGGGCCACGAAGTTCTTGCGTCCGAGGTCGTGCCGGCTGATGCCGTTGTCCTGCAACTGGCGTTCGACCACGATCTGGGTCGCGATGCCGGCGTGGTCGGTGCCCGGAACCCACAAGGTATTGAAGCCGCGCATGCGGTGGTAGCGTGTCAACGAGTCCATGATGGTCTGGTTGAATGCATGCCCCATGTGCAGCGTTCCCGTCACATTGGGCGGAGGCAGCTGGATGCAGAACGAGGGCCGCGTGGGGTCCAGCGTGGGCGCGTAGATGCCACTCGACTGCCACAGCGGCGCCCATCGTGCTTCAATGGCGTTTGGTTCGAAGGACTTGGCAAGTTCGGTCATGGCGATACAGGTTTGGACACGCGCAGGTGTCAACGCGAGGCGCTGGCACCGAGCAGAGGATTGTAGGTTGCGGGATTCGCCTGCCGCAGTTCGGAACCGTCGTTGGAGACCTGCATGAATCGCTTGTCCACGCTGCTGCCGACCCAGTTGCGGCGCACGCTCGTCACGCTCTTGCCAGCCCTGCTGATCGCGTGTGGCGGCGGGGGCAGCGGGGGCGCTGCGAGCCTGAGCTGCAGCGTCGACGACCAGAAGAGCTGGCTGCGCGACTACATGGGCGAGTGGTACCTCTGGTACCGGCAAGCCCCCGCGGCCGACCCGGCAGCCCATGCCGATCTCGGCAGCTACTTCGAGGCGCTGTTGAAGAAGGACGCCAGTGCCGGCTTCCCGCCCGACCGCTGGAGTTACCTCGAGTCCACCGAGAGCTTCAATCAGTTCTTTGGCGAGGGACGTTCGCTCGGATACGGCGTCTTCGTTGCCGGTCTGGAGGTGCAAGGCCTGCCCAACGAGCCGCTCTATGTGCGCTATGTGGAGTCAGCATCTGACGCCGCGTTGCGGGGCGTGCGCCGAGGCGATCGCGTGCTCTCGATCAACGGCCGGTCGGCCTTCGACGTCATTGCGTCGGACGATTTCGCCGCCCTCAGCCCGGCGCGCGAGGGCGATGTGCTGGCTCTGGAACTGGCCGGTCCGACCGGACCGCGAACGGTCACGCTGGTGGCCTCGGCCTACCCGCTGACACCGCTCGGCACGAGCTCGATCGTCACGACACCGGGCGGTCGCAAGGTGGGCTACCTGCTCGTCAAGGACATGATCGACCAGGTGCGCTCGCCTGCCGACGGCGTCTTCGCCCAGTTCAAGTCCCAGGGCGTGCGCGACGTCGTGCTGGACCTGCGCTACAACGGCGGTGGCCTGGTCTCCGTGGCGGCGGACCTCGGCTCCTACGTCAGTGGTTCCCGCACGAGCGGCCTGGCTTTCGCATCGCTGCTCTACAACGACCAGCGAGCGTCGATCGACAATCAGACCTTCGCCTTCAAGGACTTCGGATCGTCGCTCGGCCTGGACCGTGTCTATGTGCTGACCGGGCCGCGCACCTGTTCAGCGAGCGAACTGGTCATCAACGGCCTGCGCCCATTCGTCGACGTCGTCGTGGTGGGCGGCACCAGCTGCGGCAAGCCGGTCGGTTTTCTGCCCAAGGCGAATGGTTGCGGGACGACCTTCAACGCCGTGAACTTCGAGTCGGTCAACAGCAACAACGTCGGTCGCTTCTTCGACGGCTTCGAACCGGTCTGCCCGGTCGCGGAGGACTTCACGCGGGTGCTCGGATCCCAGGACGAGCCGCTTCTGAGGACCGCCCTGTCGCACGCCGATCAGGGCATCTGCCCAGCTGCTCCAGCCGGACGGGCGCGGGCCCTGGTCACCAGGCACCGAAGCTGCGCTCGCTCGAACCGGGTGAGCGTCGGGGCATGATCGCGCGCTGAGCGCGCGCCCGGCGCTACATGAACAGGTGCTCGCCGGCGTTCTCGCCGCCCAGGATGACGTAGTTGACCTTCTTCAGGTCGGCCAGCGCGACGCCGCCTGCATAGCTGATCGAGCTCTGCACGTCCTCGCGCATCTCGCGCAGCGTGTCGGCCAGGCGCCCCTTGATCGGCTCCAGGATGCGCTTGCCCTCGACATGCTTGTATTCGCCCTTGTTGAAGTCGGAGGCGCTGCCGTAGTACTCCTTGTAGAGCTTGCCGTCGACCTCGACGGTCTGCCCGGGGGACTCCTCGTGGCCGGCGAACAGCGAGCCGACCATCACCATGGCCGCACCGAAGCGAACGCTCTTGGCGATGTCCCCGTGATGCCGGATCCCGCCGTCGGCGATGATGGGCTTGGTCGCGACGCGGGCGCACCACTTGAGCGCCGAAAGCTGCCATCCGCCGGTGCCGAAACCGGTCTTGAGCTTGGTGATGCAGACCTTGCCTGGCCCGACGCCGACCTTGGTCGCGTCGGCGCCCCAGTTCTCGAGGTCGATCACCGCTTCCGGCGTGGCCACGTTGCCGGCAATCACGAAGGCCTTGGGCAGACGCAGCTTGATGTGCTCGATGGCCCTGCGCACGCTCTCCGCGTGACCATGGGCGATGTCGATCGTGATGTAGTCGGCACCGACCCCGTCTGCGGCCAGACGGTCGATCATCGTGAAGTCCGCGTCCTTGACGCCGGAGCTGAGCGACACGAACAGGCCTAGATCGCGCATGTGCCGTGCGTAGGCCACGCCGTCGAGATCGAATCGGTGCATCACGTAGAAGTAGCCTTCGCGCGCCAGGAACTCGCTGATCGGCTCGTCGATCACGGTCTTCATGTTGGCCGGGACGACCGGCAACTGGAAGCGGCGCGGCCCGAATTCGATCGAGGGGTCGCACTCAGAGCGGCTGTCGACACGGCACTTGCGCGGAAGCAGCAGGATGTTGTCGTAGTCGAAGATTTCCACGGTCAGGCTCCTTCAGTTCGAGGGAAAGCACTTGACCTGGTGTGCCCGGCGGCCCCGAAACCCCCGTGGGACGGGGCTGGACGCATGCCGGGCGCCAGAATTTGGGCCCGGCTGAGCATTTTACCCGTTTGTGCCTCACCGCCCGTGATAGACGGGTCGCAGAATGGTGGTCCTGCGGATAACCCTAAGGGTTCCTTCTTGCCCCTGCCCGCCACCACGGCCTCCCCGGGTCGCACCGTACTGCCTGTTGCTGCGCCAGCGCGCGGAAACTGGTTGCGGTCGTTGCTGCGCAACATGTGGCCGCGCGCGACAAAGGCTGCTTCCAACGGCGAGCAGCTGCTGCAGCTCTTCCAGGACGCTGCGAGTGGGTTGATGACTTGCGACACGAAGGGCTCGGTCACCCTGTGCAGCGAGACTGCGGCGGCAATTCTGGGTGCCGATGCCGAGTCTGTCGTCGGAACACCGATCATGCGCTGGCTGGTGCCGCTGGCGGTTGGTGAGGCCGCGTTTGCCGCGGGACAATGGGAGACGGCGGCCATCCGCACCGACGGCAGCATGTTGCCGGTCGAGTTGACGATCAGCGTGGCCCACCTCGACGGTGGAGAACAGCGCCTGCTGATCCTGCGCGACATCTCGGAGCGCAAGCTGGTCCAGGAACGCCTGGCGTATCTGGCGAGTTTCGACAGCCTGACCGGCCTGCCCAACCGTGCCCTTTTCCGTGACCGTCTCGAGCGCGCGATGTTGCGTGCCTCGCGCGGAGGTGAATCGGTCGCCCTGATGTTCCTGGATCTGGACCACTTCAAGGTGATCAACGACAGCCTGGGCCACGACGTCGGGGATCGCCTGCTGCAGCACCTGGCCGAGACCCTGAAGGGCTGCCTGCGCGCGGCCGACAGCGTGGCGCGGGCGGACGACCGCTTCACCGTCTCGCGTGTCGGCGGCGACGAGTTCACGGTCATCGCCGAGGGCGTGACGGGTGCCGACGATGCGGCACTGATCGCCCAACGAATTCTCGATGCGGTCGAGCAGCCGTTCTCCTGGGAGGGACAGGAGCTCCACATCACGGCCAGCATCGGCATCTCGGTCTACCCGTCGGACAACACCGACCTCGATGGACTGATCCGCCACACCGACATGGCGATGTACCGCGCCAAGGCCCTGGGCCGCGGCGCCTTCAGCTTCTACAGCGACGAGCTGAGCGCGGAGGTGGCGGCGCGCCTGTCGCTCGAGAACAACCTGCGTCGCGCCGTCGAGCGCAACGAGTTCGAACTGCACTACCAGCCCAAGGCGCGCTTGAGCACCGGCCGGATCACCGGTGTCGAGGCGTTGATTCGCTGGCGTTGTCCGGTCGATGGGGTCGTCTCGCCGGGCCGCTTCATCGGGGTGCTCGAAGACAGCGGCCTGATTCTTCCCGTCGGGGCCTGGGCCATTCGATCGGCGCTCAAGGAGCTCGCCGGGCTCGACAGCGCCGGACTGCCGCCGATCAGCATGGCGATCAACCTGTCGGCGCGCCAGTTCCGCCAGCCATTCCTGGCGCGCCACATCGCCGACGCGCTCAGCGACGCAGGGGTGGCACCCGAGCGGCTCGAGATCGAGCTCACCGAGAGCTTGCTGATGGAAGACAACGACACCACGCGCAGCGTGCTGGCGGCCCTGGCCGAGATGGGCGTGCGGGTCGCCATGGACGACTTCGGGACCGGGCATTCGTCGCTCAGCTACCTCAAGCGCTTTGCCATCGACACGTTGAAGATCGACCGGTCCTTCGTGCGCGAGCTGCCGAACGATCCCGAGGACCAGGCGATCGCGACCGCCATCGTGGCCATGGGACGCAGCCTGAACATGAAGGTCGTGGCTGAAGGGGTGGAGAACGAAGCACAAGCGGAGTTCCTGAACCAGCTCGGCTGCGACGAGATGCAGGGCTACTTGCTCAGCCGGCCAATGCCGAGCGATCTGCTGCTGCCCTGGCTGAAGGAGCGCCTGGGCCCGAAACCGGGGCCGCTCGCCAGCAGCGACGGGCCACCGACGCTGATCGAACTCACCAACCTGCCGGGTGAGTGGGCCGATCCGATCTGAGCCGGGCCCGCCCCGAGGGCGGTGAAGACCTGCGCCGCGGCGCACTCCTAGAATGACCCGATGCAGCCCTCCGAAGCGCGCCTGCTCGGGCATCTGAATCCCGAGCAGTTGGCGGCCGTCACCTTGCCGACTGTTCCCGCGCTGATCCTTGCGGGCGCCGGGTCGGGCAAGACCCGGGTCCTGACCACGCGCATCGCGTGGCTCATGACCAATGGACTGGTCTCGCCGGGCGGGGTGCTGGCCGTGACCTTCACCAACAAGGCCGCCAAGGAGATGCTGACACGGCTGTCGGCCATGTTGCCGGTGGCCGTGCGCGGCATGTGGGTCGGCACCTTTCACGGCCTGTGCAACCGCTTCTTGCGCGCGCACTGGAAGCTGGCCGGCCTGCCGCAGGGGTTTCAGATCCTCGACAGCGCCGACCAGCTGGCCGCCGTCAAGCGCGTCATCAAGGGCATGAATCTGGATGAGGAACGGTTCGTGCCCAAGCCGGTCACCTGGTTTATCGCCGGCAGCAAGGAGGACGGTCTGCGCCCGCGCGACGTCGAGATCCACGACGGACACACGCGAAAGCTGGTCGAGATCTACGAGGCCTACCAGGCCCAGTGCGAAAGAGAAGGCGTGGTCGATTTCGCCGAGCTGATGCTGCGCACCTACGAGCTGCTGCGCGACAACGATCCGCTGCGCGAGCATTACCAACGGCGCTTCTCGCATGTGCTGGTCGACGAGTTCCAGGATACGAACCGGCTCCAGTACGCCTGGCTGAAGATGTTCGCGCCACCGGGCCGGGGCCAGGGCGTGTTTGCAGTCGGCGACGACGATCAGAGCATCTATGCCTTTCGCGGCGCGCGCGTTGGCAACATGGCCGACTTCGAGCGCGAATACGGCGTCGAGCGGGTCATCAAGCTCGAGCAGAACTACCGTTCGTGCGGCAACATCCTCGACGCGGCAAACGAGCTGATCGCGCACAACACGCGCCGCCTGGGCAAGAACCTGCGCACCGAAGCCGGCCCAGGCGAACCGGTGCGCGTGCACGAGGCGACCAGCGACTACGCCGAGGCGCAGTGGTTCCTGGAGGAAGCCGGCGAGCTGCACCGCGCCGGTCTGGCGCGGCGCGAGATGGCCGTGCTCTACCGCAGCAACGCGCAGAGCCGGGTGCTGGAGAGTGCCCTCTTCAATGCCGGCGTGCCGTACAAGGTCTACGGCGGGCTGAGGTTCTTCGAACGGGCCGAGGTCAAGCATGCCCTGGCCTACCTGCGCCTGATCGAGAACCCGAACGACGACACGAGCTTCCTGCGCGTGGTCAACTTCCCGACCCGCGGCATCGGCGCACGCACGATCGAGCTCCTGCAGGACGCCTCCAGAGTCAGTGGGCGCAGCCTGGCCCAGAGCGTCGGCGCGCTGCAGGGCAAGGCGGCTGACAAGCTGGCCGGCTTCCTGGCCTTGCTGGAGGGGCTGCGCGGGGGCACGAGAGGGCTCACGCTGCGCGAGATCATCGACCAGATGCTGGCCGACAGCGGCCTGGTGGAGTTCTACCGCACCGACAAGGAGGGCCAGGACCGGATCGAAAACCTCGAGGAACTGGTCAACGCGGCCGAAGCCTTCGTGACCCAGGAGGGCTTCGGCAAGGACGCCGTGGCCCTGCCGGTCGACGAGCAGTCGGCGTCCGGAGTCGCACTGCGCCAACCGGTGCCGGACTTCGAGACCGGCGAGATCATGTCACCGTTGGCCGCCTTCCTGACCCACGCCTCGCTCGAGGCGGGCGACAACCAGGCGCAGGCCGGCGCCGACGCGGTGCAGCTGATGACGGTCCATTCGGCCAAGGGCCTGGAGTTCGACGCGGTCTTCATCACCGGCCTCGAAGAGGGGCTGTTTCCGCACGAGAATTCCCTGTCCGATGCCGACGGCCTCGAGGAGGAGCGGCGCCTGATGTATGTGGCCATCACGCGCGCGCGCCAGCGTCTGTATCTGAGCTTCAGCCAGACACGCATGCTGCACGGCCAGACGCGCTACAGCGTCAAGAGCAGGTTCTTCGATGAACTTCCAGACGCTGCGCTCAAATGGCTGACGCCGCGCCAGCAGGGATTCGGGTCCGGCTATTCAAAGCCCTATCAGGAGGCCTGGGCGCGCGGCAGCGGGCTCGGTGGCATCGTGGGTGCCGGGCGAGTCGAACCGAAGGTCGCACCCGGTGGCCTGCGCATCGGGCAGGCGGTGTTTCACAACAAGTTCGGCGAGGGTCTGGTGCTGACGCTGGAGGGCAGCGGGAACGATGCGCGGGCGCAGATCAACTTCGGACGCCACGGGCTGAAGTGGCTGGCGCTGTCGGTGGCCAAGCTCACCCCGATCGACTGATCTGCTGCCCTGCGGGGCCGCCGGGCCTCAAGAGCCCAGTTCGGCGTAGGTGCTCGCGTCTTCACCGCGCCCGAAACTGTCGTCGAACGTGAAGATCAGCGAGACGTAGAACACGGTGGAGAACATCAGACCGGCCGGCAACGCCATCAGGCCGGCCAGCTGGGGCGCGCCAAAGGCGCTGAGCACGATTGCCGCGACGGCGCCGAACAGGCCGATCACGCCAGCCCAGACGATCGAATAGACGAGGAATGCGCCCTTGCAGCGCCACACGGCGACGGTGCTCGAGAACAGGGCATGGCCGGCGCTCTGGCCGCCCCAGTACACGAGGGCCGGCGCGTGCCAGAAGGGGATCGACCACAGCGTGGCGCCGAGCAGTCCGACCACCGTGCCCAGAAAGACATCGGGCTCGGCCATCAGGGCATCCATCTCTTCGCGCGCCGAATCGCCAGCCGCCAGCAACTCCTGCAGGCGCGCGAGCGACCCGCCGGAGATCGCATTGCACAGCCACAGCAGCAGGGCCGCACCGACCCCGTAGACCACACAAAGGGTCAGCAGCGCGATGCGTCGCTGGCGGTCACCCGTGAGGGGTTCGACGAACTGACCCGGCTGGACGGGCCCGCCGGCCAGCGCCGAGCGAGCTGCGACCATGAATCCGAGCGACAGCATCGGCAGCGTCATCATCTGGAGCAGGCCACCGACGACCGGCACGAAAAGCACCATCATCGCGGCGAACAGGAAGACGAAGAACAGCCCGGTGAACGCGACCGGGCGTCGGCCGAAGAGCCGGAACGCGTCACGAATCCAGACGGCGCCGCGCTGAGGTGGAACTCGAAGCAGGGACAGGGCCATATCGTGTGGTCGTGCTCAGTGCGTGGGATGCCAGGGCGTGGCAATGCGCTCGCGCAGCACGCGCTCGAAATGGTCGGGGTCGTGCGCTGCCAGCAGGCTGGCATCGCGCGGCAGGTGCAGGTCCCACAGGCGCGACAACCAGAACCGGAACGCCGCCGCGCGCAGCATGGCGGGCATCAGACGGCATTCTGCAGCCTGCCAGGGACGCACCCTTGCATAGGCCTCGGCAAAGGCCGCGGCGCGCTGCTCGTCCAGACGGCCGCTGTCGGGGTCGGTGCACCAGTCGTTGAGGCAGACCGCAACGTCGAACAGCCAGGTGTCGGTGCCTGCGAAGAAGAAGTCGAGCAGGCCGGTCAGCTTCTCGTGGCCCGTCAGGCCGTCGAACAGGACGTTGTCCCTGAACAGGTCCGCATGAACCGGCCCGCGTGGCAAGGCGCGCCCCGCTTCGGACTCGTGCACGCCGCACTGGTACCCGAGTTCGTCCTCCAGCAACCGGGCCTGCGCCGGCTTCACATGGGGCAGGACCACGGGCACGGTCTCCTTCCACCACGGCAGCCCGCGCGGATGGACCTGGGCGCGCGTGAAACTCGCGCCCGCCATGTGCAGCCGGGCCAGCATCGAGGCCACCTGCTCGCAGTGATGCAGGTCGGGGGCCAGCCGGTGGGTGCCAGGCAGCCGGGTGAGCAGCGCGGCAGGCTTGCCGGCAACCTCGAACACCAGTTCCCCGCTCGCGTCGACCTGGGGCTCGGGCACCGGAATCCCGGCCGAGGCCAGATGCTTCATCAGGTGCAGGTAGTAGGGCAGTTGCTCGGCACCGATCCGTTCGAACAGGGTCAGGACGAACGAAGGCCCCTCGGTATCGACGAAGTAGTTCGTGTTCTCGATGCCCGCCGCGATTCCTTGCAGCCGGGTCAAGGGCGGCAGGGCGAGTCGGGCCAGCAGCGCATGCACCTGCGCCGCGCCGACCTCGGTGTAGACGGCCACGCGATCGCCCTCAGAACGACAGGACTTGCCAGACGCGCTGGCCGGCGCTCGCACGCCGCTGGTCCGCGGCGTCAGCGGGCACGATCTCGTAGGGCCGCAACTCGGTCGACTTGGGTGTCACGACGATGCGCCGGGTCTGGCCGCGCACGCGCAACTCCTCGATTCGCACCCCGTCGTCCTCGATGACGCGGCGGTCGATCTTGGGATCGGCCGCGGGCGCCGCGATCGCTGTGCCGGCGGCCAGGATCGGCAGCAGGGCGACGAAGAGGCGTTTCATGGCGCCGATTCTACGGGCCGCGCGACAATTGACCGATGGACAAGTCCCTCTTGCTGCTGGTCGACGGATCCAGCTACCTGTACCGCGCCTACCATGCGATGCCCGATCTGCGCTCGCCGGACGGTTTCCCGACCGGCGCCGTGCATGGTTTCATCGCGATGATGCAGTGGCTGCGCGAGCGCTATCCGGCTGCGCACGCCGCCTGCGTCTTCGACGCCAAGGGTCCGACTTTCCGCGACGACTGGTATGCCGAGTACAAGGCCCAGCGCGCGCCGATGCCCGACGATCTGCGCCGCCAGATCGAACCGATCCACGAAGCGGTGCGCCTGCTCGGCTGGCCGGTGCTCGAGGTGCCCGGCATCGAGGCCGACGACGCGATCGGCACGCTCGCCCGCGTGGCGGCGCGGGCCGGGCACGAAGTGATCATCTCGACCGGCGACAAGGACCTCGCGCAGCTCGTGACGGCCGACGTGCGACTGATCAACACGATGGCCAAGCCGCCCGAGGTGCTGGACGTGGAAGGTGTCAAGGCCAAGTTCGGGGTCGGGCCCGAGGCGATCATCGACTACCTGACCCTGGTCGGCGACACCGTCGACAACGTGCCCGGCGTCGACAAGGTGGGGCCGAAGACGGCCGTCAAGTGGCTCGAAGAACATGGGTCGCTCGATGGCGTCATCGCGGCGGCCGATTCGGTCAAGGGTGTCGCCGGCGAGAACCTGCGCAAGGCGCTCGACTGGCTGCCGACCGGGCGCAAGCTCGTGACCGTCGTCACCGACTGCGATCTGTCGGCGCAGGTGCCGGCCTGGCCGTCGCTCGACGCCCTGGCGCTGCAGGACGTGCAACGTGAGGGTCTGCTCGAGTTCTATGCCCGCTTCGGCTTCAAGACCTGGCGCAAGTCGCTCGAGGACTCGCTTGGCGCGGTCGCGTCGGCAGACCCACTGCCGGCCGCCGCGGCACCGGCCGACCTGGCGCGCGAGTACCTGACGATCACCGACCGTGCCGAGCTCGGTCTCTGGGTCGAGCGGCTGCTGGCCGCGCCGCTGGCCGCGGTCGACACCGAGACCGATTCGCTCGACCCGATGCGCGCGCGCATCGTCGGCATCTCCTTTGCGGTCGAGCCCGGCCGCGCGGCCTATGTGCCGCTGGCCCATGCCGGGCCCGATGCACCGGATCAGCTGCCGCTCGACGAGGTGCTGGCGACGCTGAAGCCCTGGCTCGAAGACCCGGCACGACCCAAGGTCGGCCAGAACATCAAGTACGACCTGCATGTGCTGCAGAACCATGGCATTCATGGCCAGGGCTTCGCGCATGACACGATGCTGCAGAGTTATGTGCTCGAGGCCCATCTGGGCCACAGCCTGGAAAAGCTCGCCGAGCGCCATCTCGGGCGTCACGGCCTGAGCTACGAGGATGTGTGCGGCAAGGGCGCCAAGCAGATTCCGTTCGCACAGGTCGAGGTCGGGCGGGCGACCGAGTATTCGGGCGAGGACAGCGAGATGACGCTGCATGTGCACCGCACCCTGTGGCCGCAGCTCGAAGCCGAGTCGAAGCTGCGATCGGTCTACGAGACGATCGAGATGCCGGCGGCCATCGTGCTGCAGCGAATCGAGCGCCATGGCGTTCTTATCGACCCGGCCGTGCTGGCCGCCCAGAGCCGCCAGCTCTCCGAGCGCATGGTCGCACTCGAGCAGGAGGCCTATTCGATCGCCGAGCAGCCGTTCAACCTCGGCAGCCCGAAGCAGATCGGCGAGATCCTGTTCGGCAAGCTCGGCCTGCCGGTACAGAAGAAGACCGCCAGCGGCGCGCCGTCGACCGACGAAGGGGTGCTAGAGCTGCTTGCCGCAGACTATCCCTTGCCGGCACGCATCCTGGAGCACCGCAGCCTGGCCAAGCTCAAGGGCACCTACACCGACAAGCTGCCGCTGATGGTCAACCCCGACACCGGCCGCGTGCACACCAACTACGCACAGGCGGTGGCGATCACCGGACGGCTCGCGAGCAACGACCCGAACCTGCAGAACATCCCGATCCGCACCGCCGAAGGGCGCCGCGTGCGCGAGGCCTTCATCGCCCCGCCCGGGCATGTGCTGCTGAGCGCCGACTACAGCCAGATCGAGTTGCGCATCATGGCCCACATCAGCGCCGATCCCGGCCTGCTGCGCGCGTTTGCCGACGGGATCGACGTGCACAAGGCGACCGCGAGCGAAGTGTTCAACGTGCCGGTGGCCGACGTCAGCGGCGAGCAGCGGCGCTACGCCAAAGTCATCAACTTCGGCCTGATCTACGGCATGGGCGCGTTCGGCCTGGCGAACAACCTGGGGATCGAGCTGAAGGCGGCGAAGGACTACATCGAGCGCTACTTCGAGCGCTTCGCCGGCGTCAAGACCTACATGGAAGTGACCAAGGCGAGCGCAGCCGAGCTCGGCTACGTCGAGACCCTGTTCGGGCGCCGCATCTACCTGCCCGAGATCCGGGGCGGCAACGGCCCGCGCCGCGCAGGCGCCGAGCGCCAGGCGATCAACGCGCCGATGCAGGGGACCGCGGCCGACCTGATCAAGCTGGCCATGATTGCGGTCCAAGGCACGCTCGACAAGGAAAAGCGCGCGACGCGCATGATCATGCAGGTGCACGATGAACTGGTGCTCGAGGTTCCCGAGGCCGAGCTCGACTGGGCCAGACAGGCGGTGCCGGCGCTGATGGCAGGCGTGGCCGAACTCAAGGTGCCGCTGCTGGCCGAGGTCGGGGTGGGATCGAATTGGGAGGAAGCGCACTGAGTCTCGGTCTGCTGCTCGACCGGCGCGACAAGCAACTCCGCGTCACGCCCGCTGGCCAGCGCTTCTTCGTGCACACCGAACGGCCGCTCGCACCCGCGCCGTGATCCACGACGACGCCTGGCCCTCGATGTCCCCCTAATGTGAAGTGGTGACCCGTCGCAGCCATTGCGGCATCGTCAGCACTTTCGCCCGCGCCTATAGGTGGTACGCGCAACGGGCTGCGGGCCCCAGCAGGGGAACCGCATGCCTTACGTTCTTGTCGACCCGGTGGCCGTCAGTGAGGGAGCCGCGTCTGCATCGTTCGTGATCCGCCTCGATGTGGCGGCGCAGAACACGGTCACCGTGTCCTACTCGTTTGGCAACGGGACGGCCACCAACGGCAGCGACTACAACTACCACTACGGAACGCTGACTTTCGCACCCGGCGAGACGACGAAGACCTTGTCGGTCCCGATCGTCAACAACACCGTGTTCGAGCCGACAGAACTCTTCTGGCTCGACCTGTCCAGTGCCGTCAATGCGGTCATCAAACAGCGTTACACGCCGGCCCTGATCTTCGACGATGACGGCAGCGCGGGCACGCCAGGCCTGTCGGTCAACGACGTCGTGGTCGACGAGTCGGCGCGCACGGCGACCTTCTTCGTGTCGCTCAACCGGCCGTCGACCGGCGTGATCAGCCTTGGCTACAGCACCGCCGACGGCACTGCCGTGGCGGGCCAGGACTACGCCGCGGCAGTCGGCACGCTCACCTTCACACCAGGCGAAATGGTCAAGACCGTGACGGTCGACCTGATCAACGATGCGCTGGCCGAGACCGACGAACGCTTCATGCTGCAGTTGTCCAACCCGACCGGCGCAAGTCTGGTCGATCCGGTGGGCGTGGCCATGATCGGGCGCAACGACGGTCCGCCCGTGGGGTCGCCGCAGATCACGGTCAAGCCGATCGCGGTGGGGGAGGACGACACCTTCGCCAACTTTGTCGTGCAGCTGAGTGCGCCGTCGTTGAACGAGGTGCGCGTCAACTACTCGCAGGACAACGGCACGGCGGCCAATGGCAGCGACTACAGCTACTACTACGGCACGCTCGTGTTCGCACCAGGCGAGACGACGAAGACGCTCCCGGTCGTGGTGCTGGACAACACCACCGCCGAGTCGACCGAGGTGTTCTGGCTCGATCTCTCGGCCCCGGTCAACGCGGTGATTGCGCAACGCTACACGCCGGCGCTGATCTTCGACAACGACGGCAATACGGGCACGCCGGCGATCTCGGTTGGCGACGTGGTCGTCGACGAGGCCTCGCAGTCGGCGAGCTTCTTCGTCTCGCTGAATCGGCCCTCGGTATCCACCGTGACGGTGGGCTATGCCACGGCCGACGACACGACAGTCGTTGGACTGGACTACAGCGCCGCGGCCGGAACCCTGAGCTTCGCCCCGGGTGAGATGGTCAAGACCGTGACGGTCGACCTGATCAACGATGCGCTGGCCGAGACCGACGAACGCTTCGTGCTGCAGTTGTCCAGCCCGACCGGCGCGAGTCTGGCCGATCCGGTGGGCGTGGCCACGATCGGGCGCAACGACGGTCCGCCGGTCGGGTCGCCCCAGATCACGGTCAAGCCCATCGCGGTGGGGGAGGGCGACACCTTCGCCAACTTTGTCGTGCAGCTGAGTGCGCCGTCGTTGAACGAGGTGCGCGTCAACTACTCGCAGGACAACGGCACGGCGGCCAATGGCAGCGACTACAGCTACTACTACGGCACGCTCGTGTTCGCGCCAGGCGAAACGACGAAGACGCTCCCGGTCGTGGTGCTCGACAACACCACCGCCGAGTCGACCGAGGTGTTCTGGCTTGACCTCAGTGCCCCGGTCAACGCGGTGATTGCACAACGCTACACGCCGGCGCTGATCTTCGACGACGACGGCAATACGGGCACGCCTGCGATCTCGGTTGGCGACGTGGTCGTCGACGAGGCGTCGCAGTCGGCGAGCTTCTTCGTATCGCTGAACCGGCCGTCGGTTTCGACGGTCACCGTGGGCTACAGCACGGCCGACGACACGGCAGCCGCCAGCCAGGACTACACCGCGGTGGCCGGAACGCTGAGCTTCGCCCCGGGCGAGGTGGTCAAGTCGGTGACGGTGGATCTCATTGACGACAGCCTTGCCGAGCCTGATGAACGGTTCCAGCTCCTGCTGGCCAACCCGGTCGGGGCGACGTTGGGCGACGCGGTAGGGGCGGCCCTGATCGGGCGCAGCGACTTGGCGCCGGTGAGCCGGCCGCAGGTGCTGACGACACCGGTGGCCGTGAGCGAGGGCGAAACGTTCGCGAACTTCATCGTGCAGTTGAGCGCGCCGTCGCACAACGAGGTGCGTGTCAACTTCGCACAGAACAATGACACCGCTGCCAACGGCAGCGACTACAGCTACTACTACGGCACACTCGTGTTTGCGCCGGGCGAGACGACGAAGACGCTGCCGGTCGTGGTGCTCGACGACACCGCAGTCGAGTCCCCCGAGACCTTCAGGCTCGATCTGACCGGGCCGGTCAACGCCACCGTGGCGCAGCGCTACACCACCGCGACGATTCACGACAACGACGGCAGTACAGCAATCTTCAGTTTCGGGTTGGGCAACGACCTGTACACCGTGACGGGCGTGCTCGACCGCGTGATCGAGAACCCGAACGGCGGCATCGACACGGTTCGCTCGAGCGTCAGCTATGTGCTGCCCGACAACGTCGAGAACCTGGTGCTGACCGGCTCGGCGCTCAACGCCACGGGCAACGCCGGCAACAACGTGTTTCGCGGCACCGCCGCGGGCAATCTGTTCGACGGGCAGGGCGGGATCGACACCGTGATCTTCTCCGGGCCGCGCGCGAGCTACAGCCTGGCCGGCAATGTCGTGTCGCGCACCGTGTCCGGCGGCCCGGACGGCAACGACACGCTGCTGTCGATCGAGCGCCTGCAGTTCACCGACACGCTGTTGGCGTCGGACACCAACCCGGGCGGCAACACCTACAACGCATTCGCGATGTTCAACGCCGCCTTCAACCGTGCGCCCGCTCAAGCCGAGCTCAGCATGTGGACGGCCCAGCTGGACCGGCTCGGCAACACGCAGGATCTGGCGCAGGCGATGATCAACCACTATGCTCCCGGCGTGCCCAACGACGTCCTGGTCACGCACCTGTGGGGGACGATCGTCGGGACAGCGATCACGCTGAACGACCTGGCAACCTATGTCGGGTTGATTGACAACGGCACCTACACCCAGGCCTCCTTGCTCGAGCTGGTCTCCGTTCACCCGTTGAACACAGTCGAACTGGTCGGCGTGGCCGGCCAGACGCTCACGCTCGATCCAGCCTACTTCCCGCCCCCGGGCTGAATCCGACCCGGGGCGGGGCTGCCCGACAGGCTGCGGCATCATCGTGCCCAGTGCCGACGGGTCCGGTGCGGGAGGCGTGAGCGATGGTTGCAGATCGATGGACGGCGGGGCAAGCCCGTGGCCGGTGGCAAGGCGCCTGGTTCGGCGCGCTTGCCGGCATGCTGGCCACGGCGCCGGCTGGGGTGCAGGCGCAAGCCAGCTTCGAACCGGCGACCCAGGTGCTGTCGGTGCCGACGATCGACGTCGACGGTCAACAGTACCGCGCACTGCGGGCAAGGCTCGACCCCGACGGACGGCTGACCATCCTGGCGCTGACGGCGCCTGATCCCGCGTCCGGTCCCGACCTGGCCGTGCGGCGTGCCGCTGCGCTCGCGACCGCGGGCGGCGCGGGCAATGCCTGCACGACCATCCGCCCCTTCTACTGGGAGGTCGGCGACAAGTCGGAGCGCCTGGCCGCAGGGTCGGTGGCGGCCTCGACGGGTCAGGGGGCCATTGACGAGGCCACCGTCATGAACATCGCCTCGGCAACCAAGTGGCTGTATGGGGCCTATGTGGCTGAACGGCGCAACGGCGCATTGACCGCGGAGGACATCCAGTACCTGAACTTCCGCAGTGGCTACACGAGCTTCCCGATCTCTGGCTGCACGCCCACCGACACGGTCGCCACCTGCGTGGCGCGCAACAACAATGGCGTGCGCACCCCGCAGCATGTCGATCGCTTCTACTACAACGGTGGGCACATGCAGAAGCACGCCAGCCTGCCCGCACCTGGCATGGGCCTCGGCGCACTGGACAACCTGACCCTGGCGGCCGAGATGCGCCGCGTCCTGGGCGCCGACATCGCGATCAGCTTCACCCAGCCCCAACTCGCCGGTGGCGCAAGGCTGGCGCCGCGCGACTACGCGGCTTTCCTGCGCAAGCTGCTTGGCGGGCAACTGAAGATGGGTGAGTTGATGGGCACGGCCGCCGTGTGCACGAACCCACTCACCTGCACGGGCGCGCTGTCGACACCGGTGCCCACGTCACAGAGCTTTCACTATTCGATCGGCCATTGGGTCGAGGACGATCCGGCAGGCGACGGCGCATTCAGCAGTGCCGGCGCGTTCGGCTTCTATCCCTGGGTGGATGCCCAGCGTCGGTACTACGGCATCGTGGCGCGCACCGATCTCGGCGGCAGCGGACTCGAGTCGCAAGGTTGCGGTGCGCTGATACGGCGCGCCTGGACCTTGGGCGTGGCGCAGTGAGGTCAAGCCGCTTCGCATTTCCGGTCGATCTCACGATCTGCGCATGGTCGCGGACGGACTTTCGGCCCATGCCTGCGGCCCGCCCGCCACCACGGCCGACAGGGTTTCCGGCAATTCGGCGTCGACCTCGATCAGGCCCATCCAGCCATTGCGCCCCTGCTCCTTGACGGCGTAGAGCGCGGCGTCCGCGATCTTGACGATGCCGTGCCAGTCCAATGCGCGCGGAAAGCGGTGCGACAAGGGGAAGCAGGCGAAACCCACCGAGCAGGTTCTGCTCATCTCGGTTCCGTCGGGGAGCACGAACGGGCGGTCGCACACAGCCCTGCGCACGCGCTCGGCAAGGTTCGCGGCATGTGCGCGCGAGCTTTGGCGCGCCACAGCCAGAAACTCCTCGCCGCCCCATCGGACCAGGTAGTCGCTGTCGCGGAAGACGAGGCGGAGCCGGTCACGCATCTGCTGCAACACGGCATCACCGGCGTCATGTCCATGGCGGTCGTTGACCTGCTTGAAGTGGTCGAGGTCGATGAGGAAGAAGCACAAGTCCACTCCATCGGCGACCAGAACAGCGCGCGGGTGCTCTTCGGAGTTGCGGATGGCGAGCGCCAGGTCGACGTCGATGTGCTGGGTCACGAAGCGGCGGTTGTGCAGGCCGGTCAAGGCGTCGGTCAGGCTCGCTTCCTCGAGCTCCCGGGTCCGGTCCTTCACGATGTCCTCCAGTTCGCGGCGCTGGGCATCGAGTTGGTGCGTGCGGTAGCGCAGCAGGGCCTGAAAGACCAGCGCAAGCCCGAGCAGGCAGGCGAGCCAGAACGCCCAGTGCTGCCACCACGCAGGTGTCACCACCAGCAGGACGCGAAGAGGCCGGCTGCTCCAGCGCCCGCTGCGGTTGGTCGCCCGGACCTGGAACTCGTACCGACCCGGGCTGAGCCGGCTGTAGCTTGGGGCCCGGAAACTGGGCCCGGTCTCGATCCAGTCGTCGTCGAAGCCTGACAGCCGGTAGGCATAACGAAGCCGTTCCGGCGCGGCGAAATCGAGCGCAGCAAACTCGAGTGCGAAGCTGCGCTGGTCGGGGCCGATCTGCATCCGCGTCAGGGCAGGGTCGACTGGCTCCCGGACGCCATTGATGCGCAGTTCGGCGAGGACCAGCGGCGGCGCATAGGTCGACGTGTCGAAGCGGTCCGGCTCGATGACCAGCAGGCCCTTGCTGCCGCCGATCAGCATGCGACCGTCGCGCAATGCAGCGTAGGAGTAAAACCATCCGGTGCCGAATGTGATGCCATCGGCCGTGGTCAGTTCATCGAGCTTGTCGGTGGCCGGGTCGTAGAGGTGCATGTGGGTCCAGATGCGGCCGCGTCGGTCCAGCATCAGGTTCGAGCCGAATGGCTTGTTCACGATGCCGTGGCGCTCGCTGACCCGGTCGAACGTGGCCTGCCGCCCGTCCCAGGCGGTCATGCGGTGCAGGCCGCCGCCCGAGGTGTCGAGCCACAGGGTTCCGCCAGCGTCCACCAGAAAGCCGATCACGATCGGGTTGGCCAACCCGCCGCCGGGAGTGAATTGCACGGCCTCGGCCTGCCGGCTGCCGGGCGCGATTCGATACAGACCAGCCGCCGCCCCGACCCACAGCGCCTGGTCCGGCCCGCGAACCAGGGCAGTGACCTCGCCTTGCAGGGGCGCACCGCTGTCCAGTCCGACACGCACCAGGTGCTGGGCCTGCGGCTCGAGGTAGTGCAGTCCATCGGTGGCCCCGACCCACAGCGTGCCGTCACCGTCGGCCAGCAGTTTGCGCGGCGGTCCCGCCGCGGCAGCGATGCGCTGCAGCAAGCGCCGCTCCGGGCTGAGCTGCCACAAGGCATCGCGTGTGCCCAGCCAGACCTTGCGGTCCTGGGCCTGCGTCATGGCGGTCACCTGCAGCGCGGTCGGCAGTGGCGCCGAGCCTCCCGGTCTTGCCTGCGGCGACGGGATCGACAGGGTCGTGACGACATTGAGCCGCTGGTCGAGCACGGCCACTCCCCGCGTGTGCGTGGCGGCCCAGACCTCACCGTTGTCGAGTTCGAGCAGGGTACGGACGTCGGGGCTCGACAGCGGGCTGTCCGGCGCGAGGTCGGTGCCGCGGACGCGGATGCCCAACGGGTCCGGATTGTGGCGCTGCAGGCCGAGTCCGAAGCCACCCACCCAGACCCAGCCGGCCTGGTCCAGAAGCAGACTGCTCACCTCGTTTCCCGCCAGGCCGGCCGGCCGGCGCGGATCATGGCGCAACTGACGCAGCAATGCGCCCGATTCGATGTCGTGCACATCGATCCCCGTCACGCGGCCCACCCAGAGCTGCTCTGGCGTCACCTGCACCAGACTCGTGACGGCGCCGCGCAAGCCGTCCTCGTCCTGCACCCCGCGCAGGACCAGCCGTGCGACGCGCCTGTCCGGTTCGACGGTCAGCAGATCGCCCTCTTCGGTGCCCAGCCATATCCGGCCGTTGGAGGTCTGCACGATCGCCTGAACCGTGCGTGTCGCCAGATCGAACTGGCCTTGCGCAGACGATGCTGCGATCTGCTGGAATGCCTGGCCATCAGGTGCAAGTCGACTCAGACCACGCCATGTGCCCACCCAGAGCGCACCGTCATGGTCCACGAGCAGGGCCTGAACCCGGCTGTCCGGCAAGTCGGCGGACGAGGTGCCGGCGGCGTAGTGCTCGGTGAAGCGACCTTGTCCCGGATCGAAGCGACTCAGTCCGGCAGGGTTGCCCACCCACACGCTGCCGTCGGGTCCTTGCGCCAGCGCGCGAATCGCCGGGTGTGGCCCCCCGGCCCTCGGCACCCCGTGGCTGCCGTGGCCAGTGACTTCCTCCGTGACCGGGTCGTACATGTCCAGACCGGCTGCCTCGGTGCCGATCCAGAGCCTGCCGTCGGCGCCGGGCAGCATTTTCCTGATCCATCCCAGGCTGCGCTGGGAGAGCGTCGTCGTATTGCGTTCGAGCGTTCGAAACCGATAGCCATCAAAGCGGACCAGACCGTCGCCGGTGCCGATCCACAGGAACCCGGTCTTGTCCTGCGCCAGTGACGCCACCACGTCGCGTGCGATGGCGTGGCCGCCGATCGATTCGAAGCGTGGTTCGGCGACCGGGTCGACCGCCTCGTGCGGCGGCATGGCGCTCGCACAAGTGCCGGCGATCGCCAAGCCGAGCAGGATCAGGGCCTTGCCACAGGTCCGAAAGGAATTGGCCCCTGCCCTCGGCGCCGACTGGCGCCTGCAGTTCATCGCGGCCTCGGCTGCTTTCGGGCTGCGTGGGGTGGCGTCTGACCTGTCGACCGCGCCCCTGCCTCGGTGCCAGAGGCCATTGAGGGCGGGGCAAACAAGGTGCATGGGTCGTGTGTGGCAGCTTTGGCGATTGGGCCGAGGCGAGATCGGTGACGTCCGAGCCGCGTGGATCATAGTCACGCGGGCGCGCCGGACCCATACGTCAGATCAAAGAATCGCAACCGGCGGCCGGTCGATCGATCGGGAACACAAAGCACCGGGTGCCGATCGTGACCGGCTCGCGCATGGCCGCTGTTCCGGACTGCGAAACGGCGCCTGCCGCGCATCCAGGACAATCGCCGGTCCATTTCCTGACTCTGAATTGCCGACCCTGCCAATGCCTGACCTGTTCGACGACCTGCCCGCCAGCCCCGACACGACGCCCACGGACGACCCCGACACCCTGACCCTGGCGCACTACGCCGAGCGCGCCTACCTGGAGTACGCGCTGTCGGTCGTCAAGGGTCGCGCGTTGCCGGACGTCAGTGATGGCCAGAAGCCGGTGCAGCGCCGCATCCTGTACTCGATGCATCGCATGGGGCTGTCGTTCGGCGCATCGGGGGCGCCCAAGCCGGTCAAGAGTGCGCGTGTCGTCGGCGATGTGCTCGGCCGCTTCCACCCGCACAGCGACCAGGCGGCCTACGACGCGCTCGTGCGCATGGCGCAGGATTTCTCGCAGCGTTACCCTCTCATCGACGGCCAGGGCAACTTCGGCAGCCGCGACGGTGACGGTGCGGCGGCGATGCGCTACACCGAGGCGCGCATGGCGCCGATCGCGCGCCTGCTGCTCGACGAGATCGACGAAGGCACGGTCGACTTCCAGCCCAACTACGACGGCTCGACCGAGGAGCCGCGCCTGTTGCCGGCCCGCCTGCCATTCGTGCTGCTCAACGGAGCGAGCGGCATTGCGGTCGGGCTGGCGACCGAAGTGCCGAGCCACAACCTGCGTGAGGTCGCGGCAGCCGTCGTGGCGCTGATCCGCAACGATCGACTGCCCGACGACGCGCTGTTCGACCTGCTTCCCGGCCCGGACTTCCCCGGCGGGGGCCAGATCATCAGCAGCGAAAACGAGATCCGCGCCGCCTACACCAGCGGACGCGGCAGCCTCAAGGTGCGTGCGCGCTGGACCATCGAGGACCTGGCGCGTGGGCAATGGCAGATCGTCGTCCAGGAACTGCCGCCCGGCACGAGCGCACAGAAGGTGCTGGAAGAGATCGAGGAACTCACCAACCCCAAGCTGCGTGCCGGCAAGAAGAGCCTCAGCGCCGACCAGTTGCAGATGAAGGCCGGCCTGCTCGCGGTGCTCGATGCGGTGCGCGACGAGTCCGGCCGCGAAGCACCGGTGCGGCTCGTGTTCGAGCCCAAGAGCCGCACGGTCGACCAGCAGGCGTTCGTCAACCTGCTGCTCGCGCACACGAGTCTCGAGACGAGCGTCTCGATCAACCTGACCATGATCGGTGGCGACGGGCGTCCAGCCGCCAAGAGCCTGCGCCAGATCCTGGTCGAGTGGATCGCCTTTCGCCAGGTCACGGTCGAGCAGCGCACCCGGCATCGGCTGGGCCGGGTGCTCGACCGCATCCATGTGCTCGAAGGCCGGCAACTCGTGCTGCTCAACCTCGACGAGGTGATCCGCATCATTCGCCAGGCCGACGAGCCCAAGCCGGCGCTCATCGAACGCTTTAGCCTCAGCGACCGGCAGGCCGAGGACATCCTGGAGATCCGCCTGCGCCAGCTGGCCCGGCTGGAGGCGATCAAGATCGAGCAGGAACTCGGCCAGCTGCGCACCGACCAGTCCAGGCTCGACGAGATCCTCGGCAGCCCGGCGGCACTCAGGCGGACCCTGATCAAGGAAGTCGAGGCCGACACCAGGGCGCATGGCGACGAACGCCGGACTCTGATCCAGGCCGAGCGGCGCGCAGTCGCCGAGATCCAGGTCGTGGACGAGCCGGTGACCGTGGTCGTGAGCCTCAAGGGCTGGGCGCGCGCGCTCAAGGGGCACGAGATCGACCCGCTCACGCTGACCTTCAAGGCGGGTGATGCGCTCTACGGCACCTTCGCCTGCCGCAGCGTCGACCCCTTGATCGTGTTCGGCAGCAACGGCCGCGTCTACAGCGTGCCGGTTGCCGGACTGCCCGGCGGACGCGGCGACGGCCAACCGATCACCTCGATGATCGACCTCGAGTCCGGCACCCAGCCAGCGCACTACCTTGCCGCCGACCCGGGCACGCGCGTCGTGCTGGCTGGCACCGGCGGGTATGGCCTGCTGGCCCAGGTCGGCGATCTTGTCGGGCGCCAGCGCGCAGGCAAGACCTTCCTCAGCCTGGAGTCCGAGGAGCATCCACTGCCGCCGGCCGTGGTCGGGGCACAGGCACTGGTGGGCGCACAGCTCGGCTGCCTGTCGCTCAGCGGCCGTCTGCTGGTCTACGGCGTCGACGAGCTCAAGCACCAGCCCAAGGGCGGGCGTGGCCTGACCCTGATCGATCTCGACGCCAAGGATGCGCTGGTCAGCGTGGCCGTCTTCAGCCACAGCGTGACCGTGCACGGCAGCGGGCGCGGCGGCAAGCCGAAAGAGCAACTGCTCAAGGGCGACGCATTGGCCGCTTTCATCGGCAAGCGCGCGCGCAAGGGAAGGGCGGTCGGCGGCATCAAGGTCTTGCGCCTGGTCGCGCAGTCGTGACGCTGTTCACGTGAACGCGGCCCGCCCACGCTCGCCCCCGTGAGCGGGGGATGCGGGCCCGCGTGACAGTCCGTAACGTCCGCCTCCAGCGAGTGCGGGCCGAACCGGTGCCGCTCGATCCCCGGATGGCATAACGTGAACAGAACTCTCGTCTTGAAGACCGTGCTCGGCACCCTGCTGGCGGTCAGTGCCGCGGCGTCGCAGGCCGCCGCGGTGACCCTGACCGGCTGGACTTTCGGCGCCGGCCAGCAGGTCAATACCAGCACGCCGTCCTACGCCGGCCGCGCGGGGGGATTCAGCGGGTCGCTGTCCGATGCCGGCGCCTTCGACACGGTCAGTTTCCAGACCTACTGCGTCGAGCTGACCGAAAGCTTCTCGTTCGGGGCCGCCCCGATGCTGGGTTATGCGGTGGTTGCAGGGGCCGACTACTTCGGCGCCGCCAGGGCCGAGTTGGTCGGACGCCTGGTGAGTTATGTGAATGCCCACCCGAGCGCGGTCGACGACTCGGCCGAATCGGCTTCGATGCAACTGGCTTTGTGGAACCTCGTCTACGACGGCGATGCGTCGTTGAGCGCGGGCCCCTTTGTCGACCTCAGTGGATACGCGGCCTACGCGACCAGCCTGCTCGATGCTGCGCAGTCGTTCGGGGCGAGTGTCGTCGACGTGTATGCGCTGCGCAAGGTGGGCAGCCAGGACTTCCTGCTCACGGCAGTGCGACCGCCCGACGGGTCGACCTCGAACGGCGTGCCCGAACCGGGCAGCCTGGCCCTGGTCGGCTTCGCCCTGGCCGCGGCAGGTTCGATGCGGAGATCCGTCCGCAAGCATTGACGCGGATGCCGTACATCGTTGCTTTTTCGCGGCAGCGCCCCTGTGCGTCCAGGGGGCACGCGAGGCGTCGTGGGCTTCGGGCTTAGACTGATCGCACAACGATAACGGGCTGCGGCACGTGCCGGGTCCGGTCTGGAGACCGCCTCAGTGCAGCGTACCGACATCACCGATCCGGCCTATTTCCACAAGGTCGTCGATTGCCAGTGGGCCTGCCCCGCACACACCCCGGTTCCCGAATACATCCGATTGATCGCCCAGGGCCGTTACGACGATGCCTACATGGTCAACTGGGTCAGCAACGTCTTCCCCGGCGTGCTCGGGCGCACCTGCGATCGCCCCTGTGAACCTGCCTGCCGGCGCGGGCGCGTCGAAGAAGCGAACATGGAAAAACCCGAGCCGGTGGCGATCTGCCGGCTCAAGCGGGTGGCGGCCGACTTCAAGGGCGAGGGCATCGCTGCGCGCATGCCGCACCGGGCGCCGGCGAATGGCAAACGGGTGGCCTGCATCGGCGCCGGGCCGGCGTCGCTGACGGTCGCGCGTGACCTGGCAACCCAGGGCTATGCCGTCACCGTCTACGACGGCGAGCACAAGGCCGGCGGATTCATCCGGAGCCAGATCCCGCGCTTTCGGCTGCCCGAGTCCGTGATCGACGAAGAGGTCGGCTACGTGCTCGACGGCGGCGTCGAATTCCGCGGCGGGCAGCGCATCGAGTCGATGAAGGCCCTGCTGGCCGAAGGCCATGACGCGGTCTTCGTCGGCTGCGGTGCGCCGCGCGGGCGCGACCTGGACCTGCCGGGCCGGCAGGAAGCGGCGGCATCGATCCACATCGGCATCGACTGGCTGGCCTCGGTGTCGTTCGGCCACGTGACCTCGGTCGGCAAGCGCGTCATCGTGCTCGGTGGCGGCAACACGGCCATGGACTGTTGTCGTTCGGCGCGCCGCCTGGGCGCGAACGAGGTCCAGGTGGTCGTGCGCTCCGGCTTCGACGAAATGAAGGCCTCGCCGTGGGAGAAGGAGGATGCCCAGCACGAAGGCATTCCGATCGTCAATTGCCATGTGCCCAAGGCCTTCCTGCACGACGCCGGCCGGTTGACCGGAATGCGCTTCCAGGTCGTCGAGGCGGTGTTCAACGCCAAGGGCCGGCGCACGCTGGTGCCGACCGGCGAGCCCGACGTCGTGATCGCCTGCGACGAGGTCCTGGTCGCCGTCGGCCAGGAGAATGCGTTCCCGTGGATCGAGCGCGACAGCGGCATCGACTTCGACGAATGGGGATTGCCGGTGCTCGACGCCAGGACCTTCCAGTCGTCCCTGCCGCGTGTCTTCTTCGGCGGCGATGCGGCCTTCGGCCCGAAGAACATCATCACCGCAGTCGCGCATGGCCACGAGGCGGCGGTCTCGATCGACCGCCTCTTGCAAGGCGAAGACGTGGCCTGGCGCCCGGCGCCAATGACCAATCTCGTCTCGCAGAAGATGGGCATCCACGAGTGGAGCTTCGCCAACGCGGTGAGCAACGACACGCGCTTCAAGGTGCCCTGGGCCGAGGCCGAGAAGGCGCTCGTGAACATCAAGGTCGAGGTCGAGCTCGGCTTCGACCTGGCCACCGCATTCAAGGAAGCCGAGCGCTGTCTGAACTGCGACGTGCAGACCGTGTTCAGCGAACGCCTGTGCATCGAGTGCGACGCCTGCGTCGACATCTGCCCGATGGACTGCATCAGCTTCACCACCAACGGTGAAGAGGCCGATCTGCGGGGCCGACTGAAGGCGCCGGCCACCAACATGGACCAGGCGCTCTACGTGAGCGCACCGCTCAAGACCGCGCGCGTGATGGTCAAGGACGAGGACATGTGCCTGCACTGCAGCCTGTGCGCCGAGCGTTGCCCGACCGGGGCCTGGGACATGCAGAAGTTCCTGCTCAAGACGACCCAGGCCGGGCCCGGATGCCGCGACCGGCGACCGGTCCGCGAAGGAGTAACGGCATGAGCGCCGCCCGGCCGTTCCGAAGGCGATCACTCCCCCCTGGGGGGACGATGCGAAGCATCAAGGGGGCCCAATGAGCGCCACCCGGCCACCCGCAGGGGCCGACGCCCGCGCGGACGGACGCAGCAGCGGGCAAGGGGGCGGGGCCGTGAAGCGCATCGAAGCCGTCAACGACTTCGTCGTGAAGTTCTCGAACGTCAACGGGTCGGGCTCCGCGTCGGCCAACGAACTGCTGGCCAAGGCGATCTTGCGCATGGGCGTGCCGGTCAGCCCGCGCAACATCTTCCCGAGCAACATCCAGGGTCTGCCGACCTGGTACGAGGTGCGCGTGTCCGAGCGCGGCTGGCTCGGCCGGCGCGGTGGCATCGACATGATGGTGGCGATGAATCCCCAGACCTGGTCCCAGGATCTGGCCGAGATCGAAAGCGGGGGCTATCTGTTCTACGACAGCACGCGGCCGCTATCGGGACTGCCGCTGCGCGAGGACATCCACGTCGTCGGCATGCCGGCGACCGAGATCTGCAATGCCAGCTACGACGACCCGCGCCAGCGCACCCTGTTCAAGAACATCATGGTGCTGGGCGCACTGTCGGCACTGATCGGCGTGGACGGTGACGTGATCGAGGTGCTGCTGGCCGAACAGTACCGGGGCAAGGAGCGGCTGCTCGACTCGAACGTGCGGGCCCTGCATTCGGGGCGTGACTTCGCGCGCGAGAACCTGCTGCCCCCGACCGGCCCTGGTGTCGGGCTGAAGGTGCGGCGAGCCGACGCGGTCGGCGACCGGATCTTCGTCGATGGCAACAGCGCCGCGGCGCTCGGTTGTGTCTACGGTGGCGCGACGGTCTGCGCCTGGTACCCGATCACGCCGTCGTCATCGGTGGCGGAGGCCTTCCAGTCGTACTGCAAGAAGCTGCGCCACGATCCCGAGACGAAGGAGGCACGCTACGCCGTTGTCCAGGCCGAGGACGAGATCGCGTCGATCGGCATGATCACGGGTGCCGGCTGGAACGGTGCGCGCGCCTTCACGGCGACCTCCGGTCCGGGCGTGTCCTTGATGACCGAATTCATCGGCCTGGCCTACTTTGCAGAGATCCCGCTCACGATCATCGACGTGCAGCGCGGCGGCCCGTCGACCGGCATGCCCACGCGCACCCAGCAGGCCGACCTGCTGGCCGCGGCCTACGCCTCGCACGGGGACACCAAACATGTGCTGCTGCTGCCGCAGGACCCGCACGAGTGCTTCGAGTTCTCGGCCACCGCGCTGGACCTGGCCGACCGCCTGCAGACCCCGGTCTTCGTGATGAGCGATCTCGACATCGGCATGAACCAGCGTCTGGCCGCGCCCTTTGCCTGGGACGAGGATCGTCGCTACGACCGGGGCAAGATCATGACCGCCGAGGCGCTCGAGGCGGGGACGGAATTCGGTCGCTACAAGGACGTCGATGGTGACGGCATTCCCTGGCGCACCCTGCCTGGCACGCACAAGAACAAGGGGGCGTACTTCACGCGCGGGACCACGCGCGACCCCTATGCACGCTATTCGGAGGCAGGGCCGGACTATCTCTACAACGTCGAGCGCCTGCTGAAGAAGTTCGCGACTGCCGCCACGCTCGTGCCGCAGCCGGAGTTGCGGACGGCGGCGGCGCCGACCGCGCTCGGCGTGCTGTACTTCGGCTCGACCGCGCCGGCCATGGACGAAGCGCTCGAGGCGCTGGCGGCGCAGGGCCGGCCTCTCGACGCGATGCGCCTGCGCGCGTTCCCGTTCCCGGCCAGCGTGCGCGACTTCATCGAGGGGCACGAGCAGGTGTTCGTGGTCGAACAGAACCGCGATGCGCAGATGCGATCGATGCTGGTCAACGAACTCGGCATCGACCCGCAGCGCCTGGTGCCGGTGCTGCACTACGACGGCACGCCGATCACGGCACGTTTCATCACCCACGCCGTCACCACGCGGGTGGATGCGACGGCGGTTCGAGCGCCGAAACGGCGCCACCAGGACGCGACCGGGGAGCACGCATGACCTATATCGCCAAGCCGAGGCTGCACCACCCCACGCTGACCAGGAACCGGGTCGGCTACACGCGGCGCGACTATGAGGGCCGGGTCAGCACCTTGTGCGCCGGCTGCGGGCACGATTCGATCTCGGCCGCCATCGTGCAGGCCTGCTGGCAACTCGACATCGAGCCGCACCGCGTGGCCAAGCTCTCGGGCATCGGCTGCAGCAGCAAGACGCCGGACTACTTCCTGGGTGCGAGCCACGGCTTCAACACGGTGCATGGGCGCATGCCGAGCGTGCTGACGGGGGCCAACCTGGCCAACCGCGACCTGCTCTATCTCGGCGTCTCGGGCGATGGCGATTCGGCCTCGATCGGCATCGGCCAGTTCATCCACGCCATCCGGCGCGGCGTGCGCATGGTCTACATCGTCGAGAACAACGGGGTCTACGGACTCACGAAGGGCCAGTTCTCGGCCACCGCCGACCGTGGTTCCAAGGCCAAGAAAGGGGCGATCAACGCCGACAGCCCGGTCGACCTTGTGCTGATGGCACTTCAGCTCGGGGCGACCTATGTCGCGCGAGGCTTCTCGGGGGACAAGGGCCAACTGGTGCCCTTGATCGAGGGTGCGATCCGGCATGGCGGATCAGCCTTCGTCGACGTCATCAGCCCCTGCGTGGCCTTCAACAACCACGACGGCAGCACCAAGAGCTACGACCATGTGCGGGCCCACAACGAGGCGGTGAACCGCGTCGATTTCATCGACCTCGGGCGCCAGATCATCGTCGAGCCGATGGCCGATGCGGTGCTCGAACTGCCGCAGGCCGACGGCTCGCGCCTGCGTCTGCGCAAGCTGCGCGGGGACTTCGATCCCACCGATCGCATCGGGTCGATGAACCGCCTGCAGCGCCACCAGGCGCGTGGCGAGTTGCTGACCGGTCTGCTCTACGTCGACGTGCACGCGCGCGACATGCACGCCGCGCTGGACACGCCGGTCCGTCCGCTGGCCAGCCTGGGCGAGGCCGAGCTGTGCCCGGGCGGTGAAACGCTGGCGCGCATCAACAGCGCCTTGCGCTGCCGGGTGGCGAAACGCTGGCGCGCATCAACAGCGGCTTGCGCTGTCACAAGGGACGATCGGCTCGCGCGACTGCGCTGATCACGATGCCGACAGGACCCCTGACAGCTCGGCGTCAAGGCGCGAGGAGCGCATCATTCAGCGCCTTCCTCCAATGCGAGCGACGATGGGCGGTGGCCGCATCGCCGGTGCCAGCGAGAGGAAGAGCCGTCGGGCGCGGCCCCCAGACATCGAGAATGCCGGCGAGGTTGTGAGCTGAAACGGCTTGCTCAGGAAGTCGTCCATGCCAGCCTCGATACACAACTCTCGATCACCAACCATTGCGTTGGCCGTCAAGGCGATGATGGGGGTGCGCGTCCCGCTGCTGGCTTCGTAAGCCCGCACCCGACGGGTCGCTTCCAATCCGTCCATTTCAGGCATCTGGCAGTCCATGAGGACCAGGTCGAACGCGTGCGCCGTCGTGAGCAACTCGACTGCTGTCAAACCGTCCGCGGCGACGGTGCAATCGCAGCCGAGAACTTCAACCAGACCGCGGGCGACCAGCTGATTGACCAGATTGTCCTCTACCACCAGGACCCGCAGGTCCCGTTTGGCCCTGCGAAGCGGCACTTCCTCCTGGGCGATCGGACGCAGCATTCGCTGCGCCTGCGCGCGATGTGGGTCGCGCTGTAGCGTGATCGTGAACCAGAAGCATGATCCCTCTGCCACCCTCGCTGCTGACCCCGCACTCGCCACCCATCAGTTGGCACAGGCGCCGCACGATCGCCAGGCCGAGCCCGGTGCCGCCGAATCGTCGCGTGGTCGAACTGTCGGCCTGCACGAAGGGCTCGAAGAGCCGCGGGATCAAGGCGCTCTCGATGCCGACGCCCGTGTCCTCGACCTCAAAACGCAGGACCAGTCGCGAGGTCTTGCTCGGCGACCAGGCGCGCGCGCAAGAGAACATGGCCGCGGGCGGTGAACTTGACCGCATTGCCGATCAGATTGGTGATGATCTGCGCATAGCGGGTCGGGTCCCCGATCACCAGATCGGGCAGATCCTCCGGCCAGTCGATCTGCAGCGCGAGTCCCTTGCTCTCGATCTGCGGCCGCAGAATCTGCAGCGCGTGATCCGTTCTGGCCCGCAGATCAAACGGCGTTGATTCGGTCGCCAGATGGCCCGCCTCGATCTTGGAGAAGTCGAGAATGTCATTGAGGATCTTCAGCAGGGACAGGGCCGACTGCCGCACGATGTCCATCGATTCGCGCTGTGAGTGATCGAGTGGGCTGGTCAGCAGCAGTTCGATCATCCCGACCACGCCATTCATCGGCGTGCGCAGCTCATGACTCATCGCCGCAAGAAACGCAGACTTCGCTCGTGTGGCCGCATGCGCCGCTTCGTTGGATGCCTGCAGTTCCCGGTTCGTCTGCTCCAGCGTGTGCAGCGCGTGGGTCAGCGCCGCGGTACGTTCCTTGACCTTGTCTTCCAGTGCGATCGCGGCCTGGAACAGCGAGAAGGAATTTCCCTGCATGTCCATGTCGCGCTCGACACGCGTCATCAACGCCGCGTTGATGCACTTGAGCTGGTTGTTCTCCTCCTCGAACTCAAGGCAGCGAGCTCGCAAGTCCGCGAGCTCCTCCGCGGCAGTTGACTCTGGTGCGGTCACTCGGTGGCTCTCAGCCCGCGGCGCCGATCGCGATGCCGGTGAAGGTCTGGTTCACATGCATCGAGTTGAATTGCTCGCCGTAGGTGGCAAAGCCGATCACGTTGTTGTCGCTGAAGATGCGGCCGATCTTGTCCTTGATGCCTTCGCGCTCCGCCTCGAGGCGGCGCAGGATGCAGTCGCAACCCAGAACCAGCTGTGGCGGGCCGACCGCAGCGCGGACCTCGTCAAACGCCTGCTGCAGGTTCTCCACCATGTCGACGCCCTTTGGCGATCGTCAGGACGATGCCTTCGTCGATGGCACAGAAGAAGGTCAGGCTCTCGTCCTCGTTGACCTTGGCGATGGAGCGAACGAAGTACTGTCCCCCGATGCGGACCACGACCGGATGGGTGGCAAAGATCATCGGCGTCAACTCGGTCATCTGCAGCCCGACCAGGCGCGCAAACTCGCGCGCTGCCGGTTTGCCATTGATTTCGTGGACGACACGATTTGCAGTGTCCGCGCGCGTTACGACCATGCGTTTTTCGGAGTGCACGAAGTGCTGAGTGCGAAAGGCCTTGAAGGGCAGCTTGGTGCGCACCAGGGTCAGCAGCGCGATGTTCCGGTGAAAGCGCCCATGGTGGTACAGATGTGTCGCGCCGAAGCGGGTGTCGTCACCCGCCGATCCGCCGACCAGTTCAATGCCCTGCAGGTTCTGGTAGACGCAACTGACCACCAGCTCTTCCTGCATCGCCAGCCCATCGATCAGGAAGAAGGCAAAGGTGTCCGACTCGCTGGGCGGAAGGCTGTCGCGATTGCCGAAGCCTTCGATCAACGCGCCAACCTCATGCGCACAGGTCCAAGGTTTTATCGATTTCGGGATCAGCCGGCGGGGTGGCGAAGCGGTCTGGCCAGCCTGACCCCGGAACTGGACCTGCTCGGGACGGGCGATTGGCAAGAGTGGGAGGGCCCGTCAGGCGGGCTGCCCCTGACGGGTCTCAGGTGCTCAACGCGACCTTCGGACCAGAACCCACAGCGCCACCAGCGACAACAGCCCGAACAAGCCCAGGCTCCAGAACTCGTAGGGCAGCCCGAGCAGGTTCACCTTGGCGTCGGCGCACGACGCCGTGGCCATGAAGACCTCGGGCCAGCGGGCGTCGAGCCCGGACTGGCCCATCAGGCGATCGGCCAGCGTGAGATCGCAGGAGGCCGCCTTGGCCGCCACGAAGTGCTGCCACAGCGCCGCGGACGCGCCACTCAACGCCAGCACCAGCGCCAGGGCTGCGCCCGTGCGGCGCAGCAGCCAGCCCGATCAGGCAGGCGACCGCGATGCCGACGAAGATCAGCCGCTGCAGCACGCACCAGGCGCAGGGTTGCATGTCCATGACATGCTGGCTGTACAGCGCAGCGCCGACCGCGCCCAACGAGATCACGGCCATCGCGGCCAGCCACGGGCGGCTGGTGGCCGCCATCAGCGCACTTCGGCGATCAACTCGATCTCGACACAGGCCCCCATCGGGATCTGCGCCACGCCGAATGCACTTCGTGCATGGGCACCGACCTCGGGCCCGAACACCTTGCCGAGCAGTTCCGAGCAGCCGTTGGTCACCAGGTGCTGCTCGGTGAAGGTCGGGGTGCTGTTGACCAGGCTCATCAGCTTGACGATCCGGGTGACCTTGTCGAGGTCGCCCACGGCTGCCTTCAGCGTGCCCATCAGGTCGACCGCGATGGCAGCCGCTGCCGCCTTCCCTTCTTCGGTGTTCATCGTCAGGCCGAGCTGGCCGACCCAGGGCTTGCCGTCCTTCCTGGCGATATGCCCGGAAAGGAAGACGAGGTTGCCGGTGCGCACGAATGGCACGTAGGCGGCGGCGGGTACGGAAACCGGCGGCAGGGTGATGCCCATGGCCTCGAGGCGTGCTTGAACTGACATGGTGTGGCGGCTCTCTGATTGGGTCGGACGATCGTACACCGCGTGCCGGCGCCACCTACACTGGCGCGCCATGGGAGGCAGGCGCGAACCGGGTCTGTGGCTGGTGCTGCTGGCAGGGGCTTGCCTGGGTGGCGCCGGGCTGCAACTCCTGCAGTCGGCGTTGTGGCCAGCACCGGCCTATGTTGGCGGATTCGGCGCGGCCTGTCTGGTTGGGCATTGCCGGTCGGCGGCAGCCGGTCGTGGTCGTGGCGGCGCTGCTCGTGGCGTCGTTCAGTGCCACCGGTTGGCGGGCGAGCGAACGACTGTCGGACCGGCTCCAGCCCGCACTCGAGGGGCGCGACATCGAAGTGACCGGGCTGATCTCGTCACTTCCGCAGACCAGTCCTGCCGGGACCCGGTTCGTGTTCAGCGTCGAACGGGCGCGCGTAGAGGGCGCGCCGGTGACCCTGCCGCACAAGGTCTCGCTCGGCTGGTACGCAGGTGCGGCGACCGAGGCCGAAGCCCCGCTGCCGTCCGCCGACTTGCGCGCAGGTCAACGCTGGCAGTTCACGGTGCGCTTGCGGCAACCGCATGGGAGCCTCAATCCACAGGGGTTCGATGTCGAGCTCTGGTTGTTCGAGCGCGGCATCGGGGCCAGCGGCTATGTCCGCCAGACCACGGGCGCGGCGCCGCGCAAGCTGGGTGACGCGCAGGCCTATCCCGTGGAGCGGGCCCGCCAGAGCCTGCGCGACGCAATCGAGTCCCGGGTTCAGGACCCGCAGCGTGCAGGTGTGCTGGCGGCACTGGTCGTGGGCGACCAGGGTGCCATCGAGCGGCGTGACTGGGACCTCTTTCGCACGACCGGTGTGGCGCATCTGGTGAGCATCAGCGGGCTTCACGTCACGATGATCGCCTGGCTGGCCGCCATCGTGGTGGGCTGGGCCTGGCGGCGCTCGATCCGCTTGATGCATGTGTTGCCGGCGCCGCAGGCTGCGCGGTGGGGCGGACTGATCCTGGCTGCCGCCTACGCGGTCCTGGCCGGCTGGGGCGTGCCGGCGCAACGCACGGTGTGGATGATCGCGGCCATCGTGCTGCTGCGCAGCCTGGGCCTGCGCTGGCCCTTGCCGCTGGTCCTGCTGGTGGTCGCGGCCCTGGTCGTGCTGGTGGACCCCTGGGCACTGCTGTCCCCGGGTTTCTGGCTTTCCTTCGTCGCGGTCGGCCTGCTGATCGCATCGCAGCCGAAGGTTGCGCAGGCTGTGCGCGGCAGCCCCTGGCATTCCCGCTTCGTTGGCGTGCTCCTGGCGGGCCTGCGCACGCAGGCCGTTGCCAGCGCCGGGCTGGCGCCATTGACGATGATCTTCTTCCAGCAGGTGTCGATCGTCGGCTTCGTGGCCAACCTGATCGCGATCCCGCTCGTGACCCTGTTCATCACGCCGATCGCGCTGGCCGGGATCCTGTTGCACGGGCTGTGGACGGTGGCCGCCTGGGGCGTCGACGGCTTGCTGGTCGCGCTCGAGTCGATGGCTGGCTGGCCCTTCGCGGTCTGGACCGCAGCCGCCGCGTCGGCCTGGGTCTCGGCCGCTGGCGTGCTGGGTGGTGTCCTGCTCGTGCTGCCGTTGCCGGCGCGGATCCGCCTGCTCGGCCTGCCGCTGCTGCTGCCCCTGCTCGCGCCAGCGGTGCCGAGGCCCATGCCGGGTGCCTTCGAGGTCGCGGTCGTGGACGTCGGCCAGGGCACCGCGGTGCTGGTGCGCACCCAGGGCCACCTGCTGATCTACGACAGCGGGCCGCAGTATTCGCTCGAGTCCGATGCCGGCGAGCGCGTGCTGCTGCCGCTGCTGCGTGCGCGCGGCGAGCACGCGGTCGACCTGTTGATGCTCAGCCATCGCGACAGCGACCACATCGGTGGTGCGGCCAGCCTGATGGCGCGGCTGCCGGTGCGCGAGGTGTCGTCGTCGCTCGCCGACTCGCACCCCTTGCGCGCCTCGATGCCAGCGCATCGCGCCTGCGTTGCGGGCGACCGGTGGGTGTGGGACGGCGTGCAGTTCAAGGTGCTCCAGCCCGATCCGAAACAACTGGCCTATCCGCCACCCAAGGCCAATGCCCTGAGCTGTGTGCTGCGCGTCGAGGACGCAAGCGGCAAATCCCTGCTGCTGACAGGCGATATCGAGGCGGCGCAGGAAGCAGCGCTGGTGGCGCGCGACCGCGAGGCGCTGCAAAGCACGGTGTTGCTGGTGCCCCACCATGGCAGCAAGACTTCGTCGAGCGAGGTCTTCCTGGACGCGGTGCGGCCCTCGATCGCCGTCGTGCAGGCCGGTTACCGCAGCCGCTATGGTCACCCGGCGGCCGAGGTCCTGCAGCGCTACGCGGTGCGTGGGGTTGCCCTGCGGCGCAGTGATCGCTGCGGCGCCTGGACCTGGAACGGCGAAGGCCTTGGGCGTTGCGAACGTGAGGATCGGCGGCGTTACTGGCATCATCGACCTTGATGCTCCGCGCTGCGCTCCTGTGGCCCGGGGCCCAGGTTGGAGGCCCATTTGTCCATTCACGTCGCGCTGAACCATGTCACCCATTACCGTTACGACCGGCCCGTCAGCCTGTCGCCTCAGGTGGTGCGCCTGCGCCCGGCGCCGCATTGCCGTAGCCATGTCCTGAGTTACTCGTTGCGGGTCGAGCCCGCGACGCACTTCATCAACTGGCAGCAGGATCCGTTCGCCAATCACCTGGCCAGGCTCGTATTCCCGGAGAAGACGCGCGAGTTCAAGGTCACGGTCGACCTCGTGGCCGAGATGGCGGTCTACAACCCCTTCGACTTCTTCCTCGAACCGGCGGCGGAGAACTATCCGTTCGCCTACGACAAAGAGACGGCGCACGACCTCGCGCCCTATCTCGTCAAGGCGCCGTTGACGCCACGGTTCAAGGCACTCGTGGAGAGCGTCCCGCGCACCGAGATGCGCACGATCGACTTCCTGGTCGGACTGAACCAGCGCCTGCAGCGCGACATCCGCTACCTGGTGCGCATGGAGCCCGGGGTGCAGACGCCCGAGGTGACGCTCGAGAACGGGTCCGGGTCCTGCCGCGACACCGGTTGGCTGCTCGTGCAATCGCTGCGCCACATGGGCCTGGCGGCACGCTTCGTCTCGGGTTACCTGATCCAGTTGAAGCCGGACGTGAAGTCGCTCGACGGTCCGAGCGGCACCGAAGTCGACTTTACCGACCTGCACGCCTGGTGCGAGGTTTTTCTGCCCGGCGCAGGCTGGATCGGCCTCGATCCGACCTCTGGTCTCATGGCTGGGGAGGGCCATATCCCGGTTGCATGCACGCCCGAGCCATCGAGCGCCGCGCCGATCAGCGGGGCCGTCGACGATGCCGAAGTCGAGTTCTCGCACGAGATGTCGGTCACGCGCATCTATGAATCGCCGCGCGTCACATTCCCGTACACCGACTCGCAATGGTCGGCCGTGCTGGACCTCGGCAATCAGGTCGACGGTGAACTGATCGCGCAGGACGTGCGGCTGACCATGGGCGGCGAGCCGACCTTCGTCGCGGTCGGTGACCGCGAGGCCGGCGAGTGGAACACCGACGCGCTCGGCCCGACCAAGCGTGGCTTCGCCACCGAACTCACCCAGCGCCTGATGGCCCAGTACGGCCGAGGCGGTTTCCTGCACTACGGACAAGGCAAGTGGTACCCGGGCGAACAGCTGCCGCGTTGGGCGCTGTCGATCTGCTGGCGCGCCGATGGCCAGCCCTGCTGGCAGGACCCATCGCTGCTTGCCGACGAGCGCGAGACGCACCGCTACACAACGGCCGACGCCAAGGCCTTCATCGACAAGCTCACGGCCAACCTCGGCCTGACGACGCAGCATGTGCGGCCGGCGTTCGAGGACACCTGGTACTACCTGTGGCGCGAGCGCCGCCTGCCGGTCAACGTCGATCCCTTCGATTCGAGGCTCGACGATGAACTCGAGCGTGCCCGGCTGCACCGTGTCTTTACGCAGGGCCTGGACAGCCCCGTCGGCTATGTCGTGCCTCTGCGCCGCGAGCGCCATGCCAAGCTGGACGGCCCCGCCTGGGCCACCGGCCCCTGGACCCTGCGCGACGACCGCCTGTTCCTGTTCCCCGGCGATTCGTCGATGGGCTACCGCCTGCCGCTGGACTCGCTGCCCTGGGCCAAGCCGGGCGATGCGCAGGTCCTGATTCCCGTCGATCCGTTCGACGAACATCCGCCGCTGCCGGCGCCGGTGCGGCCGCAGACGCCGGTCAAGGCGGGCCGCGCGCAGCCGCTGACGGCGCGCGAGGTCACGCCGGAGCGATTCGTGTCGGCCGCCGATGTCGCGCGCACCGCCTTGTGCGTCGAGGTGCGCGATCCGCAGCGTGCCAACGGACCGAAGGCCGAGAAGGCGCATGGTGGCAAGAGCGGCCTGCTCTACATCTTCATGCCGCCGCTGGCGCACCTTGAGGACTACCTCGAACTGGTCGCGGTGATCGAGCAGACGGCCGTCGAGCTCGGCATCAAGGTCGTGATGGAGGGCTATCCGCCGCCACGCGACCCGCGCCTCAAGCTGCTCCAGGTCACACCCGACCCCGGGGTCATCGAGGTCAACATCCATCCGGCCTCGAACTGGGCCGACCTCGTCGAACACGCTGAATTCCTCTACGAGGCGGCCCACCAGACGCGCCTGTCGAGCGAGAAGTTCATGGTCGACGGCCGCCACACCGGCACCGGGGGTGGCAACCACTTCGTGCTCGGCGGCGCCACCCCGGGCGACAGCCCCTTCCTGCGCCGACCCGACGTGCTGGCCAGCCTGCTGACCTTCTGGCACAACCACCCAAGCCTGAGTTATCTGTTCAGCGGCATGTTCATCGGGCCGACGAGCCAGGCACCTCGTTTCGACGAAGCGCGCGACGACCAGACCTACGAAGTCGAGCTGGCGCTGGCCGAACTCTCGCACCAGCTGTCCGACTCCAAAGGCTGTCCGCCCTGGCGGGTCGACCGCGCGCTGCGCAACCTGCTGATCGACGTGACCGGCAACACCCACCGCAGCGAGTTCTGCATCGACAAGCTGTATTCGCCCGACGGCCCCACCGGGCGCCTGGGCCTGCTGGAGTTGCGCGCGTTCGAGATGCCGCCGCATGCGCGCATGAGCCTGGCCCAGCAACTGCTGCTGCGCGCGCTGGTCTCGTGGTTCTGGCGCCAGCCCTATCTGGGCGGCACGGAGACGCGTTTGACGCGCTGGGGTACCGGCTTGCACGACCGGTTCATGTTGCCGAGCTTCGTGCAGTCGGACTTCGACGACGTGCTGAGTCAGCTGCAGACGGCGGGCTATGCCTTCGAGGGCGCCTGGTTCGCGCCGCACTTCGAGTTCCGCTTCCCGCTCATCGGCGAGGTCGCGACGATGGGCATCGAGCTGAGCCTGCGTGCCGCGCTCGAACCCTGGCACGTGATGGGCGAGGAGGGTGCGCCGGGCGGCACCGCGCGCTACGTGGACTCGTCGCTCGAGCGGCTCGAGGTCAAGGTCAGCGGGCTCAACGACAACCGGCACGTGATTGCGGTCAACGGTCATGCGCTGCCGCTGCAATCGACCGGGCGCGTCGGCGAGTATGTCTGCGGCGTGCGCTACAAGGCCTGGAACCCGCCGTCGGCGCTGCACCCGACGATCGGCGTGCACGCGCCGCTGACGATCGACATCGTCGACAACTGGCTGCAGCGCTCGATCGGGGGTTGCCAGTATCACGTGGCCCATCCGGGCGGACTCAGCTACGACACCTTCCCGATCAATGCCTACGAGGCGGAGAGCCGGCGCCACACGCGCTTCGTGCGTTTCGGGCATACCCCAGGCACCCTGAAGGTGGCGCCGGCCGTGCCCAGCCGCGAGTTCCCGTTCACGCTTGACCTGCGAGCCGCCCGGGCAGCCTGATGCCGTCGTCCCAGCCGCACCTGCCCTTCGGTCCGGACAGCTCGGCGCCAGCGACGCTGGATGCCTTGCTGCGCCGGACGCCGGTGCCGGAGCCCGGGCTGTGGGACGAACTGCGCACGGCGACCGGTGCACCGCGTTCGGTCTGGCGCCGCTTCGCGTCGCTGGTGCCTGAACCAGGTCCTGGCCTGTCGGTTGCCGAAGGACTGGACCGCCGCGTGCTGCAGGTGGCGGAGCAACTGCGCCAGGACGGCGTGACGCACAACGTCTTTGGCGAGCAAGGCGTGGCCACTCGCCCGTGGCCGCTCGAACTGCTGCCGATGCTGATCGAGCCCGAAGACTGGGCATCGATCGAACTTGGTGTGCTGCAGCGCGCCGGCTTGCTCGAGCGCATGCTCGAAGACCTCTACGGGCCGCGCAAGCTGCTGCATGAGGGCCTGATGCCGCCCGCTTTGTTGTTGCGCCACCCGGGCTATCTGCGTGCCATGCATGGCGTGCAACCGGCCGGGGCACAACGCCTGCACGTCGTGGCCTTCGACCTCGCGCGTGGCGAAGATGGCCAATGGTGGGTCGTCGCACAGCGCACACAGGGGCCCTCCGGGCTGGGCTACGTGCTGCACAACCGGCTGGTCGTGTCGCGCCAGTTCCCGGACGCGTTCCGCGACATGCAGGTGCAGCATCTGGCGTCGAGCTACCGGCGCCTGATGGATGCGCTGGAGCAGCGCGCGCAGACGGTCGCCGGTGCAGCGGTGCCGCGCGTGGTCCTGCTCACGCCGGGGACCTACGGCGAGACCTACTTCGAACACGCCTACCTGGCCCGCTACCTGGGTATCCCGCTCGTCGAAGGCGGGGACCTGACGGTGCGTGGCGACCGCCTCTATCTGAAGACCGTCGAAGGCCTGGAGCCGGTGCACGGCGTGATGCGCCGGCTCGACGACGACTGGTGCGATCCGCTCGAACTTCGGGCCGATTCGAGCCTTGGGGTGCCGGGCCTGATGCGCGCCGCGCGCGCCGGCACCGTGGTCCTGGCCAACGCGCTGGGCACTGCCTTCCTGGAGACACCCGCGCTGCAGGGGTTCATGCCCGGCATCGCGCGCCGCATGCTCGACGAGGAGCTGCTGATGCCGGCGCTGCCCACCTGGTGGTGCGGCGAACCCGCTGCGTTCGAGAGTGTCCGCGCGCAGATGGCGGGCAAGGTGCTGCGCAACACGTTTCCGATTGCCGGGCGCAGTGCGCAGGTGCTCAATGCCAGTGCTGCCGGCATTGGCGCCGACCCCGATGGCTGGACCCTGCAGGAGCGCATGCGGTTCTCGCGCGCACCGACCTGGTCCGACGGGCGCACGACCGCGCGCCCCGCGATGGTGCGGGTCTACGCCATCGCGGACGCGGCCGGGCGATGGCATGTGCTGCCCGGCGGCATGACGCGCGCCGCGCAGCGCGAGGACTCCGGCGTGTCCATGCACCGCGGCGGGTCGAGTCTGGACACCTGGGTCCTGACGCGCGGGCGGGTGGATGTGTTTTCGATGTTGCCGCAGCGCCTCTCGGTCGACGACATCGCGCAGCGGCGCCGCCCGGTCACCAGTCGCACGGCGGAGAACCTGTTCTGGCTCGGGCGCTACACCGAGCGCACCGAACAACTCGTGCGCCTGGCGCATGTGACGCTGATGCGCATCGACGCCGACGACGACGCCGACCCTCCCGTGCTGGACGCGCTGTCATCGCTTGCCGTGTGCAAGGAACTGGCGCCGCCCGGGGTGCCCACGCTGTCGCAGGCGCCGCATGTCTTCGAACGCGCGGTGCTGGACGGTTTGCGCGACCATCAGGAGTCCTTCAGCGTCGCCTACAACCTGAAGGCCCTGACGCGCACTGCCCTGGCCCTGCGCGAGCGGCTGTCGGTCGAACAGTGGGGCCTGATGCGTGCGATGGACGACGACTTCTGCGAGGGCATGGGATCCGAGACCACCGAGGTGCCTGGCCGGGTCCAGGTCATGCAGTTGCTGGACCGGCTCGGGCTGCAACTGGCCGCCGCCACCGGCGCCCAGACCGACCGCATGAATCGCGACCATGGCTGGCGGCTGCTGACGGTTGGACGCCTGATCGAACGCCTGGTCGGCATCACGGCACGCTTCGAAGCCTTCCTTGCCAGGGAGCACACGATCAGTGCCTCCGGCATCGACCTGTTGCTGGAATTGTTCGACAGTGCAATCACATTCCGTGCCCGCTACCAGCGGCGCGACGACCTGCTGGCACTGGTGGACTTGCTGGTGTTCGACGCCAACAACCCGCGTGCCTACGCAGGCGTGATGCGCCGCCTTCGCACCGAGTTGACCAAGCTGCCGGGGGAAACGGGCGTGAGTGCCGATCTGCTCGCCTTGCTGCCGGCGGTCGGCCCTGGCCTGACCCTGGACGAGTTGCGCGGTGCAACCGATGCGCAGATCGGCGAGCGAGTCCTGGCGCTGTCCCGCCATCTCGGGACGGTCGGCCAGAGCCTGGCCGATGTCATAGGTCAGCGCTACTTCGCGCTGGCCGATCCCGCACAGGACTTCCGGCGCGTGTGACATGACCGAACTCGAGGTGATCCACGAAACGCGCTACGAGTACGCGGCACCGGTGTCGCCCGCGCTTCACGTGGCGCGCCTCGAGCCGCTCACCGACGAGGCGCAGACCTTGCTCGACTTCGCGCTGCACATCGACCCGGCACCGGACGAAATGGCGACCGAGGTGGACGTGTTCGGCAATGTCTGCTGCCGATTCGGCCTCCTGGTGGCGCATCGGTCGCTGACAGTCCGCGCCACGAGCAGGTTGCAGCTTGCCCCTCGATTCGAGGCCCTGGACCCGGACCAGTCTCCGTCGTGGGAATCGGTGCGGGACCGGCTGCGCTATGTCGCGCGTGCGCCCTTTGTGCCGGCAGTGGAATTTGTCCAGCCTTCGCCCTTCGTGCCACGCCTGGACGAGTTGCGCGACTACCTCACGCCGCTGCTGCGACCTGGCCGGCCGATTGCGTCCGTGGTGATCGACCTGATGCACCGCGTGCACGCCGATTTCAGCTATGAGGGCGGCAGCACCGACATCGACACGCCACTGGCCGAAGCCTTCGAGCACCGGCGCGGGGTGTGCCAGGACTTTGCCCACGTGATGATCGGTGCATTGCGCATGCATGGCCTGCCGGCACGCTATGTCAGCGGCTATCTGCTGACCCACGCCGCGCAGGGCGGGGCCGACATGGTGGGTGCCGATGCGTCGCACGCCTGGGTTCAGGTCTGGGTCCCTGATACCCTCGGGTTGCCGATCGACGGATGGCTGGACCTCGACCCCACGAACGACCTGATACCCGGCAGCGGGCATGTCCGGGTCGCGGTGGGCCGGGACTTCGGCGACGTCACGCCGCTGCGCGGCGTCATACGGGGCGGCGGCCCGCATGTGCTGGAGGTCGCGGTGCAGACCCGGCTGCTCGCAGCGCCCGCGTGACCATGGTCTGCAACCTGCTAAACACGCTACGAGACGGACAAGAGGAGTGATGCCGATGACGAGTCCTGCCTTCGACGAGATGCACGCCGCCAATGGTGTCGTGCGCGAACACTACGAGGCCTATGCGCGCTGGCTCGGTGCCCAGCCCCCGGATGCGATGAAGGCCTTTCGAGAGGAGGCAGAACTCATCTTCCGGCGCGTCGGCATCACGTTCGCGGTCTATGGTGCCAAGGACGAGGACGGCGCCGGCACCGAACGCCTGATCCCTTTCGACCTGATTCCGCGCATCATTCCGCGCCAGGAATGGATCGACATGAAGGCCGGGCTGACCCAGCGCGTGAATGCGCTGAATCGTTTCATCCACGACGTCTATCACGACCAGGAGATCCTGAAGGCTGGCATCGTGCCGACCGAGCAGGTGCTGACGAACGCGCAGTTCCGCCCCGAGATGGTGGGCGTGGACGTTCCAGGCGACATCTACGCGAGCGTTTCGGGCATCGACATGGTGCGCGCCGCGGATGCCGAGGGCAACGGCCTGTACTACGTGCTGGAGGACAACCTGCGCGTGCCCAGCGGTGTGAGCTACCTGCTCGAGAACCGCAAGATGATGATGCGTCTGTTCCCGTCGCTCTTCGGTGCGCAGCGTGTCGCACCGGTGGCCCACTACCCGGACCTGTTGCTGGAAACGCTCGGGTCGCTGGCGCCCGCAGCCAGCAATGACCCGACTGTCGTCGTGTTGACGCCGGGCATGTACAACAGCGCCTACTTCGAGCATGCGTTTCTGGCCCAGCAAATGGGGGTCGAACTGGTCGAGGGACAGGACCTGTTCGTCGATGGCGACTTCGTCTACATGCGCACGACCCAGGGGCCCAAGCGCGTCGACGTGATCTACCGCCGGGTCGACGATGACTTCCTCGACCCCAGGGCCTTCAGGCCCGAATCGACGCTCGGCTGCCCGGGCCTGCTCGACGTCTACCGCAAGGGCAACATCACGCTGTCCAATGCCATCGGGACCGGCATCGCCGACGACAAGAGCATCTATCCGTATGTGCCGAAGATGATCGAGTTCTACCTCGGCGAGAAGCCGATCCTGAACAATGTCCCGACCCACATGTGCCGCGATCCGAAGGCGCTCCAGTACGTGCTGGACCACCTGGGCGAACTGGTGGTCAAGGAGGTCCATGGCGCGGGCGGCTACGGCATGCTCGTCGGCCCCGCCGCGACGAAGGCAGAGATCGAAGAGTTCCGCGCCGTGCTCAAGGCGCGCCCGGAGAACTACATCGCGCAGCCCACGTTGTCGCTGTCGACCTGCCCGACGGCCGTGGCGTCCGGCATCGCGCCGCGCCACATCGACCTGCGGCCCTTCGTGCTGTCGGGCCAGCGGGTGCAGATGGTGCCCGGGGGCCTGACACGGGTCGCCCTCAAGGCAGGCTCGCTTGTCGTCAACTCGTCCCAGGGTGGTGGCACCAAGGACACCTGGGTTCTTGAAAACTGAAGGGGAACGAACATGCTTTCGAGAACCGCAGATCACCTCTTCTGGATGGCGCGCTACATGGAGCGCGCCGAGAACACCGCCCGCATGCTTGACGTGCATTACCGCGCTGCGATGCTGCTGCCCGCCAACGACGCCGGGGAGGAGGGCTGGAACAGCATGCTGTCGATCAGCGAGCTGACGGCGCCATTTCTTGGCAAGTACGCTGAAGTCAATGAGCGCAACGTCATCGATTTCATGGTTGGCGACGGGACCAATTCGTCCAGCATCCTGTCCTGTCTGCGCGCCGCGCGCGAGAACGCGCGTGCCGTGCGGGGCACGCTGACGACCGAAGTGTGGGAAACGCAGAACCAGACCTGGCTCGAGTTCAACCGGCTGATCGCGGATGGCGCCGTGCGGCAGGATCCAGGCAAGTTCTTCGAATGGGTCAAGTTCCGCTCGCACCTCAGCCGCGGCGTCACGGTGGGCACGATGTTGCAGGACGAAAGCGTGCACTTCCAGCGCATCGGAACCTTCCTCGAGCGTGCCGACAGCACTGCCCGGCTGCTCGACGTGAAGTTCCACGCGCTCACCGGTGGCAAGGACTTCTTTGGTCCCGGCAAGGGCAAGGAAGCGCTCGAGGTGGACTTCTACCACTGGAGCGCGCTGCTGCGCTCGATGTCGGGCTTCGAGATCTACCGGCGTGTCTACCGCAGCGTGATCAGACCGGAGAAGGTGGCCGATCTCATGATCCTGAAACCCGACATGCCGAGATCCCTGGTGCATTGCATGGGCGAATTGCTGGGCACCCTGCGCCTGGTCGCCAACCAGCAGAGCGGCGAGACGCTGCGTCAGGCCGGCCGCATCCATGCGGACCTGGCGTTTGCACGCATCGACGAGATCCTGGCGACAGGCCTGCACGCCTACCTGAACCAGTTTCTCGACCGGGTCAACGAACTCGGCGCAGGCGTGGCGCGCGACTTCCTGGTGCCGGTGGACGCCTGATCCGGCGACGGCGCGCAGCTACTGGGCTGCGCGCAGCACGACGCTGACCTTGCGGGTCTTGCCGGCACGCCAGACCGTCAGCACGACCGTGTCGTGGGGTTGATGTCGCTAGAGCAGGGTCGGCACATCATGAGGTCGGTGACCGGTTCGCCATCGACCTCGGTGATCACATCCCCCATCGCGATGCCGACCTGCTGCGCCCGACGAAACGGTCGCAAGGCGGCACGGCCCGCCGGGCCGGCCGCCCGGCTCAGCGCATCTTGTGTCCGCATTCGCCGCAGAACACATCGTCGGCCGACACGCTGGCGTGGCAGGCCGGGCATTGTGGCGGCGCGGCGGCAGGCGGTGCAGCGCTGGGCGCCGCCGCGCCCGAGCTGCTTGCGGCACTCGGCGCCTGACCCGCTTCGTTCATGCGCCGCTGAGCCGCGGCCTGCGCTTCCTGCGCGCGTCGCTTGGTTTCCTGGGCCGCCTGCAGTGCCTTGGCCTTGGTCTTGGCGAGCGCCGAGTCCAGCATCGCTTGGGAGGCCGTGACGTCGAGACCTTCGGTGACCTTCAGGTAGGTCAGGGACAGGCCCAGTGCGAAGACGGCCCAGAGCACCGACTGGACCACGGCGAAGACCAGGCCCCCGCCGACCAGCCCCGCCAGCACCAGGGCGCCGCCGCCACCACCTTGGCCCGCATGGCGGCCGCCAAACGGCCCATCCATCATCGGTCCGCCGAACGCGCCCATGAGTTCCGCGAATCCGCCCCCCATTTGCGGCCCGAGGATCGATGCCGACAGGCCGGCGGTCACGCTGAAGCCCGACAGCACGAAGAGGCCGATGACGGTCGACACGATGCCGACGGCCAGCGCCAGCAGCATCAGGTTCAGGAAGGCCTGCAGCGGGCGCTGGGCGGCCACCCCGAAGCCTTGCGAGAGGGCGGCGCCGATCGTGCTGCCGTTCCACAGCGCCGCGCTCGCCACGAGGGCGCAGACGGTGGCCCCGAGCGCGACCAGCGCGCCGAGAAAGGTCAGCACCGGCAGGGCCAGGACATACAACAGCGCGCCCACCGCTGGCAGCTTGCACAGGTAGAGCACGGCCGACGCCACGACAACGAATGCCAGGTAGATCAGCAGCAGCAGGACCATCAGCGCCAGGCCGCGCAGCAGCACGATCGGGCTCGACAGGAGCGCATCGCGGCTCGATCGGACGGGGCGCTCCGAAGCCTGGTCCATGAACTGCATGCCCGCTGCGGTCAGGCCTGCGACTGCCGCCAGGAAGGCCAGCAATCCGAACAGCGCACTGAGCAGGCTGCCCAGTCGAACGCCCAGCACGACCAGCAGCACCACCGTGACGTAGGTGATCAGCAGCGTCACCAGGCCGGGCCGGTTGCGCCAGGCGTCTCCGATACGCAGCAGGCTGTAGCGGTCGGTCGACAGGTCACTGATTGCCGTCATGCCACGACTCCGGTTCAGGGTTCAGCGCGCCGGGGCACGGCCCTGATGCACTCGGGCACCTTGCCCCATCGGTCGCCGGGCTCGCAGTGGCGCCACTTGGCCTGCTCGGCGCAGATGGCGCGCGTGAAGAAGTTGCCGTCGGACTGGCACTTCGCAAGGTCGGCGCGAAGCAGCGCATACCAGTCCGGCGGTGCCGGCGCAACGGGTGCTGGCATTGGAGCGGGGACCGGGGCCGGGGCAGGGGGCGGCACCACCACGACTGGGGGGGTCGGTGCCGGTGGAGTCGGCGCCTGGACCGGTTTGACGGTGCGGGGAGGTGGCGGCTTCTTGACCGTAGGCCGGGGTGGGGGCGCGGGTTCGGCGGGTTTCGACTCGGGCAATGCCGTGACCGCGGGCGGTTCGATCGGCGGCGGCTCGACCGTCTGTGCTTCGACGGCACTGGCTGGCGCGGTCGGCATCACGGCCGGGGGCAAGGCTTCGGTGACGGGTGGCGTGACCGGAACCGGCGTGGTCTCGGGCATCGCAGTGCGCGGGCCCGCAGGCGGGCTGCTCAGGAGCCACCAGGCACCGACGGCGACCATCAGCAAGGCCAGTGCCGCGACGAGCCAGATCCATGGGCTGGAGCCGCGCGCGGGCTCTGACGCAATGGCATTGGCGGCCGGGAAGATCCTCGCCCGGGCGTCGCTGGGTATTGGGGTAGCGGCGGCAGGGGTCCGATCTGTCGTCGAAGGCGCAGGCGCCGCGGCTGGTGCGGGCGGCGCGGGCCGGGCTGGGGCCGCCGCAGGGATGATGACGGTCCGGTCGTCCGCCTCCTGCACCGGTGGTGGGGGTGGCGCCGGCGCATGACCGGGGGACTTTGGAACGACCATGGTCTGGTCCGGGTCGATGTCGACGTCCAGGTTGCCCCCGCAGCGCGCACAGAAGTGCGCACCGGCCTTGTTCATCGCGTTGCAGGCAGGGCAACGCAGCGACAGGATGACGGTCGCGTCGTCGTCGTCGTCGACGGCGCTGTGGGTCTCGTGCACGGGCAACGGGTCACCGCAGTCCTTGCAGAACTTGGACCCGTCACGGTTCTCGGCGTAGCAGCGTTGGCAGATCAAGCGTCCCTCTCCCTCTGGTTCTCGTCGGTGCCAACCCTAATCGCATCTGGCGAAGCTGACCAGTCCGCGTTTTCCATGGCGCCGCCGGCGCCGGGCCAGACAGTGCGGCGCCGTCTCAGGAGACGACGTAGGCCGCCGCGCCGGTCGCGATCAGGTCGCCCTCGTCATTGACGAGCTTCATCTGGGTCGACCCGATGCGCCCGCCAAGGCGTGTCACTTCGGCCGTGGCAACGAAGTGCTGGCCCAGTCCCTGGCGCAGGTAGTCGACGCGCAGGTCGATCGTGCCCATCTTGATGAAGCGGTGCATGACCTGCAGCGTGTTGTCGTTCGGGTGTCGGTCTGCGATCGCCACCATCAGCGCCAGCCCGCCCATGGCGTCCAGCGTCGCCGAGATCACGCCACCGTGCAGCCGCCCGTAGGCATGGTGGCCGACCAGTTCGGGCCGCATCTCGAAGCTCGAGCGCACGTCGCCGGTGCGCACCGATTCGATCTTGAGGCCGAGCACGGTGTTGAACGTGATGCGCTGCTCGAAGAGCTCGACCAGCGCCTGCTCGAGGTGGCGCTGTTCTTCAGCGCTGCGTGGGGTGCGTTCGGTCGTGCTCACCTTGCGGCCAATCCGAGCAGGGCACGGGCTTCGGCAGGGCTGGCGATGGCGCGGCCGGCGCTGCGGGCGCAGCTGGCCAGCGCTTCGATCAGTGCGCCGTTGCCCCCGGCCCGCTCGCCGTCGGGCAGGTAGAAGGTGTCCTCCAGCCCGGTGCGCAGCATGCCGCCCATCTCGGCGGTCTTCTGGTGCACGGGCCAGATCTCGGCGCGCCCGATGAGCGTGGTCTGCCACACCGCGCCCTTGGGCATCCAGCGCGGCAGCAGCGCGAGCAGGTCGGCGTCGCAGGGCATGCCGCTGGCCACCCCCATGACGAGGTTGACCTCGGGCACGCCGCTGTACAGACCGGCCTTCAGGTACATGTCGACGCAGCGCACGATGCCGACGTCGAAACACTCGAACTCCGGGTGCGTGCCGCATTCGGCCATGACCGCGAGGAACTGTTCGACCTTGCTCACCGGGTTGTCGAACACCATCGGCGGCCAGGCCCATTGGCCGTCGCTGCGGGTCTTCAGGTAGTTCAGGCTGCCGGCATTGCAGGCCGCGATCTCGGGCTTCACGCGCCGGATGCAGGCCAGCGGGCCGCTCACGTCCTTGCCCACGACGCCGGTGGTCAGGTTGACGATGACCCCGGGGCAGGCGCTGCGGATGGCGTCGACGATGGCCTCGGCCACGTCCGGGTCCCAACTGGGCAAGTGGCCCTGCCCAGGCGCCTGCTGGCGCAGATGCACATGCATGATGCTCGCGCCGGCGTCGAAGGCCGCGCGTGCCTCTGACGCCATCTGGGCCGGGGTGACCGGCACCGGGTGTTGCGCAGGATTGGTCAGCACGCCGGTGAGGGCGCAGGTGAGGATGGCCTTGTCGCTCATGCTTTCAACTCCAGTTCGACGATCAGGCCGCCCGCCGCAACCGACTGGCCGACTCCCGCCGCCAGGGCGCGCACGGTGCCCGCGGCCGAGGCGTTCAGCCACATCTCCATCTTCATGGATTCGATGCAGGCCAGTGCCTGGCCCGCGACGACGGCGTCGCCGATCCGGACCTCGAGGACCGTGACCACGCCGGCGGTGGTGGCGCAGACGCGGCTTGGGTCCGCACCATCGTGGCTGACGGGAAACGGACTTGGCTCGGTGAAGACGTGCACGGCACCGTCGACCGCCAGGTGAACTGCAGCGCGGCCGTCGACCGCGCAGGGCAGCCTTCGACCCACGCCGTCGATTTCGCAATGCAGGATCCCTGCATCGAGGCGGTCGATGCGCACGCCTTCGATCGGCGTGCGCAGCGTGCGCCGGTCGCCGTTGCACTCCAGCGTGAGGTCGAACGCCAGTCCATCGCCCGCCAGCAGGGCCGCGGCGATTCGCCACGACGCTTGCGATGGCGCTCGGCTCTGCACCACCGCATGCCGCGCAGCGGCCCATTCGTCCAGGCGTGTCGTGGTCATGCGTCCGTCGACGAAGTCGGGCTGGTTCAGGAGACCGCACAGGAAAGCAGCGTTGGTCTTCAGACCGAACAGCGGGGCGTCCGCCAGGGCCCGGGTCAGGCGACGGATCGCGTCGTCGCGGTTGCGCCCATGGGCGATGAACTTGGCGACCATGGCGTCGTAGTGCGGGCCGATCTCGTCACCCTCGCAGATGCCATGATCGATGCGAACCGATGCGTCGTGCGGACGCCAGCGCAGGATCCGGCCCGTCTGGGGCAGCCAGCCGGCGGTCGGATCTTCGGCGTACAGGCGGGCCTCGATCGCGTGACCGTCGAACCGGACCTGATCCTGCGTGAGCGGCAGCGGCTCCCCGCGGGCCACCCGCAGTTGCCACTCGACGAGGTCGAGCCCGGTCACGCACTCGGTCACCGGGTGCTCGACCTGCAGGCGGGTGTTCATCTCGAGGAAGAAGTGGCGTCGCTCGGCATCGACGATGAACTCGACCGTGCCCGCGCCCTGGTAGCCGACCGCCAGGGCCGCCGTCACCGCGTCATGCCCCATGCGCTGGCGCAGGTCCTCGTCGACGATCGGCGAGGGCGACTCCTCGATCACCTTCTGGCGCCGCCGCTGCGCGCTGCAATCGCGTTCGCCGAGATGGATGCAGTGGCCGTGCTGATCGGCAAAGACCTGGACCTCGATGTGGCGGCCGTGCTCGATCAGGCGTTCGAGCATCAGCTGTTCGTCACCGAACGCGCTGCGTGCTTCGCGCCGGGCGCCCGCCAACGCTTCGACCAGATCGGCTGCCGAGCGCGCCAACCGCATGCCGCGCCCGCCGCCGCCGGCGACGGCCTTGACCAGCAAGGGGAAACCGAGTCGTTCGGCCTCGGCCTGAAACAAGGCATCGTCGGCGCCGGCTGCCATGAAGCCGGGGGCGCAGGGCACGCCCGCGGCCAGCATGTGTTGTTTGGCCCGTGCCTTGTCACCCATTGCGCGCATGGCGTCTGGCGGCGGGCCGATGAAGACCAGGCCGGCATCCACGCAGGCCTGGGCAAAGTCGGCCCGTTCGGACAGGAATCCGTAGCCGGGGTGGATCGCATCGGCGCCGCTGCGGCGCGCGGCGCCAAGCACCGCGTCGATGTTCAGGTAGGACTCTGAGGCCGCCGCCGGGCCCAGCCGGACCGCCTCGTCGGCCCCTTGCACATGCAGGGCCCGGGCGTCGGCGTCGCTGTAGACGGCCACGGTCCGGTATCCAAGCCGGTGTGCACTGCGTGCGATCCGGCAGGCGATCTCGCCGCGGTTGGCGATCAGGATCTTGCGAAAGCTCATGCCGGGGGTGCCCAGCGGGGCTTTCGCTTGTGCAGGAAGGCCGTCGTGCCTTCCATGCCCTCGGCGCCCAGCGCGGCGGCGGAGAAAACCTGCGACGCTTCGTGCACCAGGCTGGCAGGCGCACGCCGTTCGGCCTGTGCCATCAGGCGTTTGGTGGCCGCCACGGCCCCGGGGGCACAGCGCAGGATGTCCGCGATCACGCGGTCGAGCGCCGCCTCGAGCGCGGTGCCTTCATGCACGGCGTGCACCAGCCTCAGCGCGAGCGCCTCGGCAGCGTCGATGCGCGCGCCGGTGACGGCCAGACGCCGTGCCTCCGAAGCCCCCAGGCGCGCCATCAGGAAGGGCGCAATCTGCGCCGGGACCAGGCCAAGCGAGGTCTCGGGCAGGCGAAACACGGCGCTCGGCGCGGCCAGCGCGACATCGGCCACGCAGGCCAGCCCGAACCCGCCGCCCATCACCGTGCCTTCGAGCACCGCGATCGTGGCCAGACCGGTGTTGGCGAAGGCTACACACAGATCGCCAAAGGCGGCGTTGGCTTCGGCCAGCGCGTCCGGGTGCTCGGCCAGCCGGGCCCGTGCCTGCGCCATGTCACCGAGGTCGGCGCCGGCGCTGAAGTGGCCGCCGGCACCACGCAGCACGATGACGCGCGTGCGGCCATCCGCCTCGGCCGCCGCGAGCGATTCGCGCAGGCGCAGCACCATTGCGAGCGACAGCGCATTGCGCACCTCGGGCCGGTTCAGCGTCAGGTGCAGCACGCCGCCGTCGGCATGCCGGATGTTGATGGCGTCGCTCACCGCTTGGCGCCCGGCAAGGTGCCTTCGAGCTTGCAGATGATGCCGAGCATGATCTCGTCGGCGCCGCCACCGATCGAGATCAGGCGGCCGTCGCGGAAGGCCTGCGAGATCGGGTTGTCGGCCGTGAAGCCCATGCCACCCCAGTACTGCAGGCAACTGTCCGCGACTTCACGGGTCAGGCGGCCGCACTTGAGCTTGGCCATCGATGCGAGTTTGGTCACGTCCTTGCCGCTGACATAGAGGTCGACGGCGCGGTAGGTCAACGCGCGCAGCGCCTCGACTTCGGTGCGCAGTTCGGCCAGGCGGTAGTGCACGACCTGGTTGTCGAGAATCGACTTGCCGAAGGCCTGCCGCTCACGCGTGTAGTCGATGGTCTGGTCGATCAGGCGGTCCAGGCTGCGCAGCGAACCGGCGGCGGCGTAGAGCCGTTCCTCCTGGAACTGCAGCATCTGGAACGTGAAGCCGAGGCCTTCCTGGCCGATCACGTTGCGCCGCGGCACGCGCACGTTGTCGAAAAAGAGCTGTGCGGTGTCGCTGCTGTGCATGCCGATCTTGTGGATCTTCTGCCGGCTGATGCCCTTGGCGTCCATCGGCACCACGATCAGGCTCTTGTTCTTGTGCGCGGGCCCTTCGCTGGTGTTGGCGAGCAGACAGCACCAGTCGGCCTTCAGGCCGTTGGTGATCCACATCTTGCTGCCGTTGATCAGGTAGTCGTCGCCGTCAACCTTGGCAGTGGTCTTGACGGCCGCCACGTCCGATCCGCCTCCGGCTTCGCTGATCCCGAGACAGGCGACGTAGTCGCCGGCAATCGTCGGCGCCAGGTACTCGCGCCGCAGCTCGTCGCTGCCGAAGCGCGCCAGCGCGGGCGTGGCCATGTCGGTCTGCACGCCGATGGCCATCGGCACGCCGCCGCAGTTGCAGGCGCCGAGCGCTTCGGCCATCACCATCGAGTAGCTGAAATCGAGGCCGGCACCGCCGAACTCCTCCGGGTACTTCAGGCCGAGCAGGCCGAGGTCACCGAGCTTCTTGAAGACCTCGTGGCTCGGGAACTCGCCGGCGGCCTCCCAGGCCGCGACATGCGGGTTGACTTCCTTCTCGATGAACTTGACGACGGTGTCGGACAGGGCGCGATGTTCGGGCGTGAATTGCATGGGCGGTTTCCTAGAAGCGGGCGATGCCGAAGGTGTTGGGGCGCAAGCAACGCTGGTCGGCCTCGGCGGCCAGGTCCAGGCACAGGCCGAGGATGCGGCGTGTGTCGCGCGGGTCGATGATGCCGTCGTCCCACAGCCGCGCGGTGCCGAAGAGGGCGGTCGATTCGGCGTCGAGGCGCTTGCGCAGCAGTTCGCTCATCGCGGCCAGGGCCTCGTCGTTGGCGGGCAGGCCCTGGCGTTCGAGCTTGTTGCGGTTGACGATGTCCATCACCTTGGCCGCCTGCGCGCCACCCATCACGGCAGTGCGCGCGCTGGGCCAGGCGAAGATGAAGCGCGGGTCGAAGCCGCGCCCGCACATGCCGTAGTTGCCGGCGCCGAAGCTGCCGCCGAGCACCACGGTGAACTTGGGCACGCGCGAGTTGGCGACCGCCTGAATCATCTTGCTGCCATGCTTGATGGCGCCGGCCTGTTCGGCCGCACGGCCGACCATGTAGCCGGTCGTGTTCTGCAGGAAGATCAGCGGCGTTCCGGACTGGTCGCAGAGCTGGATGAATTGGGCCGCCTTGGTCGAGCCGTTCGGCTGGATCGGGCCGTTGTTGCCGATCAGCCCAACCGCATGGCCGCACCAGCGGGCATGGCCGCAGACCGTGTCAGCGGCCATCGTGGCCTTGAACTCGAGGAAGTCGGAGTCGTCGACGAGACGCGCGATGACTTCGTGCACGTCATAGGGTTCGCGCTCGTCGGCCGGCACGATGCCCATCAGCTGCTCGCGGGCGAAGCGCGGCTCGGGGACGGGCGTTCGCGCGCAGGCGAGGTCCCAGGGCAGCTTGTCGAGCAGTTCGCGCGTGAGGGCGATGGCATGGGCGTCGTTCTCGGCCAGGTACTCGCCCAGGCCGGTGATCCGGGCGTGCGTCTCGGCGCCGCCCAGTTCCTCTTCGGTGGCGTCCTCGCCGATGGCGGCCTTGACCAGCGGCGGGCCGGCCAGGTAGATGCTCGAGCGTCCGCGCACCAGCACCACGTAGTCCGACAGCCCGGGCAGGTAGGCGCCACCGGCGGTGGACGCGCCGTGCACGACCGCGATCTGCGGGATGCCGGCGGCAGACAGGCGGGCCTGGTTGGCGAAGGTGCGCCCGCCGTCGATGAAGATCTCGGCCTGGTACATCAGGTTGGCGCCACCGGACTCGACCAGCGCGATCAGCGGCAACTTGTTCTCGCGCGCCAGCTCCTGCGCGCGCAGGGCCTTCTTCAAGCCCATCGGCGCGATCGTGCCGCCCTTGATGCCGCTGTCGCTGGCCGACACCAGCACCCGCTTGCCGGCCACGATGCCGATGCCCACGATGCTGCCGCCGCCGAAGACGTTCTTCTTGCCGTCGTCGTCGTGCATGCCCAGACCGGCGAGTGGGCTCATCTCCAGGAAGTCGGTGCCGCGGTCGAGCAGGCGCGCCACACGTTCACGCGGCAGCAGTTGTCCTCGTGCCTCGAAACGTTCGCGCTTGGACGCGGACTCGGCCAGGACCCGCGCCTGCAGCGCCAGCACTTCGTCGAGGCGTTGCTGCATGCGCTGCGCATTGGCCGCGAACGCCGGCCCCGCCACATCCAGGGTGGAGTCCAGGATCGGCATTACTTGAGAACGTCCGGTGTCACGGCGCGATGGAAGCCTTCGAAGGGCACCGAGCGGGCCTCGTTGCCGAGTGGAAAGATCGCGCTGCCGAGCGAGGCCGCACCGTCGATCTGCAGCGTGACACCGGTGATGAAGCTGGCCGCCGGGCAGAGCAGGAAGACGATGGCCGCGCTGACCTCGGACTCGCTGCCCATGCGGCGCAACGGCACATGCTGCTTGAGCTTGGGGATCAGCGCCTTGACCGCGCCGCCATAGGTGTCCATGCCACTCGAAGCGATCCAGCCCGGGGCGACGGCGTTGACGCGCACACCGGCATGCGCCCACTCGAACGCGGCCGACATGGTCAGGTTGCTCATGCCCGAACGCGCGGCGCCCGAGTGGCCCATGCCGGGCATGCCGTTGCGAAAGTCCGCCGTCATGTTGACGATCGCACCACCATGCGCCTGCATGCTCTGGTTGAAGACCTCGCGCATCATCAGGAAGCCGCCGGTGAGGTTGCTCGCGACGACCGCGTCGAAGCCGCGCTTGCTGATGGCCATCAGCGGCGCCGGGAACTGGCCACCCGCGTTGTTGACCAGGCCGTCGACCTTGCCATGGCGCTCGACGATGGCCGCGACGCCGGTCTTGACGGCCTCTTCGTCCCGGATGTCGAAGGCGATCGGGTCGCAGCGCCCGCCGTCGTCCTGGATCTCCTGCGCGACGCGCTCGAGCTTGTCGCCGGTGCGCCCGCTGATGATCACCTGGGCGCCGAGCGCGGCCAGCTCGTGCGCGACGCAGCGCCCGATCCCGCTGCCGCCGCCAGTCACCCAGGCCACCTGGCCGGCGAACAGGTCGGGCCGGAACACGCTGCGGAAGGACGGCTTGGTTTGCATCGCGATCATTAGGCACCAGGGTGACGTTAAGGTCAACGCTCTAACATCTAGGGGAATGCACGGATCTGGACGTCATCCGCCGACGCTACGATTCCCCATCCCCCCCACAAGACGAGATCACTCCCATGGACATGAACGCCCTCACCGAATCCCTCCGCACCAAAGTCGGCGCCGACAGCGGGCTGAACGCCACCTTGAAGTTCGACTGCGGGGACGCGGGTGCCGTCTTCATCGACGGCAAGGCCAGCCCGAACACGGTCAGCAACGACGACAAGGAGGCCGACTGCACGATCACGATCACGCAGGAGAACCTGGCCGCCTTGCTCAGCGGCGATCTGGAGCCGACCACCGGCTTCATGATGGGCAAGTTCAAGGTGGCAGGCGACATGAGCGTGGCCATGAAGCTGTCCCGGGTGGTCTGAACATGTTCGAGGGCGGCACGCGCCGTCGCGCCAGCACGGCGCAGGAAGTGGTGGACTCGCATCGGGCCGACGATGCGGGTGAGCTGTTCGGCATCACCGAGTTGTGCGCCGATTTCGACATCACGCTGCGCACGATCCGCTTCTACGAGACGAAGGGCCTGCTGGCGCCGCGGCGCGTCAATGGCGCGCGTGTCTACACGCGGCGCGACCGCGCACGCCTGGCCCTGATCCTGCGCAGCAAGGCGATCGGTGCTTCTCTGGACGAGATCAAGCATTACCTGGGCCTGTACGGCGATCACGGCGAAGGCCGCGTGAAACAACTGAAGTACGTGCTCGACCGCACCGACGCGGCGATCCAGGAGCTCGAGGGCAAACGTGCCCACATCGAGGCGACACTGGCCGAACTGCGCGTGATCAATGCGCAGGTGCGCAAACACCTGGAGAAGCGATAGTGCTGCCGCTCTTTGTCTCGTCCTGGATGACCGACGAACACCGCATGCTGCAAGACAGCGTGGCGCGCTACATCGCCGGGAAGTGGGTGCCTCGCGCGGCAGAGTTCCGCGCAGCCAGGTCGATGGACGCGGCGGTCTGGCGCGACGCCGGCGCCAGCGGCCTGCTCTGCGTGTCGACGCCCGAGGCCTATGGCGGCGGCGGCGGCGACTTCGGCCACGAGGCGGTCATCCTGCTCGAGCAGTCGCGCGCCAACATCTCCGGCTGGGGTGGCGGCTTGCACTCGGGCATCGTGGCGCCCTACCTGCTGCACTACGGCACCGAAGCCCAGAAGCAGCGCTGGTTGCCGAAGATGTGCACGGGCGAATACATCACCGCGATCGCGATGACGGAACCGGGCACCGGCTCCGACCTGCAGAGCGTGCGCACGACGGCCCGGCGCGATGGTGAGCACTATGTGCTGAGCGGCGCCAAGACCTTCATCACCAACGGGCAGAACGCGAACCTGATCATCGTGGTCTGCCGCACCGGGCCCGACGCGGGTGCCAAGGGCCTGTCGCTGCTGATGGTCGAGACCGAGGCGGCGGACGGGTTCCGGCGTGGACGCAACCTGGACAAGGTGGGCCTGAAGGCGCAGGACACGTCGGAGCTCTTCTTCGACGACGTGCGCGTGCCGGTCGACAACCTCATCGGGTCGGAAGAAGGGCAGGGCTTCTTCCAGCTGATGGAGCAGTTGCCGCAGGAGCGCCTCATCATCGCGGTGCAGGGCATCGGTGCGATGGAGCGTGCGCTGGCCGAGACCCTGGCCTACGTGAAGGAACGCCGGGCCTTCGGCAAGGCGATCTGGGACTTCCAGAACACGCGCTTCAAGCTCGCCGAAGTGCAGGCCGTCGTGCTGGCGGCCCGCGCCTTCGTCGATGCCTGCATGGTGGCCCACCTGGCCGGCGAGCTGGATGCGGCGCGCGCCGCGCTGGCCAAGTCCTGGGTCAGCGAGCAGCAGTGCAAGGTGATGGACGAGTGCCTGCAGCTGTTCGGTGGCTACGGCTACATGATGGAGTACCCGATTGCCGAGCTGTACGTCGATGCGCGCGTGCAGCGCATCTACGGCGGCACCAACGAGATCATGAAGGAACTGGCGAGCCGGTTCATGTGAGGAGAAATCGATGACCGATGCTTTCATCTTCGACCATGTGCGAACGCCGCGCGGCAAGGGCAAGAAGGACGGCGCCTTGCATCAGGCGTCACCGGTCTGGCTGCTGCGCACGCTGCTGCAGGCGATGCAGCAGCGCAATTCGCTCGACACCGGCCTCGTCGACGACGTGGTGCTCGGCTGCGTCACACCGGTCGGCGAGCAGGGGGCCGACATTGCGCGCACCGCGGTGCTCGACGCCGACTGGGCCGAGACCTGTGCCGGCGTGACCCAGAGCCGCTTCTGCGCTTCGGGCCTCGAGTCGGTCAACCTGGCTGCGGCCAAGGTCAAGAGCGGGTGGGAGGACCTGGTCGTCGGCGGTGGGGTCGAGAGCATGAGCCGCTGGGCCATGGGCAGCGATGGTGGCGCCTGGTTCATGGACCCGCGCATCAACCAGAAACTTGGTTTCGTGCCGCAGGGTGTCGGGGCCGACCTGATCGGCACGCTCGAAGGCTGGGACCGCGCCGATGTCGACGCGTTCGCACTGCGCTCGCACCAGCGCGCCGCGGCGGCGCGGTCGGCCGGGCATTTCAAGCGTTCGATCGTGCCGGTGCACGACATCGCCGGCCTGCTCATGCTGGCCGAGGACGAGACGATCCGCGCCGAAGCCTCGCTCGAAGCGATGGCCAAGCTGCAGCCGAGTTTCGCCGCGATGGGGGCGATGGGCTTCGACGCGACCGCGCTGCGCAAGTACACGACGGTCGAGGCGATCCGCCACATGCACCACGCGGGCAATTCGTCGGGCATCGTCGACGGCGCGGCCCTGATGCTGGTGGGATCGAAGGAAGGTGGCGTCAAGGCCGGGTTGAGGCCGCGTGCGCGCATCCTCAGTGCGGCGGTCGTGGGCTCCGAGCCGACGATCATGCTGACCGGACCGGGCCCGGCCTGCCGCAAGGCCCTGGCCAAGGCTGGCATGGCGGCTGCCGACATCGACCTGTGGGAGATCAACGAGGCCTTCGCCGTCGTGCCGATGAAGACGGCGCGCGAGTTCGGCGTCGACATGGACCGGGTCAACGTCAACGGCGGCGCGATCGCGATGGGCCATCCGCTCGGCGCCACCGGCTGCGTCATCCTCGGCACCTTGCTCGACGAACTCGAGCGGCGTGAGCTGTCCACGGGCATCGCCACGCTGTGCGTGGGCGGTGGCATGGGCATCGCCACAATCATCGAGAGGGTGTGAGCATGAGTGCCGTGAAGATCGAAGTGGGCAGCGACGGCATCGCCGTCGCGACGATGGACCTGCCGGGCCGACCGATGAACGTCGTCGGCGATGTGCTCATGGCGGGCATCCACGAAGCCGCCGAGCGGCTGGCCAACGACGCCGCCATCAAGGGCCTGGTCCTGACCTCGGCCAAGGCCGATTTCTGTGCCGGCGGCGACCTCGACAACATGTCGAAGTGGACGACGCCCGAGCAGCCGTTCGAGGGCTCGATGGCGATGAAGGCGGTGCTGCGCAGGCTCGAGACGACCGGCAAGCCGGTGGTCGCCGCGATCAACGGGCATGCGCTGGGCGGAGGGCTGGAACTTGCACTCGCCTGCCACGCCAGAGTGGCCATCGACAACCCCAAGCTCAAGATCGGCCAGCCCGAGGTCAAGCTCGGTCTGCTGCCGGGCGGCGGTGGCACGGTGCGCCTGCCGCGTCTGGTCGGCATCCAGCAGGCACTCCAGATCATGGCCGAAGGCGGCGACCTGGCGCCGCCAAAGGCGCAGGCGATCGGCCTGTTGACGGCGCTCGCAAGCGACCGCGACGATCTGCTGGCCAAGGCCAGGACCTGGTGTCTCGAGCACCCGAAGTCGGTCCAGCCCTGGGACGCGCCCAAGTTCCGCTTCCCCGGGGGCGACTCGCGTTCGCCGGCCGTCGCGCAGCTGTTCTCGGTCGCGCCGTCGGTGGCTGCGGCCAGGTCCTGGGGCAACTACCCGGCGGTGCAGCACATCATGAGCAGCGTCTTCGAAGGTGGCCTGCTGGACTTCGACTCGGCCAGCGTGGTCGAGAGCCGCTACTTCGCGGCCTGCTCGATGTCGCAGGAAAGCAAGAACATGATCGGCACGCTGTGGTACCAGCTCAATGCCATCAAGAAGGGGGCGTCGCGTCCTGCGGGAGTTCGCGCGTCGAAAGTGCGCAAGCTGGGCATCCTCGGCGCCGGCATGATGGGCGCCGGCATTGCCTACGTCTCGGCACGTGCGGGCATCGACGTGGTGCTGCTCGACACGACGCTCGAGGCGGCAGAGAAGGGCAAGGCCTACTCGACGGGATTGCTCGACAAGGCGGTCAAGCGGGGCCGCAGCACGGCCGAAAAGCGGGCTGCGCTGCTGGCCAGGATCGTGCCGACTGCGGACTACGCGGCACTGGCGGGCTGCGAGCTCGTCATCGAGGCCGTGTTCGAGGACCGTGCGATCAAGGCCGACGTGACGAAGCGGGCCGAAGCCGTGCTCGACAAGCAGGCCGTCTTCGCGTCCAACACCTCGACCCTGCCCATCACCGGCCTGGCCCGGGCCAGCAGCCGACCGGCGCAGTTCATCGGCCTGCACTTCTTCAGCCCGGTGGACAAGATGCCGCTGGTCGAGATCATCGTCGGCCAGGCCACGGACGAGGCCACGCTGGCACATGCCTTCGACTTCGTGATGCAGATCGGCAAGACGCCGATTGTCGTCAACGACTCGCGCGGCTTCTACACCAGCCGGGTGTTTGCGACCTACGTGATGGAAGGCATCACGATGCTCAAGGAAGGTGTGCACCCGCGCTCGATCGAGGTCGCCGGCCTGCAGGCCGGGATGCCGATGCCACCGCTCGCGCTGCAGGACGAGGTCTCGCTGAGCCTGGGCCTGCATGTCGCCGAGCAGACGAAGAAGGACCTCGCTGCCGAGGGCAAGCCGTACGCCGAACACCCGGGCATGCAGGTGATTCGCCAGATGTGCGAGATCGGCCGGGTCGGCAAGAAGGCCGGCAAAGGCTTCTACGACTGGGGTGACGGCGGCAAGGCGCTCTGGGCCGAACTGGCGACGCTGTACCCGGTGGCCGCGCAGCAGCCGGCGCAATCCGAACTGATCGACCGCCTGATGTTCGCCCAGGCCAACGAGGCCGCGCGCTGCATGGAGGAGGGGGTGCTGCGCTCGGTCGCCGACGGCAACATCGGGTCGATCTTCGGCTGGGGCTTCGCGCCCTTCCAGGGCGGCGCCTTGCAGTTCATCAATGCGATGGGCGCCAAGGCCTTCGTCGCGCGGGCACGCGAACTCGCGGCGGCGCATGGGCCTCGCTTCGAACCCGCGTCCAATGTCGTGCGCATGGCCGACGAAGGGCGGCGGTTCGAGTCCTGAGGCCGGTGGCGAGAAATCCGAATCCGGACTAGTATCGACCTGTAGTCCGAACAGGGAGTTCGCCATGAGTGCGGTCCTGAGTCCGCCGGTCCCCGAGGTGTCGCCGCAGCGCATGGCCGAGGCCGGCCTGCGCGCGTTTGCGCGCATCGCCGAGGCCTGGGGCCTGTCCGTCGACGAGCAGATCCGCCTGCTCGGAGAACCGGCACGGTCGACATTCTTTGCCTGGCGCAAGCACCCCGACAAGGCGGGCCTTTCGCGTGACACGCTCGAACGCCTGTCCAATCTGCTCGGCATCTACAAGAGCCTGCAGATCCTGTTGCCCGAGCCCGCTGCCGCGGACGCCTGGATACGCAAGCCCAACCAGGCGCTGCTGTTCGGCGGGCGCAGCGCGCTCGACCAGATGCTGGCGGGCAATGTGAGCGACCTCAACCTGGTGCGCCGCTACCTCGATGGCGCGCGCGGCGCCGGGTGGTCTTGAGCGAGCCGCCGCAGCGTCGGGTACGCTGGCGGCAGGCCAGCCGCATCGTGCCGACCCGCCATCCGACGATCTATCTGTACGACCGTGTCGCCGACGCGCAGGACTTCGACGCGCTCTATTCCCTCGAGGCGATGACCAACGATCGGCTGCGCGACGAGATCGGGCAGATCGAGCGCGTTGCGCCGGCGGACCGGGTCTTCGGGCCGGGCAGCGGACCGATCATGGCGGCCTTCACCCATATCAATCCGCTCGGCAGCCGGTTCTCCGACGGCCAGTACGGTGTCTTCTATGCCGCGCGCACGCGCGCCACGGCCACCGCCGAAACGGCCTACCACCATGGACGCTTCCTGGCGGCGACATCCGAGGGGCCGATGCATCTGCCGATGCGGCTCTACACGGTGGCGATCGACGGCAAGCTGCATGACCTGCGCGCAGGTCACGACGCCGAACATGATCCGCTGGACTACGGTGCGGCCCGGCGCCTCGGGGCACGCCTGCGCGCCAGTGGCTCGGGTGGGGTGGTCTACCGCAGCGTGCGCCAGGCTGGCGGGGAATGCGTGGGTCTGCTGCGCCCGCGCGGGGCCTCGCACTGCGTTCACGCAGCCAATTTGCTGTACGCCTGGAACGGCGCCGCCTTCGACAGCATCTACGAGCGGCTCGAATGAAGGGCGAACGGTTCGATCGCCTGGACGCGCTGCGTGCGCTGGCCATCGTCTGGATGGCGATCTATCACTTTGCCTTCGACCTGAACCATTTCGGCTTCCTGGTTCCGCGCCACAACTTCTTTCATGACCTGCTCTGGACCTCGCAGCGCACGGCGATCGTGAGCCTGTTCCTGTTCTGCGCCGGGTTCGGCCAGGCGATTGCGCTCGAGGCCGGGCAGAGCTGGCCACGCTTCTGGCGCCGCTGGGCCATGGTGGCGGGTTGTGCCGTGCTGGTGAGCATCGGCTCGTCGTTCATGTTCCCGAGCAGCTGGATCAGCTTCGGCGTGCTGCATGGCATTGCGGTGATGCTGATCGTCGTGCGCCTGACGGGGCATTGGGGCCGCTGGCTGTGGCTGCTCGGTGGCGTGGCGATGCTGCTGCCGCGGCTGGTCGCACACCCGATCTTCGACGGGCCCTACACCCATTGGACCGGGCTCGTGACGCACAAGCCGATCACCGAGGACTGGGTGCCGGTCCTGCCCTGGCTGGGGGTGATGTGGTGGGGCTGCGCAGCGGGCCAATGGGTGCTGGCCCACCGCCGTCCCTGGGTTGCCGGTGCGCTTGCTGGGCCGCTCGCGCCAATGGCGGCCCTGGGTCGATGGAGCCTGAGCTTCTACATGCTGCACCAGCCGGTGCTGATCGGCGCGATCCTGGGCTGGCAGGCCTGGGCCGGCAAGGCCTGAGTGCTGCGCTGCGGCTAGCATCGTCGCATGAGCGCTCCTACCCTGTTCGGCTTCCATGCCGTCACCGTGCGGCTGAAGACCGCCCCGAAGTCCGTCATCGAGATCCACGTCGATGGCACCCGGCGCGACGGGCGCATGCGCCAGTTCGTCGAGCGCGCACTGGCCGCCGGCGCGAAGATCGTCGACAGTGACAGCGAACGGCTGGCGCGGCTGGCCGGCGGGCCGCGCCACCAGGGCGTGGTGGCACTGGTCAGGCCGGTGGCGCAGCGCCATTCGCTCGACGACGTGTTGGACGAAGTCGAGGGCCCGCCGCTCGTGCTGGTGCTCGACGGTGTGACCGATCCGCACAACCTGGGCGCCTGCCTGCGCGTGGCCGACGGGGCCGGCGTCCATGCCGTGGTGGCGCCCAAGGACCATGCGGTCGGCCTCAATGCGACCGTGGCCAAGGTGGCCAGCGGTGCGGCAGAGACCGTGCCCTATCTGATGGTGACCAATCTCGCACGAACACTCGGTGAACTCAAGGAGCGCGACATCCGCGTCGTCGGCACGAGCGAAGACGCCGAGCAGACGATCTACGACATCGATCTGCGCGGACCCATGGCCCTGGTGCTCGGCGCCGAAGGCACCGGCATGCGCCAACTCACGCGCAAGACCTGCGACGATCTGGTGCGCATCCCGATGGCGGGCGCGGTCGAGAGCCTGAACGTGTCGGTGGCGGCGGGAGTCTGCCTGTTCGAGGCGCTGCGGCAACGCCGCCATGGTTGAGTCGGCCGGCCTTCGCGACCGCTTGCAGCGGGCCGCCCGGGTCTGTGTGCTGACCGGCGCAGGCATGTCGGCCGAAAGTGGCGTCCCGACATTCCGAGATGCGCTGACCGGGCTCTGGACCCGCTTCGACCCGGCCCAGCTGGCCAGCGATGCCGGCTTTCGCGCCAATCCGGGGCAGGTCTGGGACTGGTATGCCGAGCGGCGCGACGGTGTGCGCCGCGCGCTGCCGAACGCAGGCCACCTGGCGCTTGCTGAATACGCCCGACGCCGACCCGGTGTGCTGACCGTCGTCACCCAGAACGTCGACGACCTGCACCAGCGCGCGGGCAACGGTGACGCGGTCCAACTGCACGGCGACATCCTGCGCGACCGCTGGCTGGACCGCTGCGCGCGCGCCGATGGCAGTCCCGGGCGTTGGTGCGATCCGGCATGGGCCGAACCGGCCCATCCGCCGCGCTGCGCGGAGTGCGGCAACATGGTGCGGCCCGATGTCGTCTGGTTTGGTGAGAACCTGCCGATCGACGCGCTGCGACAGGCCGAGGCCGCGGCCGAGCATTGTGAGCTGATGCTCGTGGTCGGCACCTCGGGCGCGGTCTGGCCCGCGGCCGGACTGGCCGGGCGCGCACGTGCGGCAGGAGGCTACGTCGCGATCCTCAACCCGGCGCCGAGCGAGATCGATGCGCAGGCCCATCTGGTGCTGCGTGGCACGGCCGCCGAATGGCTGCCGCGGCTGTTGTCCGCCTGATCGTTACACTGGCGTCATGCCAGTCATCGAAGTCCGTCACCCCCTGGTGCGCCACAAGGTCGGTCTGCTGCGCGAGCATGAGATCTCGACCAAGAAGTTCCGCGAACTGACGAACGAACTCGGGCGCCTGCTGGCCTACGAGGCCACGGCGGACTTCCCGCTCGGCAAGACCATGATCGACTGCTGGAGCGGCCCGGTCGAGATCGAGCAGATCGTGGGCCGCAAGGTGACGGTGGTGCCCATCCTGCGCGCCGGGCTGGGCATGCTCGACGGTGTGCTCGACATGTTGCCCAATGCCAAGGTCAGTGTCGTCGGCCTGTCGCGCAACCATGAGACGCTTCAGCCCGAGCACTACTTCGAGCGTTTCGTCGGCCATCTCGAAGAGCGGACGGCGCTCATCGTCGATCCGATGCTGGCCACGGGAGGATCGATGATTGCCACCATCAACCTGCTCAAGAGCAGGGGTTGCAAGGACGTCCGGGCCCTGGTGCTGGTGGCCGCGCCCGAAGGCATTCGTGCACTCGATCAGGCGCATCCCGATGTGCGCTGCTGGACCGCATCGATCGACAGCCACCTCAACGAAGTGGGCTACATCATCCCGGGCCTCGGCGATGCCGGGGACAAGATCTTCGGAACCAAATGAAGAATCGACTGACCCTCGTCGCACTGCTGCTGGCAATCGCTGGCTGCACGCAGGAAACCCAGAACCAGTTCAAGCGGGGCATCCAGAACTGGACCGGCACCAATGGGGTGCTCGAGGTGTATTCGGGCAACCAGGTCGTCAAGCGCTTCCTGAAGGTCGACAAGCTCTCGACCGCTCTTGGCACCAATGACGACAAGCCGCGCAACTACCGCTTCGGCTACGGTGTGCTCGACGAGAACCTGAACGGCCAAGTCGACGCAGACGAGAAGCGCGTCTACTTTGAAGTCGGCGACTTCAACAACTACGTCTTCTTCGAGAGTCCGCGCTGACGCGCGGCCAGAGCCCGCGCCACCAGCCCAGCCACCAACAGCAGTCCGCCCAGAAGGGCGAACGCGAGGGGATTGGTCGGGGCGTCGTTGTCGGCCCCCGTCATGGGCGCGAACGGGGTCCAGTCTGCCGCATGTGACGCCGCCGGCGCGAGGGCAGGCCGCGCAGGCAGGCCGAGTGGCGCTTGCCATGCGGCCGGAAGTGCCCACTGATCCGCGGTCGCCTGCAATTCCAGTTGCCCGAAGGTGAGGCTCTCGTGCAGGACCGGAGCGGCCAGCGCGCCAGGTGCTGCCAGCGTCAGCGAGAGAACCGCCGGCGCGGCCAGGAGCAGCGCCAGATGGCGGCGCGGTCGGGTTCGGGCTACTGGGGAGCGAGATCTCATCACAGCTGGAAAGGCTAGCCCGGCCAAGCGGGATCGTCACCCCCCTGGTTTCGGGGGCCATGGCTGGCATGAGCCCAAGGGGTGACAAATTCCCGGATTGGGGCCGTCAAACCCAGCCGAGGGCGCCGACCAGGGCACCGAGACCGATCGGCCAGAGCGGGGTGAGTCGCGTGCCCAGCATGATCAGCACCGTGCCCACGACCAGCGCGATCGCGCGCCAGTCGGTACGGATCGGCTCGGTCAGGACCCAGCCGGTGGTCAGCAGCAGACCCAGGGTCAGCGGCGCCATGCCGGCCTTGAACGCGCGCAGGAAGCGCGAACGCTGATGCCGCTCGCCCCAGCGGCCGGCCCAGATCGCCAGCAAGGTCGAGGGCAGCAGGTTGCCCACCATGGTCACGAGCACACCCGTCAGCCCCGCGACGTTCCATCCGATGACGGCCACGATCAGCACGTTGGGTCCGGGCGCTGCCTGCGCCAGCGCGACCGACGCGGTGAATCCCGTGTCGGTGAGCCAGCCGCGCTCGTTCACCACGAAGCGATGCATGTCGGGTGCCGTGACCATGGCGCCGCCGATGGCCAGCAGTGACAGCACGAGGAAATGGGCGAACAGCGCGAGCAGCTGGGCGCCGTCGAGCGCCTGGCTGCCGAACAGCAGCGTGGTCATGGGGGAATCCGCCTCCAGGCCAGGATGACGGCGATGCTGCCCAGGCCGACCAGGGCGCCGACCAGCGGCCAGCGCAACGCGCCGACGCTGAGCAAGGCGGCACCAATCAGTGCCAGCGCCACGGGCCGTCCCAGCGGATTGCGCGCCAATGCGGGCAGCAGCTTCAACGCGGTGGCCAGCACCAGGCCGGCGGCGGCGGCCCCCATGCCACGCAGCGCGCCCGCCACCACGGCCACTTCGGCAAACCGGGCATAGAGCGCGGCCAGGGCCAGCACGATCACCAGCGGCGCGGCGAGCAGGCCGGTCAGTGCTGCGCAAGCCCCGCGCAGGCCGAAGAAGCGGTCGCCGATCATCAGGGCCATGTTGACGACATTTGGGTCCCGGCAGCACCTGGGCCAGCGCCAGCGTGCCGAGGAATTCCTCGCGGTCCAGCCAGCGCTCGCGCTCGACGAGCACATGTTGCGCGACTGGCAGGACGCCGCCGAAGCCCTGCAGCGCCATGCGATTGAAGGCCAGAAAGAGGTCGGTGGCCGAGGTCGGCCGGCGCGGCGGATCAGGCGCCGACATGCTCGCCGTCGCGCGCGAAGCGCCGGGTCGTCCAGGCGCTCAAGGCCAGCGCCACGAGGACCCAGGCCAGGCCGACCAGCGGCAGCGGTGCGAATCCGCCCGCCGCAATCATGGCGCCACCGCCCGCGGCGCCAATGGCCTGACCCAGGTAGATGGCGGAGGTGTTGAGCGCCATCAGGGCTGCGGCGAGCGCCGGTGCGGCGGCGCCGAGCCGTGCCTGCTGGGCAGAGTTCGACGCGAAGCACCCGAGCGCCCAGGGCACCATCACCACGAAGGCCATCCACAACGCGCCGATCAGCGGCCACAGCGTCATCGAGATGGCCACGCCGACCAGGCCGATGGCCACGCAGCGGCTGGCGCCGAGGCGGTCTATGTGGCGGGTCAGCAGGAGGTTGCCGAGCAAGCCGAACACCCCGAAGCACAGAAAGATCGCACTGATGCCCGCCGCACTGGCCCCGTAGTGCTGGCTGAAGTAGGGCGCGAGGTAGGGGAACAGCGTGAACTGGCCGGCACCGCTGCAGGCGGTCACGAACACGATGGCCATGAGCCCGGGATGGGTGAGGGTGGCACGCCAGGCGGCGGCCGACATCGGTGCCGGTTTGACGCCGTCCGGCATCGTGCGCCAGACCCACCACGCGGCAGGGGCGCTGAGCATCGCCACGAGGCCGAAGGCCCAGCGCCAACCGAAGGTCTCGCCGATGTAGCTGTGCAGCGGCATGCCGAGCACCGACGAGAGTGACCAGCCGAGGAAGATGAAGGTGATCGCGCGGCCTCGGTCTTCGGGCGCCGTCATTGCGCTCAGGGCGGCCGCGGCCTGCGGGGTGAAGGCGGCTGCGGCCAGCACGCCGAGCGCACGCACCGGCAGCAGGGTGGCGAAGTCCGGCATCAGCGCGGCCAAGGCATGGCCGATCGCGTACCAGCTCAGCGCCAGCACGAGCAAGCGTCGGCGGTCGAATGCGCCGATGCTGATTGCCAGCAGCGGGGCGCCCAGGCACATCACGACCGCCGACACCGACACCAGCTGACCACCGACCGCGACCGAGATGCCCAGCGAGCGCACGATGTCGTTGAGCGACCCGGCCACGACCATCACGCCGCAGCCGATCGCGAAATTGCCTGCCAGCAGCGCCCACCAATGTGGTGGGACGTCGCCGCGAAGTGTCAACGAAGCACCTTCAGGGCCTCAGGGTTGACGATGCCGCTCGGCTTGCCGTCGACGAAGTTGACGACATGGTCGAATGCCGAGCCGAAATACTGCTCGTAGCTGTCTTGCTCGACATAGCCGATGTGCGGCGTGCACACGGCGTTCTCGAGCCGCAGCAGTGGCGTGCCCTGCAGGATGGGCTCGCTCTCGAAGACATCGATCGCCGCCATGCCCGGGCGCCCGCGGTTGAGCGCCGAAACCAGCGCGCCCTCGGCCACCAGTTCGGCGCGCGAGGTGTTGACGAACAGCGCAGTGCGCTTCATGCGCGAGAGATCATCGAGCGTGACGATCGCGCGTGTCTCGGGAACCAGGCGCAGGTGCAGGCTCAGGACATCGGCCGCATCGAAGAAGGCGTCCTTGTCGGGTGCGGCCGCAAACCCGGCGGCGGCTGCACGTTCGCGCGAGGCTTCGCTGCCCCAGACGATCACCTGCATGCCGAACGAGCGGCCGTAGTCGGCGACCAGCTGACCGATCTTGCCGTAGCCCCAGATGCCAAGCGTCTTGCCGCGCAGCACCGAGCCGATTCCGAAGTTGGGAGGCATCGACGCCGCGCGCAGGCCGGACTGCTGCCAGGCACCATGTTTGAGATTGCCAATGTATTGCGGCAGCCGGCGCATGGCCGCCATGATCAGGGCCCAGGTCAGTTCGGCTGGCGCGACCGGTGAGCCTTGGCCCTCGGCCACTGCGATGCCGAGCCGCGTGCAGGTCGCAAGATCGATGTGCGGGCCGACGCGGCCGGTCTGCGCGATCAGCTTCAGGCGCGGCAGCTTCTCGAGCAACTGGCGCGGGAACTGGGTGCGTTCGCGGATCAGGACCAGCACGTCGGCGTCGCGCAGGCGGATCGAGAGCTGTCCGATCCCCTTGACCGTGTTGGTAAAGACCTTGGCGTTCAACGACTCGAGACGTGCCGCGCACTTGAGCTTGCGCACCGCGTCCTGGTAGTCGTCGAGGATGATGATGTTCATGGCTGCATTCACGGGTACGGGATTGTGCCCTGCGCAGTAGCATGGGAGTTCCACGACGACCTGGGACCTAGACCGTGACGATCTCCATGTACTCCGCCAGTGTGCCGGTGTTCGAGCGAATGCTCGGCTCCATGCTGGCCTGGCTCGACAAGGCCGAAGCGCACGCGAAGGCGCGCAATTTCGACCCCGACAACTACCTGAGCCTGCGCCTTGCGCCGGACATGCTGCCGCTTGCCAAGCAGATCCAGATCGCCAGCGACGCCGCCAAGGGTTGCATCAGTCGACTGTCCGGCGCCGAGGTTCCCAAGTGGGACGACAACGAGAAGACGCTCGCCGACCTGCGCCAGCGCATCCAGCGCACGATCGACCTGGTGCGCCAGACGCAGGCGGCGACGATCGACGGGACGGATGCACGCGAGATCGTGGTGCCGCTTCGCAACCGTGAACCGATGCGGTTCTCGGGCGAGGACTACCTGCGCCAGTGGGCGTTGCCGAACTTCTACTTCCACGTGACCATGACCTATGCGCTGCTGCGCCAGGCCGGCGTCGAACTTGGGAAGGCGGACTTCCTCGGCTGAACCCGAACGGCCTCAGAAGGCCGTGAAGGCGCTGCTCGGTGCCGTGTCGGGGAACAGCGAGTCGATGCAACGGCGCAGCTCGCGGCGGGTCTGGCGGCGCTGATCGTCGGCGCCGGCGAGACCTGCAAAGAGGTGGCCGCGCAACAGCAGCAGGTCTTCCGGCTGTTCGGCGCCCCGGACCTGCTGGCGCAGCCATTGGCCGTTGGCGCCGTCGACCGTTGCGGCGGCCCGGCCGAAGACGTCCTTCATGTCGACGAACACCCGCCTGGCGGCCAGGCGGGACAGGCGGTCGTGCGGCAAGCCGGCGCCCGGCAGGCCCGCGAACGATTCGTAGTGGCGCGGTTCGATGCTCATCACAGTGGTGCGAAACCCGAACGGGGCGATCGGGTCGGGAAATGCCGGTTGAGCTTTTCCATGCGGTGCTCGGCCTCGACCTGCCCAAGTTCGAGGGCGACGATGCGGTAGACCTCGGTGCGCAGGTGCCACAGGTCGCGCAGCGAGCCGGTCTGGCCGATGCGGTCCCAGAGTTCGCTCGCACCCGGTACCGACAGGTCTTCGATGCAGGCCTTGAAGTCCTCGCGCACCTTGGGGTTCTGTGCAAGCGGCGCCGAGCAGTCCTGGGGCGCGGGTGCAAGCAGCCAGAACAGGGCGCGGTTCCACAAGGAACTGGGGGCCTGGCGAAGCGACGGAGGGCAGACCTCGCGGCGCGGAAGTACGCCCAGGCGCACGGACAAGGGAGAGATCGGGAACGGGGTCATATGCAACGTTTTCGGCGTGAACAGTCAGGACTTGAGTCATTGTTCACGCCGGGACAGTTGCCAAAACGCCGAAGAGCCGGCCAATGGGCGGCCAGTTCGAAGCTCATGGGTGCTGCCTGCGGGCTGGGTTCCCCGCAAAACCAGGGTTTGCCCCTAGATCACGCCATAGCGCGACTTGCGCCCCGCCGTGTAGGCCCACCAGGGTTGTGGTGGAGCGCCACGCATGAAGTCGGCGGCGGCCAGAAAGGTGTCGAGCACGCAAGGATCCTGGCGCTTGCCAGAGCAGTCGCACAGCGCCTTGTAGAGCGCGAACGGATCCCTGCCCAGCAGGTCGCGCGGATGTTCGACGCCGACCCGGCGCAGGTCGGCCGCGATCGACGGGCCGATGTTGGGCAACTGCTCGAGCAACTCGCACTCGCGCGCATTCGAGGCCTTGCGCGGGCGCAGGGCCTGCGGGGGGCGGGTAGTGGCCCGCTCGGGGCGTGCATGCTCCTGCATCACGGTCACATCATCATGTTGTTGCGGATCAGACCGACGGCGATGCCTTCGAGCTCGAAGTCGACGTCGCCGAAGGGGATCACGAGGGTCTCGAAATCCGGGTTCTCTGGGATCAGCTCGATGGCGGTACGGGTCCGCCGCAGGCGCTTGACGGTCACCTCGTCCCCGAGCCGGGCGACCACGATCTGACCGTTCTTGGCATCCTTGGCCTTCTGCACCGCGAGCAGGTCGCCGTCCATGATGCCGGCGTCGCGCATGCTCATGCCGCGCACCTTGAGCAGGTAGTCGGGCCGGCGCGGGAACATCGTGGCCTCCATCAGGTAGGTCTGGTCGATGTGTTCCTGGGCCAGGATCGGGCTGCCTGCCGCGACGCGGCCGACCAGCGGCAGGGTCAGCTGGGCCAGGCTCGGCAGGGGCAGGCTGAACTGCTTGCCGCGCGCCTCGTTGAGCGCACGCAATGTGTCAGACTGGAGCCGGATGCCGCGCGAGGTGCCCCCCACCAGTTCGATCACGCCCTTGCGGGCCAGGGCCTGCAGATGTTCCTCGGCCGCATTGGCGGACCGGAATCCCAACTCGGCAGCGATCTCGGCACGCGTGGGCGGCGCGCCGGTGCGCTCGATGGCGCTCTGCACGAGATCGAGCACCTGCTGTTGGCGCGGCGTGAGCTTCGGGCCTTCTTCCATTGGGGGTCCTCTCGGCCGGATGGCTGTTGGTTTGTCCAGTGACTGTATTTTTATCCAGATTGAGGCCAAATGCAAAGTTCTCAGTTGAAGGTCGTGGTGCTCGGGACCGGCGGCACGATCGCCGGTCGCGCCGCGCGCGCCAGCGACAACGTGGGCTACCGTGCCGGCGAGGTGGAGGTCTCGGCCCTGCTGGCGGCGGTTCCGGCGCTTGCGGAGCGGGCACTCGAGGCCGAACAGGTCGCCCAGCTCGACAGCAAGGACATGGACGCCGCGACCTGGCATGCACTGGCCCGGCGCGCCGCCTTCCATCTGGCACGCGACGAGGTCGCTGGCGTCGTCGTCACGCATGGAACGGACACGCTGGAGGAAACGGCCTGGTTCCTGCACCGTGTGCTGGCGCCGGCGCACAAGCCGCTCGTCCTGACCGCGGCGATGCGGCCCGCGACCTCCCTCCAGGCCGACGGCCCGCAGAACCTGCTCGACGCCGTGAACGTTGCCTTTGCCGAGCAGGCGCGGGGCGTGGTGATCGTGTTCGGCGGTGCCGTGCATGGTGCGGCCGATCTGCGCAAAGTGCACACGACGCGCCTGGACGCGTTCACGAGCGGCGACGCGGGGCCGATCGCGCGCATCGAAGACGGGCGTCTGCGCCGCTTGCGCGACTGGCCTGGTGGCCAGGCCCTGGGCCTCGGTCGTGTCGGCGCCGACCCGGCGTCGTGGCCCTGGATTGCCGTGCTCGCCAACCATCAAGGCAACGACGGGCGGGAAGTGCGCGCATTGCAGGCGGCGGGCGTCCAGGGGATCGTCGTGGCCGGAACTGGAAACGGCAGCCTGAGCGAGGCACTCGCGAATGCCCTGGTCGAGGCCGAAGCGGGCGGGGTTCCGGTGCTGCGTGCGTCACGCTGTGCGCTCGGCACCGTGATCGACCCGTCCCAGGCGAATACGCCGAACCGGCTGCGCTCGGCCGGCACCCTGTCGCCCTGGCAGGCGCGGATCGAGTTGCTGCTCGACGCGCTCGGGCGGGTCTGATCGGGCCTGCTTCGGACCAAGGTCGCCAGCAGGCCCTGGAGGCTGTCGGGCGTTGGCCAGCGGCCCTGTTCAGCGGGCGGTGCACGCTCCGCGCGTCAAGACGTGCCAGCCGCTCGGGCTGCGCTTGGCAAGGGTTTTGGCGCGGGCAGCTTCGCTGGCCACGTCCTCGGGCCGCCGCCTGCTGCCGTCGGCTTCGATGACCAATGCACCGATGGCCAAGGTCACCAGCGGATGAAAACGCATGACGCCGTAGCGGTCCTCGGCCGCGATGCCACCACTCGCCTGTGCCTGATCGTCGTACAGGCTCCGGGCCTGCCGGTTGAACTCGCGCATGGCGTCCTGGCAACGTCGTTCCCAGTCTTCGCTCTGGAACAGCAGCACGATGTCGTCACCACCCACGTGGCCGACGAAGTCGCGTTCCGGATCGGCCACGCCGGTCAGGCAGCGGGCCATCAACTGAATCATCTCGTCACCCCGCCAGTAGCCGTAGACGTCGTTGAACGGCTTGAACTGGGTGAGGTCGGCGTAACACGCGGCGAAGCGGCGCTGCGACGCCAACAAACGCTGCAGGTGCTGGGTCAGCGGGATGTTGCCAGGAAGCAGCGTCAAGGGGTTGGCGTGGCGCGCCGCTTCGATGCGTGACTCCGTCACTGCCTTGACCAAGTCCTCACCATGCGCGATTCCACGATAGCGACCGTTGTCGGTGACGATCACGCCTTCTTCCAAATAGCGTTGATCTTCGGAGGTCAGGATCTCGGCCAGCGAGTCGACGTCCGCCCGGATGTCGATGCACTTGGGGTTGTTGTTGGCAAACGGCAGGCAGCTTCGGCGGCCGAACAGCTCGCGGAAATAGGGTTTGGCGAACTGATCGACGAAGCGCTGACGGCTGATGATGGCCAGCGGCCGCTCGTCGTCGACCAGGGCCAGCGAGCGCAAATGCGGGTCGGCCTGAAAGCGCTGCAGCACATCCTCGCTGCTCAGGTCTGCGTCGGCTGCGGGCAACTCCCGCATCAGGGTCTTTGCGCTGGCCCTTCCCAGGCCGGCGCGCCGGCGCTCGGGAAACACCGCGACGTCACGGGTCTGGAGCACCGCGACCGCCTCATCGGGCAGCTGCGTGCACAGGCTGCGAGCCGGCCGTCCGAACACCCAGCCCTGCCCATGGTCGATGCCCAAGTCACGCACCAGGAGCAGGTCCTGCGGCGACTCAATGCCTTCGGCCACCAGGGATGTGCCGAAGATCTGGGCGATCTGGATCAGCGCCCGCAAGGTCTGCAGCTTCTCGGGATGCGTTGCCAGATCGCGCGTGAAGTACATGTCGATCTTGACGATCTCGGGCTTGAGCTCGGACCACAGACGTAGGCTGGAGCGGCCGTCGCCAAAGTCGTCGAGCGCCACGGCCACGCGCAGTCGCCGCAGCCGCTCGACGGCCCTGGCCAGCGCATCAACATCGTGCACACGCTCGTGCTCGGTCAACTCGATCACCAGGCCCTCGGGGACCAGCGACAAGCCGTGCATGAAGCGCAGGACCCCGTCGAGCTCGCCGGCACCGTCGCGAAACGCATGCGCCAAGGCCTGGGCCGAGAGGTTCAGGAACAGCCGCCCGGACGGCCGCTGCGAGGCCCAGTCACGCAGCGCCAAGCGCACGCATTCGATCTCCAACTCGATGGACCGGCCCTCGATGCGGGCTGCGGCAAACAGTTCATCGGGGTTGCGCCACGGGCAGTCCGCGGGCGTTCGAATCAACGCTTCGTGCGCATGCACCTTGCCCTCTCGCAGGCTGACGATGGGCTGGAAGTGCGGGATCAGGGTGCGGGATGCGATCAGCGCGGCGACGCTGGCGGATCCCGGGCAGACTTGTACAGGGGCTGGGTTCATGATCGCGACCAGGCGCCTCGTCCGAGGCAAAGGAATGGGAAATGACGCATGCCGCGCAGGCTAGGGTGCGCGCGTGACAGGTCAGTGACAGAACCGCCAGCGCCGCACTCACCCGGGTCAGTCGTCTCGGTCGAGCGTGAGAAAGTTTGCGCCCTGGGCAGTTCCCCGCTGGCAGTTCGGCTTCCATGGCCAGCGCGTCGCTGGGGCGCGGGCAGTGCCGATCGCAGTCGTTGAGTTCGTCGCCCCGGCCTGCGACACGTGGCTTCGACGGTTCGCGGGAACTTCAGGAACCCGGCGCTCCGGTCCGAGGCGCCCTGGCCAGGGCGCAGACGAAAGCAGGACTCGATCCGCCCAAGCGTCAGGCATCGGTCATCGACAGTGCCCGCCCGGGCCCATCGTGAGCTCAATCGCTCGTCCCGCGCCATGGTGAACTCATCGCCGCTTCACAGCGTTGTCATGAACGTTGCCGACCATCGCGTTCGAATTCCGAGGAGCGAGACATGAGCGATGGACTGGGACTGGACCTTCAGTCGGGCGAGGCGCGAAGCGAGACGTCGTACGGTGCCCCGCAGAGGCCGCAGGCAACACGACGACACCGCACCGACAGCGCCGTGCAACGGTTTGAAGTCGCATGGGCGCGGCAGGCCTGCGAGGTGCGCGAAGCCCAGCGCCTGCGCTACCGGGTGTTCGCCCAGGAGATGGGTTCGCGGCTGAACCCGCCGGCCGGTGCGCCTCCGGGGCACGACATCGACCGCTTCGATGAATTCTGCGAGCACCTGCTAGTACGTGCCGTGGGACAAGCCGGCGAGCCGGCCGAGCTGGTCGGCACCTACCGGGTCTTGACACCCGACGCCGCGCGCCGCGCCGGCGGCCTGTACACCGAGACCGAGTTCGACCTGCACAACCTGCGCTCGAGGCTGGGCAAGGCCGTCGAACTGGGCCGCTCCTGCGTGCACCCGCGATGGCGATCGGGCGGCGTGGTGATGGCGCTGTGGGGTGCGCTCGGCGAATTCATGCTCGCCAATGGCCTGGACACCATGATCGGCTGCGCCAGTGTGAGCATGCAAGACGGCGGGCATGCTGCGGCCAGCCTGTGGGCCGCGTTGAGCCGGACCCATCTGGCGGCGCCCGAATGGCGTGTCGCGCCGCGGCTGGCCTTGCCGGTGGACGAGTTGCGGCAGGACCTGGAGGTCGACACGCCGGCGCTCATCAAGGGCTATCTGCGTTGCGGCGCCAGGGTGTTGGGCCCCCCCGCTTGGGACCCGGACTTCCGGACCGCCGACCTGCCGCTGTTGATGCGTCTCGAGGACCTGCCCGCGCGCTATCGAAGGCACTTCCTGGGCGCTTTCACGCTCTGACCTGAGGGGCTCGGTCCGTTCATCATTCAAAGGCTAACAGGCTGTTGAAGTACTCCCCGTCGGCCGCGTTGGCGAGCAAAGGGGCCGGCGCGTAGGCGCAGCGCGAAGGTCGGGCCCGTGGCCCGACTGCCGAGCGCTGCAACGCCCGAGCGGGCCCCTTTGCTCGCCAACCCGCATGGGGCGGGCCTTTGCGGGCGCCGGGCGGCGTTGCAAACCTTGCGAAGGCACAAGCCTTCGCTGCGGCTTGCGCCTTGCCCTGCATCCCGCAAAGATCCCGCCGCGGCCCGCGCGGAGTACTTCAACAGCCTGCTAAGGGTCGTTTCGAACGCCCCCGGGAAGGCCTTGGCGCGGACGACATCCGCCTGTCACGACAGGCCGGCAGAGTCGGCCTCACCCCCCGGCGGCTTGTCCGCCATCCGCAAACCCCTCACGTACGGAACACCTCCCATGAAGAAGACTGCAATCATGCTCACCCTGCTGACCGGCGTCGCTGGCGTCGCGAGTGCCCAGCAGGTCACCGTCTACGGCCGCATCGATCTGTCGATCGCACAACGCGCGGGCCAGGCCAAGAACCTGGAGCTTCGCAACGGCTCTGGCAGCCGCTTCGGTGTGCGCGGCATCGAGGACCTCGGCGGTGGGCTGAAGGCCGTGTTCGGGCTCGAGCACCGGCTTGATGCCGACACCGGCAGCGCCGGCGAGCCCTTCTGGGGCGGCAAGTCTGTCGTCGGGCTCAGCGGCGGCTTTGGCACCGTCACGCTGGGTCGCGACGACAACCCCGCGGTGAAGATGGTTCAGGAGGCGGCGGACCCCTGGGCCGGAGACACCGTGGCCGGCAATGGAAACATCTTCGACGGCAATATCGGATCCAGCCGCTACAGCAACGCCATCACCTACCGGGGACGGTTCGGCAGCGTCGAAGTCGGGGCGCAGGCCACCGAAGGCGACGGTATGGACGACCGGACGGTGAACCTCGCGCTCGCCTACCGGGCGGGCCCGCTCTATGCGGCCATCGGCGTCGACAATCCGGGAGACGCCGACGACCGCTGGACGAGTGTGATGGCGCGCTACGATCTGGGCAGCATCACGCTTTCGGGCCTGTACGGCACCGGCTCCGACCGCAATGACCGCGATGTCGATGCCTGGCTGATCGGGATGTCCGCCAAGCTTGGCGCCGGGACGTTGCGTGCCAGCTACGGCATGCGCCAGAACCAGGGCGTGGCCGATGACTACAAGCAGTTCGGGCTCGGCTACCACCATGCGTTGTCCAAGCGGACGACGGTCTACGCCGACATGGTCAACGTGAACCCAGTGGCCACCGGACGCAAGAAGACCGGCTACGACCTGGGCATCCGCCACAATTTCTGATCGCGCGGAACTCCGGTTCGCGCCGGTGCTCGGGCCTACGCTTGGGCAGATCGCCGGCGCGAATCGCGTGTCGGCGCCGCGCGCACTCTCAGCGCAGGCACCAGTGTGCGATGCGGGCCATGTGGCCCTCGCCCTTCCGCTTGTCGCGCTGCTTGTCGACGTTCCAGGCATGCCCGCACTGGGCACGGGCCTCGATCTCGCGCGCCGACGAGTCGTAGACGCCGTCGCTGCCCAACCACATGCCCTACACGCGGCAGGGCCGCTGTCGGCCCCACCGGCGTCGATGCGGTCGCCGATGCACGGCGGGATGATCGCGCGCGGCGACTTGCCGGTGGATTGTGGCTACGAGTGCATGGCCGAGGTGCGGGAGGAGACCCTGTGGGCCTGCAAGGCGGCGCACGCGCCGGCAGTCAACGGGCTGTCACGGTTGGTGCCGATGATCGACAACCATGATGCCCACGGTCGATCTGGTGTACTTCAACGCCGGCGGCGGACACCGCGCCGCTGCCCAGGCTCTCCATGAGCTCTTCCTCGCCCAGCAGCGGCCGTGGAACGTCCGGCTGGTGAACCTGACCGAGGTGATCGATCGCGGCGGGGCCTTGCGCCGCCTGATCGGCGTCGACCCGGAGAAGCTGTACAACCGGCTCCTGCGCGCTGGCTGGACGATCGGCATGTCGACCGAGCTGCGGCTGCTGCAAGCCGGCATCCGCCTGGCGCATCCGCTGCTGAGGCGGCTGTTGGATGCGCACTGGCTCGCCACCGAACCCGACCTGGTCGTCTCGCTGGTGCCGAATTTCAACCGCGCGCTGTGCGAGTCACTGGCCTGCACCCTGCCCGGAGTGCCATTTGCCACCGTGATGACGGACCTGGCAGACTTGCCTCCGCGCTTCTGGATCGAGCCCGACCAGCCGCAGCACTTGATCTGCGGCACCGCACACGCGTGTGACCAGGCCTTGGCGGCGGGCGTAGCCCCCCGGCGAGTTCGGCAGGTGTCGGGGATGGTGTTGCGGCCGTCCTTCTACCGCGAATCCCAGGTCGATCGTGTTGCGGCCAGGCGCGCGCTCGGGCTCGACCCGACGCGCCTGACCGCGGTGGTGCTCTATGGGGGCCATGGGTCGACCCAGATGCTGCAGATCGCCCGGCTGCTGCCCGAGCTCCAGCTCGTCTTCATGGTCGGGCACAACGTCGCCCTCGGAGAGCGGCTGCGCGGAATGCCTGCGAAGGCTCCGCGCGCGGTCGTCGGCTTCACGCCCGCGGTGGCGGAGGTGCTGCGGCTCGGCGACTTCTTCATCGGCAAACCCGGCCCGGGCAGCCTGAGCGAAGCGCTCCACCTAGGGCTGCCCGTGGTGACCTTCGAGAACGCGTCGACCATGCCCCAGGAGCGGTACAACGCACGCTGGGTACGCGAGCAAGGTGTCGGGTTGGTGGTGTCGTCGCTTCGCGCCCTGCCGGCGGCGGTGGAGGCCGCGGTCGCGACACTCCCTTCGCTGAGTGCCAAGGTGGCGACGCTTTCGAACCGGGCATTCTACGAGGTCGCCGACATCTTGGCCGAGTTGCTGAGCGACGATGTGTCGCTCTTCGCCCAGACCCGGCCAGACTGCCGCGAGATGGCCTGACAGCCCCCGTTCGGCCCTGTCGCCGTCGAGGGAGATCGCCATCAACTTGCGACCTCGCGGCCCGAAAGGTGGCATCGAGCGCTGGGTGACGGGTTCCCTGCCTTGCGGCGCCGCCCATTGTTCGCGGCCGGTTTTGCGCATCGATGAGTCGATTCTCGTGGACGACCGTGACGCCTCGATGACAGTCGCTTACGCCGGTTCGGCCTCGGTCTCGATTTCGGTCGGCGCCGGCAGGGTCGGGCCCTCGGCGGTCGGACCTTGGGCCGGGGCGGCCACCACCGCACTGCGATCGATGATCTCGAGCCGGCCGTCGTGGTGCTCGACGAGCGCGGTCAGGCTCTCGACCCAGTCGCCGTCGTTGCAGTACAGCGTGCCGTCGATGTCGCGGATCTCGGCGTGGTGGATATGGCCGCAGACCACGCCGTCAGCCCCGCGTCGACGAGCTTCGCGCGCCACCGCCACTTCGAAGTCGCTGACATAGTTGACGGCACGCTTGACCTTCAGCTTCAGGTGGCGCGACAGGCTCCAGTACGGCAGGCCGAGCCGAGCGCGCGCGCTGTTGAACCAGCGGTTGACGTTCAACGTGAACTCGTAGGCCTGGTCGCCGACGTAGGCGAGCCACTTCGCACACTGGATGACCCCGTCGAAGTGGTCACCGTGCGTCACCCACAGCACGCGGCCGTCGGCCGTGTGGTGCATGCAGTCCTCGACGACGTCGATGCCCCCGAAGTTGTGCTCGACGTAGCGGCGGGCGAACTCATCGTGGTTGCCGGGCACGAAGACGACGCGTGTGCCCTTGCGCGCCTTGCGCAGCAGCTTCTGCACGACGTCGTTGTGCGCCTGCGGCCAGTACCAGCTGCGCCGCAGCTGCCAGCCGTCGATGATGTCGCCGACGAGATAGAGGGTCTCGCACTCGACGTCGCGCAGGAAGTCCAGAAGGGCCGCGGCCTGGCAGCCCGGGGTTCCCAGGTGCAGGTCGGAGATGAAGACCGTGCGCACCCGCAGCGGTGCGCCGATCGGCTCGGTCAGCCTGGTAGGGAACGCGTCCATGGCCGTCGATGCTGACGCGCCGGCATGACGCCGTGATGAATCACGGCGTCGCCGCGTGCCGCCCGGCGGACGCGCCACGGGGCCCGGACCTGCGTCGCCCGCTTCGTTCAGGCGGTGTCCCGTCTTGCACCCGCGCCACAGCCCTGATCGCCTCCGCCGCCTTTGCTACGCGAGGGGGGCGCGGCGGGGTCTACGCACTTGCTCAACGCGCTGGCAGGCCAGATTGCTGCAGGTGCCAGTTGCGCTTCAGCGGACAGCGACCAAGCAATGCCTACCGTGCCGTGCTGGCGCCGAACGCCAAGCTGCGGGCGCTGGTGGTGCCTCAAGGGCCGCCCGCGCAAGCACAGGCGGCCACCGACGCCGCAGCCTGCTCCTAGTGCGAAGTCGAGATCGTCCAGGCCCGGCCGCACCGTATCCGCTGGGCGCGGCTGCTCAAGCGCGTCTTCGACATCGACATGCAGCACTGCCCGAACTGCGGCGCAGGGGAACCAAAGATCATCGCGGCCATCTTCGAGCGGCCGGTCGCGCGAGGCGGGGCAGGACTGAAGCCGCCTGAGGCACGCCGGCCCCGCCGCAGAGACCACACTCATCATCACGGGCCGCCTTGCCAACCCGCAGGTGGCGCTGCGCGACTTGGCCGCCGATGCCGCGGATGACCAAGGGTGAACCCTCTGGTCGAGATCGAAAGCGCACTGCCGCTCTTTGCACGCCGCATGCAATCGATCAATCACCTGCCAGATCAGCGAAACGCGAGGCCAATGGCACCCAGTCTTGGCACCTCACACGGCTGCCGGCCGCAGCACGGTCCTCAGGGCTCACGTGGGCGTTGCCGAGGGCGGTTCAAACTCCTATGCCCTGCCTGTCAAACGCTTGTCACAAAGAGCCGCAATCATGTCGGTGCATGTCGCTCCACACCGTCGAAGTCAGCCCGAGCCGCCACGCCGACACGCACGACGTGCTGGTGATCGTCGAGGATGCGGTGCTGCGCGAACTGATCGCGGCCCACCGCGTCACCAGGGCCACATGGTGCTGCCGGTGGCGGGGGCGGAAGACGCCCGCCGACTGATCGCCGAGGTGCGGCCCGACCTGGTGCTGCTGGACGGCGACACCGACTCGGCCCGCAACCCGGCGCTGCTGGCGCTGCTGGTCGCCGCCGACAGCGACGACGGGTTGCCGCTACCCGTGGTGCTGCTGCAGTCGGCCGGTGCGGGCGAAGAAGGCCCGCTGGTGCCGCAACTGCGCGTGACCAAACCCTACCGGCCGCAGGCGCTGGCCGATGCGGTTCAACGGATCCTGCATGCCAGGCGCGTGGCGCCTCGCTCGCCGGTGCCCACGAGCAGCCGTTTGCGTGCCGGCGCGCTGGAGCTCGACTTCGAATCGCGCAGCGTGCAGCGCCTGGGCGCCGTGCCAATGCGCTCGGCCGACCTGGCGCCGACCGAACTGCGGCTGCTGCAGTCCCTGATGCTGCAACCCGAACGCACCCATTCGCGCCACGAACTGGTCGAGGCCGTCTGGGGGCACGACGCCGAAGTCGCTGCCCGCACCGTGGACCAGTACGTGTGCCGCCTGCGCGAGGCGCTGGCTGCCGTGGGGGCTGAGGCGGCGCTGAAGACGGTGCGCGGCGTGGGCTATCGCATCGAACTGCATGCCGTGCAAGGGCATGCATGACTGTCATGCGCATGCCACGTGGCTGTCACGAGGTTTTCATACTTCCTCGGCACCATGCCGGACTGTCGTTTGACGATCACCACACGATCCCAAGGAGCTTTTCCATGAACTTTCGCCGTACCCTGATTGCCGCCTCCGTGGGCGCCGCAAGCCTGCTGGCCACCGGCCAGGCCCTGGCCCAGACCGTCCAGGTCGACCCGGCACTGCCCAGCTACCAGAAAGCCGCCGGTGTGTCCGGCAACTTCACCAGCGTCGGCTCCGACACGCTGAACAACCTGATGACGCTGTGGGCCGAGGAGTACAAGCGGCTGTACCCCAACGTCAACATCCAGATCCAGGGTGCGGGTTCGTCCACCGCGCCGCCGGCGCTGATCGAAGGCGCGTCCAACTTCGGCCCGATGAGCCGCACGATGACGTCCAAGGAAGTCGAGGCCTTCGAGAAGAAGCACGGCTACAAGCCTACCGCGGTCGGAGTGGCCATCGACGCGCTGGCCGTCTACGTCAACAAGGACAACCCGATCAAGGGCCTGAGCCTCGAGGAGATCGACGCCGCGATGTCGGTCGGCCGCAAGTGCGGCGCCGCGCAGGACGTCACCAAGTGGGGCCAGTTGGGCCTGGCGGGCGACTGGGCCAACCGCGACATCGCACTGTACGGCCGCAATTCGGTCTCGGGCACCTACGGCTACTTCAAGGGCGTCGCGCTGTGCAAGGGCGACTTCAAGCGCAATGTCGCCGAGCAGCCGGGTTCGGCATCGGTGGTGCAAAGCGTGGCCACCCAGCTCAACGCCATCGGCTACTCCGGCATCGGCTACAAGACCTCGGGCGTGCGCGCGCTGCCGCTGTCAAGAAGAAGGGCCAGCCCTTCGTCGAGCCGGATGCCACCCACGCCATCGACGGCAGCTACCCGTTGGCGCGCGCGCTGTATGTCTATGTGAACAAGAAGCCCAACCAGCCGCTGGCCCCGCTGGAGCGCGAGTTCTTCAAGATGGTGCTGTCCAAGCAGGGCCAGGAAGTGACGATCAAGGACGGCTTCGTGCCGGTGCCGGCCGCGCTGGCGCAGAAGTTCCTGGCCGAGCTGAACTGAACCGGGGAGTAGCAACGCCATGAAAACCACCAGATCACCTCGGCCTGGTCGCAGCGGCCGTGCTGGCCGGCAGGGCCGGCACGGCACCGGCCCGGAGGCGAAGGCTGCTCGGTCACGCGGCGGCCGCCGGCGCCGAACTTCGTGGTGCCAGTCCAGCCGCGTGCGCTTCGGCGACACGAAGAACTACTTCGACTTCCTCGCCCACGGCGAGGTGCAGATGACACGCACTCGCATCGGCGCCGGCCCAGGCGGCAAGACGCTGGTCTACGGCATCACCAAAGCCGACGTGAAAGCCAGCTCTCCCAGCCGCGGCGAGCGGCTGATGGAAGGAACGCTGGCCGAGGATGCGCCATTCTACGGTGAGGTGTTCAAGAACGGCCGCTTCTATCTCTTCGGAGATCTGAAGGACATGAAGGACTTCACCGCCTTTGGCGAGGTGCCCTACAGCTACACCGACGTCGGCGCCGGCCCCAAGGGCGAGACCCTGGTCTTCGTGATGAACAAGGCCAGCTACAAGAAGGGCAAGCCGGTGGAGCGCAAGGACCGGTTCGTGGCCTTGCGGGCCGCTCGCGGCTGAGCCCGGCACTGCGTGAGAAGCGAGGGTGGTGGCCCGCCGGGCGCCACCCTCTGAGACATGCCCGAACGGCCCACCACGATGAACACCGCCACCCAGACCTCCACGGCCCTCAGCGTCAACGCCGCCATGGGTCGGCGCCTGCTGACCGACAAGCTGTTCAAGCACACGATGACGGTGGGCGGCGTCAGCGTCATCGCCGCGGTCTCGGCGATCTTCTTCTACCTGGCCAGCGTCGTCGTGCCACTGTTCGTGGCACCCGAGGTCGAGCCGCGCGCACCCTATGCGGTGCCTGGCGATGCCCAGCCCACGCTGGCCTTCGGCGGCGAAGAGCAGCGCGAGATCGGCACCCGCATCGGTGCGCAAGGGGCCATCGCCTTCTTCGAGTTCGACAGCGGCAAGCTGCTGTCGGCAGACAGCGCTCGCCGTTGCCGCCTGGAGTGCAGGTCACGGCGGCCGACCTGGGCGAGCGACGAAGCTACAGCCAGGGCTTCGGTCTGTCCAACGGCGGCGTGATCCTCGTCCAGCAGGGCTTCAAGGTCACCTACCGCGGCAACACGCGCCTGATCACGCCCGAGCGTCCTACCCGCTCGGCGTCACCGCGGTGGCGCTGGACCCGCGCGGCCAAGCCATCCGGCTGCTCGGCGTGCAGAGCTCCGACGACGGCTCGACCCTGGTTGCGCTCACCGCCGACGGCCGGCTGCTGGTCTCTGGCGTCAACATCACCACCAACCCGATCACCGGTGCGCAGACCAGCGAGCTGCAGCAGGCGGAGATTTCGCCGGTGCCAGCAGGCATCCGCCAGATCAAGATCGAATCCAAGCAGCGCGAGATGTACGTGCTGCACGGCGACCGCAGCCTCTCCCGCTACGACATCGCCGACAAGTCCGCGCCACGTCTGCTCGAGACCCTGGACATCGCCCCTGCGGATCAGCGCGTCACCGCGCTGGTCATGCTCAGCGGTGGCTTCTCGCTCGTCGTCGGCACCGACAAGGGTGATCTGGCGCAGTGGTTCCCGGTGCGCGTGGAGGGCACGCAGTTCGCCCTCAAGCGCATCCGCGGCTTCGAGCCCATGCCCGCGGCGGTGACGGCGCTGGCGCCGGAGTTCTTCCGCAAGGGGTTCATCGCGGCGATGCGCAGGGGCACCTGGGCAGCTACTTCGCCACGTCCGAGCGCCTCCTGTTTCGCAGCAAGCTGTCGGATCGGCCGTTGACGGTGCTGGGCGTGCCGCCACGCGGCAATGGCTACCTGGCGCAGGACGCCGGTGGCCGCGTGTTCGCTGCCGCGGTGGAGAACCACTACCCCGAGGTGTCGTTCTCCGCGCTGTGGCGCAAGGTATGGTACGAAAGCTACGAGGAACCCGACTACGTCTGGCAGTCCTCGGCTGCCAACGCCGACTTCGAGCCCAAGTTCAGCCTCGCGCCTCTGACCTACGGCACCCTCAAGGCCGCCACCTACGCGATGGCCATCTCGGTGCGGCTGGCGATCCTGGGCGCGATATTCGCCGCCTATTTCATGGCCCCAAAGATGCGTCAGGTCGTCAAGCCGACGATCGAGGTCATGGAGGCCCTGCCCACCGTGGTGCTCGGTTTCCTGGCCGGCCTTTGGCTGGCGCCGCTGGTGGAGAACAACCTCGCCGGGGTGCTGATCTCCATCGTCGGCCTGCCTGCGGCGATGGTGCTGGCCGCCTACGTCTGGCACGTCGCGCCGGAGTCGCTCAAGCAGCGCGTCGCCCCGGGTTGGGAAGCGGCACTGCTGATGCCGGTGATCGTGCTCGCGATCTGGGTCTTCTTCCAGATCGGCCATCCCATCGAAGCCGCCTTCTTCGGCGGCGACATGCCCAACTGGCTGAGCAATGAGCTGGGCATCAAGTACGAGCAGCGCAACTCCCTGGTGGTCGGCATCGCCATGGGCTTCGCCGTCACGCCGACGATCTTCTCCATTGCCGAGGACGCCATCTTCAGCGTGCCCAAGAGCCTGACCTCGGGTTCGCTGGCGCTGGGCGCCACGCCCTGGCAGACGCTGATGGGGGTCGTGCTGCTGACCGCCAGCCCGGGCATCTTTTCCGCAGTCATGATCGGCCTGGGCCGGGCCGTGGGCGAGACCATGATCGTGCTGATGGCCACCGGCAACACCGCGGTGATGGACTTCAGCATCTTCAGCGGCTTTCGCACGCTGTCGGCCAACATCGGCGTGGAGATGCCCGAAGCCGGGGTCGGTGAGACGCACTACCGACTCCTGTTCATGTCGGCGCTGGTCCTGTTCGCGTTCACCTTCTTCGTCAACACCCTCGCCGAGCTGGTGCGCCAGCGCCTGCGCGAGAAGTACAAGACCATCTGAACGGCGACGGGAGCAACGAGCATGCGCGAATGGTTCAAACTGGGCACACCCTGGATCTGGCTGACGGCCGGCGCGGTGGCTCTGGCGGTGCTGGCGGTGGCCGGCGTGCTGGCGCTGACGGCGCTGCGCGGCCTGGGCCACTTCTGGCCCAAGCCGGTGGCACAGACCACCTACGCCGAGCGCGACGGACGCAGCATCGACCTGATCGGCGAGTTGCGCGACCGCGAAGATGTCGCCGCCCGCCGCCTCGTCGAGGCCGGCTTCAAGGTGCCTGGCGACCAGCCCTTCGTCGAGCGCGTGCTCGTCAAGATGGGCAACCGCGATGTCACGGGCGCGGACTTCCGCTGGTTCCCGATGCCCCTGCTGGGTGAGCTCAGCTACCCGGCGCAGCTGCTGACCGTGGAGCGCCGCGAATCGAGCAACTTCTACGGCGCCCTGATGGCCGTCAGGGAGAACGGCAACGTCGTTGCCCAGGGCGAGGCCGCATGGCCCGAGCTGCAGGCGCGCGTCGAACGCGCCAACGACCTCTTCTGGCGCATCTACAAGCTCGAGAAGAACGACATCGGCAATGTCAACTACCAGATCGAACAGCTGCGCCTGGACGCACGCAAGCTGCAGCTCCAGGGGCGGCTGACCGAGGATCGAAAGGCGGAGTTCGAAGTCCTGCGCGCGGGCCGCACGCCGAACTCGCGCTTGTAGCGCAGGTCGAGCGGTGGCGCGGCGGGGTCGCGCGCGACACCTTCGTCGGGCGCGTGATGGACGGGCAGGAGGTGGAGGTCAAGCTTGCCAACGTGGCGGATGTCTACCGCCCCAACGCGATGGGCCTGTTCGACAAGATGGGCCACTACGTCAAGAAGCTCGGCGAGTTCGTCTGGGACGATCCGCGCGAGGCCAACACCGAAGGCGGCATCTTCCCGGCCATCTTCGGCACCGTGATGATGGTGCTGCTGATGTCGGTGCTCGTCACGCCGCTGGGCATCATGGCCGCGATCTACATGCGCGAGTACGCCAAGCAAGGGCCGCTGATCCGCGTCATCCGGGTCTCGGTGAACAACCTCGCCGGTGTGCCGTCCATCGTCTACGGCGTGTTCGGTCTCGGCTTCTTCGTCTATTTCCTGGGCGGCAACATCGACCGCCTGTTCTTCCCCGAGGCCCTGCCGGCGCCGACCTTCGGCAGCCCGGGCCTGCTGTGGGCCTCGCTGACGCTGGCCATCCTGACCCTGCCGGTGGTCATCGTCGCCACCGAAGAAGGCCTGGCCCGGGTGCCGCGCTCGGTGCGCGAAGGCAGCCTGGCGCTCGGTGCCACCAAGGCCGAGACCCTGGTGCGCACCGTGCTGCCCATGGCCAGCCCGGCGATGATGACCGGCCTCATCCTCGCGGTGGCCCGTGCCGCCGGCGAGGTGGCGCCTTGATGCTGGTCGGCGCGGTCCAGATGGCGTCGCGTTGTCGCTGGTCCAGTACTTCCCGTTCCTGCACCTGGAGCGCAAGTTCATGCACCTGGGCTTCCACATCTACGACGTGGGCTTCCAGAGCCCCAACGTCGAAGCGGCCAGGCCGCTCGTGTACGCCACGGCGTTGTTGCTGGTGGTCGTGATCATGGGCCTGAACCTGGCGGCCATCCGCCTGCGCAACCGGTTGCGCGAGCAGTTCCGCGGCCTGGACAACGTCTGAGCCGATCCCTGCACCGTCACGATTCGAGGACCGACATGAGTGCCATCCCCGCCGCCCAAACGCCGCGCATGACCATCGAGACCGAGGTGCCGAACAGCGTGCGCGAGGTCAAGCCCCTGGCCCAGCTTGACGTGGCGGTCGAGGTCAGGAACGTCAATCTCTTCTACGGCGACAAGCAGGCGCTGTACGACGTGAGCCTGGACATCCCGCGGTCGCGTGCGTCGCGTTCATCGGCCCCAGCGGCTGCGGCAAGAGCACGCTGCTGCGCTGCTTCAACCGCATGAACGACCTGGTCGACCACTGTCTTGTCGAAGGCGACATCCGTATCGACGGGCGCAACATCTACGAACGCAGCGTCAACGTTGCCCAGTTGCGTCGCCGCGTCGGCATGGTATTCCAGAAGCCGAACCCGTTCCCGAAGTCCATCTACGAAAACGTCGCCTACGGGCTGCGTCTGCTGGGCGTGAGGAACCGCGCCGAGATCGACGACGTCGTCGAGCGCTCCCTCAAGGGCGCGCCCTGTGGGACGAGGTCAAGGACCGGCTGGACGCCAGCGGCCTGAGCCTGTCCGGCGGCCAGCAGCAGCGACGGCATCGCGCGTGCGATGCTCGGCCGGAAGTCCAGCTCCGGCTCGATTGTCTCGGCGCTGTCGCCGATCTCGACGGCCAAGGTGGAGGAGTTGCTCAGCGAACTCAAGCGCAACTACACGATCGTCATCGTCACCCACAACATGCAGCAGGCCGCGCGCGTGTCCGACTGCACGGCGTACATGTACCTCGGCAAGCTGATCGAATACAGCCCGACGACACAGCTGTTCATGAAGCCCGAGCGAAGCGAGACCGAGGACTACGTCACCGGACGATTCGGCTGACGGCGGCACGACGATGAACGACAAGCCCGCCACATCTCCAGCCAGTTCGACGCCGACCTGCGCGACGTGTCCACGCGCGTGCTCGAGATGGGCGGGCTGGCCGAGGCGCAGGTCGTGCAGGCGATGTACGCGCTACGACCTTCAGCGGCGAGACGGCCACGCAGGTGCTGCAGCAGGAGGAGCGCGTCAACCAGATGGAGGTCGACATCGACGGCGACCTGCAGAGCATCATCGCGCTGCGCCAGCCCGCCGCGATCGACCTGCGGCTGCTGATCGCGATCTCCAAGGCCACCGCGAACCTCGAGCGCGTGGGCGACGAGGCGGCGCGCATCGCGCGCACGGTGCAGCGACTGGTGAGCGCCGGCGTGTCGACGCGCATGCGGGTGCCGGTGGACGACCTGGGCTACGAGGCGGACCTGGCGATCGCGCACTGCGCAAGTCGCTCGACGCCTTCGCGCGGCTGGACGCCGAGCAGGCGCTGGCGGTGCTGAAGCAGGACGACGAGATCGACCAGGAGTTCGACGGCCTGATGCGCAAGCTGGTCACCTACATGATGGAAGACCCGCGCACGATCTCGGCGAGCATCGACCTGGTCTTCGTGGCCAAGGCCATCGAGCGCGTCGGCGACCATGCCAAGAACCTGGCCGAGGCGATGATCTACATCGTCAAGGGCACCGACGTGCGACACGTCCCGATGGACGATCGAAAACGTGGTGCGCTGACACAGTGGGAGCAGCGATCACATGAGCCGAGTGCTGGTCGTCGAGGACGAGCCGGCGATCGCCGAACTGATCGCCATCAACCTGCGCCATGCCGGCTTCGAGGTCGCGCTGGCCGCCGACGCCGACACGGCGGCGGCCGCGGTCGACCGCGTGCTGCCCGACCTGGTGCTGCTGGACTGGATGCTGCCCGGCACCAGTGGGCTGGCGCTGGCCAAGCGCTGGCGCGCGCAGCCGCGCACGCGCGAGCTGCCGGTGATCATGCTCACCGCGCGCGGCGAGGAGGCCGACCGGGTGGCCGGTCTCGACGCCGGCGCCGACGACTACCTGGCCAAGCCGTTCTCGCCCAGGGAGCTGATGGCCCGCATCCGCGCCGTGCTGCGCCGCAGCGCGCCCGAGGCGCTGGACACGGCCGTCGAGGTCGGTGCCTTGCAGCTGGACCCGGCGACACGCCGTGTCACCGGCGTCGTCGACGGTCATCGCGGTGACCTGAAGATCGGCCCGACCGAGTTCCGCTTGCTGCACTTCCTGATGACGCATCCCGAGCGCGTGCACAGCCGCGCGCAGATGCTCGACCGGGTCTGGGGCGACCATGTCTTCATCGAGGAGCGCACGGTCGACGTGCACATCAAGCGCCTGCGCGAGGCACTGAAGCCGGCGAACTGCGCCGCCCTGATCGAGACCGTGCGCGGCGCCGGCTACCGGTTGACGCGGCTGGTGGAACAGCCGGTGGCATGAACCCCGCCTGGCCGCGCGCCAGCGCCCTGGCGCTGGCTATGGTCGCCGGCGCGTGCATCGGGGGCTTGGCCGGGCATGCCGTCTCCTTCAGCGCCGCAGGTGCCGCGCTGGGCGTGGCCACCGCCGCGCTGGTCTGGTGCATTGGCGACGCGCGCATGCTGACGCGCGTGCTTGCCTGGACACACGACAGCGCCGGCCCACCGCCGGTGGGTCTGGCGGGCGCCTGGAACGAACTGGCCGCATGCATGGCCCGCGCGCTGCGCCATGCGCGCGACGAAACCGCGACCGAGGCGCGCCGGCGGCGGCAGGTCGTCACCGCCATCGACGCATCGCCCAACGGCGTTCTGGTGCTCGGCGCGGCGGGCGAAATCCGCTGGTTCAACGCCATGGCCTCGGCTCACCTGGGCCTTGACCCGGCACGCGACGCTGGCCGAAGGCTGACCAACCTGGTGCGCGTGCCAGCGATGGTGGCCTACCTCAGGCAGCCCGACCCGCGCCCGGCGGCGACGGTGCCGGCCCCCGACGGCCGGATCCAGCTGCAAGTGCAGGCGCGGCCCACCGGCGACGGCATGACGCTGCTGATCACGCAGGACGTGACCGAGCGCGAGCGCACCGATGCCATGCGGCGCGACTTCGTGGCCAACGTCTCGCACGAGATGCGCAGCCCGCTGACTGTGCTCAGCGGCTTCCTCGAGACGCTGCAGACGCTGCCGCTGACGCCGCGCGAGCGCGACAGGGTGCTCATGCTGATGCAGCAGCAGACGTCTCGCATGCAGTCGCTGGTGACCGACCTGCTGGCCTTGGCCCAGATCGAAGGCGCACCGCGACCGTCGCTGGACAGCTGGCTGCCGGTGGCGACGTGGCTGCAACAGATACGCGGTGACGCCCACGCTCTGGACCAGGGGCGGCACGTGCTGGACATCGCCGAGGGCGGCAGCGCCGAAATCGGCGGCAACCCCACCGAGATCCACAGTGCCGGCTGGAACCTGGTGGGCAACGCGCTGCGGCACACGCCCGACGGCTGCACGGTACGCGTGCGCTGGCGCTTGCGCGAGGACGGCCGTGGTGAACTCAGCGTTTCTGACGACGGCCCGGGGATCGCCCGTGAACACCTGCCGCGGCTGACCGAACGCTTCTACCGGGTGGACCCGAGCCGCTCGCGCGAAACCGGCGGCACCGGCCTGGGACTGGCCATCGTCAAGCACGTCGTGCAGCGCCACGACGGCGAACTGGAGGTGGACAGCGAGCCCGGCCGCGGCTGCTGCTTTCGCATCCTGCTGCCGGCGCACCGCGTGCGCCTGCCGGCGGCCGAGGCGGCACCCACCACCTGACCGCAAGTTGGCGGCGGGGCGGGCGATCTCCATCACGCCCACGTGGCCGCAGTCGACCTGTACGAACGCGCGTACTCCCTGCCGGAGTAGCAGCGCTCCAGCGGCTGGCCGGTCTGGCAGGAGCGGACAAGGACCGGCTGAAGGACGACCCCGCTTCGCGCTGGGCCTGCCGACCAGGCTCGGCTCCACGGCGTACTGGCGCCGAACGCCAAGCTGCGGGCGCTGGTGGTGCCTCAAGGGCCGCCCGCGCAAGCACAGGCGGCCACCGACGCCGCAGCCTGCGCCGAGTGCGAAGTCGAGACCGTCCAGGCTCGGCCGCACCGTATCGGCTGGGCGCGGCTGCTCAAGCGCGTCTTCGACATCGACATGCAGCGCTGCCCGAACTGCGGCGCCGGGGAACTGAAGATGATCGCGGCCATCCTCGAGCGGCCGGTCATCGAGAAGATCCTCAGCCACCTCGGGCTGGATCCGCAGCCGCCGCCCCGGGGCCGGTCGCGCGAGGCGGGGCAGGACTGAAGCCGCCTGAGGCACGCTCGCCTTCACGAGGCTGCGGCAGTTCGGGCATGGCGTGGTCAGCGTCGCATGGTCACCCGGAATCGTGTCGCGGTCGTACTCCTTGGCCTTGCGCACGATGCGCTCGGCCATCTTGCCGATCTCGGCCATGAAGGTGTCGCGCGCCAGCCGGCCATGCTATGCGCCGGCTCGTTCGCCTGCGGCCTGGATCTCGGAATCGGCCTGCTTCATGCGCTCGTAGCTCATTGCCCTGTGGCGGCTGGCGTTGGCCTTGACCTTGGTGCCGTCGATGGCGACCGTGCCCAGCTTGACCAGCTCCATCTCGCGCGCGGGCTTGACCACCTGCGCGAACAGCTCCGGCAACTCCTCGTGGTGGAACGCCCGGAAGTCGCAGATCGTGCGGTGGCGCGGGAAGTTGCCCGAGCCAGCCAATCCTGCGGCGCGGCCGGCAGCGGCATCACCTGATCGGGTTCGTAGCGGCGGTAGCTTTCGGTCATGCTCCATCAACGCAGCCGCCATGCCGGGCGACATCAGGAACAACCTGGTTCTGCCGCCCGGACTCCCCATATGGTCGCCGTAGTCAACTGCCTGATTGAAGGGTTGGGTTTGAGACCCCTTCGGGATCGATCGGGTGATGCGACGCGAGCGATAAAGCGACGATGAATCAGACTCATATCCGCGGATTGGCTACCAGCAATTCATCGATTCGTCGTGGGCCTGCCTCGCTCTAGGGTCGGGGATCTGCCTTGCGGTGCCCTGTTAGGAGTGACGAGGGTTGCCCTGTCGTTGCTCGTGTCGCATCGCCCGATCAATCCCGGTGCTGGATTCAGATGGCTGCTCTCTCGCGTTGAGCTTGCAGCCCGACGGCCCAGACGAAACCTGCCAATTCACGCGCCACGGCCACGCAGACCTTGTTGGCCTGGACGCCTCGCTTTTGCAGAGCCGCGTATCGCTCGGTCAGTCGCAGCTGTCCCTTCCAAGCCATCGTGCGCACCGCCTCGGATAGACCCTCCTGGCGTGCGTTGATCTCCTTGCCCACACGCGCCTTGAACCGGTAGTTCCAGGCCGCCTCGATCAGCAGCCTGCGCGCGTGGCCGTTGCCTGTCTTGGTGATGCCGCCTCGGCTGGTGCGCTCACCGCTGGAGTGCTCCGAGGGGACGAGGCCCAGGTAGCCCATCAGCTTGCGAGGGTGCTCGAATCGATTGAGGTCACCGATCTCTGCCACCAGCCCGATGGCTGTGATCGCCGCCACGCCGCGCAGCGCTTGCAAAGCCTGAACGACCGACTCGAATCGCCAGCCTGCAATAGAGTTCAGTAGCGCCTGGGTCAGCCGCGCGACTCGCTCATCGGCTGCCTTGACCGCCAGCCAGTATTCGGTGAACGCTGTCTGTACCGCCGCTTGTTCGAAGCTCTGCCTGGCCAGCCAACGATCGTGCACACCGCACCACGAGGTCTTACCGCCATAGCGCTTGTCATGGCGCAGCAGGAAGCCCTTGAGCTGTTGACGAACCTGCCTGCGGCTGTTGACTGCGTCTTCGCGCGCCCGCGCCAGGTCCCGGATCGCCTCGTCGGCCGGATCGGGAATCCAGACGGCGCTGAGTTGGCCAGCGCGCGAGCACTCGGCCAGTCCCATACTGTCGCGCGCGTCGGTCTTGACACGCTGGCCCGCCTGCCGAGGCATCTTGGACGGCGCGATCACCTCGCAGCTGTATCCCCTGGCGGTCAAGGCACGCTGCAGTCCATAGCCGGTGGGCCCGGCCTCATAGACCAGGCGCAACTCTGCAGGAGTGCCCAGCCTGGCCAGCACCTTCAGCAGCTTCGGCAGGTCGTGCGCAACCTTGCCGATCAGTCGCGCCTTCTCGCGCCCGGGATCGGCCGCAGCCACCGTGATGCTGTCATTGTGGACGTCCAGGCCCACATGAATCTTGGTACGCTCTTCCATGGTCGGTCTCCTGGTTGCTGACGGCCCAGCCTGCAGCATGTAGCTCTACGTGCCTCGGCGCGCAACCTACGATGTTGGAGACCGGCCACCTGCCTCGGCGCGGCGACCATGATGTCTAGCCGCGCATCGACTCCAGTTCGGACTGGAGTTCGAGCCAACGCTCCTCGAGCTTGGCGGTTCTGGAGTTCCAGCCAACGTTCCTCGAGCTTGGCGGTCTCGGCGGCGGCGTGCGACAGGCGCCGACCCCATTCGGCGAAGTCGTCGGCGTCGGCATTGCCGCGCGCGATCCAGGTTTCGACTTCCGATCGTTCGGCGGCCAGCACCAGCAGGCGGGCGTCGATCTGCTGCAGCTCGATCCGCAGCGGGCGGGTCTGCTCGGCCTGGCGCACGCGCGCCATCTTGTCGGCCTTGCGGTCCTCGCGCGAGGCCGGCGCTGCGGCGGGCGCGACCGGCGCCGGGGCGGCGCTCGGCTGGCTCGCCGAGCGCGGTGGCTGGGGTGGCTCCTGGCCGCGCGCGACGGCGCGCGAGACCTCGAGCAGCCAGCGCTGGTAGTCGTCCAGGTCGCCGTCGAAGGGCTGCACGCCGCCATGGGTGACGAGCCAGAATTCGTCACAGGTCTCGCGCAGCAGCGCACGGTCATGGCTGACCAGCATCACCGTGCCTTCGAACTCGTTGAGCGCGATCGACAGGGCCTCGCGCGTGGTCAGGTCGAGGTGGTTGGTCGGCTCGTCCATCAGCAGCAGGTTCGGGCGCTGCCAGACCAGCATCGCGAGCACGAGACGTGCCTTCTCGCCGCCCGACAGCGACCCCACAGGCTGCGCGACCATGTCGCCGGTGAAGCGGAAGCGGCCGAGGAAGTCGCGCAGTTCCTGCTCGCGCGCCGACGGACCGACGTCGCGCGCCAGGCGCACCATGTGCATCAGCGGGCCGTCGTCACTGTGCAGCACGTCGAGTTCCTGCTGCGCGAAGTAGCCGATCGACAGCCCCTTGCCGGCCGTCATCGTGCCGCCCAGCGGCGCCAACTCGCCGGCGATCGTCTTGACCAGGGTGGACTTCCCCTGCCCGTTGGCACCCAGGATGCCGATGCGCTGGCCGGCCAGCACCGAGCGATGGATGTTGCGCACGATGATGTTCTTGCCCGCCTCGGCGCCCGCCGTGGGAGCCGTCATGTAGCCGCAGGCCAGGCCGTCGAGCGCGAGCATCGGGTTGGGCAGGCTGGCCGGTTCGCGGAACTCGAACTCGAAGTCGCCGGCGGTCAGGATCGGGGCGAGCTTTTGCATGCGGTCGAGTGCCTTGACGCGGCTCTGTGCCTGTTTGGCCTTGCTCGCCTTGGCCTTGAAGCGGTCGATGAACTTCTGCAGATGGGCGATGCGCTCCTGCTGTTTTCCAAAGGCGGCCTGGGCCTGCTCCATGCGCTCGGCGCGCATCAGCTCGAAGGCGCTGTAGTTGCCGGTGTAGCGGGTGAGCTGGGCTTCGTCGAGGTGCACCGTGACGCGCGTGATCGCGTCGAGGAATTCGCGGTCGTGGCTGATGATGACCAGGGTGCCGTCGAAGCGCTTGAGCCAGGCTTCGAGCCAGACCAGGGCGTCGAGGTCGAGGTGGTTGGTCGGCTCGTCGAGCAGCAGCAACTCGGCCGGGCACATGAGCGCACGGGCCAGCTGCAGCCGCATGCGCCAGCCGCCGGAAAAGCTGTTCACCGGCGCGTCGAGCTGCTCGCTGCGAAAGCCCAGGCCGAGCAGCAGCGCCTGCGCGCGCGCCGGTGCATCGAAGGCGCCGGCTTCGTCGAGCGAGAGGTGGGCATGGCCCATCGCGTGACCGTCGCCCGAGGCTTCGGCGGCGACCAGCTCGGCCTGCGCCTCCTGCAAGGGGATGTCGCCTTGCAGCACGTAGTCGGTGGCGCCGTCGTCGGTCTCGGGCATTTCCTGCGCCACTTCGCCGATGCGCCAGCGCGGGGGCATCTCGACGTCGCCGCCGTCGGCCTGCAAGCGACCGGCGAGCAGGGAGAACAGGCTCGACTTGCCGGCGCCGTTGCGACCGACGAGGCCAATCTTCTCTCCCGGCTGCAGCACGACGCTGGCGCTGGAGAGCACGACCTTGACGCCGCGGCGCAGGGTGATGTTGCGTAATGTGATCATGAGAGCGCCTGGAGCGCGGAACGGGTCAGAAGGAGCACCTGATCGTCGCCGGCGCTGGTCGCCAGCCAGACGGCTTCGAGGTGAGGGAACACGGCGTCGAAATGGGCGCGTTCGTGGCCGATCTCGAGCACCAGCACGCCGTCGGGTGTCAGGTGCACTGCGACGTCGCGCAGCAACCCGCGCACGAAGTCCATGCCGTCGGCGCCGCCGAGCCGATTGCCGTCGAGCGCGAGGGCCGGCTCGGCCCGGAACTCCGCCGGCAGGGCCGCCATCGAGGCTGCGTTGACATAGGGGGGGTTGCACAGGATGAGGTCGTAGGCGCCGCGCACCGCCGCCAGGGCGTCGCCCTGGTGCAGGGTGATCCGATCGGCGAGGCCATGGCGCCGGACGTTCAGTTCGGCCACCGCCAGGGCGTCGGCCGAGATGTCGGTCGCGTCGACCCGCACTTCCGGCCAGGCCAGCGCGGCCAGCACGGCCAGGCTGCCACTGCCGGTGCACAGGTCGAGCACACGGGTTGTTTCGGGCGCCAGCCATGCATCGAGCGTGCCATCGGCGAGGGGTTCGGCGATCAGCGAGCGCGGCACGATGACGCGTTCATCGACGTGGAAGGGCACGCCCTGCAACCAGGCCTCGCCGGTCAGGTAGGCCGCCGGTTTGCGCGTCACGATGCGCTCGTCGACGAGCGCTTGCACCTGGTCCCGCTCTGAGGCGCTGATCTCGCGTGCGGCGACCCCATCGAGGTCGTCCAGGGCAAGCCCGAGGCGCCACAGCACGAGCCAGACAGCTTCGTCCCAGGCATTCGTCGTGCCATGGCCGAAGGCCACACCCGCCGCCGCCAGTTGCGCGGCGGCATGTTCGATCAGTTCGCGCAGGATCACGGCGCGCTCAGGAGGTGTTCGAGGGTGCGCCGGTAGATGTTCTTCAGTGGTTCGAGGCTCGCCACTTCGACGCGCTCGTCGATCTTGTGGATGGTGGCATTGATCGGCCCGAACTCGATCACCTGCGGGCAGATCCTGGCGATGAAGCGACCGTCGGACGTGCCACCGGTCGTCGACAGCTCGGTGTCGATCCCGGTCTCGGCGCGGATCGCGGCGATCAGCGCGGCGCTGAGCGTCCCGGGGCGGGTCAGGAAAGGCTCGCCACCGAGAACCCACCGGATGTCGAACTCCACGCCATGCCGACGCAGGATCGCCTCGACGCGGTCCTTCAGCGACTGCGGCGTGGATTCAGTGCTGAACCGGAAATTGCAGTCGAGCACCAGTTCGCCCGGGATCACATTGGTGGCACCGGTGCCGGCATGCAGGTTGCTGACCTGCCAGCTGGTAGGGGGGAAGAAGTCGTTGCCTTCGTCCCAGCGTGTGTCGACGAGTTCGGTGAGCGCCGGCGCAAGCGTGTGGATCGGGTTGCGGGCGAGGTGCGGGTAGGCGATGTGGCCCTGGACGCCGTGCACGGTCAGACGTGCCGACAGGGTGCCGCGCCGACCGTTCTTGATCATGTCGCCGAGCTGGCGGACCGAGGTCGGCTCGCCGACGATGCAGGCGTCGAGCGGCTCGCCGCGCTCGCTCAGCATCTCGACCAGGCGCACGGTGCCGTCGATCGAGGGGCCTTCTTCGTCGCTGGTGATGAGCAGTGCAATGTCGCCCGCATGGCGGGGCCGTGCCGCCACGAACTCCTCGGCGGCCACCACGAAGGCGGCGATCGAGGACTTCATGTCGGCCGCGCCACGGCCGTAGAGATGGCCGTCGCGGTGGCTGGGCACGAAGGGGTCGCTCGTCCACTGTGCGAGTGGACCGGTCGGAACCACGTCGGTGTGCCCGGCGAACGCTATCGTCGGCCCCGGCAGTCCACCGCGCCGGCGCGCCCACAGGTTGGCAACGCGAAAGTCGGCCGGGCCCGCGACCTGCGACTCGACCTCGAAGCCGGTCCTTCGCAGACGCCCGGCCAGCAGGTCCTGACACCCGGCATCGTCCGGCGTGACCGAAGCACGTGCGATCAGGGCCTCGGTCAACCGGAGGACTTCGCTCATCGGCGTGTCATCCAGGGCGCTGCAGGCGTCTTGTCGGCCGGCCGCACTTCGACGCTCGCCTCGGTGAAGGCGGCTTCTTCGGAGTCACCCGGGGAGGCCGCCTGCGTGCGCGGTTTGACCGCTTCGTCGTTCTGCAGGCGCCACATCAGGTTGGTCGGTGAATCGGCGTGCGACAAGCCTTCGTCGCGCGAGATGACACCTTCGGTGATCAGGCGGGCGATGTCCTGCTCGAAGGTCTGCGAGCCCACGGCCATCGACTTCTCGACCGCCTCCTTGACACCCCCAAGGTCCGCCTTCTCGATCAGCTCGGCCACCAGCTTGGTGTTGAGCAGAACCTCGATCGCGGGAATGCGGCCGCCCGAGTTGGCGCGCAGCAGGCGCTGCGAGACGATCGCCTTGAGGCCCGAGGACAGGTCCGACAGCAGGGTGGATCTCGCCTCGGGCGGGTAGAAGGACAGGATCCGGCCGAGCGCGTGGTAGCTGTTGTTGGCATGCAGCGTGGCCAGCACGAGGTGACCCGAAAGCGAGTACGACAGGGCCGAGGTCATGGTCTCGCGGTCGCGGATTTCGCCGATCAGGATGCAGTCCGGGGCCTGGCGCAGGGCGTTCTTCAACGCCGTCTGCAGGGTCTGCGTGTCACGCCCGACCTCGCGCTGGTTGACGATCGACTTCTTGTTGGTGAACAGGAACTCGATCGGATCCTCGATCGTCAGGATATGCCCCGTGACGCGCTGGTTGCGCCACTCGAGCATCGACGCGAGCGTCGTGCTCTTGCCGGTGCCGGTGGCGCCGACCATCAGGATCAGTCCGCGCTTCTCCAGCACCAGGGTCGACAGCAGGTCGGGCACGCCGAGCGTGTCCAGCGACGGGATCACATGCGGAATGCAGCGGAACACGGCCGCAATCGAGCCGCGCTGGCGAAAGGCCGAGAGGCGGAAGCTGCCGACCTGGGCGATGCCGAAGCCGACGTTGAGTTCGCCGGTCTCGTCGAGTTCCTCGGCCTGTTGCGGCGTCAGGATCTCGCCCAGCAACTGGCGCGTCTGCCCGGTGGTCAGGATCTGGTCCGAGAGCTGGAGGATCTGGCCATGGATCTTGATCAGGATCGGCGTGTTCGCCGACAGGTAGACGTCGGACGCGTTCTTCTCTGCCATCACGCGCAGTACGCGCTCCATGTTTCCGCTCATGTCGGATCCTCCAGTCGGTTGCTGAACATGAACAGGCTCAAGCGCGCAGCAGCTCGTTGATGCTGGTCTTGGCGCGCGTCTGGGCATCGACGCGCTTGACGATCACGGCGCAGTACAGGCTGTACTTGCCGCCAGCCTTGGGAAGGTTGCCGCTCACGACCACCGACCCTGACGGAATGCGGCCGTAGCTGATCTGATCGGTCTCGCGGTCATAGATCGGCGTGCTCTGACCCAAGTAGACGCCCATGCCGAGCACCGAGTTCTCTTCGACGATGACACCCTCGACGACCTCGGAGCGTGCGCCGATGAAGCAGTTGTCCTCGATGATCGTGGGCTGGCCCTGGATCGGCTCGAGCACGCCGCCGATGCCGACGCCACCCGACAGGTGCACGCCCTTGCCGATCTGGGCACAGGACCCGACCGTGGCCCAGGTGTCGACCATCGTGCCTTCGTCGACATAGGCGCCGATGTTCACGTAGCTGGGCATCAGCACCACGTTCTTGGCGATGTAGCTGCCGCGCCGAGCCACCGCCGGTGGCACCACGCGCACGCCGCACTCGCGCAGCGCCGCGTCGTCCATGTGCGAGAACTTGGTACCGACCTTGTCGAAGAAGGTCAGGTCGCCGGCCCGCATGGCGCGGTTGTCGGTCAGCCGAAAGCTGAGCAGCACCGCCTTCTTGATCCACTGGTTGACCGTCCACTGGCCAACGCCCTGGCGTTCGGCGACCCGCACGCGCCCCGCGTTGAGGTCGGAGATGACCTGTTCGACCGCTTCACTGACGGCGGGTGCGGACAAGGCACTGATCTGGGCCCGGCTTTCCCAGGCCAGATCGATGGTGGATTGCAGATGTTGGGTCATGTGAGGCTTCGGGTGTACGAGACGATTCGATCGGCGGCCTCGAGGCATTCCTCGACCGAAGCCACCAGGGCCAGGCGCACGCGGCCGGCGCCTGGGTTCACCCCGTGTGCATCGCGTGCGAGCAGGCTGCCGGGCAGAACATGGACATTGTATTGAGCGAGCAGACCGAGCGCGTATTGCACGTCATCGCCGTGCGGCACGGCGGCCCAGAGGTAGAAACCGGCGTCGGGCAGCGCGACATCCATCACGGAAGCCAGCCTGGGCGTCACTGACTCGAACTTGCGCCGGTACAGCGCACGGTTGGCTTGGACATGCCGTTCGTCATTCCAGGCCGCGACGCTGGCACGCTGGACGAGCGGGCTCATCGCGCTGCCGTGGTAGGTCCGGTAGAGCAAGAAGGCCTTGAGCAGGCGGGCGTCTCCGGCCACGAAGCCCGAGCGCAGACCCGGCACGTTGGAGCGCTTGGACAGGCTCGTGAACGACACCAGGTTGCGGAAGTCGCTGCGGCCCAGCGCGGCGGCCGCCTGCAAGCCTCCGAGCGGGGGCTCGCCCTGGAACCAGATCTCCGAGTAGCACTCGTCGCTTGCGATCACGAAGCCATGGCGGTCGCTCAGCTCGAACAGGCGCTGCCACTCGGCCAGTGGCATGACCGCTCCGGTGGGGTTGCCGGGGGAGCAGACGTAGAGCAACTGGGTGCGCGCCCAGGTGGCGTCGTCGATGCTGGCCCAGTCGGCGGCGAAGTTGCGCGCAGGGTCGCTGTTGGCGAATGCCGTCCGGGCCCCGCCGAGCAAGGCCGCGCCTTCGTAGATCTGATAGAAGGGATTGGGGCAGACGACCGTGGCGTCGGGCTGGGTCGGATCGAGGACCGTCTGCGCGAAGGCAAACAGAGCCTCGCGCGAACCGTTGACCGGCAGCACCTGGGTGCCCGCATCGACGACCAGGCCATAGCGCCGCGACAGCCAGCTCGCGCAGGCGTCGCGCAATGCCGGTTCGCCTGCTGTGGCCGGATAGGTGGACAGGCCAGGCAGGGCCGCCATCAGCGCCTCTTCGATCAGCGCCGGCGCCGGATGGCGCGGCTCACCGATGCCGAGACCGATCGGTTTGAGCGCCGGATTGGGGATGAGGCCGCGCGACAACTCGCGCAGGCGCTCGAACGGGTAGGGGTGCAGCTTGGCGAGCAGCGGGTTCATGGAGCCGATTATCGGGCGGCGCCCGGTTGACGCTGGCCCGGTGCCCTCCGATCATCGTCCGCCATGAACGTCGCAAGCCCCCGCTTCTTTGCGCTTGCCTGGACCTTGCCGGTGGGCATTGGCGCGGCAGCGCTGTGGTCACCGTGGGCCGCACTCGGTTTCGGACTCGGGTTCCAGGTCGTGATTGCCGCGCTGGAGCGCGTGCCCGGCTGGCAGCGTTCGCCGCCGGCCGTGGCCGCGGCGGGTGGATTCCGCGTGGTCTTGCGCGGGCATGTCTTGCTGCAGGCGGCCCTGCTTGCGCTCGGCGTGGCGCTGGCGTCGAGCGGGCGCTTCGGCCCGGCTGCGGTGGCCGCGCTGGCCGTGGGGGTGGGCGGCGTCAGCGGCGCGCAGGGCATCACCTTCGCGCATGAGCTCGGCCACTCGAAGTCGCGCCTCGACCGCTTGCTTGCCTGGCTGCTGATGGGCAGCGTGCTCTACGCGCATTTCATGGTCGAGCACTACCGCGGCCATCACCCTCGTGCGGCGACCTTCGACGACCCGGCCAGCGCGCGCCAGGGCGAGAGCCTGTGGCGCTTCCTGCCGCGCACCCTGAGCGGCAGCCTGATCAGTGCCTGGCGTCTCGAGGCCGCGCAACTGACCCGGCTTCGCCGGCCCTGGGTTCGCAGCCCGCTGCTGTGGGCCAGCATCCTGCAGTTGTCCGGGCTGATCGTGCTGTGGTCATGGTTTGGCACGCTTGCGCTGGGGTTCTGGCTTGTGCAGGCCGCCTACGCCGTCTTTCTGCTCGAAGCCATCAACTACATCGAACATTACGGGCTGCAACGGGGGCAGGCGAAGAGCGGCCAGCGCGAGCCGTTCGGCGTGCAGCACGCCTGGAACGCCGACCACCGGGTGACGAACCGCTTCATCGTCAACCTGCAGCGCCACAGCGACCACCACCTGCACGCCTGGAAACCCTACGAAACCCTCGAAGCCGCTTGCAGGCCCGCAATTGCCGACCGGCTACGCCGGTTGCCTGTTCCTGGCGTCGGTGCCGTCGCTGTGGTTCCGGGTCATGCACCCCCGTCTGGCTGCACTGGCGCGCTGACGCCGGGCGGTCTTCTCAGGCGCTGGCGCGCACGACGAGCGGGCAGTCGAGCGGCTGGCTCGGCAGGTGCTGGCCGGGGGACGTCAGGGCATCCAGGATCAGGCGCGCCGCGGCCACGCCGATCGCCCGCCGAGGCGGGGCCATCGTGGTCAATCCCGGTGTGAGCTGGCGCGCCATCGGGAAGTCACCGAAGCCCATGATGGCCAGCCGACCCGGCACGTCGACGGCGCGTTGCGCGGCCTCGAGCAGGGCGCCCAGCGCGAGGTGATCGTTGGCCATGGCGCAGGCCGGCCGCAGCCCGGCGCGCACTTCCAGCAGTTCGGTCAGCACCGCACGCCCGGCGTCCATCGGATCGCCCGCGGCCGCGATCAGGCGCCGTACCGGCACGCCGGCCTTGCACGCTTCGGTCTCGAAACCGTCGCCCCGCTCGTGGGCCCGGAAGTCTTCGGCGACCGCGCTGTCCAGATAACTCAGCTGGCGGTGGCCCCGGGCCAGCAGGTGCCTGGCCATCGCCTGCCCGGCCGCGAAGTGGCTGAAGCCCACCTGGGCAAAGTCGCCGCGCTGGCGTCGGCGCTGGTCCCACACCTCGACCACCACGCAGCCACGCTTGGCCGCTTCGTGCAGCAGCGTCAGCGACTCGGGGGCGTGGTGATGGCCGGTGACGACGACCGCGCAAGGCTGCCAGCCCAGCAAGGCTCGCAGCTGGGCCGTCTCGCGGTCCCGTGAATAGCCGGTGGCCGCAACCAGCAGTTCGAGGCTGGCGCCGGCGAGCGTGTCCGACAGGCCCTGCAGCGTCTCGGCGAAGATCGAGTGGGCCAGATTCGGCACCAGCGCGGCGACGATGTCGGAGCGACCACTTGCGAGCAGGCCGGCTTGTTTGTTGGGCACATAGCCGGTCTCGAGCAATGCGGCCTGCACCGCGTCGGCGGTGTCCTTCGCGACCAGTTGCGGCGAGCGCAGCACGCGCGACACGGTGATCGCCGTCACCCCGGCGGCAGCGGCCACGTCGCGCAGGGTCACGCGGCCGTGGCCGCGGCGCTGGCGGGGGGGCGCGACAGGGGGCATGCTAGGTCTTACCCGGATAGACGGGGCTGGGAGCGATGCTTAATGTTAGCGGTAACAGCAATTCGCGACACCGGAACAACCCCGAGATCCGACCCGAATGACGACCGACCCGAAAGCGCTCCGCAGCCAGCGCTGGTTCGCCGACACCGGCATGCGCGGTTTCGCGCATCGCCAGCGAATGCAGCAGATGGGGCTGCGCCGCGAGGACGTGCTCGACAAGCCGGCGATCGCGATCGTCAACACCTGGAGCGAGCTGTCCCCCTGCCACGCCCATCTGCGCGAGCGCGCCGAAGCGGTCAAGCGCGGTGTCCTGATGGCCGGCGGCACGCCGTTCGAGCTGCCGGCGCTGAGCCTGGGCGAAGTGATGGTCAAGCCGTCCACGATGCTCTACCGCGATCTGCTGTCGATGGAAGTCGAGGAACTGCTGCGCTCGCACCCCATCGACGGTGTCGTGCTGCTCGCCGGTTGCGACAAGACCACGCCGGGCACCGTCATGGGTGCGATCAGTGCCGGCCTGCCAGCCATCTTCTGCGCCGCCGGGCCGATGCTCAACGACCGCTACCTGCGCCGCACCGAAGCTGGATGTGAAGCACGCACCGTCGGTGCGGGGACGCACACGCGGGAGTACTGGGACGAATTGCAGGCTGGCAGGCTTGCACCGGCCGAGTGGATCACGCTCGAGTCGCACATGACACGCAGCCCGGGCACCTGCAACACGATGGGCACGGCCAGCACGATGACCTCGATCGTCGAAGCGCTTGGGCTGGCATTGCCGGGGTCGACCTCGATCCCGGCCATGGACGCCGGCCACGTGCGTCACGCCACAACCTGCGGCGAGCGCATCGTGGCGATGGTGCGCGAGGACTTGACGCCTCGGAAGATCCTCACCCGCGACGCCTTTCTCAATGCGGTCACGGTCCAGATGGCGCTGGGCGGGTCGACCAATGCGGCCGTGCACATCATCGCGATGGCAGGGCGCGCCGGCGTGACGCTGACACTCGACGACCTGGACCGCATCGGTCGTGAGGTGCCCGTCTTGGCCAATCTCTTCCCCAGCGGTGATCGCCTGATGGAGGACTTCCACTACGCCGGTGGCGTGCCGGCCCTGATGAATCGCCTGTGCGACCGGCTGGCGCTGGGCGCCTTGACCGTCAGCGGGCGCAGCGTCGCAGACAACGTGCAAGGCCGGCAGAGCCTGGACGACGACGTGATCCGCCCGCTCGACCAGCCCGTCAGCGCGCACGGCGCGCTGGCCGTGCTGCGCGGCAATCTCGCGCCACAAGGCTGCGTGATGAAACCGAGCGCGGCGAGCGAGAAGTTCTTCCGCCACAAGGGCCGCGCGATCGTGTTCGACGGTCCGGCCGACATGAAAGCCAGGATCGACGATCCCGCACTGTCCATCGACGAGGACTGCGTGCTGGTGCTGCGCGGTGCCGGTCCGGTCGGCGCACCGGGCATGCCCGAGTGGGGTGCCCTGCCGATTCCCAGGCAACTGCTGGAACAAGGTGTACGCGACATGGTGCGCATCAGCGACGCGCGCATGAGCGGCACCCACTACGGCAGCTGTGTCCTGCACGTCAGCCCGGAGAGTGCCGTCGGCGGGCCGCTCGCGCTGGTGCGCACCGGCGACGAGATCGAGCTCGACCTGCCGCAGCGTCGCATCACGCTGTGTGTCGGCGACGAAGAACTCGCGCAGCGTCGCGCCGCGTGGCAGCCGCCGGCGTCGCCCTACGCGCGCGGTTTCACCCGCCTGTACCAAGCGCACGTGACGCAGGCGCACGAGGGCTGTGACCTGGATTTCCTGCAGGGGACCGCGGTCACGCCCGAGCCCCCCATCTACTGAAGGGCCTGTCATGAACCCGTTTCGCAAGATGATCGACGACGCCAACGGCGCCGCGCCCCTGGGCAGCTGGATCATGTCGGCCAGCCCGCTGATGGCCGAGGCCAGCGGCCACGCGGGCTTCGATTGGGTCGTGCTCGACATGGAGCACACACCGATCGACATGGCCACGCTCGTGCACCTGCTCCAGGCCACGCTCGGCACGCCGATGCTGCCGATCGTGCGCGTGCCGTGGAACGACAGCGTGATGGTCAAGCGGGTGCTCGACGCGGGCGCGCAGACGGTGCTCTTTCCTTTCGTGCAGAACGCCGAGGAGGCCGCGCGGGCCGTGGCTGCCACGCGCTATCCGCCCGAGGGCGTGCGCGGCATGGCCGGCATGAGCCGGGCATCGAAGTTCGGCACCACGCCGAACTACCTGACGACGGCGAACGCGGGCTTGGGCGTGATCGTCCAGCTCGAGACGCCCCAGGCCATGGACCAGCTCGAGGCGATCGCCCAGGTGCCTGGCGTCGATGCGCTCTTCATCGGCCCGGCCGACCTGTCCGCGACCATGGGCTTGCCGGGCCAATTGCAGCACCCCAGCGTGGTCGCGGCGATGGAGCACGCCGCCGAGCGCGCGCATGCCGTCGGCAACCGCATCGGCACCGTGATGGGCACGGTCGAGCTGGTCCAGCACTACCGCGCGGCGGGTTACGACTTCGTCGGCCTGGCCTCGGACCTGGGCCTGTACATGCGCGCCGCCACCGGCGCATTGAAGATGCTGCGCGACAACGCGGGCCGCAAGGTCGAAGGCGGGTATTGATGAGTCGACCCGCCGCGCGCACGCAAGGTTCGCCGCTCGCAGGCGGGCGCGGCCCCCTTGTGCGCGGCACGGCCGGGGACCTGAGATGGCCGCGGTCAAGCTCGAGGGCGTCACCAAGTCCTATGACGGCAAACAGACCGTCATCCACGGCATCGACCTCGAGATCCGGGATGGCGAGTTCGTTGTCTTCGTCGGGCCGTCCGGCTGCGGCAAGAGCACCTTGCTGCGCATGATCGCCGGCCTCGAGGGCATCACCGGCGGCGAGGTCCGCATCGGCGACCGGGTGGTCAACCCGCTCGCGCCACGCGACCGCGACATCGCGATGGTGTTCCAGGACTATGCGCTGTACCCGCACAAGACCCTGTACGAGAACATGGCCTTCGGCCTGCGCCTGCGCAGGACGGCCGAGGCGGAGATCGACCAGCGTGTCATGGATGCGGCGCGCCTGCTCAAGATCGACCACATGCTGGACCGCCGGCCGGCCGCGCTCTCCGGCGGCCAGCGCCAGCGCGTGGCGATCGGGCGCGCCATCGTGCGCCAGCCCAAGGTCTTCCTGTTCGACGAGCCACTGTCCAACCTCGACGCGCAGTTGCGCAACGAGATGCGCAGCGAGATCAAGCGGCTGCACCAGCGCCTGGGCACCACGATCATCTACGTCACCCACGACCAGGTCGAGGCGATGACGCTGGCCGACCGAATTGCCGTGCTGTCGGCCGGGCGGCTGATGCAGTACGACACGCCGGATGCGATCTACAACCGGCCGGCCGCGCTGTTCGTCGCCGGCTTCACCGGCGCGCCGCCAATGAACCTGGTCGACTGCACCCTGGTCGACGGCGCCGCCGACCTGGGCGGCGTGGCGATCGCACTGCCGCGCGAACTGGCGGCGCGCGCCGGCGCCGCGGCCTGCCGCTTCGGCATCCGCCCCGAGAACATCCGGCTCGCGCGCGAGCACGACGCCGACCTGCCGGTGGCGGCCGAGGTGGCGCTGCTCGAGCCGCTCGGTGCCGAGACCCTCGTCACGCTGGCGGTCGGTGCGCGCGAGATGGTGGCGCGCCTGCCGGCCTCGTTCCCGCAGGCCGCGGGAAGCGCGCTGACCGTGTACCTGAACCCGCGCCACATGCACCTCTTCAACGCCGACAACGGGGCGGCCATCTGAATCCCCCCGAGACCCCAAGGAGACATCGATGAAACGCCGAACCCTCGTTCCCGCCCTGGCGCTGATCGCCGCGCTGGGCGCCAGCACCGCCTTCGCCCAGACCACGCTGCGTGTGTTCTCCGGCGGCCAGAACCAGCGCCCCGACCTGATGCGCAAGCTCTTCGACCAGTACCAGGCGAAGAACCCGGGCGTCAAGATCGACATCGAGACCGGCGGCGCCACCAGCGAGTTGCAGCGCCAGTACCTGTCGACGGTGCTCAACGCCAAGGACTCGGCGATCGACGTGTTCATGATCGACGTCGTCAATCCGGCGCAGTATTTCAGCTCGGGCTGGGTCGAGCCGCTGAACAGCTACCTCGGCGAGCCCGCCGCAGTGCTGTCGCCCTACCTGCCCGTCTACGCCAGCGCCAACGTCGTCGATGGCAAGATCGCTGCGCTGCCGGCCTTCGCCGACAGCATGTTCATGTACTACCGCAAGGACCTGCTCGCCAAGCACGGCGTGTCCGAACCCAAGACCTGGGACGAGCTTGCCGCGGCAAGCAAGAAGATCACCGCCGCCGAAGGCAATGCCGCGCTGCAGGGCCTGTCGATCCAGGGCGCGCCGATCGAGGGCGCCGTGTGCACCTTCTTGCTGCCGTACTGGAGCCAGGGCAAGGACTTCAACGACGCGGCCGGCAAGATGACGCTGGACAAGGCCGCCGCCACCAAGGGCCTGCAGACCTGGCTTGGTCTCGTCGACCAGGGCGTGATGAAGAAGAACATCGCCGAAGTGAAGACCGGCGACACGGTCAACGAATTCAAGGCCGGGCAGGTCGTGTTCGCGATCAACTGGGGCTTCGCCTGGGACCGCTTCCAGGGCGACAAGGACAGCACCGTGCAGGGCAAGGTCGGCGTGATGCCGCTGCCGGCGATGGCCGGTGGCAAGAGCGCCACCTGCATCGGCGGTTGGCAATGGGCGGTGAGTGCCTTCAGCAAGAGCAAGGCCGAAGCGGCCAAGCTGGTGCGTTTCATGAGCAGCCCGGAGGCCAGCAAGCTGCTGGCCATCGAGGGCTCGCTGATGCCGGTCTATGCCGCGACCTACACCGATGCCGACGTGACCAAGGCCGTGCCCTGGTTCAAGGACGCGGCCGCGGTCGTGGTCGCCGGCAAGAGCCGCCCGAAGAGCGATCGCTACGGCGAGGTCAGCGACGTCATCCGCACGACCACGAGTGCGGTGCTGGCGCGCACCAAGACGGCGGCAGAAGGCGTCGACGAGATCGAGAACCGGCTGCGCCGGGTCATGAGGTAAGACCATGCTGGCCCGGCTGCGCGATCCGTCGGACAAGACCCTGGGCTTCCTGCTCCTGGTCCCGGCGTTCGCGCTGCTGGCGCTGATCGTGGTCTACCCGATCGGCAAGCTGATCTTCAACAGCTTCTTCGACCTGCGTCTGCAAGGTGGCGGCAAGGCGACCTTCGTCGGCTTCGAGAACTACCTGCTCGTGGTCCAGGACAAGGACTTCTGGACCGCGACCTGGAATACGGTGTTGATCACGCTGGTGACGGTGCCTGGCGCGCTGGTCATGGGCCTGGGGCTGGCCATGCTTGCCAACCTTCCGTTCAAGCGTCGCTGGCCGGTGCGGCTGGCGCTCCTGCTGCCCTGGGCGATGCCGCTGGCGTTCGCCGGCCTGATCTTCGCGTGGTTCTTCCACACCGAGTACGGTTTCGTCAACGACCTGATGCAGCGCGCCGGGGCCGAGCCGACGATGTGGCTGCTGCGCCCAGGCTGGGCGATGACGGCGATCTGCGTGACGATCATCTGGAAGAGCAGCAGCTTCATGGCCCTGATCCTGCTCGCCGGGCTCCAGATGATTCCTTCGTCCTTGTACGAAGCGGCCGAGGTCGACGGCGCGTCGAAGTGGCAGCAGTTCCGCGAGATCACGTTGCCGATGCTGATGCCGTCGATCGTCGTGGCCCTGATCTTTCGCACGATCACAGCGCTGCAGACCTTCGACATCCCGTACACGATGACGCGCGGCGGGCCGGGCAACGCGACCGAAACGCTGGCGATGCTGATCCACAAGAATTCGATCGAATACGGCGACATCGGCTACAGCTCGACGCTGGCGGTGTTCATGTTCCTGTTGTCCCTGGCGGTGACGGCGATCTACCTGCGCCGCATCTCGAGGCAGGCATGACGGCGCCGCTCCATGCCTCGATGTGGTCCGGCCCGCGCCTGCGCTGGATCGCCGCGGCCATTGTCGTGCTCAACGGGTTCTTTCCGGCGCTGTGGATCCTGCTCACTTCGCTCAAGACCGAAACCGAGCTCGTGACGCGTCCCATCAGCTACCTGCCGGTCAACCCGACGTTGCAGAACTACGTCTCGGCCTTCACCGACCAGCCGTTGTGGCGCTTCTTGCTCAACAGCGCGGCGGTGGCCGGGATCTCCACTGCGGTCACGCTGCTCGTCTCTGCGCTTGCCGCCTATGCGATCGCGCGCCTGAACCTGAAGAGCCGGCAATGGATCCTGACCGCGATCGTGGCGAGCAGCATGTTCCCGCTCATCACCTTGCTGGTGCCGATCTTCGAGACGATGCGGGGACTGGGCCTGCTCAACACCTATGTCGCGCTGGTGATCCCGTACACGGTGCTGAGCCTGCCGGTGTGCACGCTGGTGCTGGTCAGCTTCTTCCAGAGCATCCCGCGCGATCTGGAGAACGCGGCGATGATCGACGGCTGCACGCGCCTGGGTGCGCTGTGGCGCGTCGTCGTGCCGCTCGCCGCGCCCGGGGTGTTCACGGCCGGCATCCTGAGTTTCGTGAACGCATGGGATGAGTTCCTGCTGGCCTTGTCGTTGAACTCCAGCCCGACGATGCGCACCTTGCCGGTCGGCATCACGCTGTACCAGACGGAGTTCGTGTTTCCGTGGCCCGTGATATCGGCCGCGCTGGTGGTGGCCATCGTGCCGATCGCGGTGCTGATCGCGGTGTTCCAGGAGCGCGTCGTGGGTGGACTGACACAGGGTGGATTGAAGGGTTGAGGATGGACATCATTCGTTGGGGCATCGTCGGCTGCGGCAGCATGGGCCGCGAGCACATCCTGAACATCGCCGCGCTCGACGGCGCGACCGTGACCGCGCTCGCCGACCCGCATCCGGCCAGCCTGGAAGCGGCGCTGGCGATCGCGACCGAGGCGCGCTTCGCGCCACGGGTCTTCAACAACCACCGCGAACTGCTGGCGAGCGGCCTGTGCGACGCTGTCGCGATCGCGACGCCGAATTTCACCCATGTCGCGCTGATGCGCGACGCGCTGGCCACCGATCTGCACATCCTCGTCGAGAAGCCCCTGGTCACCCGCATCGAGGACGGCGTGGAGCTGATGCGGCTGGCCGAAGGCCGCAGAGCGCTGACCTGGGTTGCGCAGGAGTACCGCTACATGCCGCCGGTGGCCGAGATGATCCGGCTGGCGCACGATGGCGCGGTCGGCCGCATCCACCAGGTCGCGATCCGCGAGCACCGCGAGCCCTTTTACCCGAAGGTCGGTGACTGGAACCGCTTCAGCGCCAACACCGGCGGCACGCTGGTCGAGAAGTGCTGCCACTACTTCAACCTGATGGACCACATCCTGCGCGAGCGGCCGGTTCGCGTCTTTGCTTCTGGCGCGCAAGGCGTGAACCACCTCGACGAGTCCTATGGCGGCAAGCGCCCGGACATCCTCGACAACGCCTTTGTCATCGTCGACTACCCAAGCGGCGCACGCGCCCACCTCGACCTGTGCATGTTCGCGGAGAACTCGGTCGACAACGAACATGTCACCGTGGTCGGCGACCAGGGCAAGCTCGAATCCCTGCTGCCGTCGGGCGTGCTGCGATTCGGCCGGCGCGAGGACTGGGGCCGGCGCGAGGTCTGGGGCCAGCCCTCCGGCACTGGCAAAGGGGTGGCAGTGCGCCAGGTGCGCGACACCAACATCAAGTATCTGGGTCAGCACTTCGGCGCGTCCTACGTCGAGCACCAGCGCTTCGCTGCGGCGGTGCGCGAGGGGCGTCCGGCCGAGATCGGGCTGGAGGAGGGGCTGCGCAGCGTGGCGACCGGATTGGCTGCCCACCGCAGCATCGACGAGGGCCGCGTCGTTGCCCTGGACGAGGTCCTGCCGTGAGTGCCGTACGACCGTTCCCGAGCCGATCGCTCCTCCCCGGGGGGACGATGCGCAGCATCAAGGGGGCCCGATGATCGCGAGCTACCCCTCGCTGAGGGACCGCGTGGTCTTCGTCTCGGGGGGCAGCTCGGGCATCGGTGCCGAACTCGTCCGTGCCTTCGCGGCCCAGGGCGCGCGAGTGGCCTTTTGCGGCACGCGCGACGGCGGTGGCCAGGCACTGATCGACGAGTGCACTGCGGCGGGGCAGCCGGCGCCGTGGTACGCGGCCTGTGACGTGCGCGACGTCGACGCCTACCAGGCGCTTCTGCGGCGCGTGATCGACGAGCTCGGTGCGATCCGGGTGCTCGTCAACAACGCCGGCCGTGACGACCGGCATGCGATGGAGGAGGTGACCTCGGCCTTCTGGGACGATCGCATCGCGCTCAATCTCAAGCACTACTTCTTCGCCATCCAGGCTGTGGCGCCAGGAATGGCCGAGGCCGGGGGCGGCAGCGTGATCAACATGGGCTCGGTGAGCTGGATGCGCGGGCGGCCGAACCTGGTCGGATACACGACCGCCAAGGCTGGCATCCTGGGTCTGACACGCACCCTCGCGCGTGAACTCGGCCCGCGCAATATCCGCGTCAACGCCGTCGTGCCCGGCGCTATCGTGACCGAGCGCCAGACGTCCCTGCACCGCGATGCGGCCGCCGACCAGGCCTTCCTCGATGCACAGTGCCTGAAGATCCGGCTCGATGCGGGGCATGTCGCACGTGCCACGCTCTTCATCGCCGCCGATGACAGCGACGGCATGACCGGCCAGCACATCCTGGTCGACGCCGGGATCGCCCAGCAGTCGGTGATCAGCTGAGCCCTCGCGTCCGGCGCCTGCCGGGCAGCTCAGAACCGCATCTTGAGGGTCGCGCCGAGGGCCCAGACGCGGCTGCGTTCGACCAGGTCGTCCGGCCGCGGCCAGAAGTGGCCGATCACGACCTCGCCCAGCAGCCAGTCCTTGTGCAGCGGTTGTTCCCAGCGTGTCTGCACGCCATAGTCGATCACGTTGACGCCAGAGCCCTGGCGGCCGTTGGCCAGCACCTCGACCGCCAGCAGCCGTTGCGCACCCACGTCCTTGTAGGCGCCCAGGCTGCTCGACCACTCGAACTTCTTGCTGACCTGGGTGATCGTCAGGGAGTTGAGCCAGCGTGTGGCCAGGGTCGACGACACCGCGTGTTCAAACGACAGCGCGGCCGTGGCACCGACATGGTCGTCGACGCTCCAGAACAGTGTTTGCCGGAACTCGAGCAGGTCGCGCGCGCTCAGCGTCCAGGGCTTTCGATAGCGCACCTGTGCATAGGGTTTCAGGCCACCGCGGAATCCCAGGCGGTAGCCGAGCGAATCGCTCGGCGCCAGCCCGATGCCGGCGACGAAGCCGAGGTCCTCCGGACGGTCCGGAATCAGGCGCTGCTGCTGAGAGAAGGTGGCCGGCTTGTCGGTCACGACATCGCGCCGGTCTTCGCGCCCGAGGAACAGGTAGGCGCCGGATTCGAGGTTGGGCAGGCGCAGTCGGGCGTTGAATCGAACGTTGACGTCGGTGCCCTGATCGCGCCGATGGAGCAGGCCGACACTCAGGGTCCCGTCGCTGACCTTGCCGCCTTCCTCGAACGGGCGGTCGCCGAACCAGCTGTCGACGCCACTGGCCAGCCACTGCGCAGTCGATCGCACCGCGCTGCGGGTCGACTCCAGAATCGGTTCCTTTGCCGGCGCGGGTGTTTGCGGCCAGCCCTTCAGTGGCAACACCAGGGCGCCGATCGCCACCAGCAAGGACCTGTGCATGGATCTACGCGATGGGCGGGCCATGAACGCGAACGCTAGATCAGCAGGCCGTCGTTGTGCAAGGCACCGTCGATCCGGCGCACCAGGGCGTCGACGTCGACAGCGCCCGGCTGCGTCGCCGCACCGGCCGGCGGCGCTGTGACCGGGGCGGGCCTTTCGGCGAGCTGGTAGGCCAGGTTCAACGCGGCCAGCACCGCCATGCGCTCGCGCGCCTTGACCTTGCCGGAGTCCCGGATGGCGCTCATCTCGCGGTCGACGGCAGCCACGGCCGCGAGCAGCGACTCCTCTCCGCCATCGGGGCAGCCCAGCTTGTAGCTCTGGCCCAGGATCGTGACCTCGATCTGCTTCATCCGGCGCTCCGCGGCGAGTCTTCGGGTTCGGCCGGAATCCGGGCCAGCAGGCTGTCGACACGCGAGCGTGCCGCAGTCAGGCGGTTGCGCAGGCCATCGCGTTCGGCCGTCACGGCCTCCAGCTTCTGTTCGAGCAGGCCGTGCGTGCGCTTGAGTTCCTCATGGCGGAGAACCAGGCGTTCGATTCGTTCGGCGAGGTCTTCGAGCGTGGACATGTTGGCGTCACTCCAGTGACGATTGTAGGTGCGCGAAGTCGCACCAGCGGCTGACGGAACAGGCCGAACAGTCAGGTTTTCGCGCTTTGCACACGTATCGTCCATGCAGGATAAGCCAATGGTGGGCGTCGACGCGGTAGGGCGCGGGGATTCGCTGTTCGAGTGCTCGCTCGACCGCCAGTGGATCCTTGCCGGGTCCCAGGCCGGTGCGATTCGCGACGCGGAAGATGTGCGTGTCGACCGCCATCGTCGGCTCGCCGAAGGCGACGTTGAGCACCACGTTGGCCGTCTTGCGGCCGACACCGGGCAATGCCTGCAGGGCTTCCCGGGTCGCAGGCACCTGGCCCTCATGCCGCTCGATCAGCAGACGGCAGGTCTCGATCACATGGCGGGCCTTGGTCTTGTACAGGCCGATCGTGCGGATGTGGGCGGTGACGGCCTCGACGCCGAGCGCCAGCATCCTGGCCGGCGTCGGCGCACGAGCGAACAGGGTCCGGGTGGCCTTGTTGACACTGACGTCGGTCGCCTGCGCCGACAGCAAGACGGCGATCAGGAGTTCGAACGGGCTGGTGAACGAGAGCTCGGTCTGCGGGCTCGGGTTGGCCCTCGCCAGCGTGGCGAAGAAGGGCTCGACGGCCTCGGCCTTCATGGCTTGCCCTTTGGCAAACGCTGGGCTTTGGCGCGCGCCAGGGCCGCCTCGACCACGGCCCGTTTGCGCGCCAGCGCCGCCGGGTCGACGATTTCGGAGCTGGCTTCGAGATCGGCGAGTTTCTCGGCGGCCTTGGCGGCCAGGCGCTCGTCGTTCTCGCGCTGCTCCCGCTGCAGGCGAAGGCGCCGGAAGTGATAGCGCTCGCGGGCTTCATCGGCGAGGGCGGGCGACCATGCGTCCCAGCCCGTGCGGGTGCCGGTGGCCGGCACCATCGCGATGCAGTCGACCGGGCACGCGGGCACGCACAACTCACATCCGGTGCACTGGGCCTCGATGACGGTGTGCATGAGCTTGGAGGCGCCGACGATGCAGTCGACCGGGCAGGCCTTGATGCACAGCGTGCAGCCGATGCACCAGTCCTCGTCGATCACGGCCAAGGCGCGCGGGCCTTCGGAGCCGCGCGATTCGTCGAGCGGCAGCGTCGCAACCCGCATGATCGTGGACAGCCGGACGATGCCGACGGCGCCACCGGGTGGACAGCGGTTGACTTGCGCCTCGCCGCTCGCCATCGCCTCGGCATAGCTGCGGCAATCGGGGAAGCCGCAGCGGGTGCACTGCGTTTGCGGGAGTGCAGCGTCGAGCGCGTCCGCGAGGGGCGAGAGGGCGGTGTCGGTCACCGCCCGATTATCACTACGCGCGTTTGCGGGCCGGCCGCTTGGATGCCGTCGTCGACGCCTTGGCGGCGCGCGCAGGCGCGGCCTTGTCGTTGTAGCGTGCGATGAAGGCCTTGACCTCGGGATACACCTTCTCGCGCCAGCGTCGGCCGGAGAAGATGCCGTAGTGACCGGCACCCTTGACGTCGTAGTGGAAGCGACGGTCCTTGGCGATGCCCGTGCACAGTTCATGTGCCGCCTTGGTCTGGCCGCCACCGGTGATGTCGTCCAGTTCGCCTTCGATCGTGAGCAACGCGCCCGAAGTGATGTCCTGCGGGCGCACCCGCTTGCCGGCCACGTCCCAGGTGCCGTTCATCAACGCGAAATCCTGGAAGACGGTCTTGATCGTGTCCAGGTAGTACTCGGCCGGCATGTCGAGCACGGCGTTGTACTCGTCGTAGAACTTGCGGTGCGTGGCGGCGCTGTCGTCGTCGCCCTTGATCAGGTCACGGAAGTAGTCGTAGTGGGACGACACATGTTTGTCCGGGTTCATCGCCACGAAGCCGGTGTGCTGCAGGAAGCCCGGGTACACGGCGCGGCCGGCACCAGGGTAGTTCTGCGGCACGCGGTAGATGACGTTGTTCTCGAACCAGGTGTGGCTGCGGCTGACGGCCAGGTCATTGACCTGGGTCGCGCTGCGCCGCGCGTCGATCGGACCGCCCATCATCGTCAGGGAGCGCGGCAAGGTCTCGCCGGCGCTGGCCATCAGCGACACCGCTGCGAGCACCGGGACGGTCGGCTGGCAGACCGAGATCACATGAACGTCCGGCCCGACATGGCGGATGAACTCCTGCACATAGTGCACGTAGTCGTCGAGGTGGAACGGGCCCTTGTCGAGCGGGACCATGCGCGCGTCGGTCCAGTCGGCGATGAAGACCTTGTGGTCGGCGAGCAGGCTCTTGACGGTGTCGCGCAACAGGGTCGAGTGATGGCCCGACAGAGGCGAGACGACGAGCACGGTCGGCTGGTTCTTCATGACCGACAGCGCGTCGAGGTTGTCGGTGAAGCGCTTGAAGCGCAACAGGCGGCAGAACGGCTTCTCGATGGCGACCTGCTCTTGCACGGCGACCTCGATGCCGTTCACAAACGCCGAGGTGATGTTGAACTGCGGCTTCTCGTATTCCTTGGACAGGCGGTGCACCAGATCGAAACCAGCCGAAACGCGCTGCGACATCGGCATGTGCGCGAAGGGCGACAGCGGGTGGTCGTACAGCTTGGCGGTGGCGCTCGCGAATTCGGAGAACGGCGCCATCATGGCGCGTTGGGTCTCGTACAGGTGGTAGAGCATGGAAGTTGTCCCCGGCTTTATGGTGCAGTGCAACAAATATAGCGCGTTCCGAACATCTTGACTCGGTTGACGTGGCACCAAGGCACAAATTGACTTGTTTCTAGAGGGTTAACCCCAGCAATCGGGTCCGGGCGAGCGCCAGGATTACATGACGCTGACAATCGCTCGCGCCACGGCGTCCAGATTCTGCTCGTTCAGCGCTGCCACGCAGATGCGGCCGGAGTCGACGCCGTAGACCCCGAACTCGGCCCGCAGCCGCTCCATCTGCGGCTTGCTCAGCCCCGAATAGCTGAACATGCCCTTCTGGCGCGTGATGTACGACAGGTCCTGGGTTGCACCTGCGGCGCGCAGCCGCTCGACCAGCGCCTCGCGCATCTGGCGGATGCGCTGGCGCATCGTGCCCAGTTCGGCCTCCCACAGGGCCCGCAACTCGGGCGTGGTCAGCACCGTGGCGACGATCTGGGCGCCGAAGGTCGGTGGATTGGAGTAGTTGGTGCGGATCACCACCTTCAATTGGGACAGCACGCGTGCGCACTCGGCACTGTCGGCGCAGACCACGCTGAGGGCGCCCACGCGCTCGCCGTACAGCGAGAAGCTCTTGCTGAACGAGGTGGCGACGAAGAAGTCAATTCCGGCGGCGAGGAACTGGCCGATGACCGCCCCGTCTTCTGCGATCCCGTCCCCGAAGCCCTGGTAGGCCATGTCCAGGAAGGCGACCAGCCTGCGCGCCTTGACCAGGTCGACCACGCGGCGCCACTGCTCGGGCGCGAGGTCGTAGCCGGTCGGGTTGTGGCAGCAGGCATGCAGCACGACCACGGTCCCGGGTGCGGCAGCGTCGAGCGCGGCGCACATGGCGTCGAATCGGATGCCGCGCGACTCGGCGTCGTAGTACGGATAGGTCTCGACCTCGAAACCGGCGCTGGTGAACAGGGCACGGTGGTTTTCCCAGCTCGGGTCGCTGATGAGGACCTTGGCCCGGGGATCGAGACGCTGGAGGAAGTCGGCCCCGACCTTGAGGCCGCCGGTCCCGCCGATCGCCTGCACGGTGGCCACGCGCTTGTCGCGGACCACCTCGCTGTCGGCGCCGAACACGAGCGCCTGCACCGCCTGATCGTAGGCAGCGATGCCGTCGATCGGCAAGTAGCCCTTGGGCTTGGCGGCGTCGAGCAACCGGCGCTGCGCCTGGTCGACGCACTTCAGGAGCGGAAGCTTGCCGTCGGCATCGAAATAGACACCGACGCCGAGATTGACCTTGCGTGGATTGGGGTCGGCGTTGAATTGCTCGTTGAGGCCGAGGATCGGATCGCGCGGGGCCATCTCGACGGCGGAGAGGAACGACATTTGGAGGGGTCCTGTGGGCTCGGGTCGGGTCCTGGCGCCTGCGGGCGCAGTCGCCTTGCGCTACGCTCGTGAATTCGTCTGCGCGCGGCGCAGCATCAATTCTAAGTGGCCTTGCCCGGCGCCCGAGCGTGAACCCGATGACCGACCCGACTGCCCTGATCGACAAGACCGACGCACCCGCGCAGGGCAGTTTCGTGTCGTTCGAGGGATCGCCTTTCCAGCTCTTCCGTCCCTACCTGCCGGCGGGTGACCAGCCGACTGCGATTGCCCAGCTGGTCGAGGGCCTGCAGGATGGACTGTCCTACCAGACCCTGCTGGGCGTGACCGGCTCGGGCAAGACTTTCACGATGGCCAACGTGATCGCGCAGATGGGTCGCCCGGCGATCGTGTTCGCGCCCAACAAGACGCTGGCCGCGCAGCTCTACAGCGAGTTCCGCGAGTTCTTCCCGAAGAACGCGGTCGAGTACTTCGTCAGCTACTACGACTACTACCAGCCCGAGGCCTATGTGCCGCAGCGCGACCTCTTCATCGAGAAGGACAGCGCGATCAACGAGCACATCGAGCAGATGCGCCTGTCGGCGACCAAGAGTCTGCTCGAGCGGCGCGACGTGATCATCGTGGCCAGCGTCAGCGCGATCTACGGCATCGGCAACCCGGGCGACTACCACCGCATGGTGATGACGCTGCGCACGGGCGACAAGTTGGGCCAGCGCGACGTCATCGCGCAGCTCATCCGCATGCAGTACACGCGCAACGAGACCGACTTCTCGCGCGGCACGTTTCGGGTGCGCGGCGATGTCATCGATGTCTTCCCGGCCGAACACTCCGAGCTCGCGATCCGCATCGAGCTCTTCGACGACGAGGTCGAGTCGCTGCAACTGCTCGACCCGCTGACCGGCCGCATCCGGCAGAAGATCCCGCGTTTCACGGTCTACCCGTCGAGCCACTACGTGACGCCGCGCGACCGCGTGGTGGCGGCGATCGAGACGATCAAGCAGGAGCTGCGCGAACGACTCGATCAGTTCGTCAAGGAAGGCAAGCTGGTCGAAGCGCAGCGCCTCGAGCAGCGCACGCGCTTCGACCTCGAGATGCTGCAGGAGGTCGGCCACTGCAAGGGAATCGAGAACTACACGCGCCACCTGTCGGGCGCCGCGCCCGGAGAGCCGCCGTCGACGCTGGTCGACTATCTGCCCGAGGACTCGCTGATGTTCCTCGACGAAAGCCATGTGCTGATCGGCCAGTTCGGCGGCATGTACAACGGCGACCGGGCGCGCAAGACGACGCTCGTGGAATATGGCTTTCGGCTGCCGAGCGCACTCGACAACCGGCCGCTCAAGTTCGAGGAATACGAGGCCAAGATGCGCCAGGCGATCTTCGTCTCGGCCACCCCGGCCGACTACGAGAAGACGCACGCAGGGCAGGTGGTCGAGCAGCTGGTGCGCCCGACCGGCCTGATCGATCCGGCGGTCGAGGTGCGCCCGGCCGGCCACCAGGTCGACGACGTGCTGCAGGAGATCCGCGAGCGGGTCGACAAGCACGAGCGGGTGCTGATCACGACGCTGACCAAGCGCATGGCCGAGCAGCTCACCGACTACCTGAGCGACAACGGCGTCAAGGTGCGCTACCTGCACAGCGATATCGACACGGTCGAACGGGTCGAGATCCTGCGCGACCTGCGCCTGGGCCTGTTCGACGTGCTGGTTGGCATCAACCTGCTGCGCGAAGGACTGGATCTGCCGGAAGTGTCCCTGGTGGCCATCCTGGATGCCGACAAGGAGGGCTTCCTGCGCTCCGAGCGAAGCCTGATCCAGACCATCGGGCGTGCTGCGCGCAACCTGAACGGGCGCGCCATCCTGTATGCGGACCGGGTCACCGACTCGATGAAGCGTGCCATCGACGAGACCGAACGCCGGCGCGCGAAGCAACTTGCGCACAACGAGGCCATGGGGATCGTGCCGCGCAGCGTGCACAAGCAGATCCGCGACCTGATCGACGGCGTCGTTTCCGACAAGGCGGCCAAGGACGAGGCGCGCCGCGTCCAGGCCGCCAGCGACGTCGAGCTGCTGTCCGAGAAGGACCTCGGCAGGCGCATCAAGGCACTCGAAAAGCAGATGCTCGAGCACGCCCGCGATCTCGAGTTCGAGAAGGCGGCGCGCGTGCGCGACCAGCTGGCCATGCTGCGCGAACAGGCCTTCGGCGCCGGCGGGCAGGGCGACAATGTGATCCCCTTGTCCGGCAACGGCTGAGTGACGGGCGCCTCGCTGGGTAATCTCGACAAAATCAGTCGGGTTAAGGTATACTTGACTAATCTTGTCGGGTTCGGCTCCAGGAGCCGCGCGAAGCCCGACGCGACAGTTTGGAGCACCCCATGCGATTGACCACCAAAGGCCGTTTTGCCGTCACCGCGATGATCGACCTCGCGATGCGCTCGAATGCAGGGCCGGTGGCGCTGGCGGCCATCAGCCAGCGCCAGCAGATTTCCCTGTCCTACCTGGAGCAGCTGTTCGGCAAGCTGCGCCGCCACGAACTCGTCGAGAGCACCCGGGGGCCAGGCGGCGGTTATTCGCTTGGCCGTGGCGCGGCCGAGATCACGGTGGCCGACATCATCGTGGCGGTCGACGAGCCGATCGACGCCACGGGCTGCGGCGGCAAGGAAAACTGCATGGGTGACGACACGGGACGCTGCATGACGCACGACCTCTGGTCGAGCCTGAACACCAAGATGATCGAGTTCCTCGACTCGATCTCGTTGAAGAAGCTGGTCGACGACCAGTTGGCCAAGGGCGTGTCGATCGAGGTGTCGACCGTCAAGCGGGCCATCTCTTCGACGCCCGTCGTCAAACCGATCAAGGTCACGGCGCCCAACTCCGTATTCGCCCTCGGCGGCACCCTGAACAAATGACCATGACCCCGCATTTCCCCATCTACATGGACTATGGCGCCACGACGCCGGTCGACCCCCGTGTGGTCGACAAGATGGTGCCCTGGCTGCGCGAGCATTTCGGCAACCCCGCATCACGCAGCCATGCCTGGGGCTGGGAGGCTGAGGAGGCAGTCGAAAAGGCGCGCGCCCAGGTCGCTGCGCTGATCAATGCCGACCCGCGCGAAATCGTCTGGACATCGGGCGCGACCGAGTCCGACAACCTCGCGATCAAGGGCGCCGCGCAGTTCTACGAGTCACGCGGCAAGCACATCGTCACCGTCAAGACCGAACACAAGGCGGTGCTCGACACGACCCGCGAACTCGAGCGGCAGGGCTTCGAGGTGACCTACCTGGACGTGCAGGAAGACGGGTTGCTCGACCTCGACAAGTTCAAGGACGCGTTGCGCAAGGACACGGTCCTGGTCTCGGTCATGTTCGTCAACAACGAGATCGGCGTGATCCAGGACATCCCGGCGATTGGCGCGATCTGCCGCGAGCGCGGGATCTTGTTTCACGTCGACGCGGCGCAGGCCACCGGCAAGGTCGTGATCGACATGGCAAGCCTGCCGGTCGACCTGATGAGCCTGGCCTCGCACAAGAGTTATGGCCCCAAGGGCATCGGCGCGCTCTACGTGCGCCGCAAGCCGCGCGTGCGGCTGCAGGCCCAGATGCACGGCGGCGGGCACGAGCGTGGCATGCGCTCGGGAACGCTGCCGACCCACCAGTGCGTTGGCATGGGTGAGGCCTTTGCCATCTCGGGTGCCGAGATGGGCGCGGAGAGCGAGCGCATCCGGGCCCTTCATCACCGCCTCATCGACGGCCTGACCACGATCGAGCAGGTCTTCATCAACGGCGATCTCGAGCGCCGGGTGCCGCACAACCTCAACATCAGCTTCAACTATGTGGAAGGTGAATCGCTGATCATGGGCATCAAGGGCCTCGCGGTGTCGTCGGGATCGGCATGCACCTCGGCCAGCCTGGAGCCCAGCTATGTGCTGCGCGCCCTCGGCCGCAGCGACGAGCTGGCGCACTCCAGCCTGCGCATGACGATCGGCCGTTTCACGACCCAGGAAGACATCGACTACGCGGTCAGCACCCTCAAGGACCGTGTGGCCAAACTGCGTGAGCTTTCCCCTCTGTGGGAGATGTACCAGGACGGCGTTGACATCAGCGCCATCCAATGGGCTGCGCACTGACACCAGGAGAAGCACCATGGCATACAGCGAGAAGGTCGTCGATCACTATGAGAACCCGCGCAACGTCGGGTCGTTCGAGAAGGGCGACGAGACAGTGGGCACCGGCATGGTCGGGGCACCGGCCTGCGGCGACGTGATGAAGCTTCAGATCAAGGTCAATCCGCAGAGCGGACTGATCGAGGACGCGCGCTTCAAGACCTACGGATGTGGCTCGGCGATCGCGTCGAGTTCGCTCGTGACCGAATGGGTCAAGGGCAAGACGCTGGACCAGGCGCTGACGATCAAGAACATCCAGATCGCGCAGGAACTGGCGCTGCCGCCGGTCAAGATCCATTGTTCGCTGCTGGCCGAAGACGCGATCAAGGCGGCCGTGCAGGACTACCAGGCCAAACACCTCACGTCCGAGGGGAAGCACTGAATCATGGCGGTCACCCTTACCGAAGCGGCAGCGAGTCACGTGACGCGCTACCTGGCCAGACGCGGCAAGGGCGTGGGTGTGCGCCTGGGCGTCAAGACGACCGGCTGTTCCGGCATGGCTTACAAGATCGAATACGCAGATGACGTGGCGCCGGAGGACATCGTCTTCGAAGGGCATGGCGTCAAGGTGCTGATCGATCCCAAGAGCCTTCCCTATCTGGACGGAACCGAACTCGACTTCGTACGCGAGGGCCTGAACGAGGGCTTCAAGTTCCACAACCCGCGTGAAAAGGACCGTTGTGGCTGCGGGGAATCGTTCCGCGTCTGATGGGCGACGCAGTCCACATCCAGCCCGAGCGGCCCGACCAACCCGAGGTCCTCGCACTGCTCGACGGGCTCGACCGCTATCTGGCCAGCCTGTATGCGCCCGAGGACAACCACATCCTCGATCTGAATGCGCTGCTCCAGCCCGAGGTCGACTTCCTCGTCGCACGTGACGCCGGGCAGGTGATTGCCTGCGGCGCCTCGCGGCAGATGAGCGGCAGCACCGAAGCGGACCGGCAGCCGTATGCCGAGATCAAGCGCATGGTCGTCGATCCGGCCCGGCGTGGACGTGGCGTCGGAGCCCGACTGCTGACCGAACTGGAGGCGCGGCTGCGGCTGCGCGGCGTCGCGCTGGCGCGCCTCGAAACCGGGCGTGACCAGCACGGCGCGGTCGCGCTCTACAAGCGGCAGGGTTATCGGCCCTGTGCGACGTTCAACGGTTACCCGGACAACGGGCGCTCGCTCTTCATGGAAAAGGTCCTGGCGTGAATCTCGGCGACGACGACTTCACGCTGTTCGACCTGCCGCAGCGATTTGCGCAGGGCCGCGACGAACTCGACGCGCGCTGGCGCGCGCTGCAGGGTGAGGTCCATCCGGACCGCTTCGCGGCGCAGGGTGCGGCGGCCCAGCGCGTCGCGATGCAATGGGCGGTGCGCGTCAACGAGGCCTATCAGCGCCTGAAGGACCCACTGCGGCGCGCGGCCTATCTGTGCGAATTGCGCGGCGCGCCCATCGAAGCCGAAAGCAACACGGCGATGCCGGGCGAATTCCTGATGCAGCAGATGAGCTGGCGAGAAGCGCTGGAAGACGCCCGGGACCTGGCCGCGGTCGATGCCCTCGACGCCGAACTGCGCCGCCACGAGCGCACGATGTTCGACACGCTGGCGGCCGAACTCGACGACCGTGACGACGTTGGCGCCGCAGTGCAGATCGTGCGCGCCCTGATGTTCGTGGCGCGCTTTCGCCACGACCTCGAGCACCGCCTCGAGACCCTCGAACCTTCACGCTGAACCATGTCGCTCCTGCAGATTTCCGAACCCGGCCAGGCGCCAGATCCGCACCAGCGCCGCATCGCGGTCGGCATCGACCTGGGCACCACCCATTCGCTGGTGGCCGCCACCCGACACGGGGTGGCCGAATGCCTGCCGGACGCCCAAGGGCGCCTGCTCCTGCCCTCCGTCGTGCGCTACCTGGGCGGCGACCGGCGCCAGATCGGCACCGAGGCACGCGAGGCCCAGGCCGAGGATCCGGAGAACACGATCGTGTCGGTCAAGCGTTTCATGGGCCGCTCGCTGGGCGATGTCGCCGGTCACGCGCGCTTGCCCTATCGGTTCCTGGACCGGACGGGAATGCTCGCGATCGACACCATTGCCGGCGCCAAGTCGCCGGTCGAGGTGTCGGCCGAGATTCTCGCGACGCTGCGCCAGCGCGCCGAAGACACCTTTGCCGACGACCTGTACGGCGCGGTCATCACGGTGCCGGCCTACTTCGACGACGCACAGCGCCAGGCCACCAAGGACGCCGCGCAGCTGGCGGGGCTGAACGTGCTGCGCTTGATCAACGAACCCACGGCCGCGGCGGTGGCCTACGGCCTCGACCACGGCAGCGAAGGCCTGTATGCCGTCTACGACCTCGGAGGCGGGACCTTCGACATCTCTTTGCTGCGTCTCGCACGCGGGGTGTTCGAGGTGGTGGCCACGGGCGGTGATGCCGCTCTCGGCGGCGACGACATCGACCATGCGCTGGCCGACTGGGCCTGCGCGCAAGGAGGGCGCAAGGCGGTGTCGGCGCACGACAAACGGGCGTTGCTGGTTGCTGCCCGGGCGGCCAAGGAGGCCTTGACTCAGGCCAATTCAGCCGACTTCGACGCCAGCCTGCACGACGGGCCACTGCAGCTGTCGGTGTCGCGCGAAGTGCTCGAGTCACTGGCCAAGCCCTTCGTCGATCGATCGCTGAGCGCAGTCCGCAAGGCCTTGCGTGACGCGCGGGTCGGCCGCGAAGACGTGAAGGGCGTGGTCATGGTGGGAGGCTCCACCCGCATGCCGGCAGTGCGAATTGCGGTAGGCGAGTTTTTCGGTCAAGAGGTCCTGACCGACGTGAACCCGGATGAAGTGGTGGCGCTCGGTGCCGCGATCCAGGCCAATGCACTGGCCGGCAATGCACCCGATGGCGAGCTGCTGCTGCTCGACGTGATTCCGCTCTCGTTGGGCCTGGAAACCATGGGCGGCCTGGTCGAGCGAATCATCGAACGCAACAGCACGATTCCGGTCGCCAAGGCGCAGGAGTTCACGACCTACAAGGATGGTCAGACGGCGATGGCGCTGCATGTCGTGCAGGGCGAGCGCGAACTGGTGACGGACTGCCGTTCGCTGGCCCGCTTCGAACTGCGCGACATCCCGCCGATGGTGGCCGGTGCGGCCCGCATCCGGGTCACGTTCCAGGTCGACGCCGACGGCCTGTTGAGCGTGTTCGCGCGCGAACAGGTGTCCGGCGTCGAGGCGTCCGTGATCGTCAAGCCCAGCTATGGCCTGGCCGACGATGAAGTCGCCCAGATGCTCAAGGACGGCTTCTCGCACGCCGACGAGGACCTGGCGGCGCGCGCCTTGCGCGAAGCGCATGTCGATGCCGAACGGATGCTGCTGGCGACCCGCTCCGCGCTCGACGCCGACGGCACGCTGCTCGACGAGGCCAGCCGTGCCGCGATCGACGCCCTCATGGTCGCGGCCGAAGCGACCAACCGGGGCCAGGACACCGACGCCATCGTGGCCGCGACCAAGGCATTGGCCGATGGCACCGAACCCTTTGCCGCCCTGCGCATGAACCAGGGCATCCGCAAGGCGCTGTCCGGGCGGCGCCTCGAAGAAGTCTGACGATGCCCAAGATCACCATCCTGCCGAACGCGGAGTTGTGCCCCGAGGGCGACGTCATCGAGGCCGATCGAGGGACCTCGGTGTGCGAGGCCCTGCTCGAGAACGGCATTGCCATCGAGCATGCCTGCGAAATGAGCTGCGCCTGCACGACCTGCCACGTGGTGGTCAGGCAAGGTCTCGACTCGCTCGGCGAGATGGACGAGTCCGAGGAGGATCTGCTCGACCGCGCCTGGGGCCTGACGTCGACTTCGCGCCTGTCATGCCAGGCGATCCTGTCGGATCAGGACGTGACGATCGAGATCCCGAAGTACACGATCAATCACGCCCGCGAGAACCACTGAGGGCGCCTCGAACCATGTACGTGCTCGGCATCGAATCGTCGTGTGACGAGACCGGCGTGGCACTCGTCGAGGTCGGCCGTGACTCGCCACCCGTGCTGCGCGCCCAGGCCTTGCACAGCCAGGCCGAGATGCACGAAGCCTACGGCGGCGTGGTCCCGGAGCTGGCGTCGCGCGACCACATACGGCGCGTCGTGCCGTTGACGCGCCAGGTCCTGGACGAGGCGGGTTGCACGGTCGCCGAGCTCGATCTGGTGGCCTACACGCGCGGTCCCGGTCTGGCGGGCGCCTTGCTGGTCGGGGCCGGTCTGGCGGTCGCCCTGGGCGCTGCGCTGGGCAAGCCCACCTATGGGGTGCACCATCTCGAAGGTCATCTGCTGTCGCCATTCCTGGCCGACGACGGTCCCGAGTTCCCCTTCATCGCGCTCCTGGTGTCGGGTGGGCATACCCAGCTGATGCAGGTCGAGGCCGTTGGCCGCTACGTGATGCTCGGCGAGACGGTCGACGATGCCGCGGGCGAAGCCTTCGACAAGAGTGCCAAGCTGCTCGGCCTGGGCTACCCCGGCGGACCTGCGCTGGCCCGCCTGGCCTTGTTCGGCGACGCGCAGGCATTTGCCTTGCCGCGCCCCTTGCTCAACAAGCCGAACCTGGACTTCTCCTTTGCCGGGTTGAAGACGGCGGTCATGCTGCAGGCGAAGGCGCTGGGCACCAACATCTGCGAACAATCGCGTGCCGACCTCGCCGCGTCGACGCAGGCCGCCATCGTCGACGTGCTCGTCAAGAAGTCGATGCGCGCGCTCAAGCAGACTGGATTGCGCCGACTCGTGGTGGCGGGCGGCGTGGGCGCCAATTCCTTGCTGCGCGAGACGCTGGACCGCCAGGCGGCCCGGGCCGGCGCGAGGGTGCACTATCCTCCGCCCGCGCTCTGCACCGACAACGGCGCCATGATCGCCCTCGCGGCGGCCATGCGCTGGCGCAGTGGCACCTTGGTGCCGGATGCCGCGTTGGCGTTCGATGTTCGACCCCGCTGGCCGCTCGACGCGGTGGCCGCCTGACCGTCGCAAGACACTTGCCCACATGTTTCTGAAGTCTGTCCTGCGAGCCATGCTCGCGCTTTCCCTGGTGGCCAACGCAGCGGCTGAGCCGGTGCGGCTGGCGCTCATCGAAGGTCTTTCCGGCCCGTTCGCCAACGCGGGCGACGCGGTCGCACGCAACCTGCACTGGGCGGTCGAGCGTGTGAACCGGCGCGGTGGCGTGAACCTGCCCGGTGGCGCCAGGCCGCTTGAGCTGGTGCGCTTCGACAGCAAGGGCAGCACCGAGGAAGCCCTGGCGATGCTGCGCGCCGCGACCGATCGCCGCATCGGGGTCGTGCTGCAGGGCAACAGCTCGGCGGTCGCCGCCGCGTTGATCGATGCGCTGGATAAACACAATCAGCGTGCGCCGGATCGACGTGCGATGTTCCTGAACTATTCGGCGGTCGATCCGGCGCTCACGAACGAGCGCTGCAGCTTCTGGCACTTTCGCTTCGACGCGCATGCCGACATGCGACTGGCAGCCCTGATCGACGTGATCCGGACCGACCAGGCGCTCGACAAGGTCTACCTCATCGGCCAGGACTACAGCTTCGGCCAGCATGTCGTGCGTCAGGCCAAGGTCATGCTGCAAGCGGCGCGGCCGGACATGCGGGTCGTCGGCGAGGAACTGCACCCGATGGGCCGGGTGAAGGACTTCCTGCCCTACGCGGCCAAGATCAAGGCGAGTGGCGCGCAGGCGGTTCTGACCGGGAACTGGGGCAACGACCTCACGCTGCTGGTGCGTGCGCTGCGTGAGGTGGGGGCCGAGGTCAAGCTGTTCACCTTCTATGGCAATGCCCTGGGCGCGCCGGCGGCGATCGGCGAGGCCGGGGTCGGGCGTGTGCTGGCGGTGGCGGAATGGCACCCCAATGTGGCTGGCGAGGCTTCGAGCTCGTTCTACGCGGCGTTCAAGACACGCTTCCCGGAGCCGAAGGACGACTATGTGCATGTGCGCATGCAGGTCATGGTCGAGATGCTGGTGGACGCGATGGAGCGCGCCGGTTCGACCGAGGCCGGTGCGGTGGCGGCGCAGCTCGAGGGCGCGCGCTTCGATCCGAAGCGGCTGGGCGGTCTGCACGAGGCGACGCTGCGCGCGGCCGACCATCAGTTGCAGCAGCCCCTGGTGGTCAGCGTCATGGAGCGGGTCGGCGCGAAGGGCGTGGTCCACGATGTCGAGGGTTCCGGATACGGCTTTCGCACGCTGCGCCACTTCGACAGCGCGCAGGTCGCGGCGCCGCATGGCTGCCAGATGCAGCGTCCGGGCTGAGCACGACGATGCGCGCCGCCATCGAATCCCTGCCCGGCTCTCGCATTCGGGAAGTGGCCAATGCCGGCCTCGGGCGCGACGACGTGCTCGCCTTCTGGTTCGGCGAGAGTGACGAGGTGACGCCAGAGGTGGTGCGGAACGCAGCCGCACGCTCGCTGCAGCAAGGCGAGACGTTCTATTCGCACAACCTCGGCCTGGCTGACCTGCGGGCCGGCATCGCCGCCTATCAGTCGGCCTTGCACGGGCCGATCGACGTCGACCGCATCGCGGTCACGTCGTCCGGGGTGAGTGCGCTGATGATCGCGATGCAGATGCTCGCGGGTGCCGGCGACGAAGTGGTGGCGGTGGTCCCGGTCTGGCCCAACCTGACGGCCCAGCCGGCGATCCTCGGCGCCAACGTGGTGCGGGTGCCGCTGCGGCCGCAACACGGACTGTGGCAACTGGACCTCGATGAACTCTGCGCGGCGGTGACCGGCAACACCAAGGTCCTGCTGATCAACGCACCCAACAACCCGACCGGCTGGACGCTGACGCGGCCCGAGCAGGAAGCGCTGCTGGCCCATTGCCGGCGCACCGGAACCTGGATCATCGCCGACGAGGTCTACGAACGCATCTGGTTCGGTGGCGGGCCGGCCGCCCCTTCGTTCCTGGACGTTGCGGCGCCGGACGATCGATTGCTGGTGGCGCACAGCTTCAGCAAGAGCTTCCTGATGACGGGCTGGCGGCTCGGCTGGCTGGTGGTGCCGCCTGGCCATCTCGACGTCGTCGGCCGCTTGCTCGAGTTCAACAGTTCCTGCGCCCCGGTGTTCGCACAGCGCGGGGCACAGGCGGCGCTGGGCATCGCGGACGAGCTTCGTTCCGGACCTGGTCGACCGCCTGCAGGCCGGGCGCGACCGCTTGATCCGAGGACTGGCGTCGATGCCCGGGGTCACGGTGGCGGCGCCGCCGGGCGGCATGTACGCCTTCTTCCGGGTCGACGGCCAGAACGACTCGCTGGCCTATGCCAAGGCCCTCGTGCACGGTGTTGGCCTGGGTCTGGCGCCGGGAATGGCCTTCGGCCCGGAGGGCGAAGGCTGGCTGCGCTGGTGTTTCGCTTCGCGCGACCCGGCGCGCCTCGATGCGGGCCTGCAACGGCTGTCCGGCGCGCTTGGTCTATAATCTCGGGCTGCCCGCACTGGTCACAGTTCGGGTTCCCCACGGCGCCGGTCGGTTTCACTGGCGTCCGCGAGTTCAACCTGGAAACCTGCCATGCCCGCCCGGGGCGTTCTCGGTGCGGTCTGGAGGTTTCCCGTCATCCAGGAAATCCCATGACCATGACCACGGCCGAGAAGGCACAACTCATCAAGGACCATGCCCGCGGCGCCGCCGACACCGGGTCGCCTGAAGTGCAGGTCGCGATCTGCACCGCGCGCATCAACGAGTTGACGCCGCACTTCAAGGAGCACAAGAAGGACCACCATGGTCGCCGCGGCCTGCTCAAGCTGGTCAACCAGCGCAAGCGTCTGCTGTCCTACCTGAAGCGCAACGACGCCGATCGCTACACCGCGTTGATCGCCAAGCTCGGCCTGCGCAAGTAATCCCGATGGTGCCGGCCCGCTCGTGTCGAGCCGGCCGGCGCCAGTCGCCCACGAGACCGACCAGGCGAGCAACTGCTGTGTCATTCCACCGTGGCGTCGATCCGACGCGCTTCGCTGGAATGGCATTGTTGCCCCGCTCTGACCGGCCTCTCATCCCGCGGCATCGATGCCGCTGACTCGAGGAGACATCCACATGAGCATGTTCAACAAAGTCACGAAGACCTTCAAGTGGGGCAACCACACCGTCACCCTGGAAACCGGCGAAGTCGCGCGCCAGTCCACCGGCGCCGTCGTCGTCAACATCGATGACACCGTCGTGCTGGCGACCGTGGTCGCCAAGACCGAAGCCAAGGCTGGCCAGGACTTCTTCCCGCTGACCGTCGACTACACCGAGAAGACCTACGCCGCCGGCAAGATCCCGGGCAGCTTCTTCAAGCGCGAAGGCCGTCCGAGCGAACTCGAGATCCTGACCTGCCGCCTGATCGACCGTCCGATCCGCCCACTGTTCCCTGAAGGCTTCTACAACGAGGTCCAGGTCATCATCCACGTGATGAGCCTGAACCCCGAGGTGCAGGCCGACATCGCCGCGATGATCGGCACCAGTGCCGCGCTGGCGATCAGCGGCATTCCGTTCAACGGTCCGATCGGTGCTGCCCGCGTGGGCTACATCAACGGCGAATACGTGCTGAACCCGGGTCAGACCGAGCTGGCCGATAGCAAGCTCGACCTCGTCGTGGCCGGCACCGAAGGCGCCGTGCTGATGGTCGAGTCCGAGGCCGACCAGTTGAGCGAAGAGGTGATGCTCGGCGCCGTGGTCTTCGGCCACGAGCAGGGCAAGATCGCGATCAACGCGATCAACGAGCTGGTTCGTGACGCAGGCAAGCCGGTCTGGGACTGGCAGGCCCCGGCCAAGAACGAGCCCTTCATCGCCAAGGTCACCGCCCTGGCCGAAGAGAAACTCCGTGCGGCCTACCAGATCCGCAGCAAGCAAGCGCGCACCCAGGCCTGCCGTGAAGTCACTTCCGGCGTGATGGCCGCGCTGAAGGAAGAGGGCGCCGAATTCGACAAGGTCGATGTCGAGAACCTGCTGCACGACATCGAGGCGCGCATCGTGCGCGGCCAGATCCTGGCCGGCGAGCCGCGCATCGACGGCCGCGACACGCGCACCGTGCGCCAGATCGAGATCCGCAACGGCGTGCTGCCGCGCGCCCACGGCTCGGCGCTGTTCACGCGTGGCGAGACACAGGCCATGGTCGTGGCCACGCTCGGCACCGAACGCGACGCGCAGCGCATCGATGCGCTGGCGGGCGAGTTCCAGGACCGCTTCATGTTGCACTACAACATGCCCCCCTTCGCGACCGGCGAGGCGGGCCGCTTCGGCAGCCCGAAGCGGCGCGAGATCGGCCACGGCCGCCTTGCCAAGCGGGCGTTGATGGCGGCGCTGCCGAGCAAGGAAGATTTCCCCTACACCTTGCGCGTGGTGTCCGAGATCACCGAGAGCAACGGCTCGTCGTCGATGGCCTCGGTCTGCGGTGGCTGCCTGGCGCTGATGGACGCCGGCGTGCCGATGAAGGCCCATGTGGCCGGCATCGCGATGGGACTGATCAAGGATGGCAACCGCTTCGCGGTGCTGACCGACATCCTGGGTGACGAGGATCATCTCGGCGACATGGACTTCAAGGTCGCCGGCACGTCGGGTGGCATCACCGCGCTGCAGATGGACATCAAGATCCAGGGCATCACGAAGGAAATCATGCAGGTCGCGCTGGCCCAGGCCAAGGAAGCGCGCGTGCACATCCTGGCCAAGATGGTCGAGGCCATGGGCACGGCCAACACCGAAGTCAGCCAGTTCGCGCCCCGCCTGTACACCATGAAGATCAATCCGGAGAAGATCCGCGACGTGATCGGCAAGGGCGGTGCGGTCATCCGCGGCCTGACCGAAGAGACGGGCTGCACGATCGACATCAGCGAAGACGGCACGATCACGATCGCGTCGACCGACGCAGACCGCGCCGAGGTGGCCAAGAAGCGCATCGAGGAGATCACCGCCGAAGCCGAAGTGGGCAGGACCTACGAAGGCGCGGTCACCAAGATCCTCGACTTCGGTGCCCTGGTCAACGTGTTGCCCGGCAAGGACGGCCTGCTGCACATCAGCCAGATCGCGCACGAGCGGGTCGAGAACGTGGCCGACTATCTGACCGAAGGCCAGGTGGTCAAGGTCAAGGTGCTCGAGACCGACGACAAGGGCCGCATCAAGCTGTCGATGAAGGCCCTGCTCGAGCGCCCTGAAGGAATGCCGGACCATGACGATCGCCCGCCGCGGCGCGACCGCGGTGACCGAGGCGACCGTCCGCCGCGTCGCGACTCGCGTGAGCGTTCGGCCCCGCGTGAGCCGCGGGACCAGCCCGAGTCGTCGAACGAAGGCAACTCGCCCGAGTAAGCGGCGCCGCACGAACCCGACATGCAAGCGATCGAGATCACCGGCTTTGGAGGGCCCGAGGTGCTGCGTCTGACGCAGCGCCCGGATCCCGTCCCTGGCGCGGGTGAACTGCTGATCCGGGTCGCGGCGTCGGGAATCAACCGGCCCGACGTGCTGCAGAGGAAAGGCCTCTACCCGATGCCGCCGGGCGTGTCCGATCTGCCGGGGCTGGAGGTCTGCGGCACCGTGGTGGCCGGGTCCAAGGCCGACCTCGCGCTGGCCGGGGTCAAGCCAGGTGAGCGGGTCTGTGCCCTGGTCGCGGGAGGTGGCTACGCGGAGTTGTGCGTCGCGCCCGCAGGCCAGGTGTTGCCGGTTCCGAAGGGACTGAGTGACGTCGAAGCGGCCAGCCTGCCCGAGACCTTCTTCACCGTGTGGCAGAACGTGTTCGAGATCGCCCACCTGCAAGCCGGTGAGTGGCTGCTGGTGCAAGGGGGCTCGAGTGGCATCGGTGTGACCGCGATCCAGCTGGCCAAGGCGCTCGGCGCCAAGGTCATCGCGACCGCCGGCAGCGACGCCAAGTGCGCAGCCTGCGTCGCACTCGGTGCCGACCATGCGATCAACTACCGCAGCCATGATTTCGTGGCCGAGACGCTGCGCATGACGGACGGACGCGGCGTCGACGTCGTGCTCGACATGGTCGCCGGCGACTATGTCGCGCGCGAGATCCAGTGCCTGAACAGCGACGGCCGCCTGGCCATCATCGCGGTCCAGGGCGGAACCGCCTGCACCGTCGATGCCGGGCTGGTCCTGCGCAAGCGCCTGACGATCAGCGGGTCGACGCTGAGACCGCGCTCGAACGACTACAAGGCAAGACTCGCGCAGGCCTTGCGCCAGCAGGCCTGGCCCTTGATCGAATCCGGGCGCGTCAAGCCGGTCATCCATCGCGTGTTCCCGGCGGCGCAGGCGGCCGCGGCGCATGCCCTGATGGAGTCGAGCGCGCATGTGGGCAAGATCGTCCTGACCTGGGGATCCGAATGAGAAGACAACTCGTCGTCGGAAACTGGAAGATGCACGGCAGCCGGCCTGCCAATGCGGAGTTGCTGGCGGGCATCCTGGCCGCCCGGCCGTTCACCGGCGACGTCGCCGTGTGCGTGCCGTTTCCTTACCTGACCGAAACGGCCTCGACACTCGGCGGCGGCGATCTGCGCTGGGGCGCGCAGGACTGCTCCTCGCATGAGCAGGGTGCGTTCACGGGCGAAGTCTCGGCCTCGATGCTGGCCGAGTTCGGATGCCGCTACGTCATCGTGGGCCATTCCGAGCGCCGTGCCTACCACGCCGAAACCGATCAGCTCGTGGCCGACAAGGCCAAGGCGGCCCTGGCGCGTGGGATCACACCGATCGTCTGTGTCGGTGAAACGCTGGCGCAGCGTGATGCGGGTCAGACCGAGGCCGTCGTCAAGCGCCAGCTCTCGGTCGTGATTCACACACTGGCGCATTGCGCCGGTGAGATCGTCGTGGCCTATGAGCCCGTCTGGGCGATCGGCACCGGCCGCACCGCGACCCCCGAGCAGGCGCAGCACCTGCATCAGTTGTTGCGCGCGCAATTGCACGCAGCCACTGGCCACGGCGCCAAGATGCGGATTCTCTATGGCGGCAGCGTCAAGCCTGACAACGCGAGCACGCTTTTCGCACAACCCGACATCGACGGTGGTCTGATTGGCGGCGCCGCCTTGAAGGCCGCCGACTTCGTGGCGATCTGCCGCGCGATGTCCTGAAACCTTTTCCGGAGCCGGAACAACATGCAAGTTTGGATGACCTTGACGCTGGTGCTGCAAATGCTCTCGGCGGTCGCGATGATCGGGTTGGTCCTGGTCCAACATGGCAAGGGGGCCGACATGGGGGCATCGTTCGGGGGAGGCGCCTCCGGCAGCCTCTTCGGTGCGACCGGAAGTGCGAACTTCCTGTCGCGCGCAACCGCGGTCTGTGCAACGCTGTTCTTCGTCGCCACCCTCGGGCTGGCTTTCATGTCGAACGCCGGCGGGCGTGACAGCTCGCCGACCGGTGGCAGCGTGCTCGACCGCGCCGCGCCGGCGGCCAGCGCCCCGGCGGAGTCCGTGATTCCGGGGGCGGCCCAGCTGCCCGCCGCGATCCCGGCGCCTGTCGCGCCAGCGTCCTCGGCAGGCGGCGCAGTGATTCCGAAGCAGTGACCCGGACATGATCGATGTCAACCTATGTCGCCGTCGCCGGTGACCGGAGAGAGCTGTGTTTCGGGATAGAATTGCTCGCTGTTCGGTGCGCGATTCCTCATGCAAATCGATCGAGTTTCAACGGCCTGTAGCGGGTCGCCGAGACGCCGAAGGCCGACGTGGTGAAATTGGTAGACACGCTATCTTGAGGGGGTAGTGGCGAAAGCTGTGCGAGTTCGAGTCTCGCCGTCGGCACCAGGTCTTCGGACCAGAGATTGACAGTTGTGCGCAAGGCCCGATCGGGCTTCGCGGCCGCCCCCTGCCGGTAAGGCTCAGCAGGGACCGGGCGCGCACTTGGCGCAGCACAAGGGGCTGCGCGAGGCGCGTTTTTTTGAGCCCTTCGAACCGCCGAGGAGTGAGAGACCGACATGGATCTGCAGCAGTACCTCCCCGTGATCCTGTTCATCCTGGTCGGCATTGCAGTCGGCGTGGCGCCGCAGGTGATTGGCTTCGTGTTCGGGCCGAACCGCCCCGACGCCGAGAAGAACTCACCCTACGAATGCGGCTTCGAGGCGTTCGGGGACGCACGCATGAAGTTCGACGTGCGCTACTACCTCGTCGCCATCCTCTTTATCCTTTTCGACCTCGAGATCGCATTCCTGTTCCCGTGGGCGGTGGCGCTGCGCGAGATCGGTCCGGCGGGGTTCTGGGCCATGATGGTCTTCCTGACCATCCTCGTGGTCGGGTTCATCTACGAATGGAAGAAGGGGGCGCTGGATTGGGAGTGATCCCGGTCGCATCGTTACTCAGGAGGCTGAACTCGCATGGGCATTGAAGGCGTACTCAAGGAAGGCTTTGTCACGACCTCGGTCGACAAGGTGATCAACTGGTCGAAGACCGGTTCGTTGTGGCCGATGACCTTCGGTCTGGCCTGCTGCGCAGTCGAGATGATGCATGCCGGCGGGGCGCGCTACGACATCGACCGCTTCGGCATGCTGTTCCGGCCGAGCCCGCGCCAGAGCGACCTGATGATCGTTGCCGGCACCTTGTGCAACAAGATGGCGCCGGCCTTGCGCAAGGTCTATGACCAGATGGCCGAACCGCGCTGGGTCCTGAGCATGGGCTCGTGCGCCAATGGCGGCGGCTACTACCACTACAGCTATTCGGTCGTGCGCGGCTGCGACCGGATCGTGCCGGTCGACGTCTACGTCCCGGGCTGCCCACCGACCGCCGAGGCCTTGCTCTACGGCATTCTCCAGCTGCAGGCCAAGATCAGGCGCGAGAACACCATTGCGCGTTGAGCACGCCAATCGACATCCCACCCGATGACACAAAGACTCGATCAACTGCAGGCGGCGCTCGAGAGCGCGCTCGGCGACGCGACGCAGAGCCTGGTTCGCGAACGTGGCCAGATCACGCTGACGCTGAAGGCTTCGCACTATCTGAGCGCGATGCAGACCTTGCGCGATCACCCGACGCTCAGGTTCGAGCAGCTGATCGACCTGTGCGGCATCGACTACTCGGACTGGAAGAACCTGCCCTGGGAGGGCCAGCAGTACGCAGTCGTCTCCCATCTGTTGTCGGTCTCGCTCAACCACCGCGTGCGCGTCAAGTCGTTCGCAACCGGTGACGACGTGCCGACCGTCCCGTCGGTCACCGGCCTGTGGAATTCGGCGAACTGGTTCGAGCGCGAAGCCTTCGACCTCTACGGCATCATCTTCGAAGGACATGTCGACCTGCGCCGGATCCTCACCGACTACGGATTCATCGGTCATCCGATGCGCAAGGACTTCCCGGTCACCGGCCATGTCGAGATGCGCTATGACGCTGACAGTCGCCGTGTGATCTACCAGCCCGTGACGATCGAGCCGCGCGAGATCACGCCGCGCGTGGTGCGCGAAGAGGACTACGGAGGCCTGCACTGACATGGCCGAAATCAAGAACTACACGCTGAACTTCGGCCCCCAGCATCCGGCCGCGCACGGCGTGCTGCGCCTGGTGCTCGAACTCGACGGTGAGGTGATCCAGCGCGCAGACCCGCACATCGGCCTGCTCCATCGCGCCACCGAGAAGCTGGCGGAGACGAAGACGTTCATCCAGTCCTTGCCCTACATGGACCGGCTCGACTACGTGTCGATGATGAGCAACGAGCACGCCTACTGCCTGGCGCTGGAGAAGCTGCTTGGCGTCGACGTTCCAGTGCGCGCGCAGTACATCCGCGTCATGTTCGACGAGATCACGCGGCTGCTGAATCACCTGATGTGGCTGGGTACCCACGGGCTGGATTGCGGCGCGATGAACATGTTCATCTACTGCTTCCGCGAGCGCGAGGACCTGTTCGACATGTATGAAGCGGCCTCCGGCGCGCGCATGCACGCCGCCTACTATCGCCCGGGTGGCGTCTACCGCGACCTGCCAGAGCAAATGCCGCAGTACCAGGCCAGCCGCGTGCGCAACGCCAAGACGATTGCGCGGCTGAACGAGCCACGCCAAGGCTCACTGCTCGACTTCATCGACGACTTCTGCAAGCGCTTCCCCGCGAACGTCGACGACTACGAATCGCTCCTGACCGACAACCGGATCTGGAAGCAGCGCACGGTCGGGATCGGCGTCGTGTCGCCGGAACGTGCACTCAATCTGGGTTTTTCGGGTCCGATGCTGCGCGGCTCCGGCATTGCCTGGGATCTGCGCAAGAAGCAGCCGTACGAGGTGTACGACCGCCTGGACTTCGACATCCCGATCGGTACCAACGGGGACACCTACGACCGATACCTGGTGCGCATGCAGGAGATGCGCGAGTCGAACCGGATCATCCAGCAGTGCGTGACCTGGCTTCGCGCCAACCCCGGCCCGGTCATCACCGCCAATCACAAGGTGGCGCCCCCGTCGCGGGTGGCGATGAAGTCGTCGATGGAAGAGTTGATCCACCACTTCAAGCTCTTCACCGAAGGTTTCCACGTGCCGGAGGGCGAGACCTACGCGGCGGTCGAGCACCCGAAGGGCGAGTTTGGCATCTACCTCGTCAGCGATGGCGCGAACAAGCCCTATCGCCTGAAGATCCGGGCGCCCGGATTCCCCCATCTGGCGGCCCTCGACGAAATGGCGCGCGGCCACATGATCTCCGACGCCGTGGCGATCATCGGCACGATGGACATCGTGTTCGGCGAGATCGACCGATAAGCGACAGATGAGCGATCGATGACATTCAGCGAACAGACCCTGAACCGCTTCGCACGCGAAGTGGCCAAGTACCCCGCGGACCAGAAGCAGTCCGCCGTGATGGCCTGCCTGACCATCGTGCAGCAGGAGACGGGCCATGTGTCGCCCGAGTCCGAAGACGCGATCGCGGCCTATCTCGGCATGCCGCCGATCGCGGTGCACGAGGTCACGACCTTCTACAACATGTACAACCAGCAGCCGGTCGGCAAGTACAAGCTGAACGTCTGCACCAATCTGCCCTGCCAGTTGCGCAGCGGGCAGACGGCGCTGGACCACCTGTGCGGCAAGCTCGGCGTCGAACCCTATGGCACCACGGCGGACGGCGTCTTCACGGTGCAGCCCTGTGAATGCCTGGGCGCCTGCGCCGACGCGCCGGTGATGCTGGTCAACGACCGCCAGATGCTGAGCTACATGAGCGAAGACCGACTCGATGAACTGGTCGACCTGCTGAAGGCGGAAGGTTGACGATGGCACTCGACCTTTCCAGATTCCAGAGCACGGGTCGCGAGACCTGTTTCCATGGCCGCCACATCGGCGCGCAGATCTACGCCGGGCTCGACGGCAAGAACTGGCGGCTGCAGGATTACGTCGCGCGCGGCGGCTACAGCGCCTTGCGCAAGATCCTCGGCGTCGATGGCGGGCCGGGCATGACACCGGAGCAGGTGGTCGCCGACGTGAAGCTCTCGGCCTTGCGCGGTCGCGGCGGCGCGGGCTTCCCGACCGGGCTGAAGTGGAGCTTCATGCCGCGCGGCTACCCAGGCGCGAAGTACCTGGTCTGCAACTCCGATGAGGGTGAGCCGGGGACCTGCAAGGACCGCGACATCCTTGCCTTCAACCCGCACATCGTCATCGAAGGCATGGCCATTGCCGCCTACGCGATGGGGATCAAGACGGGCTACAACTACATCCACGGCGAGATCTTCGAGGTCTATCAACGCTTCGAGGAAGCGCTCGAGGAAGCGCGCCAGGCCGGTTTCCTGGGCGACAGGATCCAGGGCAGCGAGTACAGCTTCCAGCTGCACGCCTTCCATGGCTTCGGGGCCTACATCTGCGGCGAAGAGACCGCCTTGCTGGAGTCACTCGAAGGCAAGAAGGGCCAGCCCCGTTTCAAGCCACCGTTCCCGGCCAGTTTCGGCCTCTACGGCAAGCCGACCACGATCAACAACACCGAGACCTTCGCCGCGGTGCCGTGGATCATCAACAACGGCGGTCAGGCCTACCTGGAGTGCGGCAAGCCGAACAACGGCGGCACCAAGATCTTCTCGGTTGTCGGTGACGTCGAGCGACCCGGCAACTTCGAGGTCCCGATGGGCACACCGTTCTCGACCCTGCTCGAGCTCGCGGGCGGTGTGAAGGGCGGGCGCGCGCTGAAGGCCGTGATCCCCGGCGGATCTTCGGCCCCGGTGCTGCCGGCACGCATCATGATGGACACCACGATGGACTACGACGCCATCGCCAAGGCCGGGTCGATGCTCGGCTCTGGGGCCGTCATCGTGATGGACGAGACGCGCTGCATGGTCAAGAGCCTGCTGCGCCTGTCCTACTTCTATCAGCACGAGAGCTGCGGCCAATGCACGCCGTGCCGTGAAGGCACCGGCTGGTTGTGGCGCATGGTCAACCGCATCGAACATGGCCAGGGCCGTGTCGAGGACATCGCCCTGTTGGACTCGGTGGCGGAGAGCATCAAGGGACGCACGATCTGTGCCCTCGGCGATGCCGCAGCAATGCCGGTGCAGGGCATGCTCAAGCACTTCCGCGACGAATTCGTGCACCACATCGAACACAAGACCTGCAGGGTGGGGACCACGGTCCATGGTTGAAATCGAACTCGACGGCAAGAAGGTCAGCATCGCCGAAGGCAGCACGGTGATGCACGCGGCCGACGCCGCAGGCACCTATATCCCGCACTTCTGCTATCACAAGAAGCTCAGCATCGCGGCCAACTGCCGCATGTGCCTGGTGGAAGTGGAGAAGGCGCCCAAGCCGATGCCGGCCTGTGCCACGCCCGTGACACAGGGCATGGTCGTGCGCACCAAGAGCGAAAAGGCGGTCAAGGCACAGCAGTCGGTGATGGAGTTCCTGCTCATCAACCACCCGCTCGATTGCCCGATCTGCGACCAGGGCGGCGAATGCCAGTTGCAGGACCTGGCGGTCGGCTACGGCGTCTCGGCGTCGCGCTACACCGAAGAAAAACGGGTCGTGTTCCACAAGGACGTCGGCCCGCTCATCTCGATGGCCGAGATGACACGCTGCATCCATTGCACGCGCTGCATCCGCTTCGGCCAGGAAGTGGCCGGCGTGATGGAGCTCGGAATGATCCATCGTGGCGAGCATTCCGAGATCACGACCATCGCCGGCCGGACGATCGACTCCGAACTGTCGGGCAACATGATCGACATCTGCCCGGTCGGCGCACTGACGAGCAAGCCCTTCCGCTACAGCGCCCGGACCTGGGAGCTGGCCCGGCGCAGGAGCGTGAGTCCGCACGACAGCACCGGCACCAACCTGGTGGTGCAGGTCAAGGCGAACAAGGTCATGCGTGTCGTGCCGTTCGAGAACGAAGCGGTGAACGAATGCTGGATCACCGACCGTGACCGCTTCAGCTACGAGGCACTGAACAGCGAGCATCGGCTGACCGCGCCGATGCTCAAGCAAGGCGGCGAGTGGCGGACTGTCGACTGGACAACCGCGCTGGCCTATGTCGCCGATGGGCTGCGGCGCGTGATCGCCGAGTTCGGCGTGGCCGGCGTCGGTGCGCTCGGTTCCGCCCACAGCACGGTCGAGGAACTGCACCTGCTGGCCAGGCTGGTGCGCGGTCTGGGCAGCGAGAGCGTGGACTACCGCACCCGGCACGCTGATTTCTCGGAACCGGCCGTGGCCGGATGCGCACGCTGGCTTGGCCTGCCGATCGCGGATCTCTCCGCGCTGGACCGCGCACTGGTGATCGGCTCCTTCCTGCGCAAGGATCACCCGCTGTTTGCACAGCGCCTGCGCCAGGCCGCCAAGCATGGCGCCCGCGTGCACAGTGTGCACGCGCTCGCGGACGACTGGTTGATGCCGATGGCGGACGGCGTGGTCGCCGCACCATCGGCCTGGGTCGATGCGCTGGCTGGTATTGCGTCCGCCGTGGCCCAGGCCAAGGGCATGGCGGCACCGCTGCCGGCCAACCCGGACGCGTCGATGCAGGCCATCGCCGCATCACTGCTGAGCGGGGAACGCAAGGCGGTGCTGCTGGGCAATGCCGCGATCCAGCACCCGCAGTCCGCAAGACTGCTCGCGCTGGCGAACTGGATCGCGCAACAGACCGACGCCAGGATCGGTGTCCTGGGCGAGGCCGGCAATGATGTCGGTGCGCAACTGGTCGGTGCGCTGCCCGGCCCCGGTGGCCTGAATGCGGCGCAGATGCTGTCGACGCCGATGAAGGCCCTGCTGCTGCTGAATGTCGAGCCGGTGCTCGATGCGGCAGACGCTGCGGCGGCTCGCCAGGCCTTGGCCGGTGGCGGTCTGGTCGTCGCGATGAGCCCGTTCAAGGACGTGGCAAACGACGTTGCCGACGTGCTGCTGCCGATCGCGCCGTTCACCGAAACGGCGGGTTGTTTCGTCAATGCCGAAGGGCGCGTGCAGAGCTTCCACGGCGTGGTCAAGCCGCTCGGCGAGACGCGGCCGGCCTGGAAGGTGCTGCGCGTGCTGGGCAACCTGTTGAGCCTCGACGGCTTCAACCAGGAGAGCGCCGACGAGGTCCGTGCCGAAGCCTTGGGCGACCTCGCGCAACTTGCTTCGCGCCTGGACAACCGGGGCGGGGCGCTGTCCGGCGCGCGACCGGGCGACGCGCAGGCCGCAGGCGAAGTCGAGCGTGTCAGCGACGTGCCGATCTACTCGGCCGACCCACTGGTGCGGCGCGCCGAATCGCTGCAACGCACCGCCGACGCAGCGCCGCCGGTGGCGAGCCTGCCGACGGCCCTGTGGCAGCAGCTCGGATTGCAGGCCGGTGACCAGGTGCGCGTGACGCAAGGCACGGCCAGCGCCGTTCTGCCGGCGCGCCAGAGCCCGACGCTGGCCGCCAACACCGTGCGCATTCCTGCCGGGCATCCGGACACGGCGGAGCTCGGGGCGATGTTCGGGCCGCTGGTGGTGGAGAAGGCATGATCGAGACCGTCAATCAGTTCGGCACGTCCATGCTCGGCCCGACGCTGTGGCTGGTGGTCTGGACGCTGATCAAGATCGTCGTGCTGGTCGCGCCACTGATGGGCTGCGTGGCCTACCTGACGCTGTGGGAGCGCAAGGGCATCGGCTGGACCCAAGTCCGCCCCGGGCCGAACCGGGTCGGGCCCTACGGCCTTCTGACGCCGATCGCCGACGCAGTGAAACTGGTCTTCAAGGAGATCATCCGCCCGACCGCGGCCAACAAGGGCCTGTTCTTCCTGGCGCCGGTGATGACGATCATGCCGGCGCTCGCGGCGTGGGCGGTGATTCCCTTCGGTCCGGAAGTCGTGCTGGCCGACGTCAACGCGGGCCTGCTGTTCCTGATGGCGATCACCTCGCTCGAGGTCTACGGCGTCATCATCGCCGGCTGGGCCTCGAACTCGAAGTACGCCTTCCTCGGCGCACTGCGGGCCACCGCGCAGATGGTCAGCTACGAAATCGCGATGGGCTTCGCGCTGGTCGTCGTGCTGATGGTCTCGGGCACCATGAACATGGTCGAGATCGTCATGGGCCAGGGGCAGGGGCGGATGGCCGACGTGGGGGTCGGGTTCCTGTCGTGGAACTGGCTGCCGCTGCTGCCGATCTTCGTCGTCTATTTCATCTCCGGGCTGGCCGAGACCAACCGGCACCCCTTCGACGTTGTCGAAGGAGAGTCGGAAGTGGTGGCCGGTCACATGATCGAGTACTCGGGGATGGCGTTCGCGATGTTCTTCCTCGCCGAATACGCGAACATGATCCTGGTCAGCACGCTGTGCGTGATCCTGTTCCTGGGCGGATGGTTGCCACCGGTCGAGTTCCTGGCCTTCATTCCAGGCTGGATCTGGCTCGCCATCAAGGTCTTTGTCGTCGTCACGATGTTCCTGTGGGTGCGCGCGACCTTCCCGCGCTATCGCTACGACCAGATCATGCGTCTGGGCTGGAAGATCTTCATCCCGGTCACGCTGGTCTGGCTGGTCTTCGTGGGGCTGTGGATCCAGTCGCCGCTGAACATCTGGAACTGATGCCATGACTGCCATCAAGGACTTCCTCAACAGCTTCTTGCTGACCGAGCTCTTCAAAGGGCTCGCGATCACCGGTCGCCACTTCCTGTCGCCGCACATCACGGTGCAGTTCCCCGAAGAGAAGACCCCGCTGTCGCCGCGCTTTCGCGGCCTGCATGCCTTGCGCCGCTACGAGAACGGCGAGGAGCGCTGCATTGCCTGCAAGCTCTGCGAGGCCGTCTGCCCGGCGATGGCGATCACGATCGAGTCCGATCAGCGCGCCGATGGTTCGCGCCGCACGACACGCTACGACATCGACCTGACCAAGTGCATCTTCTGCGGGTTCTGCGAAGAGAGCTGCCCGGTCGACTCGATCGTCGAGACGCATGTCTTCGAATACCACGGCGAGAAGCGCGGCGATCTCTATTTCACCAAGGACATGCTGCTGGCGGTGGGCGATCGCTACGAGGCGGAGATCGCCGCCAGCCGTGCTGCCGACGCGCCGTACCGATAAGCCATGACGTCCACCACTGCGCTCTTCTACCTCTTCTCCGCCGTGCTGCTGTTCGCGGCGTTCCGTGTCATCACGGTGCGCAACACCGTGCATGCGGCGCTGTTCCTGGTGCTCGCGTTCTTCAGCGCGGCCTGCGTCTGGATGCTGCTGCAGGCCGAGTTCCTGGCGATCGCGCTGGTGCTCGTCTATGTCGGCGCAGTGATGGTGCTGTTCCTGTTCGTCGTCATGATGCTCGACTTCAACAGCGATTCGTTCCGCGAGGGGTTCTGGAAGCATTTCCCGCTCGCCGCCCTGGTGGGGGTGCTGATCGCGCTCGAGATGGCGCTCGTCCTGACGCGCGGCTTCGACACGACCGAGGCCGCACCGCTCAGTGCCGCAGCGCTCAAGATGGGCAACACCAAGCTGCTCGGCATCGACGTCTACACGAATTACCTCTACCCGCTGCAGATCGCCGCCGTCCTGCTGCTCGTGGCCATCATCGCCGCCATCGCACTGACCCTGCGCGGGCGCAAGGAGAGCCGGCATCAGAACCCAGGGGAGCAGGTCCGGGTCAAGAAGGCCGATCGCCTGCGCATCGTCAGCATGAAGGCCGAGGTGGACCTGCCGTCGGTGCCCAAGACGCCACCGGCCCCGCCCAAGGCCGAAGGGAGCCCGTCATGAGTCTCGCCCCCCTGACCCTGGGCCATTACCTGTCGCTGGGCGGCATCCTGTTCGCACTCTCGGTGGTCGGCATCTTCCTGAACCGACGCAACCTGATCGTGCTGCTGATGGCGATCGAGCTGATGCTGCTCGCCGTCAACCTGAATTTCGTCGCCTTCTCGCATTACCTCGGGGACATGGGCGGGCAGGTCTTCGTGTTCTTCATCCTGACGGTGGCGGCGGCCGAATCGGCCATCGGTCTGGCCATTCTCGTGGTCCTGTTCCGCAACCGCGCCACCATCAACGTCGAAGAGCTCGACGCTCTCAAGGGCTGAGGCCAATGTCTGCCACGCTGTCTCCCACTCTGCTCCTGACCGCCGCGCTGGCACCGCTGGCCGGTGCGCTGGTCGCCGGCCTGGCCGGTCGTTCGGTGGGCCGCCGCGGCGCACACAGCGTCACCATCCTGGGCGTCCTGGTCTCCTTCCTGTGCTCGGCCCTCGTGCTGCGCGACGTGGTGCTCGACGGCGCGCGCTTCGACCAGACGATCTACGAGTGGATGGTCATCGGCGGCCTGAAGATGGAGGTTGGCTTCCTGATCGACGGCCTGTCCGCGATGATGATGTGCGTCGTGACCTTCGTGTCGCTGATGGTGCACATCTACACCATCGGCTACATGGCCGAGGACCCGGGTTACCAGCGCTTCTTCAGCTACATCTCGCTGTTCACGTTCTCGATGCTGATGCTCGTGATGAGCAACAACTTCCTGCAGCTGTTCTTCGGCTGGGAAGCGGTCGGTCTGGTCAGCTACCTGTTGATCGGCTTCTGGTTCAAGCGGCCGACCGCGATCTTCGCGAACATGAAGGCTTTCCTGGTCAACCGGGTCGGTGACTTCGGTTTCATTTTGGGCATCGGCCTCGTCGTGGCCTTCGCCGGCAGCCTGAACTATGCCGAGGTCTTTGCGCGCGGTGGTGCACTGGCCGCCTTGACCTTTCCCGGCAGCGACTGGATGCTGATCACGGTCATCTGCATCTGCCTGTTCATCGGCGCGATGGGCAAGAGCGCGCAGTTCCCGCTCCATGTGTGGCTGCCTGACTCGATGGAGGGTCCGACCCCGATCTCGGCCCTGATCCACGCCGCGACCATGGTCACGGCCGGCATCTTCATGGTCGCGCGCATGTCGCCGCTGTTCGAGCTGTCGGACACCGCCTTGAACTTCGTGCTGATCATTGGCGCGATCACGGCGCTGTTCATGGGCTTCCTGGGCATCATCCAGAACGACATCAAACGTGTCGTCGCCTACTCGACGCTCAGTCAGCTCGGCTACATGACGGTCGCACTCGGCGCCTCGGCCTATTCGGTGGCCGTGTTCCATCTGATGACGCACGCCTTCTTCAAGGCGCTGCTGTTTCTCGCAGCCGGCTCGGTGATCATCGGCATGCACCACGACCAGGACATCCGCAACATGGGTGGGCTGCGCAAGTACATGCCGATCACCTGGATCACTTCGCTGATCGGTTCGCTCGCGTTGATCGGCACACCGCTGTTCGCCGGCTTCTACTCGAAGGACAGCATCATCGAGGCCGTGCACGCGAGCCCGCTGGCGGCAGCCCCCTGGGCCTACTACGCCGTGGTCGCCGGCGTCTTCGTCACCGCCTTCTATTCGTTCCGCATGTACTTCCTGGTCTTCCACGGGCCGGAGCGCTTCCATCACAAACCCTTCCCCGGTGCGCACGACCACGACGGTGGGCATGGGCACGCTCCCCACGAGAGCCCCTGGGTCGTCACCTTGCCCCTGGTGCTGCTGGCGATTCCGTCGGCCGTCATCGGCTACCTGACGATCGGGCCCTGGTTTCAGAGCGATCTGTTCGCCGACTCGATCATCGTCGACGCCGCGCGCCACCCGGCGATGGCCAAGCTCGTCGAGTCCTTCCATGGCGCGTCCGCGATGGCCCTGCACGGCCTCACGACGCTTCCGTTCTGGCTCGCGCTGGCAGGGGTCGTGACAGCCTGGTGGTTCTATCTCCTGCAGCCGGCGATCCCGGCGGCGCTGGCGCGCACGCTGCGCCCGCTGATGACGCTGCTCGAGAACAAGTACTACATGGACTGGATCAACGAGAACATCCTGGCCGCTGCGGCGCGCGGGATCGGTCTGGGTCTGTGGAAGGGTGGCGACGTCGGCTTGATCGACGGCACGCTCGTCAACGGCTCGGCGCAAGGCGTCGGCCGGCTGGCCGGTCTGGTGCGTCGCGTCCAGACAGGCCAGTTGTACTGGTATGCGCTGGTCATGGTCGTGGGCGTCTTCGGGTTCATGACCTGGCGCCTGTGGCCGATGCTGACCCAGATGATCGGCCGCTGAGGCGCGATCCGACAAGAACACCGCAACGCGGAAAAGAGAACACAAGATGGGACTGTTGAGTGCTTCGATCTGGCTGCCAATCGCCTTTGGCGCGCTGCTGCTGGCGTTCGGGCGCGACCAGCATGCGGGCATGGTCCGCTTCATCGCCCTGGTGGGGTCGATCCTGTCCTTCCTGGTCACGCTGCCGCTGATCACCGGCTTCGACAACAGCACGGCGGCCATGCAGTTCGTCGAGCTGATGCCCTGGATCGAGCGCTTCAACGCGCACTACCACCTCGGCGTGGACGGGCTGTCGGTGTGGTTCGTGCTGCTGACGGCCTTCATCACGATCGTCGTCGTGATCTCCGCCTGGGAAGTGATCACGAAGCGCGTGGCGCACTACATGGGCGCCTTCCTGATCCTGTCGGGCCTGCTGATCGGCGTCTTCAGCGCGATCGACGGCCTGCTGTTCTACGTCTTCTTCGAGGCCACCCTGATCCCGATGTACATCATCATCGGTGTCTGGGGTGGACCGAACCGCGTCTACGCAGCCTTCAAGTTCTTTCTCTACACGCTGCTCGGCTCGCTGCTGATGCTGGTCGCGCTGGTCTATCTGTACTACAAGTCGGGCGGCAGCTTCGCGATCCTCGACTGGCACCAGCTGCCACTGCCGCTGTCCGCGCAGACGCTGCTCTTCTTTGCCTTCTTCGCCGCCTTTTCAGTCAAGGTGCCGATGTGGCCGGTGCACACCTGGCTGCCGGATGCCCACGTCGAGGCGCCCACTGGAGGGTCGGTCGTTCTGGCGGCCATCATGCTCAAGCTCGGCGCCTACGGCTTCCTGCGTTTCTCGCTGCCGATCACGCCCGACGCCAGCCGCGAGTGGGCCTGGCTGATCATTGCGCTGAGCCTGATTGCCGTCGTGTACATCGGCCTCGTGGCCCTGGTTCAGCAGGACATGAAGAAGCTCGTGGCCTACTCCTCGATCGCCCACATGGGCTTCGTGACACTGGGTTTCTTCATCTTCAATGAACTCGGCACCGCAGGCGCGATCGTGCAGATGATCTCGCACGGCTTCGTCTCGGGTGCGATGTTCCTGTGCATCGGCGTGCTCTACGACCGCGTGCACTCACGCGAGATCTCTGCCTACGGGGGGGTGGCGAACACGATGCCCAAGTTCGCGGCCTTCGCCGTGCTGTTCGCGATGGCCAACGTCGGCCTGCCCGGCACCGCCGGCTTCGTCGGCGAGTGGATGGTGATCCTGGGTTCGGTCAAGCACAATTTCTGGGTCGGCATGGCGGCCGCGACGACCCTGATCTTCGGCGCTGCCTACACGCTGTGGATGGTCAAGCGGGTCTATTTCGGCGACGTGGCGAACGACGATGTCAAGGCCCTGAAAGACCTCAATGCGCGTGAGTTCGTCATGCTCGGCATGCTCGCGATCGCCGTGCTCTGGATGGGCCTGTACCCGAAACCCTTCACCGATGTGATGCAGGTCTCCGTGACCGAGCTGTTGCGCCATGTCGCGCTGCCCAAGCTCAACTGACGCCACGGCGCACCTACGAACATGAACTCCATGAACTGGCTCGTCATCTATCCCGAGATCTGGTTGCTGGTGGCGGCCTGCGTCGTCGTGCTGGCCGATCTCTTCGTCACCGACCCGCAGCGCGGGCCAACCTTCTGGCTGACGCAGTTCTCGGTGGCCATCTTCTGCGCGATGCACCTGTCCTACGTGCAGTCCGGGTTGACCGAATACGGCATGAACGAAATGGTGGTGGCCGACCCGATGGGCCATCTGCTGGCCTTCTTCGCGGGCCTCGCGGTGATGCTGACCCTGGCCTATGCCAAGCCGACGCTCGCTTCGCGCGCCATGGCCAAGGGCGAGTTCTACACGCTCAGCCTGTTCAGCCTGCTCGGCATCTCGGTGATGACCTCGGCGAACAACTTCCTGGTCGTCTACCTGGGCCTGGAGCTGATGAGCTTGTCGCTCTACGCGCTGGTGGCGCTGCGGCGCGACCATGCCGTCTCGATCGAGGCGGCCATGAAGTACTTCGTGCTCGGTGCGCTCGCCAGCGGTTTCCTGCTCTACGGGCTGTCGATGATCTATGGCGCGACCGGCAGCCTCGTGATCCCGACCGTGTTCGAAAAGATCGCGGCCGGTTCGATCAACGAGAGCGTGCTGGTGTTCGGTGTCGTCTTCGTGGTGGCCGGGCTGGCCTTCAAGCTCGGTGCCGTGCCGTTTCACATGTGGGTGCCCGATGTCTATCAGGGTGCTCCGACACCGGTCACGCTGTTGATCGGCGCGGCGCCCAAGTTCGCGGCCTTCGCCATCACGTTCCGCTTGCTGGTGGAGGGCATGCTGACCCTGGCGCCGGACTGGCAGCAGATGCTGATGGTGCTGGCGGTGGCCTCACTCGTGGTCGGCAACGTGGCCGCCATCGCGCAGACCAACCTCAAGCGCATGCTGGCCTACTCGACCATCTCGCAGATGGGCTTCGTGCTGCTCGGCCTGTCGGCCGGCTACATCAGCAACAACACGATCTCGGGCGCCAATGCCTACAGCTCGGCGATGTTCTACATGGTCACCTATGTGCTGACCACGCTGGGCACCTTCGGGATGATCATGTTCCTGTCGCGCGAGGGCTTCGAAAGCGAACAGATCGACGATCTGGCCGGCCTGGGCCAGCGTGCGCCGTGGCTGGCCGCGGTCATGGCGGTCTTCATGTTCTCGCTCGCGGGCATCCCGCCGATGGTGGGTTTCTACGCCAAGCTCTCGGTCCTGCAGGCCCTGGTGTCGACCGGTGTCGATCTGTACCTGGTGCTGGCGATCGTCGCCGTGCTGCTGTCGCTGATCGGCGCGTTCTACTACCTGCGGGTCGTCAAGGTGATGTACTTCGACGAGCCGGCGCAGACCCAGCCGCTCGCGCGTGGCTCCGGCGTGTCCGCTCTGCTCGCACTCAACGGCGCTGCCGTGCTGGGCCTGGGCCTGCTGCCGGGCGGTCTGATGGCCTTGTGTCGGGACGCCATCGTGGCCGCGCTGCTGGCCAGTTGATGGCCGGCGATCTGCACCTCGTCGAGCAGGTCTCGGCCACCGAGGTGCTGCTGGACGGCGGATTCCTGCATGTGCGCCGCGACCGAGTCGTGTTGCCCGATGGTCAGGCTGCGCTGCGCGAGTACATCGTGCATCCCGGCGCGATCGCCGTGGTCGCGCTGCTCGACGACGGCCACATCGTGATGGAGCGCCAGTACCGCCACCCGCTGGGGCAGGTCGTGCTGGAAATCCCGGCTGGCAAGCTCGATGCAGGTGAGCCGACTGCGGCCTGCGCCGTGCGCGAACTGCGCGAAGAGACCGGCTATCGCGCGCGTGAGTGGGCCCGTGCCGGCCTCGTGCACGGTTGTGTGGCCTATTCGACCGAGGTCATCGAGATCTGGTTCGCACGCGGTCTGATTGCCGGGCCGCAGCAGCTCGACGCGGGCGAGTTCGTCGAGATCGTGACGCACACCGAAGACGAACTGGACGCAATGGCCGCTGGCGGGCTCGTGACCGATGCGAAGACCCTGGTCGGCCTGTTGTGGCTGCAGCGCTGGCGTGCCGGTGCCTGGCCCCTGACGTGGCTCGATGCGGCTACGATGAGCGCATGAAAGTCCTCGACCTGCGCTGCGTCAACGGCCATCGCTTCGAAGGCTGGTTCGGCTCGGAGGAGGAGTTCCAGGACCAGAACGGCCGCGCGGCCATCGAGTGCCCGTTGTGCGCCGACCGCGTGATCTCGCGCGTGCCGAGTGCGCCGCGCCTGAACCTGACCGGCGCCGGACCGACGACGGCGGCTGCGCAGGCGGTCGACCCGCAGGCTGCCTGGCTCAAGGCCGTGCACCATCTGCTGGCCAGCACCGAAGACGTCGGCGACCGGTTTGCCACTGAAGCGCGGCGCATCCACTACGGTGAAGTCGATGCACGCGGCATCCGTGGCCAGGCGAGCGAGGCCGAACGCGAATCGCTGCGCGACGAAGGCATCGAGATCGCGTCGATCCCGGTGCCCGCGGCCCTCAAGGGACCGATGCAGTAAGGCGTGTCAGGGCAGCACGCGCCCCGGGTTCAGCCGGTTGTCTGGGTCGAGTGCCTGCTTGATCCGGCGCATGAGTTCGAGCGCCACCGGTGACTTGTAGCGTGCCATCTCGGCGCGCTTGAGCGCGCCGATGCCATGTTCGGCCGAGATCGACCCCCCATGCGCCTGCACCGCGTCGTAGACCAGCCGGTTGACGGCGGCCTCGTTCGCGCGCAGGAACTCGGCCGGGTCCAGGCCTTCGGGGGCCTGAACGTTGTAGTGCAGGTTGCCGTCGCCCAGATGACCGAAGTTCACCAGGCGCACGCCGGGGAAGCGGGCCTGCAGGGCCGTGTCGGTGGCCGCGCAGAACGCCGCGATGGCAGACACCGGCAGCGAGATGTCGTGTTTGACGTTGAGCCCCTCTTCGGCCTGGGCGAGCGGGATCGACTCCCGCACATGCCACAGCGCGCGCGACTGCGCCAGGCTCTCGGCCAGCACCGCGTCAGTGGCGAGTGCATCGTCGAGGGCCGTCGCGAGCAGGTCCTCGGCCTGTGAACGCAGATGGACCTCTGGCTGCGGGCTCGAGAATTCCAGCAGAGCGGTCCATGGCGCGTGGGGCAGCGGTCGGGGCAGGGCGGGGAAGTGGCGCGCCACCAGATCGAGTGCAAACCGCCCCATGACCTCGAAGCCGGTCAGGCTGGCGCCCGCACGGGCACGCGCCAGGTTCAGCAAGGCCACGCAGGCCGCCAGGGAGTCGCACGACACCCAGGCCGTGGTGCTGGCTGCCGGCTGAGGCGTCAGCTTCAGGGTCGCGGCCGTGATGATCCCCAGCGTGCCCTCGCTGCCGACGAACAGGTCACGCAGGTCGTAGCCGGTGTTGTCCTTGCGCAGGCCGCTCAGGCCGTCCCAGATCTGGCCATCGGCAGTGACGACTTCCAGACCCAGGCAGAGGTCCCGTGCATTGCCAAAGCGCAGCACCTGGGTGCCGCCAGCGTTGGTCGCGAGATTGCCGCCGATGGTGCAGCTGCCTTCGGCGGCCAGGCTGAGCGTCAGCCACAGCCCCTGCGCCGCGGCAGCCTGCTGCGCTGCCTGCAGCACGCAGCCGGCGTCGACCGTCAGCGTCAGGTTGTCGATGTCGATCTGCCGCACCCGGTTCATTCTCGTCAGGCTCAGGACCACCTGGGTGCCGCTCGCATCGGGCACACCGCCCACGACGAGCCCCGTGTTGCCGCCTTGAGGCACGATGCTGACGCCATGCTGGACGCAGATGCACACGACCGCCGCGACCTCGGCGGTGCTGCCCGGGCGCACCACCGCCAGCGCCTTGCCACGCACGCGTTTGCGCCAGTCCTGCTCCCAGGCCGAGAGGTCGCCATCGAACAGGACATGGGCCGCACCGACACAGCCGCGCAGCGCGTCCAGCAGGGTCCCGGAATTCATGCTGCGGCGGCCTTCAGGCGCCAGCGCACATGCCAGGCACAGGCTGCGAACAGGACCAGCGACAGCGCGACCTCGGTGCCGGCGAGCATGCGGCCGAGCCCGATGTCGCTGCTGGCGCGCACGGCCCCTTCGGCGAAGTAGAGCCAGACGAGCAGGCTCAGCGCCCGGTAGGTGCGCATGCGAAAGCGCCAGATCCCGGGCAGACAGGGCAGCAGCGGCAGCACCTTCAGCGCCAATGTGCCGCTCCCCGTGGGCGCGAGCCAGAGCTCCCACAGCGCACCGAGCACGATGAGCGACATCAATGCGCCGAGCGCCAGGGCCCGTGTCAGCCGCGTCACGCCATCGGCCGGGCGCGCAGTCGGGTGGGGCAGGGCGGTATCGGACATGCTGGCATGATAGCCAGCATGTCACGCCTGTCCGCCCTGCAGGATCGCTGGCGCACGGAGGTCACCGAGGGACTGGAGACCTTGCGCGACTGGCCCTGGTTCGAGACCCTGCGCACGCTGCGCCATCGCTTTCGCGAGGACCGCCTGGGCCTGACCGCGGGCAGCCTGACCTTCACCACGCTGATCTCGCTGGTGCCGCTGCTGACCGTGATGCTGGCAGTGTTTGCGGCCTTCCCGATGTTCGGCTCGTTCCAGCGTGCGCTGGAGACCTACTTCCTGCAGTCGCTGGTGCCGGTCGAGATCGCCAAGCCGGCGCTGAAGACCTTGACCCAGTTTGCGGCCAACGCCAAACGCATCGGCGGCGTCGGGGCCCTGGTGCTCGGCGCCACGGCACTGGCCATGATGCTGACCATCGATCGCACGCTCAACGGCATCTGGCGCGTGCGCAAGCCACGCCCGATTGCGCAGCGGGTGCTGGTCTACTGGGCTGCGTTGACGCTCGGACCGCTGCTGATCGGCATCAGCCTGAGCGTGAGTTCGTATGCACTGTCGGCCTCGCGTGGCTGGGTGCAGGCGCTGCCCGGAGGGGTGTCGCTGGTCATCGATGCCGCCGAAGTCGTGCTGGTCGCCTTGGCCATGGCCGGCCTCTTTCACCACGTGCCCAACACCTGGGTGCGCTGGCGGCACGCATTCGCCGGCGGTGTCTTCGTCGCCATTGCGTTCGAGATCGCCAAGGCCGGCCTGGCCTGGTACGTGAGCGCGGTGCCCAATTTCTCGGCCGTGTACGGTACCTTCGCGACCCTGCCGATCCTGCTGCTGTGGATCTACCTCGGCTGGGTCATCGTGCTGCTCGGGGCGGTGATCGCGGCTTATGCGCCGAGTCTGAAGATGGGCATCGCGCATCGCCTGGCCACGCCGGGGCATCGTTTCGAGATGGCGCTGTCGGTTCTGCGCACGCTCGGCGACGCGCGCCATGGCGCGGCGCATGGGCTGGGCGGTGGGGCCATCGCCGCCAAGCTGCGCACCGATCCACTGCAGATCGAACCGGTGCTGGAGGTGCTGATCGCGCTCGACTGGGTGGGCCGGCTGGAAGAGGCGGGCGGCGCCCGCCATGTGCTGCTTTGCGACCCGGCGCGCACGCCGGTGGCGCCGCTGGTCGATGCCCTGCTGCTGACGCGGGCCAGGTCCACGAAGGCCTTTCGCGATCGTTCGGGCCTCGACACGATGACCCTGGCCGACGCGCTGGGTTGATCAGCGCGGCGGGTGGTCGAGCAGGTGCAACAGCGCCATGCGGTAGCCGTCGATGCCGAAGCCGGCCAGCACGCCCTTGGCGATCGAGGACAGATAGGAGTGGTGGCGGAAGGACTCGCGCGCGTGAACATTGCTGATGTGGACTTCGACGAACGGGATGGCCACGCCGGCCAGTGCGTCACGCAGCGCGATGCTGGTGTGTGTGAAGGCGCCGGGGTTGATCACGATGCCCTGCACGCCCTCGGCACGCGCCGCATGGATGCGGTCGACCAGGGCACCCTCGTGGTTGCTCTGGAAGCAGGTCAGCTCAGCGCCGCGCGAAGCCGCCACCGCAGCCAGCATCGACTCGACCTCGGCCAGCGTGGTGGCGCCATAGGTCTGGGGCTCGCGCGTGCCGAGCAGGTTCAGGTTGGGACCGTTCAGGACGAGGAGCTTCATGCCAGGGCCTTTCGCAATGCACTCAGAACGGGGTCGGGGCATTCCTGCATCAGATAGTGACCGCCGGGCACCATGTGCACCGACGCCTTCAACGACGATGCCAATTCGCGTGTGGCGCGGGTCGGCGTCATCTGATCCTGTGCGGCCAGGATCAGGGCGCTGGGGCAACTGACCTTGGCGGCGGCATCCTGGCCACCGGCGTACTGGTTGCAGGCGAAGAAGTCGTTGTGAAAGAGCAGCGGGTTGCCCTGGTGCGCCAACACCTGGCGCATCAGACCACGCGCCGCGCCGCGCAACCAGACGCCGGGCCCGGGGTAGGACGGTTTGGGCGCCAGGGTCGAGAACGAGAAGACGATCACACGCTCGATGGCCGCCAGCGGGTCGTGCTGCGACAGCTCCAGCAATGCCGACGGCACCGCCATCGGGTAGGCCGCACCCAGCAGCGCGAGCTGCGAGACACGATGCGGGGCGCGACCGGCCGCCTCCAGCGCCACCAGCGAGCCCATGCTGTGGCCTGCCAGCGTGGCCTTATCGACACCTGCGGCGTCCATCAACGCCAGGGTCCAATCGGCCATCGCCTCGACCGTGCTCAGGGCCGGCCCCTCGCTGCGCATGTGACCGGGCAGGTCGACTGCCAGCACCGAGTGCCCGTGATGGGCGAACCAGCGCGCCAGCAGGGTCCAGACACTGTGATCGTTGAGCGCGCCATGGATGAAGACGATGCAGGGCAGGGCGGGGTCGAAGGTCTTGCCGCCTGTGTACGCATAGGCCGTGAGCCCGTTGACGGTCAGCTTCATGCGGCCTTCTCCGCCGTCTTGAGTGCGCGCTTGAGATCGTCGATCAGGTCGTCCGGGTCTTCGAGGCCGATCGACAGGCGGATCGTGCCCGGACCGATGCCGGCCTGCGCCAGCGCCGCGTCGTCCATGCGGAAATGGGTCGTCGACGCCGGGTGGATGACGAGCGATCGGGCGTCGCCCACGTTGGCCAGGTGCGAGAAGATCTTGAGCGCTTCGATGAAGGCCACGCCCTGCTTGCGCGAACCCTTCAGGTCAAAGCTGAACACCGCGCCGCAGCCGCGTGGCAGCAGTTGCGCGGCCAGGGCGCGGCTCGGGTGGCCGTCGAGCTCGGGGTAGCCCACGCTGGCCACGAGTGGGTGCGCGACCAGGAACTGCACCACCTTGCGCGTGTTCTCCACATGGCGCGCCATGCGCAGTGGCAGCGTCTCCAGGCCTTGCAGCATCAACCACGCCGTGTGCGGGCTCATGCAGGCGCCGAAGTCGCGCAGGCCCTCGCGCCGCGCACGCAGCAAGAAGGCGCTGTCGGTGCTCTCTTCGGAAAACACCATGCCGTGAAAGCCGTCGTAGGGCTGGTTGAGTTCTGGAAAGCGCTCGGCCAGGCTCCAGTCGAACCGGCCGCCGTCGAGCAGCACGCCGCCGACCACGGTGCCATGGCCACAGAGGAACTTGGTCGCAGAGTGGAAGACGAGGTCGGCGCCAAACTCGACCGGGCGCATCAGCCAGGGTGTCGTGAAGGTCGAGTCCACCAGCAGCGGGATGCCCGACGCATGGGCGATCGAGGCCACCGTGGGGATGTCCAGCACGTCCAGTCCCGGGTTGCCGAGGGTTTCGCCGAACAGCAGCCTGGTTTCGGGGCGGATTGCCGCGCGCCATCCATCGATATCGCCCGGCTTGACGAATGTCGTCTCGATGCCGAAGCGCCTGAGCGTGTAGTGCAACAGATTGTGCGAGCCGCCATACAGAGCACTTGAGCTGACGATGTGCGATCCGGCGCCGGCAAGTGTCGTGATCGCGAGGTGCAGGGCCGCCTGCCCGCTGGCCGTGGCGATGGCGCCGGCAGCCCCCTCGAGTGCGGCCATGCGCTCCTCGAACACCGCATTGGTCGGGTTGCTGATGCGGCTGTAGACATGGCCCGAGCGCTCGAGGTTGAACAGGCTCGCGGCCTGCTCGCTGCTCTCGAAGACGAAGCTGGTGCTGAGGTGGATCGGCACCGCGCGGGCACCGGTCGCCGGGTCGGGGGTGGCGCCAGCGTGCAGCGCCAGCGTGTCGAAGCCAGGGTCGGCGTGGCCGGGCATGGGGTCTCCGCGGGGGTGGTCTGCACTACATTGTGGGGTATATATTGGCTCTGCCGAGCTTGCATCACGAGGAGATCCCCATGAAAGTCGCCGACATCCTTCGCGTGAAGGGCAATACGCTGTACACCGCTTCGCCCGAGCAACCGCTTGGCGACGCCGTGAAGACGATGGCCGACATGGACATCGGGTCGCTCGTGGTCCTGGACCGCGGCACGCTGATCGGGATGCTCACGTTTCGCGAAGTCATCCTGGCCATCGTCGGCAATGGCGGCGTGATCGGCGAGATGGTCGTGCGCCAGGTGCTGGAACACGAGCCACTGACCTGCAGCCCCGAGACCGAGATCGACGAAGTGCGCCGCATGATGCTGCAGCAGCACGCTCGCTACCTGCCCGTGATGAGCGGCAACACGCTGATGGGCGTGATCTCGTTCTACGACGTGGCCAAGGCCGTCGTCGACCAGCAGGACTTCGAGAACCGCATGCTCAAGGCCTATATCCGGGACTGGCCGGTGGAAGAGGGCGATCCGGAGGCTGCGGCGAAGGGCTGAGGCGCGCGACGCGCCTCGGTCTGATGAACCCGGATCAGTTGTTGTTGTTGATGTAGTTGGATTGCAGCATCTCCATCTGCTGCGTCACCAGGTTGCTCAAGCTCGATCAGCTGATTGACGGTGTTGTCCAGCGCCGAGTACTGACGCAGCAGGCGCTCACGCGTGCGTGACACGCGGTCTTCCAGCTTCTCCTGATCCTTCTCGTTGCGTTTGATGCTGGCGCGCAGGCCTTCGCTTCGGTTGGTCAAGGCGCCGTCGGTGTTGAGCATGCCGTCGGCCAGGGCCTTGAAGCCGACCGCGATCCCGGTGCTCGCGGTGCTGAAGGCCTTGCTCAGTTCGGCCGGGTTGGCCAGTGCGGTCGTCAGCTTGGTGTCGTCGATCTTGAGCGTGCCATCGCGCTCGAACGAGATGCCCATGTCGGACAGACGACCGTAGACCGTCGACGCCGGCGACGACTGCTGCACCAGACCGCGCAGCTTGCCGATCAGCCCGACCGCCGTGCGGTCGCCCTGCAAGGCGCCGGCGTTCTTGGTTCCCTCGTCGTACTTGGTCTGGGTTGCCAGGTACTTGCTCAGCTCGTTGTAGGCCGAGACGAAGTCGGTGATGTCCTTCTTCATCGCCGCCGTGTCGCTGGCCACGTTGACGTCGACCGGACCCGTGGTGACCTTCTTCAGAGTGAGGTCGACGCCGTCGATGACCCCGGTCAGCTGGTTCGTCGCCGAAGTCAGCGGGATGTTGTTGACGGTGAACTCCGCGTCCGCCGCGGGCACGCGTGGTGTCAGTGTATTGAGGGAGGCCAGGGTGCCGGCGGCATTGCTAACGCCGACAGTGAATGCATTGGCCAGACCTGTCTCCGTGCCCGTCAGCACCAGCATGGGACCGCCGCTGTCCTGAATGATCGTGGCCGACACCCCCGCGTCCGCCCCGTTGATCTTGTCGCGCACAGCCTGCAAGCTGGTTTCGCCCGCCAGGATCTCGATCGTGACCGGAACGCCGCCCTTGGTGATGGTCAGCGTGCCGGTGCCCAGGTCGGACGGATCGGCGAAGACCGCAGAAGAACTCGACTGCGCCGTGGCCAGTTTGCTGACCTCGATGCTGTAGCGCGCCGATGCCGCCGTGGCGCTCGCCGACACCGAGATGGAGGTCGCGTCGGAGGTGGTGCCGGTGTTGCGCGTCCAGTTGCTGGCCGTCGCCAGTTTGCCGGCGATCGACTGCAGATTGCCCATGTAGCTCTGCATCAGGCCGAACGACGACAGCTGCGTGTTGAGCTTGGTCTTGGCGTTGGCGAGCAGCGTGATCGGGCGCCGCTCGAGCGCGACCAGCTGGTCCACGATGCCGTTCACATCGAGGCCGCTGCCGATACCGGGGGAGGAAATGGGCATGGCGAGCCTATGAAGGGTTCATCATCGATATCGGCGGTCTGCGGCCCATTCTTGAGCGCGCCACGAACGAGATCGGCCCGAAAGGCCCGGCCGCGGAGTGCGAGGCGCTGGACCCTGCGGGCCGTTCGGGGCCGGCCCGCGACTCGTCACTTGAGCAGTTGCAGGACCTGTTGCGGCAGGGCATTGGCCTGCGCGACCATCGCCGTGCCGGCCTGCTGCAGGATCTGGGCGCGGCGACAGGTTGGCGGTCTCGGCAGCGAAATCGGCGTCGACGATGCGGCCGCGCGCGGCCGACAGGTTCTCGGCCGTGATCTGATGTTGGTGATGACGCTCTCGAACCGGCTCTGAACCGCGCCCAGCGTGCCGCGTGACGCAGTTGATCGTCGTTGAGCGCGCCGTCCATCGCGAGGATGGCGTTGTTGGCACCGGCCACGGTCGAGATGTCGAGCGCGCGAAGCCGGTCTGGCCGATGCCGGGATCGGGTCGGCGGCCGCTGCGGCGGTCCCGCCGCTGGCGCCGGTGATCGACGAGGTCGAGATTGTCGACCACGGTCGCTGGCGTGGCGCCTGCGCGATCGTGATGCTGAAGCCGGCCGAACCGGCAGCGGCGACCACGTGCCGGCACCGACCGCGGTCTGGATGGCGCTGACCATGCCGGCCTGGTGCCGGTGAGTCGGCGTCAGGTGACCGTCGGCCGTCGACGTCGAACGACAGGTTGCTCGTCACGACGGCCGGGCTGCCGGCAGTGCCGGTGCTGTTGGCCAGGCCAGCGGTGGTGGCGACGCCGTTGAACCGTGATGCCACTGCGGTCGCAGTGGCGTTGTCGGTGATGGTGATGGCCAGCCGACTGTGACCGTGTAGCCGCAGCCGAGCTGGGTGCCGATGTCCGCGGCCATGTTGCCGCGTTGGCTTGCCGAGTAGTCGGCCGTCAGGCTGACGCCGTCGCGCCGACGGTGAAGTTGCCGCGCCAACACCGCCGACGTGAAGTTGACGTTGGCACCGACCGCCGGCACACGTGCTGGTGTTGAGCCGCCGACAGCGCCGAACCGGCGGTCGAGAAGTTCAGGCTGCTGAGCTGGTCGTTGCGTACGAGCCGCCACGCCGGCGTCGCGACACTGGTCCAGGTGCCCAGGGATGCGACCTGGGCATTGGTGATCGCATTGATGTCGATCGTCTCGCCCTGGTTGGCGCCGACCTGGAACTGCTGGGCGGTGAACCTGCCGTCGAGCAGGTTCAGGCCGTTGAACGAGGTCTGCGTCGCGACGCGGTCGATCTCGTCGCGCAATTGCACCGACCTCGGCCTGGAGCGCGGCGCGGTCGCTGTCGCTGTTGGTGGCGTTGGCCGACTGCACCGCCAGTTCGCGGATGCGCTGCAGCATGTCGCCGACCTTGCCCAGCGCGCCTTCGGCGGTCTGGGCCAGCGAGATGCCGTCGTTGGCGTTGCGCGCCGCGACGTTGAGGCCGCGTACCTGCGCGTTCATGCGCTCGGCGATGGCCATGCCGGCGGCGTCGTCCTTGGCGCTGTTGACACGCAGGCCCGAGGACAGGCGCTGCATCGACGTCGCCAGCGACGCCTGGCTCATGTTCAGGTTGCGTTGCGCATTCAGCGACGCGATGTTCGTATTGATGGTCTGGGGCATGGCAGCACTCCTTCAGGGACTCTGGGACTACTTGCGACCCCGCGGTCGAGGTTGGGTGCCGCTGACCTGAATCTTGAAGCCTCGCCGGGCCCAGGCATCGCCGAAATAGGGCCGAAATCACGAACCATCTCGGAAACGACAAAAGCCCCGGCCGGATGGCACGGGGCTTCGAGTCCGCGCCGCCGGGGCGTCGCGGACCGCGGGTCGGTCGATGCTCAGCGCAGCAGCTGCAGCACCTGCTGCGGCAGCTGGTTGGCCTGGGCCACCATGGCGGTGCCGGCCTGCTGCAGGATCTGGGCGCGCGACAGGTTGGCGGTCTCCTGGGCGAAGTCGGCGTCGACGATGCGACCACGGGCGGCCGACAGGTTCTCGGCCGTGACCATGATGTTGCCGATCGCGTTCTCGAACCGACTCTGCACCGCGCCGAGGTCGGCACGTGCGAGTTGACGGCCGTCAGGGCGCCGTCCATCGCGAGGATGGCGTTGTTGGCGCCGGCCACGGTCGAGATGTCGAGCGAGCGAAGCCCGTCTGGCCGTGCCGGCGCGTCACGGCGGCAGCGCCGTCACGGCCGTGCCGGCACTGGCGCCGGTGATCGACGAGGTCGAGAATGTTGAGCGGCGCCGGTGACGCCCGCGGTGCCGGTCACGCTGAAGCCGGCAGCACCGGCGGCGGCGACCAGTAGTGCTGCCGACGCGGTCTGGATGGCACTGACCATGCCGGCCTGGTGCCGGTGAGCCGGCGTCAAGGTGACCGTCGTGCCGTCGACGTCGACGACAGGTGCTCGTCACGACGCAGGTGCCGTGGTGCCGGCTGCTCAGGCGCAGTGTGGCGGCAGTGACCGGTGATCGCACCGCGGTGCGGTGGCGTTGTCGGTGATCGCGATGTCGCAGCCTGCACCGTGACCGTGTAGTCGCGTCCGGCGCGGCCGATGTCTGCACCAGGTCGCTGCTTGGCTTGGCGAGGTGTAGGTGCCGCAGTCGTCGCCGACGGTGCGTTGCCGTCGCCAGCGTCGACGCCGTGAAGTCGATGTCGGCCGCGCTGCAGTCGAGGCACGACGGTGCTGGTGTTGAAGCCGCCGACGAGTGCCGAGCCGGCCGTCGAGAAGTTCAGGCTGCTGAGCTGGTTCGTGCGTGTACGAACCCGCCACCGCCGGCGTCGTCGTGCCGACGCTGGTCCAGGTGCCGAGCGCAGAGATCTGCGCGTTGGCGATCGACGCCACGTCGATCGTTTCGCCCTGGTTGGCGCCGACCTGGAACGACTGGGCGATGAAGCCGCCGTCGAGCAGCTTGGTGCCGTTGAAGCTGGTCGTCGTGGCGACGCGGTCGATTTCCGCCTTGAGCTGTGCCGCTTCGGCCTGCAGCGCGTCGCGGTCGCTCGTCGCTGTTGGTGGCGTTGGCCGACTGCACGGCCAGTTCACGCATACGCTGCAGCATGTCGCCGACCTTGCCCAGCGCGCCTTCAGCGGTCTGGGCCAGCGAGATGCCGTCGTTGGCATTGCGTGCCGCGACGTTGAGGCCCCGCACCTGCGCATTCATGCGCTCCGAGATGGCCAGGCCGGCGGCGTCGTCCTTGGCGCTGTTGACACGCAGACCCGAAGACAGGCGCTGCATGGAGGTGGCCAGCGAGTTGGCTGAGCCGCTGAGGTTGCGTTGCGCATTGAGCGACGCGACGTTCGTATTGATCGACATACCCATGATGAAAATTCTCCAGTGGTTGAATGAACTCCCGGCAGACGCCGGCTTCTTTGCCCCAGCACGAGGGTGGGAAACCTTTCGCACTGCGCCTGTGGTTGCCCTCAGGCTGCGCCCGGCGGCAGACATCCGTTGATATCGATCGAAGGGGTTGGTTGTTGGTTGCCCCTGCGTCGCACCTTCGGCCGGCTGTCCCGGACCACTTTGTCGATTTCTCGACTCCGTTGGCTGGGTTATCGGAGGGGTCGAAACAAAACTTTAGGGTTCTGTCAAGCGACTTGCATCACGGTCCTCAGCGCACTCTGCAACAAGCACTTGCAGATCTGTAGTTTTCGGCCGGGTGCGGGTGTTCTTGAGGTCTCAGTGACTCGTCTTGCAAGCAGACGTGCAGCCCCGCGCAAAGGGCGCGTGTAGGAATTTGTCTGACAAGGAGGCTGGAAAAAGCGGGACTCAAGCGACGGAAGTAAGCCGATGTTGCCGTCCAGTTCGCTTGCCTACAGTTCGTATCACGCTGAAACGTATCCCCACCGGAGACACCCCATGACCGCCGACCAGATCCTTGCCGAAATTCGTGAAGCCAACCTGTCCTACATGATGCTGGCCCAGAGCCTGATCAGGACCGACCGTGAGCAGGCGCTGTATCGCCTTGGCATCAGCGACGACACCGCCGGGCTGCTCGACATGCTGACCCCGGCCCAGATGATGAAGATCGCCGGTGGCAACACGCTGCTGTGCCGCTTCCGCATGGACGACGACCTGGTCTGGAACCTGCTGACCAGCCACGGCAAGGCGAGCGCCAACGAAGAAGTGTCGCGACTGCATGCTTCGATCCTGATGGCCGGGCGCCATCAAGAAGCCGCGTAGTCGTCAGAACCGGTTGCCGGGCACGGCCCCGTGACCGCCAATACATAGAACACTGAACTGGAGAGAGAACATGGCCCGAATCAAGAGCATCCTCACCGAAGCCAAGCAGATCGAGCGTGCGGTCACGCTGATCAATCTGGGGGCGAGGCTTCAGGTGCTGGAGAGCGAAACGGACATGAGCTACGAGCGCCTGCTGCGCCTGTACAAGGAAGTGGCGGGCAAGAGCCCGAGCAAGGGCCAGCTGCCTTTCTCCACCGACTGGTTCATGACCTGGCAGCCCAACATCCATTCGAGCCTGTTCCTCAACATCCACGAATACCTCAACAAGTCGTCCGAACTCGACGAGATCGACGCCGTGATCAAGGCCTACCAGCTCTACAAGGAGCAGATCGAGGTCCAGGGTCTGGAGCCACTGCTCAGCGTGACGCGCGCCTGGCGCCTGGTGAAGTTCGTCGACAACGGCATGCTGACGATGACAGCCTGCAGCAGTTGCGGCGGTCACTTCGTGACCCACCCGCACGAGATTGCACGCCACTACGTGTGCGGCATGTGCAATCCGCCGGCACGCGCCGGCAAGGGCCGGCAGCCCGGATCGCTGCAAATGACCGCACACGCGCATTGATTCACGGTCTGCGACTTCACTGCGGCCGCGATCGGCCGAAGAAGCAGGCCTAGGTTGATTGTTTCTTGCTTGTCTCCTCCTGGCACAAGTGATGTGCCTTCAAGCGGATCCTTCGGGATCCGCTCTTTTTTTGCCTGCCCCGCGCGGCCGAACGGCGTGGCGAGGTTAGGCGGGTCAAGACCGGCTTGTTCACGCGCTCGCCAGCAAGTGCCACTCCGATACTTGATGCATGGGCTTCGGGTTGATGTTCCCCCTCGTTCGACAGCGCCTGGCGATGGCATGGCCGCTGCCGGCGCTGCTGGTCTGGGCCATGGCCTGGGCAACCGCCATCGTCATCCAGCGTTGGGTGGCCTGGCCGATGAGCTATGCGCTTGCGATGCTGATCGGCCTCGTCAGCATGAGCGCCATCCAAGGGGCCTGGCGCCGCGCGGTGGTGGGAGCTGGGTTCCCGGCCTCGGCACTCGCGCTCGCAATCGCCGGCACGACACCGGCCTGGGTCTGGCTGCTGCCGCTGGCGCTGCTGGCGGCGGTCTATCCGCTGCGTGCATGGCGGGACGCGCCGATCTTTCCGACCCCCGCCGGTGCGCTGGACGCGCTGGCCGCCTCGATCCCGCTGGCGCCCGGCGCGCGCGTGCTCGATGCCGGCTGCGGTGCCGGGGACGGCCTGCTCGCCATGCAGCGCGCCTGGCCACAGGCCCGGCTGGAAGGCGTCGAGTGGAGCTGGCCTCTGGCCTTGCTGGCCTCGGCCCGCTGTCGTGCGGCGCAGGTCGTGCGCGGGGACATGTGGGCGATGTCCTGGCAGGGCCTGGCGCTCGTCTATCTGTTCCAGCGCCCTGAAAGCATGGCGCGCGCCTGGGCCAAGGGGCTTGCCGAGTTGGCGCCCGGCACCTGGTTCGTGAGTCTGGAGTTCGACGTGCCGGGGCGCGCCGCTGACATCGAAGTGACCCTGGGCGCGGACCGGCGTCTGCGGGCCTGGCGCATTCCGCCTCAACCCTGCGCCGGTCGCGCCGATAACACCCCGGTAACCCGCGCATCGGTGCGGAACGATTAATCCGAAACCTCCACCATGTTCGTCATCATTGGCTGGGTCGTGGCTCTGGCTGCCGTGTTCGGCGTCTTCATTGCGCACGGCGGCAACATCGGCGTTGTCCTGAAGGCCCTGCCATTCGAAATGGCGGCCATCGGCGGCGCTGCGTTCGGTGCTTTCATCGCCAACAACCAGCCCAAGGTGCTCAGGGCCACCGTCAAGGGCCTGGCGCTGTGCTTCAAGGGCAGCAAGTACACCAAGGCGCGCTACATGGAGCTGATGGCGCTGCTGTACGACATCCTGCAGAAGGCGCGCAAGGAAGGTCTGATGTCGATCGAGAAGGACGTCGAGGACCCGCACAACTCGCCGCTGTTCCAGAAGTATCCAGGTGTTGGCAACGACCACCATGTGTCCGAATTCGTGACCGACTACCTGCGCATGATGGTGTCGGGCAACCTGAACGCGCACGAGATCGAATCGCTGATGGACAGCGAGATCGAGACCCACCACCACGAAGCCCACTCGGCCGTGGCCGCGTTGCAGCGCCTTGCCGGCGCGCTGCCGGCCTTCGGGATCGTGGCTGCGGTGCTGGGCGTGGTCAACACCATGGGCTCGGTCGGCCAGCCTCCCGCGGTGCTGGGCGGCATGATCGGCTCGGCCCTGGTCGGAACCTTCCTCGGCATCCTGCTGGCCTACGCCTTTGCCGAGCCTCTGGCCGGCCTGCTCGAACAGAAGGTCGATGAGGCGGGCAAGGAACTGCAGTGCATCAAGACCACCTTGCTGGCCTCGATGCAGGGCTACGCGCCGCAAGTGGCGATCGAGTTCGGCCGCAAGGTGCTCTATTCGACCGAACGCCCGACCTTCGTCGAGCTCGAAGCCCACGTGAAAGGCAAGAAGTGATGTCCCCCCCCCGTAGCGCCTGCGGCGCTCCCCCCCAGGGGGGCGCCGCCGACGGACCGGCGAAGCCGGATCCGTGGCGGCCGCTTGAGGGCGGCTTCGCTGCGCTCGCCGATGCGCGCGCGCGCGCCGGGGGCACGTGATGGCAGGCGACGCCAAGAAGCTCCAGCCGATCATCGTCAAGAAGATCAAGAAGGGCGGCCATGCGACGCATGGCGGCGCCTGGAAGATCGCGTACGCCGATTTCGTGACGGCCATGATGGCGTTCTTCCTGCTGATGTGGCTGCTCGGCTCGACCAGCGAAGGCGACAAGAAGGGCATCGCCGACTATTTCCAGTCGCCGCTCAAGGTGGCCCTGGGCGGTGGATCCGGATCGGGCGACTCGTCGCATGTGCTCAAGGGCGGCGGCGAGGACCTGACACGCTCGGGCGGTCAGGTCAAGCGCGGCGACATCGAGGCCCAGCGGCGCACGATCAACCTGCAGGCCTTGAAGGCCGAACAGCGCAAGGCCGAGATCGCTCGCCTGAGTGCGCTCAAGGGCAAGGTCCAGGACAAGCTGGGTGCCAACCCGGCACTGGCGGCGATGAGTTCCCAGATCCGGCTCGACATGACGCGCGACGGCCTGCGCATCCAGATCGTCGACGAATTCAATCGGCCGATGTTCGAGAGTGGCAGTGCCATCGTCCAGCCCCATATGCGCAACTTGCTGCATGCGGTCGGCGGCGTGCTGGGGGAGGTTCCCAACCGCATCACCCTCGAGGGCCATACCGACTCGGCCGCGTTCGGGGGTGACCAGCGCGGCTACAGCAACTGGGAGCTCTCGTCCGACCGGGCCAACTCTTCGCGGCGCGAACTGATGGCCGGTGGCTTGCCGCCAGACCGGGTGGTGCGCGTGCAGGGCCTGGCCGACAGTGTTCCGTTCGACCGTCTGGACACCCGTGCTCCCACCAACCGACGCATCAGCATCATCGTGATGAACCGCGATGCCGAGGACCGCTTCTTCCGCGTCGATGCGGAAGTCGTCAGCGACGAAGACGCCGCTGGCGTGGAGGCATCGATAGAGCCTTCCATCAAGCCCGATCTGGCGCCGCTGGCGGCTCCTCAGAATCCCTCAAGCCGCGCTGGCATGAACCGATAACGGTTCCAGCTGTACTTCTCCTGTCCTGTAGGTCCGCCATGAGCATGCCCACCGATCTCAAGTTCCTGATCGTCGACGACTTTTCCACCATGCGCCGCATCGTGCGCGGCCTGCTCAAAGAGATGGGATGCAACAACGTGGAGGAGGCCGAGGATGGCGTCGTCGCGCTGCGAATGCTCCAGGCATCGAGATTCGGTTTCGTGGTGTCCGACATCAACATGCCGAACATGAACGGATTCGATCTGCTCAAGGCGATCAAGGCCGACGACGGGCTCAAGCACCTGCCGGTCCTGATGGTGACTGCCGAGGCGCGCAAGGAAGACATCGTGCTCGCGGCGCAGATCGGCGCCGCCGGCTACATCGTCAAGCCTTTCACCAAGGCCACGCTGGAGGACAAGATCGTCAAGATCGTCCAGAAACTGGGCGTCGCCGCCTGAGCCCCCGGAGCACCCGATGCAGATGCTGACCCCTGACGTGCTTGCGCGAGCCGATGTGCCGGCGAGCACGCCGACCGAGGTGTTCGTGCAGGTGGGCACCATCACCCGCCAGTTGCACGACGCCCTGGCCCAGCTCGGCGTGATGCCCAAGCTGCAGCAGGCAGCCGAGGGCCTGCCGGATGCGCGCAGCCGCTTGAACTACATCGCCGACAAGACCGCCAATGCCGCCAACAAGGTCCTGACCTCGGTCGAGCAGGCCAAGGCCGAGCAGTCCGACATCACCCACAAGACCCGCGGCCTGGCCGCTGCACTGACGGCAGATCCGGTGCGCGCTGTGGCCAGCGGCGCCGTGCACGACTTCGTCGGCGACGTGGATGCGGCCAGTGTGCGCATCGACGGACATCTGACCGACATCATGCTGGCTCAGGACTTCCACGATCTCACCGGCCAGGTCGTGGCCAAGGTCGTGACGCTGGCCAACGAACTCGAAGTCAATCTGCTCAAGCTGCTGATGCAGGTCATCCCGCCCGATCAGCAGCACAAGGTGACGCCGATGCTCAACGGGCCGGTGGTCGACGCCACCAGGCGCAGCGATGTGGTGGCCAACCAGGCCGAGGTCGACGACCTGCTCGCCAGCCTGGGCTTCTGACCCCGGCGGGCCACCCTGGGCGATCCAGGGTGAACCGTTAGCGCGAACACCGCGCCCAAACCCCCGCTTATCGGACTCAAGTTCGCGCGCTGGCGCGGCACCATGGCGTAGCTCATCGTGAGCACGAGACCGCCATGGCTGACGACGCCCAGGACCGCAGACTACCCGCGACAGAACGCAAGATCACCAAGGCCCGTTCGGAGGGCCAGGTGGCGCGGTCGCGCGACCTCGGTCACCTCGGTGCCTTTGGCGCCGGCGGCGCATTGCTGGTGACGACGTCCCCGTACCTGACCGAGTGGTTGCGTCAGACCGTCGTGTCCGGGCTCGCCTTCGACCGCAGCGCGGTGGTGATTCCGGACGCCATGGTCACGCAGCTGGGCGGGCTCGGCCTGCGCATGCTGGCCGTCATCGTACCGATCGGTCTCGCGATGCTGCTGGTGGCATTGGCCGCAGGCACGTTTTCCGGCGGCTGGAACTTCACCTTCAAGGCGCTCGAACCCAAGTTCAGCAAGCTGAACCCGATCGCGGGACTCGGGCGCATGCTCTCGCCGCGCCAGCTCGGGGACACGGTCAAGGCCTGTGGCCTGGCACTGCTGCTCGGCATCGTCGGCGGCCTGTACATGCGCTATCGCATCGACGACTTTCCCGGACTGCTGGCCTTGCCCCTGCCGGCGGCGCTGTCGAGTTCGGCCGATCTGATCCTTGGCGGCCTGGCGCTGCTGGTGCTGGTGCTGGCCTCGTTCGCCCTGGTCGACGTGCCCTTGCAGCGCCACAAGCTGCTCAAGCAGCTGCGCATGTCGCACGAGGAAGTCAAGAAGGAACACAAGGATGTCGAGGGCAATGCCGAAGTCAAGGGCAAGATCCGCGCCCGCATGCGCTCGCTGGCGAATCGCCGGATGCTGTCCGCAGTGCCTGGGGCCGACATCGTGATCATGAACCCGACCCACTTCGCGGTCGCCTTGAAGTACGACGACGGCACGATGGGCGCGCCGCGCGTGGTGGCCAAGGGCGCCGACCTGATGGCGCTGCGCATTCGCGACGCTGCCAAGGCGGCCTCGGTGCCGGTGTTGCAGGCGCCGCCGCTGGCACGTGCGCTCTACGCCCACTGCGAGGTCGACCAGGAGGTGCCGGCGGCGCTGTTCACGGTCGTGGCGCAGGTGCTGGCCTGGGTCTTTCAGCTGCGCGCGTCGATGAGCAGCGGCGCGCCGGTGCCGGCCGACCTGGCCGGGCTGGAGGTGCCGCCCGAACTGGATCCGGCGAACGGCGGCCTCGTGCCCAGGCGCGGTCGGCGCGCCGCGCTTGCCGGAGGCGCTGAATGAACACGCTGATGCGCCGATGGGGCGACCTGTTCGGCGTCGGCGGCAACGGTGCCGCGATCCTGACCGCGCCGGTCTTCGTCGTGATGATGCTGGCCATGATGGTGCTGCCGCTGCCGCCCTTCATGCTCGACCTGCTGTTCACCTTCAACATCGCGCTGGCCCTGATGGTGATGATGGTGGCGGCGCACATGGTCAAGCCGCTCGACTTCGCCGCGCTGCCGTCGATCCTGCTCGTCACGACCCTGCTGCGCCTGTCGCTCAACGTCGCTTCGACGCGCGTCGTGCTGCTCGACGGCCACAACGGCCCGGGTGCCGCGGGCCGGGTGATCGAGTCGTTCGGGCATTTCCTGATCGGCGGCAATTTCGCGGTTGGCCTGATCGTGTTCGCGATCCTGGTCGTCATCAACTTCATCGTCGTCACCAAGGGTGCCGAACGGATCGCCGAGGTCGGTGCGCGCTTCACGCTGGACGCGATGCCGGGCAAGCAGATGGCGATCGACGCCGATCTGAACGCCGGCCTGATCGACGAGAAGGAAGCCCGCCGCAGGCGCGCCGAGGTGGGCGAAGAGGCGGACTTCTTCGGGTCGATGGATGGTGCCAGCAAGTACGTGCGCGGCGACGCGCTGGCCGGCATGCTGATCCTCTTCATCAACATCGTCGGTGGCTTCATCATCGGCATGGCGATGCACGGCCTGTCCGCCGCCCAGGCGGCCGAAAGCTACATCCTGCTGGCGGTCGGCGACGCACTGGTGGCGCAGATTCCCGCGCTGCTGATCTCGGTCGCGTCCGCGATGGTCGTGTCACGCGTTGGCAAAGAGCAGGACATCGGCGCGCAGATCCGCGGCCAGGTGTTGTCGTCACCACGCGCCCTGGCCATCACAGGGACGATCATCGGCGCCCTCGGTCTGGTGCCCGGCATGCCGCAGGTGGTCTTCCTGCTCATCGGATCGGCGCTGGGCTGGCTGGCCTGGACGCTGCACCGACGGGCCCGCCGGGCGGCCGAGGCGCCATCGCCCAGCCTGGCGTCGGGCGACGCGCCGATGGCCAGTGCCGAGGCGAGCTGGGACGATCTGTCGCCGGTCGACACACTGGGCCTCGAGGTCGGCTACCGGCTCATCACCCTGGTCGACAAGGCGCGTCAGGGAGACTTGCTCGGTCGCATCAAGGGCGTGCGCAAGAAGTTTGCGCAGGACGTCGGATTCCTGCCGCCGCCGGTGCACATCAAGGACAACCTCGAACTCAAGCCGAGCCTGTACCGGGTCACGCTGCGCGGTGCCGTGGTGGGCGAGGGCGAGGCCTTCCCCGGCCAGTTGCTGGCCATCAACCCGGGTGGCGCGACCCAGCAATTGCCCGGAACGACGACGACCGACCCGGCGTTCGGCCTGCCCGCGGTCTGGATCGAGGAACGCCACCGCGAGACGGCCCAAATGGCCGGATTTACGGTCGTAGATTGCGCGACCGTCGTGGCCACACATCTTTCACACTTGATGCAAGTGAACGCTGCCAAATTGCTCGGACGTGTCGAGACGCAACAACTGGTCGAACATGTCACCAAGCTGGCCCCGAAGTTGATCGAGGACGTGGTTCCCAAGATGGTCGGTATCGCCACCCTGCAAAAAGTCCTTCAGCTCTTGCTGGACGAAGGCGTGCACATCCGCGACATGCGTTCGATCACCGAGTGCCTGGCCGAGTTTGCGGCCACCGTGACCGAACCCGGCGAACTGGCACGCCGCATCCGGATCCATCTGGCGCCCACCATCGTCCAGCAGATCTATGGCGCGGTGAAGGAACTCGACGTCATCGCCCTCGAGCCCGACCTCGAGCGCCTGGTGACGAATGCGCTGAATTCGCCCCATGGCGCCGCGCTCGACCCGGGTGTGGCCGACACGCTGACGCGCAGCGCAGCCGACACCGCGCGACGCCAGGAGGACCTGGGCGTGCCGGCCTGCCTGCTCGTGCCGGACTCGATTCGTGCGCCGATGGCGCGCCTGCTCAAGCGGGCCGCACCGCGCCTGCGGGTGCTGGGCCATAGCGAGATTCCTGACACCCATTCGATCCGGATCGGCTCGATCATCGGAGGTACTGCATGACACCCAACGCTCACCCTGGCACGCCATCCCCGCGGCGCGGATCGGCTTGGCTTGAGATGGTTCGGCAGGAGGCCGCATGAACGTCAAACGTTTCACAGCGCGTACGTCGCGCGACGCACTTGCCCTCGTGCGCCAGGCATTCGGCCAGGACGCCGTGGTGATCTCGACCCGGCCTTGCCCGGACGGTGTCGAGGTCCTGGCGATGGCGCCCGAAAGCGTTCAGCACTTCGAGCGTGTGGCGGTTGCCGCCAGTGCCGCGCCGCCGCCGCGCGCGGCCGCGCCGGCGCGCGCTGCACCGCGGCCAGCCGTCAAACCGAAGGCAAGTCCGTCCGACAGCGTCGAACAGGATGTGCAACGTCTTTCGATGAGCACGCTCTCGTTCCAGGACTATGTGCGCGAGCGCATGCTCAAGCGTCGGCAGGCCGAACTGAAGCGTGACGCCGAGGCCGTCGAGCCCGCCACGACCGTTGCGCCCGTGACGGCGCGCGCGGAGCGACCGGTCGAGGCGCGCGCGCCCCGCACGGTGGAGAAACCCGCAGCTCAGGCTGCGCCGACGGCTCATGCGACCCACACCGACCTGGCAGCTCCCGAGGCGCACGCCGAATCCGACCACTACCATGACACGGCGCCGTTCTTCGGTGCGCAGGCCACACGTGCCACCTCGATCGACAGCGCGACCAGAATGCCGCTGACGCTGGCCGACGCCGCACCGCAGCGTGACCAGCTCGAGATGATGAACGAACTGCGCTCGATGCGCGGTCTGATCGAACAGCGCTTCGGCGCACTCGCCTTCATGGAGAAGCTTCAACGCCAGCCGCGCCAGGCGCTGCTGTCGCAAAAGCTGCTCGACCATGGATTCTCGCCCGCGCTGATCCGCAAGATGATGGACGGCCTGCCCGACGACGTCGACGAGTCGACATGGGCCGCCGATGTCCTGGCGCGCAATCTCGGCTGTGCCGATACCGAGCCGGCACTCGAGGACCAGGGCGGTGTCTATGCCCTGATCGGCTCGACCGGCGTCGGCAAGACGACCAGCACAGCCAAGCTTGCGGCGGCCTTCGCGGCCCGCCACGGCGCCGCCAATCTGGGCCTGGTCACGCTGGACGCATATCGCGTCGCCGCCCACGAACAACTGCGGACCTATGGCCGCATCCTGGGTGTGCCGGTGCACACGGCGCATGACCGCGCGTCGCTCGAAGACCTGCTCGATCTGCTGTCGGCCAAGAAGATGGTGCTGATCGACACGGCCGGAACCGCGCAGCGCGATGCGCGCACGCGGGAGTTGCTCGAGATGCTTTCGCACCGATCGGTCAACCGGCTGCTGGTGGTCAACGCGGCGGCCCAGGGCGAGACCATCGAGGACGTGCTCGTGGCCTACCGTGCGGCCACCTGCAAGGGCATCATCCTGTCCAAGCTGGACGAGGCGGTGAAGCTCGGACCGGCGCTCGACGCCCTCATCCGACATCGCCAGAAGGTGCTGGCCGTGGCAAACGGCCAGCGTGTCCCCGAGGACTGGCACCGGCTGTCTTCGCAGGCCCTCGTGCAGCGTGCGCTGCGCGGCAGCGCCAGCCCGGCCTGGCGCCTCGATGCAGGCGACGTCAATCTGGTCTTTGCCGGCTTGCCGGGTGTGGTGCCGGCTGCCGCCAGCGCACATGTCTGACACCACGATGCGCGACTTCTATCAACCGTCGGATGCCGCGCCGCTGGACCAGGCCGATGGCCTGCGCCGCATGTTTGCGGGGCGGCGCCTGTGCGTCATCGCGCTTGCATCCAATCCCTTCGTGGCGTTTCCGGGCGTTGTCATCGAGCGTCTGGCGGCCGCCGCGGCAAGCCTGGGGCGCCATACCCTGGTTGTCGACGCCGCGCAGAGCGCCGGGTCGCCGAACGAGATGGCGCGCGTCGATCTGTCGGCCTGTGTCGAACGGCTGACACCCGAACTGTCGTATCTGGTGGCGCGTGGATTGCCGCTCGAGTACATCGATACGCGTGGCGCGGCGTCGGCCTTCCTGGACGCGGCGGCCAACGCCGCTCCGCGCGCCGATCTGTTGCTCGTGCACGCCAGCGCAAGCGAACTTGCGCGCCTGTTCATGCGCCGTGCGGCGCGGCCGATCGTCGTGACCTCCGATCATCCGGAAGGCCTGAAACATGCCTACGCCTCGGTCAAGCTGCTGGCCCAGCGCGCATCGCTGATGACCTTCGATCTCCTCGTATCTGCCGCCGGCAGCAGTCCTCGGCTGCAGCACATCGCCGACAGCCTGGCCGGCTGCGCCGACAACTTCCTGGGCAGCCTGCAACGCGACTGGGCCGTGATCGACCCGGCCAGCGAGCCGATCGACGAACTGCCGCAGCCCCTGCTGCGCATGGTCGCCGCGCAACTCGCGCTCGAGTCCGAACCGCCAATGCCTACTTCGCGCGCCGCGACCCACGCGCCGACCACTGCCTTTGCCTGACAACGAACCCACGAACAACAAGTGAGCTCACCCGCCATGTACACCGCCAAGGGACAACTCGACGCCGGCACGATGCTCAAGCAGTACAGCCCGCTTGTGCGTCGACTTGCGCACCAGATGATCGCCAAGCTGCCGGCCAACGTCGAACTCGACGACCTGATCCAGGTCGGCATGATCGGCCTGTCGGATGCGTTGACGCGTTTCGATGCGGCGCAGGGGGTTCAGTTCGAGACCTTCGCAACGCAGCGCATACGCGGTGCCATGCTCGATGAACTGCGCGGCAACGACTGGATGAGCCGCGGTGACCGTCGCCACCAGCGCTCGATCGAGGCGGCGGTGCGTGCACTCGAACAGCGCCATGGTCGAGCGCCCTCCGAAAGCGAGATCGCCAAGGAGATGGGCCTGAGCCTGCCGCAGTACCAGGAGTTGCTCGGCAAGGTCCGTGGCACTCAGCTGATCCATCTGGAAGACATGAGCGGGGACGAAGGCGACGACAACTACCTTGACCGCCACGTCACCGATGCGGACGCGGACCCGATGCTGCGGCTGCAGGACCGCCGCATGCGCGAAGCACTGGTCGAGGCGATCAAGCTGCTGCCGGAGCGCGAGCAGTACGTGATGAGCATGTACTACGAGCACGACATGAATCTGAAGGAAATCGCGGCCGTCCTGGGTGTGACGGAAAGCCGCGTCTGCCAGCTGCACAGCCAGTCGATCGCCCGTCTGCGAACCAAGCTGCGCCAGTGGTAGGCCCGGCGCAGCTCCCTCACCAGGCCGAACGATGTTCTCACTGAAACGCAAGCCACGGGTCAAAGACGCCGAGGCAGCATCCGAGACTCGCGCGACATCGGGGGCGCTCGATGCGTCCGGCGTGATCGGCCAGATCAGTGCGCAGGCGTCGTCGATCGGACGCGAGGCGGCGGAAGTGCGCGGCGCCGTCGACGATGCACAGAAGACGGCGACGACGCAGGCCCAGGCGCTGCAGGCCCTGGCCGTGCAGGTGCGCGAAGTGACGTTGGCCCAGGCGCTGATCAGCGAACACACCTGCGAGAGCGTGAAGGCCGTGGCTTCGGCCGGCCAAGCCGTGCAGGCGGTGGGCAGCGAAGTGGCTGCCATCGTGGACACCTTGCGCCAGGTGTCCGAGGCGGCCAGTCAGATCACGCAGATTGCGTTGCAGACCCGCCTGGTCGCATTCAACGCCTCGGTCGAGGCCAAGCGCGCCGGCGAGGCCGGGCGTGGTTTCGGTGTCGTGGCCGATGCGGTCAAGGACCTGGCGAGCAAGGTCGAATCGAGCTCCAAGGACATCAAGAGCACGATGAGCCAGCTCGACACGCGCATCGCCACCCTGGCCCGCGAGATACAGCGCGGGCAGGGCGATCGCGGCGACGAAGCCAGCGCCGTGCACATCGCGCTGCGCAATGTGGAGAAGATGGTGGGCCGTATCGACGATGCTGCCGCCAAGAGTCAGCAGGTGTGTGGGTCGCTCGATTCGAGCATCGGCCATATCCAGGGCGAGATGCAGCGAACCGCACAGTTGCTCGGCGCCACGCTCGGACGCACGGAAGCCTTCCTGCGCATCTCGGAGCAAATGATCGAGGTGGTTTCCGACAGTGGTGTCGAGACGGCAGACACCCCCTACATCCTTGCCGTGCAGGAAGCCGCACGGCAGATCAGCAAGCTACTCGAAGACGCATTGCGTACGCAGTCGATCGATGCGTATGACCTGTTCGACGAACGCTATGTGCCGATCGTGGGTGCCGAGCCTGCGCAGCAAACGACTCGATTCGCGGAGCTGGCGGACCGCCTGTTTCCGCAGGTCCAGGAACGCGTGTTGTCGATTTCGGACAAGGTCGTTGCATGCATCGCAGTCGACCGCAACGGGTATGCCGCGTGCCACAACAAGCGCTACAACCATGCGCAGCGGCGAGGCGACGTTGCCTGGAACACGGCGAACTGCCGCAATCGCAGGATGTTCGACGATCGCACGGGGCTGGCCTCAGCGCGCAATGAGCGGCCGTTCCTGCTGCAGACCTATCGGCGCGACATGGGCGGCGGCAACTTCATCGTGATGAAGGAAGCGGCAGCGCCCATCACCGTCGACGGTCGACATTGGGGCGGCATGCGCCTGTCCTTCAAGTTCTAGCGGCAAGCGGCGCGGGCGCTGCCGACAGCACCACCTCGAAACTCGCGCCCAGACCGACTTCGCCACGCGCAGACACGCGCCCGCCGTGGCGCTCGACGATGCGCTGCACGATCGACAGGCCGATGCCCGTGCCCTGGAAGTCGGCGTCGCTGTGCAGCCGGTTGAACGGCTTGAAGAGCCGATCGGCCTGGGCCATGTCGAATCCCGCACCGTTGTCGCGCACGCTGATCTGGACCTGCTGATCGGGCAGTTCCCGGCACGTGATGCGGACGATGGGGTCCGCCAGCTGGCGCGTGAACTTGGCCGCATTGCCGAGCAGATTCGTCAGCACGATGCGCATCGCTGCAGGCGAAGCCTGCGCCCGCATGCCATCCTGAACCTGCCAGTCGACCAGTGCCACGCGTTTGAGCTCCGGCAGTTCGGCGATGACTTCGCGTGCCAGCGCGCTCAGATCCACCGGTTCGAGGTCCATCGGCTGCATGGTCGAGCGGGCCAGCAAGAGCAGGGCGTCGACCGTGTCGCGCATGTGCTTGGACGCCTGGATCTGCAATTCGATGAGGGCGCGGTCCTCGTCGATCAGGCGGTCGGCGGCGCGCGCTTCGAGCAGGTGGGCCAGGCCCTGGAACTGCCCGATCGGGGTGCGCAACTCGTGGGCCAGCTGGCGCGCGAAGGCATCGAGGTCCAGGTTGACGAGTTCGAGTTCGCGCGTGCGTACGGCCACCGCCCGCTGCAGTTCCTCGTTGTGGCGCAAGAGCAGGCGTTCGGCCTGCTTGCGCATCGTCACGTCCTTGCCGACGCCGTGATAGCCGACGAAGTTGCCCGCGACGTCGTGGCGTGGAATGCCGCTGATCGACAGCCAGAGATAGCGCTCCGATCCCGCGTCGACTTCCAGCTCGAGGCTGCGGAACGGGCGCCTGGCCTCCAGATCCGAGCGATGTTCGTCCCACTGAGCCTCGCTCAACGACGCTGCATGGGCCTGCCAGCGGGTCTGGCCGACGCAGCGGTCGACCAGTTCACCGAGGCGACGGTGGAAGGCGGGTTGCAATGGCAGCAGGCGGTGTTCGGCGTCGGTCTCCCAGTAGAAGTCCGATGCCAGGCCAGCCATCAGCGACCAGCGCTGCTCGCTGATGCGCAGCTGTTCATGGGCCAGGTGGCGCTCGGTGATGTCACGCCCGACACCCTCGAAACCGGAGAACCGGCCGCTGACGTCCTGCCGCGGCCGGCCGCTGATGGTCACCCAGATCGGGGCGCCGCCTCCTCTGGCCCGGATCCTGAATTCGACATCGCGAAAGGCCTTGTGTCCTTCCATGCGGGCATGGAAACGCTCCCAGCCACCGGCGGGCGCTTCGAAGAAAGGGATCGCGTCGTAGCGGAAGCCGATGACCTTCTGGGTCGACCAACCCTGATCGGCGATGGGCGGTGCGGCCCCCGACATCCATGCCAGGCGGTGCCGGGTATCGGTTTCCCAGTACCAGTCGGCGGCCAGATCGGCCAGGGCCTGCCAGCGACGGTCGGACTCACCGAGCACGGTTTCGACCCCACTGGCCAGTGCGTCCCAGGCCGAGGGTGGGCCGCTGCGTTCATTGCGCAGCGACCGCACCGCGTCCTGCCAGTCGCCGGCGCCGAGGTCGGCCGAGAACTGCCGCATCATCTGGCGCAAATGGCGTCGATGGCGCCGCATCGCCAATGCCGCCCACAGGATGGTCGCGGCCGCGGCCAGCGCTGCCAGGGACATGAGCGCATCGCGCTGGCGCTTGCGGGCCGCGAACTCGGCTTCGATCGCCAAGCTCAGCTTGTCGAGCAGGGCCGCCTGGCGCTGCAGCCCGGCACCGGCCTGGGAGCGTTGCTCCGGGTCGACGACGATGGAACGCACTGCGGACCATTGCGCGACAGCCGGATCGAATGCCGCGCGGATCGTGTCGCTCTGTCGCGCAACCACCTGCAGATCGGCAAATCGCTGGTCGAGCAGCGCCGTGGTGGCCTGGACCGCGCTCCGATGCGACTCGGCCTCGGGCTCGCTAAGGGCCAGCGCGAGCGCGAGCGCCGAGGTGCGCAGGCCGAGTTGTTCGCCAGCCTTGGTGGCGCTGGTGTCCAGCGGGAGCAGCCACAACGCGGCGATGACCGAGAGCGCGGCGATCGTGCCGAGGCCGCACAGCAGCACCGACAGCAGAGCTGGCGTGTGCAGCTCGCCGCTTCTGTTTGATCGGCCGGAACGGGGCGCCTTCAGCCGTGCTGCGGCGCCCGATTCACCCAAAGTCCCGAACTCGGATGCCAATGATGGTCCGCTCGACAGCCGCTCAGGTCCATTGCCCGGCGGTCATGTTGTCCCCCGGGGCCGATTGTGTTTCGGTCCGAGGCAGAGATCACGGCGGATGTCTGCTGCACGCCACGCCAATGCAGCAAGTTGTGCGCTAAGTCACAACTTGTGTCAGTCAGGCGTGCAGCTCTCCGGCGCTGGCCGAGCGGTCGGCGGTGCCGGCGGCGGAATAGACCTTGCCTGCCGCCGCCGGGAGCAGGACGTCGATCGCCCGATCCAGGGAAGCAGTGGCGCGGGCGAGCGCCTCGCGGTGGGCAGCGACCTTGCCTCCGGCCAGCGCGAGGCGATGGCGCAGCGGCGCCGGCACGGAGCCGGTGCGCGCGACCCGCCCGAACTGATCGATGGCCGCGGCAAGCGACCGGTGCAGCTCGGCCGCTTCGCTCGCGATGGCCGCCGGATCGCGATCGCGCAGCGCGTCGCCGAGTGCGGCCAGGTGCGCTTCGACGTCGGCCAGGGGTTGTTCAAGCTGGGCAGCCCCTTCCAGGGCCTGGATCTCGAGCGGAGAAATCATCATTGTCAGTACTTGAGAAAGGGTCAACGGGCGGACTTTCCAAGCAATTCCTGGGCGTTCGAGATGAGCTTGTCCGCGATCGCCTCGGCATTGATTTCGAACTTGCCGTCGCGGATCGCCTGCGCGATGCGCTCGACCTTGGCGCCGTCGAAGCTCGCATCGTTGCCGCCGACTTGCAGCGTGGACGCAGCCGACGACAACGCCACCTTGGCACTGGCATCGTCTTTGGTCGCTTCGGCAGGCTTGCCGACGTCTTTGCGTTCCTGCGCGACTTGTGGAACTGCGGCTTTTGGATCGAGGTGACCGATTTTCATGGCTTGCTCCAACGGCTGGTCCCGGGGCGGGTGCGCCGACTTGTCTTGCACGTGCTATCGGCACGCTTCGACAATGACTTTAGGGCCTCGAACAAATATTGTTCCCAATACCCCCCGATCAGGGGGGGCATGCCTGGATGGGCCGGCATCACAGGCCGATCTCCACGCGGTTTTCGGCCACCGCGACGCCGGTCACGATGCGCCCGCTGCTGGTGCGCACCCGGGTGTTCTGCCCGTCGAGGCCCCGTGTGAGCGCCTGTCCTTCGCCGCTGACGCTGTAACCCGTGCCACGCGCCACGACGCGCACCATGTCCCCGGCCGAGAACCACTGGCGCTGGCGCAGGCTGCGGTCGCGCACCGGTTCGCCGGCGGCGAGCGCGCGGCTCAGGACGCGGCCGGCCACCAGACGTGTCTCGGTCAGCGGGTGTTCGGATTCGGCCGCCCAGTCGGCACTACCGGTCATGAAGTCGTCTTCGGTCAGCACATGGCCGGCGGGGCGCGGTTCGCGCAGCACCGGCGCGCTGGCCCACAGGTGAACCGTCACCGGCAGGTAGACATTCCAGTGCGTCGGGCCCGCGACGCAGCGCAGGCCGACCCGCGTGCGGCCCCAGGGCCGGCTGCCGGCTGGCAGATACGGTTCGATCCGCTCACAAGGCGCAAGCTTGAGACGCGGATCGAGTGCACCGACCTGCACGTCGACCTTCGGATCGTCGAGCGCGGGCAATGACTTGGCCATGCCCACCACCCATTGCTGGATCTGCGCTGCGATCGTCTCGAAGGCAGATCCGGGCAGGGCAGCACTGGCACCCATCGCAGGCGCGACAGACAGACCAGCCACGAGCGCAAGCGCGTACCGGGAGGTCATCGAGCGGAGGGTTTGACGGTTTTCCACATCGCCACTGTATTGAACGGCGGTCCGACTCGTTGACTGGAATTGCGCGCCGATCCGCCGCCTATTCCATGCACCGTCGGGGCCCGTGTGGCCGAAGAATGCCCCCACGACACCCAATGGTGCAAGAACCGCCCGGGAGCTCCCGATGCTTGACAGGCTTACTTCGACGATCGACTTCCAGTCACAGGCACTGACCTTGCGGTCGGAGCGCCAGCGGCTGATCGCCAGCAACATCGCCAACGCCGACACACCGGGCTACCAGGCACGTGACTTCGACTTCGCGGCCGCGCTGCGCAATGCGACCAGTTCGCTTGCCGGCGCCGATGCCAACCGCCTGGGCGCTCCGATCGCCCGCGGTGCCACCGGGCTCGGCAGTGGCACTCACGCCCAGGACCCGACCCTGCGCTTCGCGACCGCCTCGCAAACCAATCTGGACAGCAACACCGTCGACATGGACCGCGAGCGGGCCACTTTCGCCGACAACGCAGTTCGCTACGAAGCCACGCTGCGGTTCATCAACGGGCAGTTGCGAACGCTGCAAGACGCGATCAAGAGCTCCCAACAGGGATGAGGTGAATCATGAGCCTGTTTTCCATCTTCAACGTCGCGGGAAGCGCGGTCAGCGCGCAGAGCCAGCGGCTCAACGTGGTGGCGTCCAACCTGGCCAACGCAGACACCGTGGCCGGCCCCAATGGCCAGGCCTACAAGGCGCGCCAGGTCACCTTCCAGACCGTGCTGATGAACCAGCCCGGCGAGCCCGGCACTGCCTCCGGCGTCCGCGTGTCCTCGGTCGGTGAGGACAACACGCCGGGGCGCCGGGTCCATGACCCGAAACACCCATCGGCCGACGCCGAGGGCTACGTGACCTACAGCAACGTCAACGCGGTCGAGCAGATGGTCGACATGATCTCGGCCTCGCGTTCGTACCAGAACAACATCGAAGTCATGAGCACGGCACGCACGCTGCTGACCAAGACTTTGCAACTCGGCCAGTTCTAAGGAGACCCAGCATGGAACTGAGTGTGGAAGCTCTCAACAAGGTCAACGGCACCCCCGCGGCGACGCAGACCGCCAACGACGCGGCCAGCTCGGACCGGTTTCTGAAGCTGCTGGTGGCGCAGATGCAGAACCAGGATCCGTTGAACCCGATGGACAACGCCGAGGTCACGACCCAGATGGCGCAGATCAGCACGGTCGACGGCATCGCCAAGCTCAACACGAGCGTGCAGGGCCTGAACGGCCAGTTCATCCAGATGCAGGCGCTCCAGGGCGCCTCGCTGGTCGGCCGCGACGTCACCGTCCCGGGCGACCACCTGTCCCAGGTCGGCAGCACTCGCCAAGGGGCGTTCGAGATCGGCGGCCCGGCCGACCGGGTGCAGATCGAAGTGCTGAACGGGGCGGGTGCCGTGGTCGACAAGCTCGACCTCGGGGCTCAGAGCAGCGGACGCCACGGCTTCGAGTGGAACGATGCGCGGGCAGCGGGAAGCGAGGAATATCGATTCCGCGTCATCGCCACCAACGGTGCCGCCGAGGTCCTGTCCACGCCGCTGATGCTCGACCGTGTGCAGTCGGTCAGCTTCGGCGGCAATTCAATCAATCTCGACCTTGCACGCTCCGGCTCCATGCCGTACGGCCAGGTCGTCGCGTTCAACTGATCACCAGGAGTCCACCATGAGCTTCCAGCAGGGCCTGTCCGGCCTCAACGCCACCAGCAAACAGCTCGATGTGATCGGCAACAACATCGCCAATGCCAATACCTATGGGGCGAAAGCGTCGCGTGCAGAGTTCGCCGATGCCTACGCCGCGTCGTTGAGCGGGGGCGGGTCGAACCCGGTGGGCATCGGGACGACACTGGCGGCCGTGTCGCAGCAGTTCACCCAGGGCAACATCACGCCGACCCAGAACCCGATGGACCTCGCGATCAACGGCGGCGGCTTCTTCAAGATGGAGAACGTCAACGGCACCGAGTCCTACACACGCAACGGTCAGTTCAAGATCGACAAGGACGGCTACATCGTCAACAACGCCCAGAACCGGCTGATGGGGGTCAACGCGACAGTCGGCGGTATCCAGGGGGGAATCGGCCCGATCAAGCTGCAGACCGGTGTGCTGCAGGGCCAGGCGACCGGTGCGGTGATCCTGGGCGGAACGATGGACTCCGAAAGCGCCGTCACCAGGCCGGCGGCGGCGCCGTTCCTGTCGGCGTCGAATGCCGACACCTACAACCGTGCCACCTCGCAGACCCTCTACGACGCCAAGGGCCAGAAGATCGCCGCGGTCTACTACTTCCAGAAGACGGGCCCGAACACCTGGGACGTGTACATGTCGGCCAACGGTTCGTTCTTTCCCGACCCGAACGTCGACCCGGTACCGATCACGACGCTCGCATTCGACCCGGACGGGGGCGATCTCGTGCCGCCGATTCCCGCCGTGCCGGTGTCGATCCCGGCCGATCCCAGTCCGGATCAGAAGTGGAGACAGGTGGACCTCACGGTGGACTTCTCCAACATCAAGGAATTCGGGGGCCTGTCCGGCATCAACGATCTGCGCCAGGACGGCTACGAAGGGGGCCAGCTGACCGGCATCGCGATCGAGAACACCGGCGTCATCATGGCGCGCTATTCGAACGGCCAGACCCAACCGGCCGGGCAGATCGAACTCGTGAACTTCCGCAATCCGCAAGGGCTGCGGCCGCTGGGTGGCAACGAGTGGGCCGAAACCAATGCCTCGGGGCAGGCGACGCCAGGCAACCCGGGAGACGACGGACTCGGTGTGCTGCAGGCTGGAGCGCTCGAAGAATCGAACATCGACCTCACCGGCGAGCTGGTCAACATGATCACCGCGCAGCGGGTCTACCAGGCCAACGCCCAGACCATCAAGACCCAGGACCAGGTGCTCCAGACCCTGGTCAACCTGCGCTGATCTGAACCCACGCGAGGGCTGAGCGATGGACCGTGTGATCTACCTGTCGATGGCCGGCGCGAAGGCGACGATGCAGCGCCAGGAAGTGCTGTCGCACAACCTGGCGAATGCCTCGACCAATGGCTTTCGCGCCGAGATGGCGTCGTTCCGTGCCGTGCCGGTGCGCGGCGACGGCGCCAGCACGCGGGTCTATGCGCTCGAATCGACCTCCGGCCACAACGACCAGCCGGGCGTCGTGCAGAGCACCGGGCGACCACTGGACGTCGCGATGCAGGGCGCCTCCTGGCTCGCCGTGCAGGGGCTCGACGGAACCGAGGCCTACACGCGCGCCGGCGCGCTGGCAACCAATTCGGAAGGCACGCTCGTCACGGCTTCGGGGCTGTCGGTCCTGGGCGACGGCGGGCCGATCACGGTGCCGCCCAACGCCGCCGTGATGATCGCGCCTGACGGAACGGTCAGCGCCACGGTCGGCCGCGAGCCACCACAGACCGTCGGCAAGCTGAAGCTGGTCACGCCCGAAGGCAAGCTCGAGCGCGGTGGCGACGGGTTGTTCCGCTCCTCGCAGGGCGATCTGCCGGCCGATGCCACCGCCCGCCTGGAGGCGGGCGCGCTCGAAGGCTCCAACGTGAGCGCGGTCGAGACGATGGTCAGCATGATCAGCGCGGCGCGCCAGTTCGAGACCCAGATGAAGATGCTGCAGGGCGCCGAACAGCGCGACCAGACGGCATCGAAGCTTCTCGGCGCCAACGGCTGAGCTCGCCCCGCCGCCCAGAACAGCGTCGCATTTGCGGCGCTTTTTCCGTTCTGGGCAGGCTCAAGTCCGGGCCAAGATGGACCCCCGTACAGCCCGAACACCGGAGTTCACGATGATCCGCTCCCTGTGGATTGCCAAGACCGGCATGGAAGGCCAGCAAGCGAAGCTGGACACCGTGTCGAACAACCTCGCCAACGTCGGCACGAACGGCTTCAAGCGCGCTGGCGTGGTGTTCGAGGACCTGATGTACCAGAACATGCGCCAGGCCGGCGCAGCGTCCGGCGAAGGCACCCAGCTGCCGAGCGGGCTGCAGATGGGCCTGGGCGTGCGCACCGTGGCGTCCACACGCAACTTCGCCCAGGGCAACCTTCAGCAGAGTGGCGCGATCTACGACATCGCGATCAAAGGCAACGGCTTCTTCCAGGTCCAGATGCCCGACGGCAGCACGGCCTACACGAGGGACGGTTCGTTCCAGGTCAATGCGAACGGGCAACTGGTCACCAACAACGGTGACCAGATCCAGCCGGGCATCACGATCCCGCCCAATGCACAGAGCGTGACGGTGGCGCCGGACGGCGTCGTCAACGTGCTGCTGCCCGGCCAGACGGCGCCGACCAATGTGGGTCAACTGCAGCTGGCCAATTTCGTCAACCCGGCCGGCCTGTCGCCGCGCGGGCAGAACCTGTACTCGGAGACCGCGGCCTCCGGAACACCCAGCGTCGGCAGCCCGAACAACGATGGCTATGGATCATTGGCCCAGGGATTCGTCGAGGGCAGCAACGTGAACGTGGTCGAGGAATTGGTGACGATGATCGCCACCCAGCGTGCCTACGAGCTCAACTCGAAGGCGATCCAGACCTCGGACCAGATGCTGCAGCGTCTGTCGCAGCTGTGATCATGCTGCTGACGCGATTCGGCAGGATGCTGGCGCCATTGGCGGTGCTCGGCTTGGCGGGCTGCTTCTCGACCCTCTACCCGCGCGTGGACATGCCGCCCACGGCGCCCGTGGCGCCGGTGGTCCAGGCACCACCCGCTGCGGCCAACGGGGCGATCTTCCAGTCCGCGTCCTACCGACCGCTGTTCGAGGACCGGCGCGCGCGCCTGGTCGGCGACACGCTTGACGGTGGTCATCGTCGAGAGCATCTCGGCGTCGCAGTCGTCGACGAGCAAGGTCGACAAGAGCGGCAAGGTCGACGCATCGATCAGCGCGCTGCCTGGCATCTCGTCGAAGGCCTTCGCGCGCGGCACCACCACCGGCAGCTCGACCAATGCCTTCGAGGGCAAGGGCAGCACCGAGAACAGCAACGACTTCACCGGCACCATCACGGTGACGGTCAGCCAGGTGTTGCCCAACGGGCACCTCGCCGTCTCCGGCGAGAAGCAGATCGGCGTCAACGACAACGTCGACGTGCTGCGTTTCTCGGGCCAGGTCGATCCGCGCACGATTCAGGCCGGCAACAGCGTCGCCAGCACTCAGGTCGCCAACGTGCGGCTCGAGCAGCGCGGTCGCGGGCCACAAGCCGAGGCGCAAGCCGTCGGATGGCTGATGCGCGTCTTCCTCAGCTTCCTGCCGATCTGACCGCCATGCACGACACCGAGAAGTTCATGCGCGCCGCGATCGGCCTGGCGTTCCTGCTCGCCAGCGCGGCCCTGTGGTGGCCGCTGTCCGCCGAAGCGGTGCGTCTCAAGGAGGTCGCGGCGATCCAGGGCGTGCGCAGCAACCAGTTGTTCGGGTACGGCGTTGTCGTGGGCCTCGACGGCACCGGTGAACAGAATGCCGTGACCTCCCAGAGCCTCGGATCGATGCTGCAGTCGCTCGGCGTGACGCTACCGCCCGGCGCTTCGCCGCAAGGCAAGAACGCTGCCGCCGTCATGGTGACCAGCGAGCTGCCTGCGTTTGCGCAACCAGGGCAGCCGATCGACGTCAACGTGTCGTCGATGGGCAGCGCCAAGAGCCTGCGCGGGGGCACGCTGATCATGACGCCGCTGCGCGGTGCCGACGGTCAGATCTACGCGATTGCGCAGGGCAACCTGATCGTCGGCGGCGCGGGCGCCTCTGCCGGCGGCTCGAAGGTGCAGATCAACCATCTGTCGGCCGGTCGGATCCCGGGCGGCGCCACGGTCGAACGCTCGGTGCCGACCTCGCTTCAACAGGGCAACACGATCCAGCTCGATCTGAAGGCGGCCGACTTCAACACCGCCCGGGTCGTCGTCGACACGATCAACGCGGCCAAGGGCGAGGGCGCAGCGCGCGCACTCGACGGCCGCGCGGTGCAGGTGACGCTGCCCACCGATTCGCAGGCCCGCGTGGCATTCCTGGCCGACATCGAGAACCTGACGCTCGAACTGGCCAAACCTGCCGCGCGCGTGGTGCTGAACGCCCGCACCGGTTCGGTCGTGATGAACGAGTCGGTGACGCTCGGCGTGTGCGCGGTGGCGCATGGCAGCATCTCGGTGACGATCAGCTCGACCCCGGTCGTCAGCCAGCCCGGTCCGTTCTCGCAGGGGCAGACCGTGAGCGGCGAGAAGGCCGACATCGCGATCACGCAGCAGGCTGGCGCACTGGTCCAGATGCCGGCCGGCGCCCAGCTGACCGACGTGGTCAAGGCCCTCAATGCACTTGGCGCGACGCCACAGGACCTGCTCGCCATCCTGCAGGCCATGAAGAGCGCCGGTGCACTCAATGCCGAGCTCGAGGTGATATGACAACGCCCGTCTCGACCGGTCTGGTCGGCGATGTCCACTCGCTCAACAGCCTGCGCGCCAAGGTCCAGCAGGACCCGAAGGCCGCGCTGCGCGAGGCGGCCAAGCAGTTCGAGACCCTCTTCATGCAGGAACTGATGAAGAGCATGCGCGCGACGACGATGGACAGCGGCATGCTGGACAGCACCGGTGGCGAACTGGCCACCGGCATGCTCGACCAGCAGCTGGCCGGCCAGATGGCCGGCATGAAGGGTGGCCTGGCCGATGCGATCGCGCGTCAGCTCGAGCGCCAGATGGGGATGGCGCCGGGGCCGATCCCGGCCACGGGCTCGGCCAACCGGACGCCGGCTCCGATCGGGCAGCCGGCCGATGCGCCGGTGCGAATCCCCGAACTCGGTGCGGCCGGCTTCATCGAGCAGCATGGCGATGCGGCGCGTCGAGCCGAGGCCGCCAGCGGCATCCCCGCGAGCTATATGGTGGCCCAGGCCGCCCATGAATCCGGGTGGGGTCGGCGCGAGATCCTCCATGCCGACGGCAGTCCCTCGTTCAATCTGTTCGGCATCAAGGCCGGCAATTCGTGGCGCGGCCCGGTTGCCGAAGTGACGACGACCGAATACGTCGACGGCGCAGCGCGCAAGACCACGGCCAAGTTCCGGGCCTACTCGAGCTACGCCGAGTCCTTTGCCGACTACGCGCGCCTGATGAAGACCAGTCCGCGTTACCAGGCGGTGCTGGCGGCCGATACACCTGGCCAGTTCGCCACCGGGCTGCAACGGGCCGGATATGCGACCGATCCGGACTATGCCGACAAGCTGACACGCGTCATCAACACCACGCTGCGGCTGCAGCGATCTGCGGGGTAAGCCATGGGCGTGTCCAGTCTGATTTCATTGGCTGTGCGCACGATGGCCGCGCAGCAGGCGGCGCTGCAGGCGACCGGCCACAACATCGCGAATGCGAACGTCGCAGGTTACTCGCGCCAGCAGGCCGAACTGGCGACCGCGAACGGCCAGTTCACGGGCGCGGGGTTCTTCGGCCAGGGCGTCGATGTCCAGACCGTCTCGCGCTCGCACAACAGCTTCCTGACGCGCGAGTCCGCGACGACACGCGCCGCGGCCGCCATGGACGATGCCCGCCTGTCCCAGCTGCAGTACCTGGAGCGCGTGTTCCCGCCCGGTGAGCAGGGGCTGGGCCATGCGTCGCTGCAGTTCCTGAATGCGGTCGGCGATCTGGCCAGTCGTCCCGGCGACATGGCATCACGCCAGGTGGTGCTCGCGCGCGCGCAGGATCTGGCAACGCGCTTCAGCAGCGCGCAGGCCCAACTCGACATTCTGCAAAAGGGCGTCACGGAGGATCTTCAGGTCTCGGTCAAGAGCATCAACGCGCTGACCAAGGGCATCGCCGACCTGAACCAGAAGATCGCATCGGTGCGGGGCCTGGGCCAGCCGCCGAACGACCTGCTCGATCAGCGCGACCGCCTGGTGGCCAACCTGTCGGACCAGATCCAGGTCACGACCCTGATGGCCGAAGACGGCTCGATGAGCGTCTTCGCCGCCGGTGGTCAGCGCCTCGTGCTGGGCAAGAACGCACAGGACATGGCCGTCGTGCCGGACGACCGCGATCCGTCGCGGTCGGCGCTGGCCGTGCTGGACAACGGCATCGTCCGGCGCCTGTCGACGCCATCACTCGGCGGGGGGCGGGTCGCGGGTCTGCTCCAGTTCCAGGCCGACGATCTGGTCGACGCGCGCAATGCGATCGGGCAGATGGCGGCCGCCATCTCGGGCGCCTTCAACGCCCAGCAGCGCCTGGGCATGAACCTTCACGAGCCAGCCGGCTCGATCGCGCCGATCGACTTCTTTTCGGTCGGGGCGCCGCGTTCGATCGCCGCGTCGAGCAATGCCAAGGACGTCGGCGGCAACTTCATCGGCAGCGTCAACCTCACGGTGACCCGGCCGGCCGAACTGGTTGCGAGCGAGTACGACCTGCGTGCCGATCCGTCCGTGGTCGGCGCCTGGCAGCTCACCCGACTGTCGGATGGTCTGGTGCGTTCGGTGCTCGATGGCGACGAGGTCGATGGCATGCGCATCGACATCGGTGTGCCCGCGCCGGTGGCCGGCGACCGATTTCTGCTCCAGCCGGTGAGCCAGGCCGGGCTGATGAAGAGCCTGATGACCGACCCGCGCGATGTCGCTGCGGCATCGCCGTTGACGGCGACGCTGGGTGGCACCAACACCGGCACCGCCGCTGTCGCGTCGTTCAGGATCGTCGACCCGGCTGTGGATCCGCAGAACAGCGCGACCATCACGTTCACCGACGACGCCGGAACCTACACCTGGGAACTGCGCGACCGCACCAGCAACGCCCTGGTGTCGGCCGGCGGCGGGACCTGGGTTGCCGGGCAACCGATTCCACCCAGTGCGGGGCCCGACATCAATGGCTTTCGACTCGAACTGAGCGGCGTGCCGCGCACCGGTGACACGGTGACGCTGGCCAAGACGCTCTATCCCGCGTCCAACAACGGCAATGCGCTGTCCATCGCCGGTCTGCGCGACGAGCGTCTGGTCGGTCTGAGCCGTAGTGCCAGCCGGTGTGTTGAGCGGTGGCGCGACCACGACCGACGCCTACGCCAGCGCGATGAGCGACGTCGGCGTGAGGGTGCAGGGGGCCGCGGCATTGGCCGGCGTGTCCGATGCACTGGCCTCGCAGGCCGAAGGCGCGCGATCGTCGATCGCCGGGGTCAACCTCGATGAAGAGGCGGCGCGCCTGATCGAATTCCAGCAAAGCTACCAGGCCGCCGCCAAGGTGCTGCAGGTGGCGCAATCCCTGTTCGACACCTTGCTGCAGGCCGCAGCGCGCTGACCCGGACCTCCACCATGTACCGAATCACTTCGGCCTACGCCCAGGAATCGAGCCTGGCGACCCTTCAGAAGCGGCAGCGCGACTTGTCGGAGATGCAGGAGCAGCTCACCAGCGGCAAGCGTGTCACGCGTGCGAGCGACGACCCGGTGGCGGCGGCTCGCGCCGAACGGGCGCTGGCCATCCAGACCCGCACCGCAGCCGACCAGCGTTCGCTCGAAGCCAGCCGCAATGCGATGTCCCAGGCCGAGAGCTCGATCGGTGCGGCGGGCGACAAGCTGCTGAGCATTCGCGATCTGGTCGTCTCCGCGGGCAACGGCACCTACACTGATTCCGAGCGCCTGCACATCGCCGACGCACTGCGTGGCATGCGCAGCGACCTGCTCGCAATCGCCAACCGCGGGGATGGCGCAGGTGGCTATCTGTTCGGGGGGCAGGGGTCGCAACAGCCGCCTTTCCTCGACGCGCCCGGCGGGGTCACCTACAACGGTGCGGCCGGACTGCAGCATGTGGCCGGCGGCGAGCCCTTGCCGATGGCGCTCGACGGCCGCACCATCTGGCTGCAGGCACCGAACGGGGTCAACGGCGCGGCGGACCTCTCGGTCTTCGATGCGCTCGAGCGCATCGCCAACGAGTTGGCCACGCCCGGGCGCACCAGCGCCCAGGTTGCCCAGGGGGTGGCCGATGGGCTGCGTGACCTCGATGCGGTGGCGCGCAACCTGTCGTCGCACCGTGCCTTCGTCGGCGAGACCCTGAACCGGACCGATTCGGTCGAGGTGCGCCTGTCCGAGCAGGCGCTTGCAGCGTCGGCCGAACGGTCTGCAGCAGAAGATCTTGACATGGTGCAGGCCATCTCCGGCTTCCAGAACCAGCAAACCGGCTACGATGCGGCGCTGAAGGCCTATTCGATGGTTCAGCGGTTGTCGCTGTTCCAGTACATCGGCAACTGATCGGCACGCTCGCGGGCCACCCCAGGCGCCGCCGCCAAGTCGTCCAATGCAAGATCACGCCTACCTCGGCCAACTGGTTCTGGGCTACAGCCCCATCATCGACCGTCAACGGACCATCATGGCCACGCGCGTGACGGTGTTTCCGGAGCGGCGTGATGCGCCCCCACCCGCAGCCGAACTGCTGGCTGGGCTGCTGACCGTCTGGCCAGCCCGACGCGACGATCTGCCGGTGGTTGCCGGCGGCAAGTCGGAGCCGACTCCGTTGTCGCTGAACATCGCCTCCGAGGCCATGCTCGACGCCATGCTCGAACTGCGCCCGCCGCCGCATGTGATGCTCGAGATCCCGGCCTTCATGGCGAGCGACACGAAGCGGATCGAGGCCCTGCGGGCACTCAGCGAGGCTGGCAGCACCCTGCTCGTGAAGGGTCGGCCGGTGGTCGAGCTGCCGCGCGAGGTGCTGCCCTTTTTCCGCCACTCGATCATCGACCTGGGTGAAGAGCGACGCAGTTCGGCAGCGCCGCCGGTCGGCGTGACCCGCACGATCACCCATCTGCAGGCTGGCATGCGGGTGCGCGCCGATGTCGATGCGGCATTCCAGCGCGGCGCCGCCGCCGTGATCGGCTGGCCGATGGAGGACGAGGTGCCGCGTTCCAGCGTGTCGCGCAGCGCACCGGCAGATCTGCAAGTCGTGATGGAACTGATCCGGCGGGTCGACAACGAAGAACCGGTGGATCGCCTCGAGGGCGTGCTGACGAGGGACCCGTCGCTGGCCTTCCGACTGCTGCGCTACATCAACTCGGCGGCCTTTGGCCTTTCGGTCGAGATCGCTTCGTTCCGCCATGCCCTGATGCTGCTCGGCTACAAGAAGCTCAAGCGCTGGCTGGCCCTGCTGCTGACCTCGGCCAGCAAGGACCCGGCGGCCCGTCCGGTCATGTTCGCGGCAGTGCGGCGCGGCGTGCTGATGGAGGAACTGGTGCGCACCAGTGGCGACACCGACATGGGCAACGAGCTGTTCATCTGCGGCGTGTTCTCGCTGCTCGACCGCATGCTGATGCAGCCTTTCGACGAGCTGTTCCGAAGTGTCCCGGTGCCGGAGCGCGTACGCCAGGCCCTGGTGGAGAGCACGGGACCGTTTCAGCCCTACCTCGATCTGGTGCGCGCGCTCGAGCAGTCCTCGCGCACCGACATTCGCGAGACCGCGGATCGGGCATTTCTTGGCATGACGGAAGTGAACGTTGCGCTGCTGCGCGCCTTGACCATGGCGCGCGAGTTGGACTGACTGGTTGCGCTCGCCACCACGCGGATCGATGAGCGCACTGAAGTCTCCAGAACGGTCGGGACACGAAGCGTTGAAGGCGCTGTCGGTGCTGTGGGCCTTGCCCGTGCCTTCCCTGTTGCTCGATGCGCAGTTGCGCATCGTCGATGCCAACCCGGCGTTCGAAGCCTTCAGTGCCACGACCCAGACCGACTTGCTCGGGCGTGACCCGGTCGACCTGCAGCCGCAGGAGGAGCGTGAGTCGGATCGCCTGGCCATCGCGGACTGGCTGCACACCTTGCATGTCGGGTCGCAGCACAGGATGGCGGAGCGGCGCCTGGTCGACGGCGCTGGTCGCGACCGCTGGTTTCGCGCGACCTACACCGTGCTGCCGGACATCGAGGGGCGCTGGTTGCTCGCGACCTACCATGACACGACCGCCGAACATGTGGCGCGCGCCCAGGCCGAGCGTTCGCTCGACGAGCTGTCGCAGTGGTTCGAACTGAGCCCGTCCGGGATGCTGGTCTTCGATGCGACAGGGCTGATCGTGCGTTCGAACCGAGCGTTCGATGCCCTGATCGGAGAGGTGCCGGTGTCCCTGGTCGACGCGGCTGAGGACTCTGCAGACGCTGTTGGCTTGGCGTGACGGCGGCCCGGTCGAGAACCAGCTGCACCAGGGTGCTCCGGTCGAGAGCCAGGTGCTGGTGCGCACGCCGGACGGGCGCCGCCGGCTCGGCGCGAGGGTCGCAATGATCGCGGGCGAGGCGGGTCGAAATCGTTTCATGGCCGTCGTCGAAGACCGCAGCGCGGAGGACGAGCGCGATCTGGCGCAGCTCGAACGCGGCGCGTTGATGGACACCGCCAGTATCGGTGTGGCAACCTACGACAGCCAGCGCGGCTGGGTCCAGTCCGCGCCGCCGACGCGCGCAGGGGCGGCGCCATCGACCGGTCTGCAGGGCATCGGCCGCGACATGGTGGACCCGGAGTCGATGGCGGACTACGAGAGGCTGCAACACGCGCTGCGTGGAGGCGAACGTGCCGAGGTCCGGTATGCGGTGCGCCATCCCGAGCTGGGGCAGCGCTGGCTGCTGACCCGGGTCGAACCCGGGGCCCTGGCCGGGGGGCGCCGCGCCACCTCGGTCGTGACGCTGGATGTCACCGAACAGGAGCGAGCCCGCCTGCGCAACGAACAACTGCTGCGCGAACTGGGCACGATCCTCGATGGCTCGCCGGCCGGCATCGCCTACCTGCGCGCGCAGGTGCTGGTGCGTTGCAACCATGTGTTTGAACGCATGCTGTCGGTCGAACCCGGAGCAGGGGCGGGATCGACGCTGGAGGCGGTCTTCTCGCGCAGCGCGGCGGGCCTTGAGGTGGCGCGGGCGGCGGCGGCAGCGGCGCGCGAGGGTTCCGACTTCGAGGCGCAGTTCGCCTACGAGACCGGGCGCGGCAGCTCGCGCTGGTACACGCTGTCGGTGCGTGCGGCCGATTCGGCCACCGACGAGGTCGAAGCGGTCGCGGTGCTGACCGACATCACGCGCTTGAAGACTCAGCAGGCCGAGCTCGAGACCCTGCTGCGCGACCGTGACCTGATGTTCAGCGTCTCCGAAGTCGGGATCGCCTACCAGCGCGGGGCCCGCATCGAGCGGGCCAACCAGGCCATGGCCGCGATGACAGGCTACTCGGCGCCCGAGCTGACCGCGCTCGATGGCGCCGAGCTGTACGAGAGCGCACGCGCCTGCGTCGAGTTCGAAACGCGTCTGGCCGCCGGCTTGCGTCAGGATGGCCGCTTCGTCGGCGAACGCCGCTTGCGCCGCCGCGATGGCAGCCTGCGCTGGGTGCAGATCGGCGCGCGCAAGGTCGACTCCGATGCGCAGAGCGACGGCGTCATCTGCTCGTTCGTCGATGTCGACGAATTGCACCGTGCGCGCGAGTCGCTGGTGCGGCAGTCCGAGCGCACGCGGGCCATTCTGGACTCGGTGCTGGTCGGCATCGTCACTGTGTCGGACCGAGGCATCGAATGGATGAACCGGTCGGCTAGGCGCATGTTCGGCGGCGAGCTGGCCGACTTCGTCGGTGAGTCGATCAGCATCGTCGCGACGCCCGAGGCGGACCATCCGTTTCGTCGCAAGGACTATGTCGAACGGCTCAAGGAAGGGCAGGCCGAGACCTTCGAGTGCCGGCTGCGCGGTAGGGACGGGCGCGAGTTCTGGGTCGTGGGCAACGCCGTCGTGACGTCGACCGAGTCCCAGGCCGGCCAGTTGACGTTCGCCCTGCTGGACATCGAGAGCCGGCGCCAGGCCGAGGTCAGCACCGTCCAGGCGAGGGCCTCGCTGCAGCGCGTGATCGACACTGCGCCACTTGCGATTGCCCTGCTCGATGCGGATGACCACCAGGTGCTTCAGCGCAACCAGACCGCGGCGCAGTTCCTGGAGCCTGCTCCCGCGGGCCTGGCGCAGGCGCTTGCCTCGCTCGCGCCGGAGGTGAGTGAACCGCAGGTGCACGAGTTGCGCCAGATTCGCGCGCAAGGGGAGCCCGATCGGCTCTGGGACACAAGGCTGGTCGGTCTGCCGGCCCAGGCCGGAGCACCGGCCCAGTTGTTGATCGTCGCCAGTGACGTCACCGAACGACGCGAGGCTGACCGCGCCCGGCTGCAGGCCGCGATCGCGCAACGTGAAGTCCTGGTCAAGGAAGTCCACCATCGAATCAAGAACAACCTGCAAGGCGTTGCCGGGTTGCTGCAACAGCATGCCGAGCGGCAGCCTGAGGTCGCACCCCTGCTTGGCGAGGCCGTCGCACAAGTGCGGGCGATCGCGCAGGTCTACGGGCTCCAGGTGGGCAGCAGCGGGCTGCTGAGGCTGGGACGGGTCGTCGAGGCGATCGCACAATCGGTCCAGCGCACCTTCGGACGCACGATCGCAGTCGAGCCGCCAGCCGCTTCTGCGGCCACCCTGGTCCTGCCGGAGGCCGAATCGATACCGGTGGCGTTGACCTTGAACGAGTTGCTGACCAATGCGGTCAAGCATGGTACGGGCGACGTGCTGTGCAGCCTGCAGGCACAGGGCGACGCGGTCGAGATCCGGATCTGCCACCCGGGCAGGCTCCCGGACGGGTTCAGCGTCGATCAGGTGCGCAGCGGTGTTTCGGGCCTGGGTCTGGTCCGGGCCTTGCTGCCACGTCGCAGCGCCGGCTTTTACTTGCAGCAAAGCGGTGATCAGGTCGTGACCCTGGTCACTCTGCGCGCGCCCAGCGTCTTGCTGGAGGACGTGCAGGCAATCGGCGACAATGACGCTCAGGAGACCGCAGCATGAATGCAGGCAAGGCAACACGCGCGGCAGGCAAGGGCAGGATCCTGGTCGTCGATGACGACCGGCTCGTGCTGGCCACGGTTGCCCATGGACTGACCCAGGCCGGATACGACGTCATCGATGCCGACAACGGTGACGACGCGATCCTGCTGGCGCGCCAGCACCAGCCTGAGATGGCGCTGCTCGACATCCGCATGCATGGCAAGACCGGCTTTGACGTGGCCGAATACCTGCGCGACGTGGCGCATGTCCCCTTCATGTTCCTGTCGGCATTTGCCGACGATGAAACCCGCGCCAAGGTCGAGGAACTGGGTGCCGTGGCCTATCTCGTCAAACCGCTCGAGGTCGGGCAGATCGTGCCGACCGTCGACGACGCGTTTGCGCGCTTGCGCGCGGGCGCCGCCGCGGCACCACCGGCGGCCGGCGCCGTCGCACCGCCCTCGGCGCCAGCGTCGCGTCTGTCGGTGGCGCCGACGCCGACCGAGATGGTGTCGTTGGCCACCGGCGTCCTGATGCACCGGTATTCGCTGACCCGCGCTGGGGCCGTGCGCAGGCTCGAGACGCAGGCCGCAGAAAAGGGCCTGAGCCGCGAGGCCCAGGCCGCGCGCATCGTGGACGCAGTCGAAGAGCTGGCCGGCCCGGGCGGCTAGGAACCGATCGTGAAGTGGAATGCCGCGCCGGAGCCCGGCTCGGCATCGGCCCAGATCTCACCACCATGGCGCCGCACGATGCGTTGCACCGACGCCAGCCCGACGCCGGTGCCCGGGAAGTCGTTGGCGCTGTGCAGGCGCTGGAACAGCCCGAACAGGCGATCGGCCGAACGCATGTCGAAGCCGGCGCCGTTGTCGCGCACGATGAACACGGTCCTGTCACCCTGCGTCTCGTGGGTGAACACGATGCGCGCGCGGGCACGCTTGGCGGTGTACTTCCAGGCGTTGCCGAGCAGGTTCTCGAGCACCAGACGCAGCAGCGTGGGGTCTCCATTGACCGTCAAGCCCGGCTCGATCTCGATCTCCGCGTCACGGTCGGCGGCCGAGCGGCGCAATTCGTCGGTGACGAAGCCGGCCAGCTGCGACAGGTTGACCGGCTGACGCGCCAGCGGTTGCGAGCTCAGACGGGCCAGGGTCAGCATCGCATCGATCATCTGGTTCATGCGCGCCGCCGCACCGAGCACGCGGTCCAGGTGGTCAGTGCCGATGCGGTCGAGCACATGCGCATAGTCTTCCTTGACGATGCGTGCGAAACCCTCGACCACGCGGATCGGCGCGCGCAGATCGTGCGAGACGGTGAAGCTGAATGCCGCCGAGTCGTTGACCTCCCCGTCCGACGCCGCACGACTCAGCACGAAACAGCGGTTGCCGCGGCCGCGAAAGGGCCGAACCTGCCACCCGTCCGCGTCATGCACATGCTCGGGGGCATGGTCCAGCGCGTCGGTCAGCGCCTTGGGCAGGTCGAGCGTCGTCAGGTTCGATGCAGTCTGATTGGCGTTCAGGATGCGGCGCGCCGCGCCATTGGCGTTGTGCACGGCCCAGCGCGTTTCCTCGCGGCCGACCAGCATCATCGGGCCGGGACAGGCGTCGAGCAGGACTGGCAATGCTCCGGCTTCGGTGTCGGCGGTGGCTGGGCAGGCGATTCCGGCGTGACCCATCGGCCGCCCGTCGACATCGTGCAAGGGCAGGCCGCTGAGCAGCCATGCACTGTCGTCGAGCGGGGCGCGCACGACCACGGGGCCGAACGCCGAGCCGCTCGCGAGCGCGGCCTCGACCTGGTCCTTCGAGTCGCCAAGGTCGAACGCCGTCGACAGGTCCTGGCCGGTCCGAGCAAAGCCCGCCGGGGCCGTCCAGTTGATCAAGCGCCGGTCGCGATCCACGGCCCAGTTCACTTCCGTGCTGAGCTTGCCGTGGGCCTGTTCGCGCTGGAGTCCCAGGTGGCTGGCAAGCGCCTGACGCAGTCTTGCACCCTGGTGACCGGCCCAGGCAGCCAGCGCCACCAGACCCAGCACGAGCAGGACCAGCGCAGCCCATGTCCAGGTGCCGAGCGCGCCGGTCTGCGCCGTGCATCCTGCGAGCATCAAGGTCGTGATGGCGAGCCAGGTTCGCCGAGAGGGGGCGCTGAGAGCCCAAGCGCTAGATGCCCGCATGATGCCGATTGTACGAAGGGGCTCAAGTTCTGGCGCGCATTGCCGTAAGCTTGGCAGGGCCGCTGACGCGCGGGTGCCAGAGCGCGCGCGTCACCGACCGATCGGGCAACCCATTTCAAGGCGTCATGCTGGACGTGCAGTCAGACCACCAAGATCGACCAACATCGACGCGGGCCGGGGCCAGCGGCGACGGGTCGCGCATGTCCAGGGCGCTCGATCCCGAGGCACTGGCGCGACTGCGCGAGCTCGATCCCGGCGGTCGCAGAGGCTTTCTTCCACAGGTGTTGCGGGCCTACGACGTGTCCTTGCGGCGCCATCTGGCGCGCCTGCGGCCGGCCGATGGATCCGGTGTCGACGCCAAGACCGCGGCCGAAGTTGCGCACACGCTCAAGTCCTCATCGACGAGCGTCGGTGCCCTCGACTTCGCGCGTTGTTGCGTGGCGCTCGAGCAAGTCGTGAAGTCGGGTGGAGAGGTCGACATGGAGCCGGCGCTGCTGGCCGTACTGGAAGAGGGTGAGCATGCGCTGGAGGCGGTCCGGGCTATGCTGCGAGACTGACCAACACGAGCGATGACACTCAAGCCCTTCGCCGACAACCCGCTGCCCGAGCGGCCCCACGTCCTATTGGTCGATGACGACGAAGTCAACCTGATGTTGACGGCGCAGGCATTGCGCCAGCGCGATTTCGAGATCACCGAAGCCAGCGATGGCGAACAGGCGCTGGAGCAGATCGAAGGGTGGACTCCGGACCTGATCGTCCTGGACGCGCAGATGCCGGGCCTCGACGGCTTCGAGACTTGCCGGACCCTGCGGGCGATTCCGGGCTTCGAGCATGTGCCGGTCCTGATGTTGACAGGCCTGGACGACGACGCGTCGATCGCGCGGGCTTATCAAGCAGGCGCCACGGACTTCTTCGTCAAGACGACCCAATGGGGACTGCTGGCCGAGCGGCTGCGCTACATGCTGCGCAGTTCCCGCACCCGCCTCGAGCTCGAGCGCAGCAAGACCAAGCTGGCGCGCGCGCAGGACCTGGCGCGCATGGGTAGCTTCGATTGGCGGCGGGCCGACAACGCGCTGATGCTGCAACCCGAAAGCCTGCGCGTGCTCGGCCTGCCGCAGGCCGAAGGAATCAGCATGCGCCGCCTGCTGCACCTGGTCGTCGCCGACGAGCGCCCGGTGCTGTTCAGGTTGCTGCGCGAGGTCTTCCGGCACAGCTCGATCCTGGCGATGGACGTCACCGCGCAACAGGTCGATGGCCGCCGCTGCGTGATCCATGTGGAAGCTGAGCCCGAATTCGGCGAGCACGGGCAGTGCATCGGTTATGCGGGCATCGTCCAGGACGTCACGGACCGGCGCGAGGCCGAGGACCACATCCGTCACCTGGCCAACTTCGACACCCTGACTGGCCTGCCCAACCGGCATCAGTTGATCTGGCGCGCCGAGCGTGCCCTGGAGCAGGCGCGGCGAATGCAGCATTCGTTCGCCGTCCTGCTGATCGACCTCGACCGTTTCAAGATCATCAACGACACGCTCGGCCACGGCGCCGGCGATGAACTGCTGCGCCAGGTCTCGCAGCGACTGCGCTCCTGTGTGCGCCACAGCGACCATGTGATGGAAAACGCGGTGGAATCCGCCGGCGGCCGTTCGCACCGCGCACTGGAGGCCGTGGGCCGCCTGGGTGGCGACGAGTTCGTGGCCTTGCTGCCCGAAGTGGGTGGCGACAGCGACGCCGAGCGGGTTGCCAGCCGGGTGCTGGAAGTCATGCGCGAGCCCGTCGTCGTCGGGGGGCAGGAGTGTTTCGTCACCGCCAGCGTCGGGGTCGCAATCTACCCGCGCGACGGGGATTCGGTGGTCGACCTGCTGCGCAATGCCGACGTCGCGATGTATTCGGTCAAGGGCCAGGGCCGCAACGGTGCCGCGCTGTACACGCCCGCGCTGTCGGGTGCCGGGCGTGAGAAGCTCGAACTCGAGACAGCGCTGCACAAGGCCATCGAGCGCGACGAACTCGTGCTGCACTACCAGCCGCAGGTCGACGTTCGACTGGGTCGCATGGTGGGCGTGGAGGCGCTGATGCGCTGGCAGCGCGGCCCGACCTTGCTGCCGCCGATGCAATTCATCCCCCTGGCCGAGGACAACGGCCTGATCGTGCCGATGTCGGAGTGGGCGCTGCGCGAAGCGGCGCGCCAGGCCCGCGTCTGGCGCCAGCGTTTCGGATTCGACAGCACGATCTCGGTCAATCTGCCCACCACGATGTTCTCGCGCACCGACCTGATCGAGAACATCCACGAGGCCGTCACGTCACAGGGTGTGCCGCACGCCATGCTGCGCCTCGAGATCACCGAGGACAATCTGATGAAGGATCTGCAGAGCGTCATCCCGGCCCTGCACAGATTGAACGAGATCGGCGTCGAGGTCTCGATCGACGACTTCGGGACCGGTACATCGTCGCTGTCTCGTCTGTCGACCTTGCCGATCGCCGAGCTGAAGATCGATCGCAGCTTCGTGCGCGATCTGGGCATTACGCCGCAGAGCCCGGCCATCGTGTCGGCCATCATCGCCCTGGCCAAGGCCCTCGGCCTGCGGGTCGTGGCCGAAGGGGTCGAGATGCTGCGCCAGATGGAGGTCCTGCAGCGCCTCGGCTGCAATGTCATGCAAGGGTATATGTTCTGCCGTCCCGTGCCAGGCGACGCGCTCGAGCAATGGATCGAGACCGCCGTCCTGCCACGCAGCGACGCGATGCCCGTCACGACCGCGGAGCCGGCTGTGGGCAGCCGGCCGCATTGAGGCCGCGGGGATCAGGTGGCAGGCACTGCAAGCACATCGCCGGCGCAGATCGCGAAGGGCGCGCTCAGGCGCCTGGCACAAGCGCAGCAGGAACCGACGCCGGAGAACTATGCGCGCGCCTATGTGGAGGAATCCGGCAAGGAAGGCGCCGACTTGCCAGAACGGGCCAGGATCCATGTCGAACGGCTGGTCGCTCGCGCCGTCGACGACGCCGGCTTGCGGGCCAAACTGGGCGCGGCCCTGATCGAAGGATTCACTTCGGGCGCCTGGAACGACGCCGACCGCGCCTGGGAGAAGGTCGCGGAGCGGCCGACCGCCTGGGCGGCCATTCTCGATCGGCTCGCGTCGGGGCTCGAGCGCGGCGGCCGCCGATGGACGACGGCGCGCAAGAAGGAAAGCCTGCAGCGTGTGCTGGACGGCAGCCGGATGGACGCGGCGCGGCTGCAGCAGCGTCTGGGCGCGCTGATGCAGGCGTGGGAAACCGACGCCGACCCGTCGGACGAGCCGCTGACCGACTTCTCGCAGCTCGACGGCGACGAGCCGGTGGCCCCGGTCGAGGCCTCGACTGCGCAAGTCCAAGCGGCGCAACCGGTCTGGCCGGCCGTGGCCGAGGCGTTCCAGATGACGGTCATGGCCAGTCTGCCCGCGAGCGAACCCAGGGCCGCGGAGATCGCAGACGCGCTCGGACCCTTGGCCGATCGACTGGTGCGCGAGGGCGCCGACGCACCCACCGTGCAGGCCATCGAGGACCTGTGTGCCCAGGCCCGCCGCTGGCTGTCACACCGCCATGGACTGTTCGATTCGCTGGCAACCCTGTGCCACGAACTCAGCAGCGGGCTGGCCGAGTTGGCCGAAGACGAGAGCTGGGCGCGCGGCCAGTGCGAAAGCCTGAGCGAGCGCCTGGCGGACGGCGTGAACGCACGCGCCGTGCGTGCTGCCTCGGCCTTGCTCGCCGAGACACGCGAACGGCAACGGCGTGTGCGCAGCGAGCGCAATGCCGCGCGCGACGCGTTGAAGGAGTTCATCCAGCGCCTGCTCGGTGAGCTCGGCGAACTGGGCTCGCACACCGAGCGCTTCGAGGACAGCGTCGAGCGCCACGCGCGCGCGATCGAGCAGGCCGATTCGCTCGAAGGGTTGGCGGGCGTGGTCCGCGAGCTGGTCGCCGACAGTCGCGCCGTTCAATCGATCGTCCGTTCCACCCAGGAACGCTTGACGGCCGACCATACCCAGGCGCTGGCCCTGGCAGACAAGGTTCGGGACCTGGAGGGCGAGCTGCGCCGGCTGTCCGAGGAGGTGTCCACCGATGCACTGACGCAGGTCGCGAATCGGCGCGGGCTGGCGCAGGCCTTCGATGCCGAATGCGCGCGCATGGTCCGCGATGAGGGTGCGCTACTGTCGATCGGCCTGCTCGACATCGACAACTTCAAGAAACTCAACGACTCGCTGGGCCATGCGGCCGGCGACAACGCCTTGCGGATGTTGGCGCAGACCGTGCGCGATCGGCTGCGGCCGGTCGACACCGTGGCCCGCTTCGGTGGCGAGGAGTTCGTCGTGCTGTTGCCCGGATCCCCGGTCCATGAGGGCCAGCAGGCGTTGACGCGCCTGCAGCGCAGCTTGAGCTCGAGCCTGTTCATGCACGAGGGCAAGGAGGTCTTCGTGACGTTTTCCGCAGGCGTCACGCAGTGGCGCCGCGACGAGGCGATCGATGTCGCGCTGGAGCGCGCCGACGAAGCCCTCTACGAGGCCAAGCGAACCGGCAAGAACCGGACCTGCGTCGTCTGAACGATGCGGTTTGTCACAAGATCGGCCTCAAGGAGCGGGCCGATTCGGCCGATAGTGCCAACACGACATCCGCCTCGTCGCCCAGGATCGAATGGACATTGTTGCCAAGACGCTGGCACCGGTTCGCCGCGCTGCCCACCAGTTCTTCAATTGCCACTTGCAGCTGAGATTGCGAGGGGGGCTGCACATTGAGCTGGTCGAGCGCACGGGCCCGGTGAAACCAGCCTCGCCGGCCGAGCAGGCCCGCATCCGCCAGCGCGAAGAACTCAGGACCATGCTGACCCAGCTCGGCGAGGTCCTGAACGACGACCCCGACGCCCGCCACACCCTGCGCCACCTGGCGTTCCTGGAGCAGTCCCTGTTGACCGAAGGATTGGCGGCGCTGCAATCGGTGCCGCTGGACGTGCTGCAGCGCGGTCTGGTGCAATTCGAGGAGCTGGTGACGAACTGGGGACCCGAAGGCCTGGCCAACCTGCGTTCGCGCATGGCGGTCGCCTTGCACAACCGTGAGGCCATGGACCTGATGAGCGAACAGCCGGTCGCGACCGGTCAGAGCGTTCGGTAGCCTCTGTCTGCGCTCACTGGCGGGACCGGTTTCCTGCGCCGAATGCAAGGCTGAGGATCAGGCCCAAGCCAATCCCGACACCGTCCGCCAACACGTCGCCCCACTCGGCCTGGCGAGTGGGCGTCAATGCCTGTGCGGCTTCGATCAGCATGCCCCAGGCGAGCAGCCAAAGGGCCAGACCGATCCAGCGCGACGCGCGGGTCTCGCGCCACGCCATGCTCGCCAGCAGTGCCAGGAGCGAGAACGCCAGCCCATGGTTGAGCTTGTCCCACCCTGTGTCGGCAAGCCGAGGTGGGTGCGGCAGCAGGGACAACAGGGTGACGCTCAGCAGCACGAGCCCGAACAGGCAAGACCAGGTGCGGCGATTCATTCAGTTGCGGCCCGAGAATGCGCAGGGCCCCGGATCAGAAACTGTTCCGGGGCCCTGGCAATGGTCTGGTGCCGGAGAGAGGAGTCGAACCCCCGACCTTCTCATTACGAATGAGCTGCTCTACCAACTGAGCTACACCGGCGAAGCCAGAGATTATAGAGCAGCGCAAGGCTCACTCGACGCCGGCCCGGTGATAGGAGGTCACGCGCTCGACTTCCTTGCTCGAGCCCAGGATCACGCTGACGCGCTCGTGCAACTTGCCCGGCACCAGGTCCAGGATGCGCTCGTTCCCGTTGGTCGCCGCGCCGCCCGCCTGTTCGACCAGGAAGGCCATCGGGCTGGCCTCGTACATCAGGCGCAGCTTGCCGGGTTTCGCGGGTTCGCGCTGGTCCCAGGGGTAGAGGAAGATTCCGCCGCGGGTCAGGATGCGGTGCACGTCGGCCACCATGCTGGCAACCCAGCGCATGTTGAAGTCCTTCGCGCGCGGGCCCTCCGTGCCGGCCAGGCATTCGTCGATGTAGCGCCGCACCGGCGCCGCCCAGTGGCGCTGGTTCGACATGTTGATCGCGAACTCGCGGGTCTCGGCCGGGATCTGCACACTGTCCTGAGTCAGTATCCAGGAGCCGGTCTCGCGGTCGAGCGTGAACATCGCGACCCCGTTGCCGACCGTCAGGACCAGCATCGACTGCGGGCCGTAGATGCAGTAGCCGGCGGCGGCCTGCTGCTTGCCTGGCTGCAGGAAGTCCTCTTCGCTGACGCCTCGTGCATGGCCGATCTTGCGCAGGACGGAGAAGATGGTGCCGATCGAGACGTTCACGTCGATGTTGCTCGAACCGTCCAGCGGGTCGTAGAGCAGCATGTACTCGCCCTGCGGGTAGCGGTTTGGCACGACGTGGATGGAGTCCATCTCCTCGCTGGCCATGGCCGCGAGGTGGCCGCCCCACTCGTTGGCCTCGATCAGCACCTCGTTGGAGATGATGTCAAGCTTCTTCTGCACTTCACCCTGCACGTTTTCGCTGTCGGCACTGCCCAGCACGTCGCCGAGTGCCCCCTTGTTGACCGCGATCGCAATGTGCTTGCAGGCCCTGGCGACGACCTCGATCAGCAGCCGCAGCTGGGCCGGTATGCGGCCATGTTCACGTTGCTGTTCGACGAGGTACTGGGTCAGGCTGACGCGTCGGTTCATTCGTTCTCCAGCGCATGGGAGATGATCTCGCGCACGTCGTTGCTCAGATCGGGCTTGGCCGCGACGCGGGCGATGGCCTCCTGGGCCGCGTTCCGGTAGGGCTGCGCGAGAACGCGCCAGCGGTCCATGACGCGCGCCAGGCGTGCGGCCAGCTGTGGATTCAGCGCGTCGAGCTCGAGCAGACGATCGGCCCAGAACACGTAGCCCGAAGCGTCGGCACGATGAAAGGCTGCCGGGTTGCCGGCGCACAGACTGAAGATCAGGCTGCGTGCGCGGTTCGGGTTCTTGAGCGAGAAGGCAGGATGCTTCATCAGGGCCCGCACCCGCGCCAGCACCTGCGCCGCACCGGCGTCGCCGGCTTCGGGTGCCAGGGCCTGCAGCGCGAACCACTTGTCCATCACGAGCGCGTCATCGGCAAAGTGCGCCTCGAAGTAGGCAAGTGCCGGTGCCGCGAGTTCCGAACCGGCGCCGACCAGGGCCGCCAGCGCTTCATAGCGGTCGGTCATGTTGCCCGCGTCCTTGACGCGTTGATAGGCTCGGCCGGGCCATTGGCTGTCGCCACCGCGCACGGCGTCGAGCACCAGCATCGACAGACTGCGGTTGGCCAGCGCGCGCCGGCCTGACTGGGCCGCGTCGGGACGATAGCCCTCGGTCACCTGGTGCGCCTGCCAGGCCCACGACCAGTCGTCGCGCAGCCGGCGCGCCAGTTGCAGGCGCATGTGCTCGCGCACCGCGTGAATCCGCTGCGGGTCTACCTCGGTGAGCTGCTCGGCGACGTAGGCCTCGCTCGGCAGCGCCAGCGCGAGGGCCTTGAATGACGGGGCGAGGTCCGGATGACGCAGCACGGCACGCATGGCCTCGACGAATCCCTCGTCGAGGTCCTGAGGGCCATTCTCCGGGAGCGCGGCCAGCAGGCGATTCAGCGCGAGGCGCTGACCGGCTTCCCAGCGGTTGAAGGGGTCGTTGTCGTGCGCGAGCAGGATCAGCAGGCCGGCGTCGTCGAGGCCGTCGTCCAGGCGCACCGGTGCCGAGAATCCACGCAGCACCGAAGGGACCGGGGCTTCGGCCAGGTCGTCGAATTCGAACGACTGCTCGGCCCCCGTCAGCACCAACAGGCGCTCGGCAAGCGCTCGCCCGTCCTGGCCCAGCAGGCCAACCTGCACCGGGATGACCTGGGGCGCTGCCGCCGCCTCGCCTGCACTGTGCTGTGACAGGGTCATGGTGTAGCGCCGGCTCGTGCCATCCCAGCTGCCGCGTGCCTGCAAGCGCGGCGTGCCGGCCTGCGAATACCAGCGCTTGAAGGCGTCCAGGTGTTCGGCCAGCGGCGTCGCAGGGTTGGCATCGGCGATGGCCTGGGCGAAATCGTCGCAGGTCACGGCCTGGCCGTCGTGGCGCTCGAAGTAGAGCTTCATGCCTCTCGCAAAGCCCTCGCGGCCGACCAGGGTGTGCATCATGCGGACGACTTCGGCACCCTTTTCGTAGATCGTGGAGGTGTAGAAGTTGTTGATCTCGACGTAGCTGTCGGGGCGCACCGGATGGGCCATCGGGCCGGCGTCCTCGGGGAACTGGGCGCGGCGCAGCGAGATGACGTCCCCGATCCGCTTGACGGCGCGTGCGCTGGCGTCGCCCGCCATGTCCATCGAGAACTCCTGATCGCGAAACACCGTCAGGCCTTCCTTCAACGACAGCTGGAACCAGTCGCGGCAGGTGATGCGGTTGCCGGTCCAGTTGTGGAAGTACTCGTGGCCGACCACGCTCTCGATGCCCTCGAAGTCGTTGTCGGTCGCGGTGGCGGCACTGGCCAGGACGAACTTCGTGTTGAAGATGTTCAGGCCCTTGTTCTCCATGGCGCCCATGTTGAAGTCCTCGACCGCGACGATCATGAAGCGTTCGAGGTCGAGCGGCAGGCCGAAGCGCGCTTCGTCCCAGGCCACCGAGGCGATGAGCGAGTTCATCGCATGCTCGGTCTTGCCGAGGTCGCCACGCCGCACATAGACCTGCAGCAGGTGATCGGTGCCGGCACGCGTGCGGATGTGCTGCTCGCGCGCCACGAGGTCTGCGGCGACGAGGGCGAACAGATAGCTCGGCTTCGGAAACGGGTCGTGCCATTTGGCGAAATGGCGGCCCTTGTCGAGCTCGCCCTGTTCGAGCAGGTTGCCGTTGCACAGCAAGACCGGGTACCTGGCCTTGTCGGCGCGCAGCGTGACGCTGTAGATCGCCATCACGTCGGGCCGGTCGAGGAAGTAGGTGATGCGCCGGAAGCCCTCGGCCTCGCACTGCGTGAACAGGCCACTGCCGCTGAGGTAGAGCCCGGACAGGGCGGTGTTCTTGTCAGGCGCGCAGGTGTTGCGGATGTCGAGCGTGAACGTGGCGTCGGTCGGCGGGTTGTCGATGATGAGCTGGCCGCCTTCCTGGCGGAACGACACGCTCTCGCCATTGGCCTGCACGCGCAGCAAGGTCAGCTCCTCGCCGTCCAGTCGCAGCGCCGTTGCCGGCACATCGGAATTGCGCTCGATGTGCAGCCGGCTCGAGACAATGGTCTTGGCCGGGTCCAGGTCGAACGTGAGCTCGACGCGGCGGATCCAGAACGCCGGCGCACTGTAGTCGCGACGCTGGATCAGGGTGGCTGGGCCTTCACGCATGGGAAGTTCCTCGTGGGAGTCTGGGCGGCCCGATCGGCCCGCGGGTCACAGGCCGTGTTTCAAGCTGGCCTGAATGAAGGGGTCGAGGTCACCGTCCAGTACTTTCTGGGTGTTGGAAATCTCGACATTGGTGCGCAGATCCTTGATCCGGCTCTGGTCGAGCACATAGGAGCGGATCTGGTGCCCCCAGCCGACGTCGGTCTTGGTGTCCTCGAGCTTCTGCTGCGCTTCCATCTGCTTTCGCATCTCGTGCTCGTACAGGCGCGAGCGCAGCATTTGCCAGGCCTCGTCCTTGTTGCGGTGCTGCGAGCGGTCGTTCTGGCATTGCACGACGATGCCGGTCGGGTTGTGCGTCAGGCGCACCGCCGAATCGGTCTTGTTGATGTGCTGGCCACCGGCGCCGCTGGCGCGGTAGGTGTCGACGCGCACATCGGCCGGGTTGATCTCGATCTCGATCGTGTCGTCGACCTCGGGGTAGACGAAGACCGAGGCAAAGCTCGTGTGGCGCCCGCCGGCGGAGTCGAACGGGCTCTTGCGCACCAGCCGGTGCACGCCGGTTTCGGTGCGCAGGTGGCCGAAGGCGTGGTCGCCCTCGATCTTCAGCGTGGCGCTGCGGATGCCGGCGACGTCGCCTTCGCTCTCCTCCATGACCTCGACCTTGAAGTCCTTGCGCTCGCAGTAGCGCAGGTACTGGCGCAGCAGCATCTGGGCCCAGTCGCAGGCCTCGGTGCCGCCCGCGCCGGCCTGGATGTCCATGAAGCAGTTGCCGGGGTCGGCCGGGTTGTTGAACATGCGCCGGAACTCGAGTTCCTCGACGGTCTTGGCCAGCGCCGCTGCATCGGCCTCGATCGCGGACAGGCTCTCGAGGTCGGCCTCGGCTTTGGACATTTCGTACAGCTCGAGGCTGTCCGACAGGTTGCTCGTCAGGTGGTCGATGGTTTCGACCACGGTCTCGAGGGACTTCTTCTCGCGCCCGAGTTCCTGGGCGCGCTTGGGCTCGTTCCAGACGCTGGGATTCTCCAGCGCTGCGTTGACTTCGTTCAGCCGCAGTGCCTTTCGGTCGTAGTCAAAGATACCCCCTTAGCGCGTCGGTGCGCGCTGAGAGGTCGGCAATGAGGGTGCCGATCTGGTTGATCTGTTCGATGTCCATGGATAGCCTGTCGGTCGTCAGCCGATGATTTTCGCATGCCCCATGGTCATGCGCGCGGGTTGGCGGCAGGCTCGCGCTGCGGACCCAGAAAGTCGGCCAGTTGCACGGCCAGGGCAGCGGGCTGGTCGTGGTGCAACATATGCCCGGCGTTGTCGATGGTGAATCGACGAAGGTCGGGCACCACATCCAGCCGGGCATCGAAGTCGGCGCGCGGATAACGATCGCCCCACCACTTGGCGACATCTGTTTCGCTGCCCTCCACCCACAGCGCCGGGGCCCGAATGCTGGCCCAGATGGCCAGGATCTCGTCGACCTGGTACAGGATCGGATTGGTCCGCTTGTGCGCCGGGTCGCCGAGCACATGCCAGCGACCGTCGTCGGCCTGGCGCGACCAGTTCGGCGCCAGCCACGCAGCCTGTGCCCCGCTGAGCCGGGGGTTGTTCTTGACCAGGCGGGCAGCGACCTCGGACAGGCTGGCGTAGCTTCGCATCTGCGCTGGCAGGCGGATCTGGTCGAGCCAGGAGGCGAGCCGCGCCGGCGCTTGCTCGGGGCTCGTGCGGGGCAGGCCGAAACCCTCGAGGTTGACCAGTCGGCGCACGAATTGCGGTCGCACACCCGCATAGCTCATCACGATGTTGCCGCCCATGCTGTGGCCCAGCAGGTCGACTGCGGTGCCAGCAGACACCTCGTGCAACAAGGCATCAAGGTCGCCGAGGTAGTCGGGCATCCAGTAGCTGTCCGTGCCGGGCGACTCGCTCTGGCCGAAGCCGCGCCAGTCCGGCGCGATGATGAATCGTTCGAAGCCCTCGGCCTGGGCCAGTGCATCGACCGTGAACTGGAATGACGCTCCGACATCCATCCAGCCGTGCACCATCACGAGCGGCGGCCGCTCGGCCGTCACCAGGGAGGCGTCGCCCCATTCGAGCGTGTGGTAGCGCAGGCCTCGAAGGGTGTGGGTCGTCGAGCGCGCCTGGCGCAGCGGGAGGTAGGGTTCGGTCATACCGCCAATGTAGGCGAGCGCGCAGGATCCGGCTGCCGCCCGTGCGACACGAGGGGGATTCAGGCGAGCGCCATCACGGCCACATCCTGGGCCGCAAAACGGGAGTGCACATTGCGGGCTGGAACCACGCTCGCGACGGCGTGGCAGCGTTCGGTCGTTTCGCGGCGGACCGGTGTCGGATGCGGTCTGCCCCGGGCGTCCGATAGCGCCGCGACGACGGGGGCCATCACGCTCGGGCCACGCTGCACGACCATGGCCGTCTCGCCCGAGATCAGCTTGACGAAACAACCCGGCGGGTAGACGCCGAACTCCTTGACCAGGGCCGCGTTGACCGGGTGCGAAGGGTCGCTCATGAAGATCTCGCGCCCGGCCTGATCGGCTCTGATCGCGTCGCGCCCGGCGCGCGGGCTCAGTTTGGCGGAATAGATGTCGGCCCGCTGGAGCAGGGTCGCCAGTTCGCAGGGGGTTCGCATGGCATGCGGGTAGCCGCCACCATCCGGCCGTTCGTGGTGCTGTTCGACCGCTTCCAGCCACTTGGCATCCTGCACTCCGGCGGCCGCCAGCATGGCACGGCTGCGCAGCGGGTGCGAGTGGATGTCGCGTCGCTGACGCTCGGTCGGAGGCGTGATCTGCCCGGCCAGCCGGCCCTGGAGCTCGAGCATCGAGATGTTCATCGTGAGCGCCGCCTTGAACGCCAGGGCGGACTCGTCGGCCGACCAGCTCAGGCGCCGCGCGACCAGGTGGCAGACGATCGCGGCGTGCATCGACTGATCGACTCCATACTGGATCTGCGAATTGCCGTCCTGGCGCATGACCTGGAAGATGGCCAGGTCCGGATCGCGTTCGATCAAGGCCGCGACCGGGGCCGATGTCTCGTCCAGCGCCGAGCGAAAGGTGGCGCTGTCACATTGCTGCAGTGCGCTGGAAAGGCCGGCGAGGTGATCGGCCCAGAGGGCCGGCAGCAATTCCCGTGGTGCTTGCGCTATGGCCCGCGCCGAACCGAGGAGTTCGGCGAGGTCGACCAGCATGCCGCGATCGAAGAGCGCCTGCATCTGTTCGGGGCTTTCGATCTTCTGACCCTTGGCGAGCAGCAGCGTGTGGTCCCGGTTGAGCACGTTGAAGGGAAGCGCCAGACCGATGGCGAGGCGATGTCTGACGGTGGTGAGGGGGACGTATCTCATTCTTGTTCTGGTGATCGGCCCGCACACCACACAGTGGTGCAGGCCAGAGTGCTGTATCGGGGATTCGCGCCAGAACTTGAATCCGCTGGCGGTAGCGCGACAATCGGCCAATGAGCCAAACCGCCCCTTTCGATCTGCGCGCCGCGCGTCCTGACGACGCTGCACAACTCGTCCAGCTGATTCGCGAACTGGCGGAGTTCGAGCAACTGACGCACCTGGTGAAGGTCACGCCCGAGGCCTTGCAGACCCAGTTGTTCGGGCCACGGCCGGCGGCCGAGGCGGTGGTTGCCGAGTCGGCCGGGCAGGTGATCGGATTCGCGCTCTTCTTTCGGAACTTCTCGACCTTCCTGGGTCTGCCCGGTCTGTACCTGGAAGACCTGTACGTGCAGCGCCTGCACCGCGGGTCCGGGATCGGCAAGGCGTTGCTGGCGCATCTCGGGGCGCTCGCCGTCGCCCGCGGCTATGGCCGATTCGAGTGGAGCGTGCTCGACTGGAACCGCAACGCGATCGAGTTCTACGAGAAGATGGGCGCCACCGTGATGCCGGAATGGCGCATCTGCCGGGTCACCGGAGACGCGCTGGTGCGGTTCTCCGTTGCTTCGACCGAGGCCGGGGGCGGGCAGTGAGCGCCGATCGCCACGAGGCGCTTCACGCGGGTTTTCGCTGGCAGGTACCGCCGGACTTCAACATTGCGCAGATGTGCTGCCGGCGCTGGGCACGCCGGACTCCGAACCGGATCGCGATGCGCATCGAGAACGAAGAGGGCGACTGCGTTGCCTATTCGTACCGAATGCTTCAGGAGACGGCCGATCGGCTGTCGCACGCGCTGCACGCGTTGGGCGTGAGACGCGGGGACCGGGTTGCCATCATCCTGCCGCAGCGCTTCGAGACCGCGGTGGCGCACATCGCGGTGTACCAGCTGGGGGCCGTGGCCATGCCACTGTCGATGCTGTTCGGCCCGGAGGCGCTCGAGTACAGGCTCAACCACAGCGAGGCCGTGCTGGCCATTGCCGATGACGGCGGGCTGGCCAACCTGCGTGAAGTGCGTACTCTGTGTCCCGGCCTGCGCTGCGTGATCGCGATCGATGCCAAGGCCGGGCAGGGCGAAGTCGACTGGGCCTCGGTGGTCGAGGGCGACGCCGCGAACCGGTCGACCTACGTGGCACAGGCCACCTCGGCCGACGACCCGGCCGTGCTGATCTTCACCAGCGGCACGACGGGGCCGCCCAAGGGCGCAGTGATTCCGCACCGCGCCCTGATCGGCAACCTCAGCGGCTTCGTCTGCAGTCAGAACTGGTACCCGCAGGACGATGCGGTGTTCTGGTCGCCGGCCGACTGGGCCTGGACCGGGGGCCTGATGGACGTGCTGCTGCCGGTGCTCTATTTCGGGCGCGAAGTGATCGGTTTTCGGGGCCGCTTCGGCCCGCTGCGCGCATTCGAGATCCTGCAGCGCCACCGCGTGACACACAGCTTCCTGTTCCCGACCGCACTCAAGGCCATGATGAAGGCCGTGCCCGAGCCTGCGACGTTGTACCGGCTCCGCCTGCGCGCCATCATGAGCGCCGGCGAGGCGGTCGGCGACGCGGTGTTTGCCTACGGGCGGGAGCGCCTGGGCGTGACGATCAACGAGATGTTCGGCCAGACCGAGATCAACTACATCGTCGGCAACTGCACAAGATCGCTCGACGCCAGCGGTAAGGCGGCGCCGGGCTGGCCGGCCCGACCGGGCAGCATGGGCAAGGCCTATCCGGGTCACCGCGTGGCGGTCCTGGATGACGAGGGCAACGAGTGCCCGCCTGGCGTGGCGGGCGACGTGGCGGTGCACCGGCGCGACCGTCACGGCGACCCCGATCCGGTGTTCTTCCTCGGCTACTGGCGCAACGAAGAGGCGACGCGCGCCAAGTACACCGGTGATCCGCAGGACAGCTGGTGCCGCACCGGTGACATGGCGGTGATGGATGTCGACGGCTATCTCTGGTACCAGGGCCGCAGTGACGACATGTTCAAGGCTGCCGGCTACCGCATAGGCCCGAGCGAGATCGAGAACTGCCTCGTCAAGCATCCCGCGGTGGCCAATGCCGCGGTCGTGCCCAAGCCCGATGCCGACCGCGGTGCGGTGGTGAAGGCCTTCATCGTGCTGGCCCCCGGCCATGCGCCGGACGCGGCGCTCGTGGAGCAGCTTCAGGCGCATGTGCGCGGCAAGCTCGCGCCCTATGAATACCCGAAGGAGATCGAGTTCATCGACGCGCTGCCGATGACGACCACCGGCAAGGTGCAGCGGCGCGTGCTGCGCTTGCAGGAAGAGGCGCGCAGCCGCGCACTCAGCGACAACGCATCGCCTGCTTAGGGCTCGGACGCATGCTTTCGTCGAACGGATTCAGCGCAGCGATGCGGGCGTCGTGGACTTCGACGCAGCGACCCCCCTGGCGCAGTTTGCGCCGGCCATCGCCGAGGTCTTCGACCGTCAACGCTCCGGTACCGCCCAGCGAGTCCGATATGCGCGACTCGACCGTGGCCCTGGGGCTGTTCGCACGTGGATCGTCGAGCGCCTGTTGGCGCGCACCGGGCGGCTGCATCACGAGGCGTGGTGTTCGCAGGTCGAGGCTGGGGCGATCGGCCGTTGCCGCCTGTGATGCGGGCGGGGCAGGCGTTCGCGCGATGGTCGGGCTGCCGACTTCGGCCGCTGGCACGACGACCACATCTGGCCAGGGCATCAGCGGCGCGGTCGGTGCGACGGGCCTGCCCGGTGGCAGCTGCGGCTGCTGGCGCTCGACGCTGGGTGCATCATCCAGCAGCCGGACGGTCACGGGATCCGGGGCGACGGGCGCGGCACTGCGCCACGGCCACGCCGTGAAGCGATCGATTGCCAGGGCCAGCAGACCATGGGCCGCCAACACCAGCATCAGAGTAACGAACCGGCCCCGAGACAGCATCGGCGCGCAGCATAGCGTGCCCGGCCGCGCCGCGGCCCAGCGCTCATGAGCCGCCGCCACCAGGTCAGCCAGACGCCAGCCACCCAGTGGCTCGAGCGCGCCGGCGTCGCGTTCACCGAGCACCCCTACGACTATGTCGACCGGGGCGGTACCGCCGAATCGGCGCGCCAGCTCGGTGTGCCCGAACACGAGGTGGTCAAGACGCTGGTGATGCAGGACGAGCGCGCGCGGCCGCTGATCGTGCTGATGCACGGCGATCGACAGGTGAGCACGAAGAACCTCGCGCGTGCGATCGGCGTCAAATCGATCGACGCCTGCGCGCCGGCGGTGGCGCAGCGCCACAGCGGCTACCAGATCGGCGGCACCTCGCCGTTCGGTACGCGCAAACCCATGCCGGTCTACGTCGAGGCCAGTGTGCTCGCGTTGCCGCGCATCCTGATCAATGGTGGCCGGCGCGGTTACCTGGTCGGCATCGCGCCGGCCGTGCTCGTCGATGGCCTGAACGCGGTGCCGGTGCAATGTGCACTGGCGCCTGCCTGAGCCCGCTTAAACTCGGGGCCATGAACCTGTATGCCAGCGGCGTGGCAATCGTCTGCGCCTACCTGATCGGATCGCTGTCCTTCGCTGTCATCGTGAGCCGGGTCATGGGTCTGGCGGACCCACGCAGCTATGGATCGAAGAATCCCGGCGCGACCAATGTGCTGCGCACCGGCAACCGGGCGGCGGCTGTGGCGACGCTGGCGCTGGACGCCTTGAAGGGCTACGTGCCGGTGGTGCTGGCCCTGGTCTACGGGCCCCGGTTCGGACTCGGCGAACAAACCGTTGCGCTGGTCGGCCTGGCGGCGTTCCTGGGTCACCTCTGGCCGATCTATTTCCGTTTTGAAGGGGGCAAGGGCGTGGCAACGGCAGCCGGCGTGCTGCTGGCCCTGAATCCCTGGCTCGGTCTGGCCACGCTGCTGAGCTGGGCGCTCATCGCAGCGTTCTTTCGGTATGCGTCGCTGGCCTCGATCGTGGCCGCGGCGTTCGCGCCGTTCTACCAGATGCTGATCTGGGGTGCCGAACCAGCCATGGCCGCGATCGTGCCGATGTGCCTGCTGCTGATCTGGCGCCACATGGGCAATATCAGGAAGCTGCTCGCCGGCCACGAATCCAAGATCGGCCACAAGGCTGCCACGCCGTCGCCACCGGGCGCGGCCAAGAGGGGACATTCCAGATGATTCAGCGCTTCGACGTCGGTGCCCGCATGTCCGAGATGGCCGTGCACAACGGCGTGATCTACCTCGCCGGCCAGGTGGCCGACGACGCCAGTGCCGATATCCGAGGCCAGACCGGGCAGGTCCTGGCCATGGTCGACGCGCTGCTGGCACGCGCCGGCAGCGACAAGTCGCGCATTCTGCGTTGCCAGATCTACCTGGCCGATCTGGCCGACTTCGCCGGCATGAATGCGGTCTGGGACGGCTGGGTCGTGCCCGGCCACACGCCGCCGCGCGCGACGGTGCAGGCGGCCCTGGCCAAACCGGAGTGGAAGATCGAGGTCGTGGTCACTGCGGCTGCGTGACAGGACCGCCCGGGCAGCATCGACCCGGCTCGCCCGCCGTCGGCCCGTTGCCGACATGGGGCCGTGGCGCCGCGCGGCCTGAGACAATTCCGGTCCTCCACCCACCGGCCCCGCCCCACGAGCGTCGTCGTCCACATCTGGGAAGAAGCGGCCCCGGCGAGCCTCGAAGAGGCCGACCGGATGCACCTGCGGCTGACCACCACTGACGCCGCGGCCAACCCGAAGTTCGCGCAGCTGGCGCGGACGTTGATGGAGCGGTCTCCGGCCGAAGTGGGTGGGTGCGGCGAGGTCGACGAGCGCTGGGTCGAGGGCCCGCCCGACGGGCGCACAGCGACACGCGTCTACAGCCTGGGTCTCTACGGTGGCGGCATGGCGCAGTTGCTGCCGGTGCTGGTGAAGGAGGCGACGGCACTGGGCCTGACGGTCTACGACGACCAGGCCGGGTGTGCCTGGTTGCCAGGGGGGCTGGGTTCTGGACGAGAACGGACGGCGTAGGCAGCAGCCCAGGGCCCCATGAAACCGAATGAGGTGCAACCCCGGCCGCGGCACCAGCGCGGCCAGCCGCTGCATGAACACCAACAGCGTCATCACCAGGTGCGTGGTGCCATCGCGCCACGGCGTCTTGAGCTTCAGCTTCACCTGCGCGGCGGCGCGCACTCGGGGCAGTCGTGCGCATCGGATGCCACCGCTTCGCGCAACAGCATGGCGTCGGCCTCCACCAAGTGGCTGCGATTGAGCACCGCGCAAGCCCAGCCAGAGCCGGTCTTGACGCGCAGGATGGTCACGCCGGCCGGCAGCTCATCGACGCGCTCGCGCGCTACCAGCCAGAGATCGCTGCTGCCGCTGCATGGTCGGCATTGGTAGGCCCAGGTTGCCATCGCCTTCTCCCGTTGGGTTGGTGGTGGGCCGATCATTCACCACCGCGTTCACCGGTCCCTGGCGGCGGCAAGTGCGCCGCCACGGCAAGAAAGCGCGGGTTCGAGTGCAGGGCGTCGAAGGCGGGTGTCAGGAACACGAAGGGCATTGAGCTCGATTGCTGCTGCGCGGCGGCCTCGATCCAGTCGACCGCCACCTCGTCTTGCCGCGCCGCCGCTGCGGCCCGCGCCAGCGTCCAGGCGGGCACGGCCTGACTGCGGGCTAGGCTTTGCAACGCCTCAAAGCGCGCTATGGCGCCCGATGAGTCGCCCACGGCGGCAGCCACCAGTGCCGCGTACTCCAGCCACTGCACATCGTCGGTGCCATGGGGGCCAATGCTGGCGAGCAGGGCATGCGCTTGCGTCGGCTGCCCGGCCAATGCCAGCGCCCAGCAGGTGCGAAGCTGGCAAGACCGGTGCGCTGGCGCAAGCTCCAGCGCCCGGTGCAAGGCCTGCAGCGCAGCGTCGTAGCGGCGCTGCAGGATCATGTGGTCGCCAAAGTTCATGTTGAGGCCAACATCGAGCGGGTCAACCAGCAAGGCCTGCTGTAGCCAGGCGCTTGCCTCGGCGAAGTGGCGCCTGACGGCGCAGACACTGGCCATCGACACCATGGCCAGGGCATGGCTTGGCAGCAGCGCCAGCGCGTGCTGCGAGTCCTCGGCAGCGCCGTCGAGGTCGCGCTTGAAGAAGAAGCGCAGTGCCGCACGCGCCGACAGCCCGATTGCCAGCTCAGGCTCGCGCGCCAGGGCCTGCTCCAGATGCTGTTCGCAAGCCGCAACCAGACTTGCCAGGTCGGGCGCGCCGTAGTGGGCCAGCATCAGCTCGCACTCGGCCAGCGAGGCCCAAGCCGCCGCGAACTCGGGAACAACGGCAGTGATGGCCTGGAAAAGGCCTGCTGCCTCGCGCAGCGTGGCCACGGTGCGTTGCCCGATCAGGTGGCGCCCGCGCAGGTAATCGCGCATCGCTTGCGGCGGCAGGGTTGGCAGCTTGTTTGGCGTGCCGGATTCACCGCCCAATTGCGCCCGGATGGCGGCGGCCAGTCGCAGCGCGATCTCGTTTTGCAGTGGCAACAGGTCTTGCAGATCACGCACATAGTCCGCGGCCCAGATGTGGGCGTCGGTACGGGCGTCGATCAGTTGCGCGATCACCTGCAAGCGGTCGCCTGACTGCAGTACCGAGCCCTCGATGACCCAGTCGGCCCCGGTGCTGGCGGCAATCTCGGCCACGCTGGCGGTGCTGGTTTTGAACCGCATCGCGGTGGTGCGCGAGATGATGCGTACATTGCGCAGGGCACACAGCCGCAGGATCAGCAGCTCGGTCAGGCCGTCGGCGATGAAGTCCTCGCCGGCGCCAGAGAGGTTGCGAAACGGCAGCACGATCAGGGACTCGACGCTTGGCCGCATGGGCGGCGCGCTCGCCGCGTCGCGCTGCAGCGCCACGGGCGCGGTTCGTAGCCGATAGCCCCGCTTGGGGATGGTCTCGAGATGGGTCGGCGCGTGGGCGTCGTCGCCCAGCGCGCGGCGCAGTTGGCCGATGCAACGCGTGAGCACGTCGTCACTGACGAAGCCGCGCGGCCAGACCATCTGCACGATCTGCTGGCGCGTGCGCACATCCGGTGCATGCCGGGCCAGTTCGAGCAGCACTGCCATGGCTTTGGGCTCGACGCGCAGCGTCCCGCCCGCGCCGACGATGCGGCCTTCCAGCGGGAAGACTTCCCGCGTGCCGATGCAAAAACCTGCTTCGAGTGTCATCCGTGGCCTCCAGCGCCTGCCTGAAACCCTGGCACAAGTCGACAGCGGATGCGCCGGCGCCATCGATGCCCCGCACCCTCGGAAAACCCTCGCACAAACCTCGTCGTTTCCGTGGCGCCGCCGGGCGTGGCCGCGCCTAAGATCATTACTCACGGGTGGCGCCCTGGCGGCAAGCCCTGACGGCCGCCATGCCGCTGGGCTCGCACATGTACGCGTCGATGTTCGATACCTACACGGGCGTTTGACCCCAGTCTTTCTAGAGTCGCTATTACTTCAGCAAAAATGCTTATCGGAGGAGGATGCAATGAACCCAGCGCAATTCATGAATCAAAATCGTCGGCTCCCTTGCCTCGCTCTGGTTGTGGCAGGCTTGCTGGTGACGTGGTCGCCGCCTTCTTCCGCACTTTATACGCCGAGCGTGGCAGCAACCATCGCATCGGCTATCGCGCAAGGTGCAGGGTCCCCCGTCAACTTAAGCCAATCGCAGCCGGGTGCGCCCATCATCCTGAGCCTGGATGAGTCCTGGCGCGACGCCGGGGTGTGGACCGGCTACGGCCTCAACCGGGCAGCGAGTCGCATTGCCCTCTCAAACAATACGGGCTCGGCGACGCCAGCGGACGCGTGGGTGCGCGCCATCTCGACATGGACCGACCAGATCACCATCAGCACGCCTGATGCGCTGGCAAACGCCCCGCTACGTTTGCGGTTCTCCATCCGTCTGGATGGTCATCTGGAGGCGCATGAGGACGATTTTACGAATGCCGCAGCCACGGTTCTTTACGAGATGATCAGCAGCGACATGATCTATGGAGAAGGATGGGTGGTGCGGCCTTCATTCAGAGCCGATGTCCACCCCACAGGATGGACCACGGATGGCGGCCATGAGTCTCTGGACGTGGACACGATCCTGCACGGCGAACTGATCGCGCTGAACGGGCACACCTTCAACCTCATCTCCTCTCTGCATATCGACACTCAAGCGCTCTTGATGGGGCCGCCGGCCAGCGCCTGGGCCGAGTCGCTGTTTGGCAATTCCGCCGAGTGGCTGGGCGCGACCGTCTGGAATGGCGACACGGCCTTGACGGACTTCACGATCAGGTCGGGCTCCGGCTTCGACTACGCCATGCGCACCACGTCGGTACCCGAGCCGTCCGTCCTTTCCCTGCTCGGCATTGGCTTGTTTGGCCTCGGAGTGCAGCGCCGCAGGGCTTAGCGAAGTCTGACGGTTGGTATTGGTTTGCGTGGACGGGGATTGAGTTCCCCGTCTTGGCTTTGACCAAACGAGGCACGGGCACAGGAAATCCAAAGGCCCTGGGCAACGACCAAGACGGGCCTTCGACGGCCTGAAGCGCCTGGATTTGGCGCCCGTGCCGTCGCGTCGAGCGGTGTCGGCAGTTCCTTGGACCGTTCACCAGGGGCGCTGGCGGTCAAGTTCTCAGGGTTGACCCTGATTCCGATGGTGTCGCGCCGAAGCGTCGCGCGTCGCCGCCCCGGCTGCGGTCTTGCGTTGCAGCCCTGGGGCGTGGTGTTTGTAACGGCCGGGGCCGGCTTCGGTGCAAACCGCGCAAGGTCTGTCCGGTCAGGCTGCCCCGCAGGGCTTGTCAGGCCGTCGTCGACTCGCCCTGAGCGGGCCTTGCGCGGCTGTGCCGCATCGCCGGGGCCGCAATCTGGGTCGCCGGGAGGGCAGAGAGGGCAGCAGGATGGCGTTTGAATTTCCTATGCGCTGCGCCGAGCACTTCGTTCGTAGCCGTCGCGTGCGCTCAACGCGAGCGCGACCGCCTACGGCAGCCTGATGCTCGCGGCGTTCGCTGCGAGCTGGGTTGGCGACGCGTGCCTGCTGTCCAAGCGAAGCGCGATGTTCGTCGCCGGCTTGCTCGCGTTCCTGCTCGCGCACCTGGCCTTCGCCGGCGCCTTCGCGCTCGGGCCGCTCGACCGGCCGGCGATGACCGCGGCGATGTTGGTGCTCGTTCCGGCAGGCGCACTGGTGATGCGCTGGCTCTGGACGCACCTTGGCGCGCTGTTTCGCCTCGCGGTCGGAGGCTATGCGGTTGCGATCGCCGCGATGTGTGTGCTGGCGATCGCGAGCAGCGCCGCGACCGGGCACTGGCAGGTTGCAGCGGGCGCGATCGGTTTCGCGGTGTCCGACCTCGCGGTCGCGCGCGACCAGTTCGTCAGCCGCGGCTTCGTCAACAAGCTCTGGGGTCTGCCGCTGTACTATCTCTCGCAACTCACGCTCGCCTGGTCGATCGCGGCGAGCGCGCCGATCGCGTAGGCAGCGACACGGCTCACCTTGACGAGCAGGCGACCCGCGATGGCCACCGGCAAATGCAACTGCGGTGCGGTGAAGTTCGAGATCGACGGCGATCTGCCGGGCGTCTTCATCTGCCATTGCTCGATCTGTCGCAGGTTCACCGGAAGCAACGGCATCGCCGTCGTGGTGGTTCCGAACGACAAGCTCAGATGGGTGTGCGGGCGCGACCGGGTTGCGAGCTGGAGCAAGCCCGAGGCGGACTGGAAGGCCTGGTTCTGCGCGGTGTGCGGCTCGCCGGTGCCGGGCGAGAACGACGCGGCGACGATGTTCGTGCCGGCAGGGGCGATCACCAGCGGCGGCGAGGCGCTCCGCGTGATACACCACATCTGGGTGGGCTCGAAGGCCGACTGGGACGAGATCGGCGACGTCGGCAAGCGGCACGACGAGGGATT
>CAVPNN010000025.1:0-45177 GCA_963706655.1 uncultured beta proteobacterium
GCAACAGCGAACGCGCCAAGGCAGGTCAGCAGCAGGGGAAGAAGCGGGCGGAGGCGGCGAAACGGATTCATGGTCCCGGTCAAAGTCGTCGATGCGCCAAGTATCGGTCCACCCGCGACGAGAGCGCGCTGGTCGCTCAACACCAGGGCGAGTCGGTCTGGTCCGGTGGGCAGCCGGGCCCGGGCTCGGCAACACTCGCACTCACGACATAGGGGTGAGGGTCGGTCGAGAGCGTCTTCAGGTCGGTGAACCCGACATGGTCCAGCATGGCCAGGCAGCAGGCGCTGTTGAAGAGCCAGAAGACGGTCGGGTCGAAGAGCTCGTTCCGGCTGCCCGACATCATGCCATGCGGGTAGAAGCGCGCCCAGGGCGTGCCCTTGACCGAAGGCTCCTCGTGCATATGGGTCTGGAACAGCAGCCGGTCGGTGCAGATGCTGCGGATGCGCTCGAGGGCCAGTTGCGGGTGCTTCAGGTGATAGAAGACGCCGTAGAACAGCACGACATCGAAGGTGCCCAGGCGCTTGGGCTCCAGGTCGTAGACGTTCATCAGGAAGGCATTGGCGTTCGACTGCCTGGCGGCCTTGGCGATGTTGAAGCGACGGACCGAGTCGGGGAAGGAGTCGATCCCGATCACCTCACGCGCGCCGCGCCGCTCGGCCTCGAACGAGAAGAAGCCTTCGGCGCATCCGATGTCGAGCACACGTTTGCCGGTCAGGTCCTCGGGCAGTCCGTAGTAGGGCAGCTTGTCCTTGGCCGGATCGCTCCAGCCGGGGCTGAACAGGCCGGGAAGGACCTCGATTTTCTGGAACCAGTAGGGCTCGGCAGCAACCTGGTGACGTGTCACGTCGGCCAGGGTCGCGCCCGAAGCGCCGGGCAAGGGGTCGATACGAGGCGTCAGCCGCTCGGTCGCCGCAATCTGTCGCCAGGCCGACGACATCTCCTGCTTGCGCCGCTTCTGGGGCGACCAGTCGTCGTCGGCCTTGGGGGCCAAGGCCTGCCCCTTCGACGAGACCCCCAACTGACTGGCCAGACTGGCCACTTCTGCGGCCAGGCGGTCACGCTCGAAGCGCAGCGCCGTGACCCGCTCCATGTGGGCCTTGACTGCAGGGTGGCGCATGGCCAGTGACTTCAGGAGTGCGGACGGCATTCGGATTTCCCTTCTTCTTTGACTGCGATCGAGCCGCTCACAAGCGCACTCAAGAATGAACCTCGGACGGCTCGGCCGTTGCACCGACGACCTCCTGCGTGACCCTGACGAAGTCGCTGTGGCCGCAATCCTGGCGGATTCGTTCGAGCTGGACGTTTCGCGCCCTTCGCCAGGCCGGCTCGTCCCGGTGCAGGCGCAGGCACTGCTGCGCAAATCCGGTGGCATCCGGCCCGCAGGCGACGTCGTCGCCCCAACCCAGCTGCTGCGCGATCAGTGGCGTGACGACCATCGGCAGGCCGCGCGCGGCGGCCTCGTGCGCCTTGTGCGGAATGCCCGCGGCATACCGTGTCGGCACCAGGAACACCCGCGCCCGCTCGAAGGACGGCGCCACGTCCATCACGCGGCCATGGATCCGGATGCGCGGGCTCGCGAGGGCCCGCACTGCCGGTGAATCGCAGGTGCCGACGATGTCGAGCTGCGCGTCGTCACCGAGCGCGGCAAGCAGCTGCGGCCAGACCTCGCGCAGGAACCACAGCAGGCTGTCGCCGTTCGGCGAATCGTCGGTCTGGATCGCGCCGACGAACAGGAATCCGCGCCGCGCCGCGAAGTCCGGCTGGCCCGGTTGCGCGTCGATCGAATGGCCCAGCACATGCACTTCCCGGTGGCCCGCGCGCTGGTAGTGGTCGGCTTCGGCGCGCGAGACCGTCACGATGCAGTCGGCCGTGCGCGCCAGCGCCAGTTCGGCGTCGATCAAACGCTGCTGCTCCGCGGCCGGCAGTGCGCGGCCCAGGACCTCGGCCTTGGTGATGTCGCGGATCGAGAACAGGGCCTCGGCGTCGTACACGATGCGCAGGCCCTTGAACAGGCCCGGTCGCTTGCGGCGAAGTGCACTGATCACTTCCATGTTGTGCGGCCGGCTCACGACCAGCACGTCGTAGAAGCCGGTCCGTTCGGCCAGGAACCCGGCCAGCCCGACCAGGCCCAGATCGAGCATGACCTCGCAGCCCGGTGGCAATGCGAGCGCCACATCGGCGCTGTCTTCGTGCGGGAACTGCAGCGGATAGTGGGTGACGAAGTGACCGCTGTCGACGATCGCGGCCACGAAGCTCGCCGCGCGCGGGTAACCCTGGCCGAGCCAGGGCAACGGCACGCGATCGTCGACGAAGAGCACACGCCGCGCGCCCTCGCGCAGGCGCTGGCGCGCCGTCAGGACGGCCTCGGCACCCGGCCAGGGCCGGCGCGCCAGGAACGCCGGATGGCGCTCGACGAAGTGGGCCCGGTTGCGCGTCTGCAGCTCGATGGCCCGGCCGCTGCCCTCGTCGCTCGCGAACTCGAAGTGCTTCACCCGTACCTTCGGGTCGAACACGATGCGCTGGCCGGCCTCCCACAATCGAACGCAGAAATCGGTCTCCTCGTAGTAGGCCGGCGCGTAGACATCGTCGAATCCGCCCAGTCGTTCGAACAGGGCCCGGCGCACCATCAGGAAGGCACCCGAGCAATAGTCGACGTCCCGCACGAAGCGGTAGGCGGGTGCATCGGGCGCGTCGCCGCGGCCGTAGCCCTGGCAGCTGCCGTCGCGCCAGACGATGCTGCCGGCTTCCTGCAGTCGACCGTCCCAGAGCAGGATCGGGCCGCCGACCGCGCCCACATCCTGCTCACGCTCGAGGCGGTCGATCGCATGAGCGAGGGTGTCGGGTTCGACCACCGCGTCGTTGTTGAGCAAGAGCAGGTACTTGCCCGTGGCTTGTGCTGCCGCCAGGTTGACCGCACGCAGGAATCCAAGGTTCTCGCTCTGGCGCAGGAGCGTCGCGCCGTCCAGCCGCTCGAGCAGCTGGGGCATGCGGTCGCTCGACGCGTTGTCGACGACGAGGGTCTCGAAGGTGGCGCCGCGCGAGGCCGCCAGCGCCTGCAGGCACAGCAGGCTGAGGCCCGCCTGGTTGTAGAGCACGACGATCACGCTCACCTGGGGTTCGCCCGGCGTGTTGCGCAGGCTCAGCCGTTGGTCGCCGGACAGAAAGACCGTCAGCGCGGCTTCCGCTTCGGCACGCACCGCTTCCTTGTCGAGCGTCGGCTGCGGCCCGGACTTCGCGCCGGGCCCGCCCGCTGGGGGCCGGGGTCAACCATCTCGACACCGTCGGGCCGAGCGGGCTCATCGCCAGCCACACCTTGAGCCGTTGTTTGGCAGCGGCGGGGATCGGCAGCGCGCGCAGCGATCGCGCGACCAGCAGCGTGCCGCGGACCGATCGGGCCGATGGCCGAGCGGATCTTGCGCAGCGGCGCGGTCAGACGCCAGGACACCGACCCTTCCATCTGGCGGTGGGCCTGTGCCAGCGTCGCATACTCGAGCCTCCGCGGCGACTGGCCCGCGCCGAGAGGTGAGCCTCTCGCAGGCGCGTCGCCTGCAGTTCGGCGTCGGCGTCGAACAGGCTGGCCTGCAACTCGTTCACGACGGTCTGCAACTCGTCGACCTGGTTGCGCGCTTTGCGCAACTCGACCGTGGAGGCCCGGCTGAGTTCGGCCGCGGTTGCCAGCCCGGTCAGTTCGGCGCCACCGATGCGCGCAGCCCACTTGTCGAAGAAGCGCCTGCGCCCGGCACTGGTCACCTGGTTGTCAGCCTGCGCCGACAGGCCCGAGCTGCCCATCAGGCGATAGGTCGCCGACACGCCCGGCACATGCAGGAACGGCCTTTCGAGCGAGAGCCGGCGCCAGAAGTCCCAGTCCTCGTAGACCGGCAGGCTCTCGTCGAAGCGCAGGCCCAGCTCGACCACCTGGCGCGAGAACAGCACGGCGTGGATCGGCAGGAAATTGGCCATCCACAGGCGTGCGCTGTCGAACGGCTCGTCCAGCACGCCGACGCCGCGGCCGTCCTCACCGAGCAGGCGCACGCCGGCGTAAGCTGCCAGCACCTCGGGTGCCTGGGCCACCGCCGCACACAGGCGGGCCACATGCTCGGGCTCGAACAGGTCGTCGTCGTCGAGGAAGATCAGCCATTCGCCGCGTGCATGGGTCAGCGCCAGATTGGCCGCCGCCGGGCGATCGAGTTGCGCGCCGTCCTGGTTCACGAGGCGCAAGTCGACCTTGTCGCGCACCGGACCCGGTTCGGATGGCGACCCCCCTTGGCATTGACCACGACCACTTCGAGCCTCGGCCAGGTCTGGTGCGCGACGCTGTCGAGCGCCGCGCCCAGGCAGTCGCGCTGCATGCTGCGCACCAGCACGCTGACCAGCGGCAGCTCACGAACCTGTCGAGGCGCAAGGTCCGGGTCGGTGTGAATGGTGTCGGTGGAGTCAGACATGGGCGCCGGGGCAAACAGGGAATTGTCGGTCAGCAAGGTCAGCGCGGCAGCGCTTGCACTGGCGCCGACGGCGCGTCGACACCGCCCTGTTCAAGCCCCGCCACCCATTCGAAGTCCCGGGCCCGGCCGCTGCACAGGAATCCCTCGGCATGGTCGACCCCCAGCAGCAACCCGCGGTGCCGTGTCAGCCCGGCGCTGGCCTCCAGGTAGCGGCCATGCGCAAGCGCGGTGCGGTGCTGTCCGATGGCGTCGAGCTTGCGGTCGATCACGCTGCCGATGTCCAGCAGGTGGGTGATCGGCAGCGTGCTCCAGGTTTCGTACTCGCACAGGCGCTGCACGCTCGGTGCCGCCAGCACGGCGCGGCGCACCGAGTCCGCCACCGCACGGTGATCCCGGTGCGGGTCGATTCGCGATGGGCAGAACACCCAGTCGGGGCCGAATTCGTTCACCTGTGCCGCGATCGCTGCGTCCAGCCCGGCTTGTTTCGCCAGCGCGCCGTCCTCGAATCCAAGCAGCGCATGGTCGGTCACGCCGAGCCGGGCCAGGGCTGCGCGGAACTCCTGCTGGCGCAGCAGGCCTGCCCCGGGTTCGAGGTCCCCTGCGCCCGAACCATCGGACACCAGGACCACGCGCACCGGCGTGCCGGTCGAGGCCAGCAGGGCTAGCGCACCACCGCAGCCGATCGACTCATCGTCCGGGTGCGGGGCGAACACGAGCACCCGACGCGCCTCGCCGATGGGCAGCGCCGGGGGCAGTTGATTGAGCGCTTGGTCGCCGGTCGTGACCGCCTGGGCCGGCAGGCTGGCCGGTGACGCGACGCCGTTCGTTTCGTCCAGCTGCGCGCGCGCAGCGTCTGGCCGGCCAGAGTAGACCTCGCCGTACCGTCGTGCAACGGCGGCTGCGTCAGGCCAGGATGCGGCGCGCTGCAAACCCTTGCCGGCCTGCGCCCGTGCCAGCGCCGGATGGTTGCGCCAGTCGAGCAGCGCAGCGACCAGCGCCGGCTGCAGTTGATCGTCGCCGGCGGGCAGCAGGCGCGCGCCGTCGCCGACGACTTCCGGCACGCCGCCGGTGGCCGTGCACAGGGCCGGCAATCCGGCCGCCAGCGCCTCGAGGTTTGCCAGCCCGAAGGATTCGTTGCGTGTGCTGCTGACGTAGACGTCGGCCGCAGTCAGATAGGGCGCCACGTCGTCGACCTCGTGCACGTCGAGCACGACCCGCGAGCCGGCAGCCTCCGGCACGGCCTGGAGCAACTGGGCCGCGCTGCCCGAACCCAGGATGGTCAGCCGAAGCGGTCGCTCGAGCTGCACGCAGGCACGCAGCAGGCAGTCGAACCGTTTGACCGGGTTGATGCGGCCGATCGCCAGCACCTGCCAGCGCTCGGCGCACTCTTCGGCCGACCAGCCCAGGCGCACTCGTGCTGCGTCACGGGCCTGTTGCGACGGCAGCGTCGAAGCCAGCGCCGGCCGCGCATGCGGCACGGCATGCCAATGCTCCGGCACCGACGGCAGACCGAGGTCACGCGCGAGCTGGTCGCGCGCCGAGCTGGTTGGGCACACAACCCAGTCAGCGACGGCGAGCACGCTCGACTCAAGCCGCCGGTGCCATTTCAGCAAGGCCGGCGTGTAGGGCACGCCCTCTTCGCGGATCGCATCGGTGTAACTGCCGAAACCATGTTCGGTGAGGCCCCAGCGTGCGCGCGCCGACCCCAGGGGCCGGCGCGCCAGGCGGTAGCCCCAGCCGATCCAGGGGTCGTGCAGGTGCACGATGTCGGCGTTCAGGCGCGCCGCGACCTTGGCCGCGAGGCGACCCATGTTCAGGCGCTCGATCCAGATCGGGGCGAACGACCTCTCCCACGGGCCCGAAGCGAAGCCGCAGCAGCCTTTGTGCGTGTCGTGTCCAGCGCTGCTGCCAAGCACGCGCGCGGTCGCCCAGATCGTCCTGCGTGAGGTAGTGGACCTCATGCCCGTCGTGCTCGAGCGCCGCCACGACTGGCGCCAGGCTGCGGCCGATGCCGAAGCGCCGCTCCGGGCCCAGCTCGCGCGTGACATGCAGGATGCGCATCAGCGGAAGTCCGTGTCCCCGGCCATCAGCAGCCAGCGTCCGCGCTGGCTGTCGACGTCCGGGCCGGGGGCGTGGGAATTGGCCGGCACCCGGATGCCGAGCGAGCGCAGCGCGACGTCCTGCGCTGCCAACGCCTGCAGCAGATGCTGTTGCGACTGCGTGACCCAGGCTTCGACCGTCGGCAGATCGAGCGCCGCCGCGCGCTGGCGCGCGAGTGCGAGCAAGCCGGCCCAGGCAGCGGGAGCGGCGACCACGTCGACCCACTCGAGATGCTGCTCGTGCCGGCGCAGCACCACCACGCCGAGCGGCCGCCGTGTCAGGCGGCGCCGTTGGAGCCAGATCTCGTACTGGAAACGCGGGTGATTCAGGTAGCGGTGGCGCAGCCACGCGGCGTCGCGGACGCCGAGGATGGCCTGCGGGAATTCACCAACCATGTCGTGCCACAGGGTGTCCACGACAGCCGCGTCGGGACCGTCGAGGGCCTCGAGGTCGAGCAATTGACCCGTGGTGCTCAGGCCAGCACCTTCGGATCTGGCCGGCCAACTGGCGCAGACCATCTCGTCGACCGCGGCGTACAGACCCAGGTGTTCGGCCGCACCCATGGCACGGACGGTCGGGAAGCCGAAACCGAGAAGGTGCTGCTTGCCCCAGCCGATGTGGCTGTCGAGAAAGGTCGCCGTCGTGCGTTGCAGCGGACCGCCGCGGGTCAGTGCGCTGCGTGCGCTGACGTCGACCATGACATCGCAGACCTGGCAGGCCAGCGCAGGCTCGCCCTGAATCGACCACCCGGCGACTGATCCCGCCGTAGTGCGACAGCAGCTCGGGCGCAGCGGTCGGGTCGTCCGCCTCGTGAGTCCTGCTGCGCACCAGACCGACCGCATGACCACGGCCGTCACCGTATTTCCAGGCCCATTCCTCGGGCGACATGACGTGGCCGAAGATGCGCTCGAAGAGCGCCCGGACGGCACCGGACTGCTCGCCACCCAGCCGCATCGGTCGATCGAGCGGACGCTGTTCGCGCTCGAAGCGCAGCAGTGCGTAGCCGTAGACACCCGCGTGGTACAGGCCCTGGCTGCGCAGGAGTGCCGCCTCCAGGCCGTCCATCGCCTCGCGGTCGAGCCCGAGGTCGGCCATCAGGTCTGCGCGCAGCGCCCCCAGCCCGCGCAACAGATAGTCCAGCGTCGGTGCCGCCTGCGCCGAGAGGTCGGCCCGGTGCACGAGGCGCCAGCCATGGCGAGCCGCCAGATCGCAGAAGGCGTCGATCTCGTGCAGTCCGGTGTGTGCCGCGTCGCGCCGGGTCAGCGCGAACTCGTCCATCACGACGAGGGAGGTTCGACCGTCGTGCAGCAGGCGTTCGGCCGCGTCGAAGAGCGCCAGCGGGTCGATGTACTGCGCGCTCTCCTGGAACAGCAGGGCGTCCCACTGGCCGGCCTGGTGGTCGAAGTCCTCGAGCCGCGACTGCATCACCTCGACGGCGTCGCCGTGGCGCCGCCGCACTTCCTCGACCTGCGCAGCTTCGGGCGTGATGCCCAGGGCGCGATAGCCGGCCGACGACAGCCAGGCGAGCGTCGTCCCGAGCCCGATGCCGACCTCGAGCAGGCGGCACGGCGCCGGCAGCGCCGCGCGCAGCAGGTCGCTGGCCCGTTCCTGGGCTTGCAGCACCGGCTCGTGCGGCGACTCGAAGACGGGGAAGTGCAGGTACTCGACGCGCCCCTCCTGCATCTCGAGCAGACGCGCGTAGACGTTGAGCGGAAACGAGAACTGACGAACGCTCACGGCGCGGTCCCGAAGTGCCATTCGTGGGCGAGCGCGACCACGCCCTGTTGCACGTCGTCCTGCACGACATCGACCGTGAGGACATGCTCAGCCGCCGCATAGAGGTTGATGGCCCGGTCACACAGCACGTAGATCGACAGCGTATAGCGCCCCTTGAGCAGGGGCAGCGCCGGGAACTCGAGCCTGGCCTCGACCCGGCCGGCAGCGTCCCGCGGCAAGGTGATGCCGTCCAGCCAGCTGCCCGCGCTGCTGAGCGTGCGGCCGTCGGAGCCGTGCAGGGTGACACCGAGCGTCGGGCATGGAATCGACGGGTCGCTCTGAAAGACGATGCGCAGCGCCAGCGCATCGGATCGACTGCGGATCGGCGCCCCACCGGCCGCGGGCGACAGCAGGGTGACGGACTCGATGCTGGCGGCGGCCGAAGCCATCGGAGGTCGCACCACGATCGCGTCGGCCGCGGCCTCCGGAACCGAGCGATGCGACTTCCGATGTGCGGCAGGACCACGGCGACACCCCCATTCAGACCCGCCAGAAAGCCGTTGTAGGCCACCACGGCCTGCGCCGAGGGACCGTCGAAGCGCAGCCGCCCCTCGTGCAGCCAGATCGCCCGCTCGCACAGGGACTCGACCTGGAACAGGGAATGCGAACAGAACAGCACCGTCGCGCCGCGTTCCTTGAGCGCCATGATGCGTTCGAAGGACTTGCGGGCAAAGACGCCGTCGCCGACCGACAGGGCCTCGTCGATGATCAGGATGTCGGGCTCGACGCTGGTCGCCATCGAGAACGCCAGGCGCACGAACATGCCGCTCGAATAACTCCGGACCGGCTGGTCGATGAAGTCGCCGATCCCCGCGAACTCGACGATCTCGGGCAGACGCTGCTCGATCTGCGCGGCCCCGAGCCCCATCAACGGGCCGTTGAGGCGGACGTTCTCGCGCCCGGTGAGCTCGGGGTTGAAGCCGGCCCCGAGTTCGAGCAGCGCGGCCACGCGCCCGTCGACGCGGCGCTTGCCGGTGGTCGGCTGCAGCACGCCGCAGATCAGCTGCAGCAAGGTCGACTTGCCGGCCCCGTTGCGGCCGATCACGCCGACCGTCTCGCCAGCGTGAATGCGCAGGTCCACACCCTGCAAGGCGTGGTGCTGCGGGCCCCGGTCGACATGTCCAGTGAGCTGGCGCCAGAGGCGAAACGCAGGCCGCGCCTCGAGCGAATAACTCTTGCCCAGGGCCTGCAGCTCGATGACCGGGTGGTTCGCCGTCACGCCTACACCTGGTCGGCAAATCCGGGCCGCAGAGCGCGCGAACACCCGTTGCGACAGCCACAGCAGGGCCAGCGTCGCCGCCATCGGGACGTAGGCGCCGGACAGCGGGTCGGCCGTTCCGAACAGCGCCGAGCGCAGCATCTCGATCGGACCCGTCAGCGGATTGAACGCCAGCACCTTGCCCAGCGGTTCGGGCGCTGCACTGGCGGGGTAGAACACCGGCGACAGGAAGAGCAGCCCGCTCATCACGAGCGGCACGATGTGCTGCAGATCGCGCAGAAAGCAGCCCAGCGCAGTCAGCATCAGCGCGGTCGCCATCATCAGGACCAGCAACCAGGGCAAGGCCAGGGCAAGCCGCCAGAGGTCCGGCCCCAGGCCTTCGCCCAGCACCACCTGCAGCAAGCCCAGGACCACGATCTGCAGCGCGGTGTGGATCGCCACCTGCATCACCAGCGCGACGCACAGAAGATCGAGCGGAAACACGACACGCTTGACCAGGTTGGCGTTGTCCTGCATCAGCCGCGTGGCCCGTGTCGCGACCTCGGCCACCGCCGTGAACACGATCAGTCCGGCGAACAGGCGAAGCGCATACCCCGCCCCACCGGCCGAGGAGTCGGCCCAGCGCGCCTTGAACACACCCTGGAACACTGCCGCGTAGATGGTCACCATCGCGAGCGGGCCGAGCACCGCCCACAACACGCCGACGACACTGCCTCGGTAGCGCGCCAGCACGTCGCGCTTGGCCAGCGGCCAGGCCAGCGACAGGTGGGAGATCCAGGCGCGCATCGTGCCGGGCCGGCGCTACTTCGTCTGCGAGGCCGCCGTGATGACGACGTTGGTCACCGGCAGGTTGGGCAGGCCCGAGTTGGGCGTGTCGTCGATCGTCGTGACGAGACCGATCTCGTCGACCACGTCGAGGCCCTTGATCACCTTGCCGAACACCGCATAACCCTCGGGGCTGGCCGCGCCACCCAGGTCCAGGCTCGGGTTGTCGACCAGGTTCAGATAGAACTGCGAGGTCGCCGAATCCGGTTCGGACGTGCGCGCCATGGCGATCGTGCCGTGCAGGTTCTTGAGACCGTTGTCGGACTCGAGCTTGATCGCCGCCAAGGTCGACGTGCGCGCCGTCGGCCCCGCGGTGTAGGCGCCGGCCTGTGCGACGAATCCGTCGATGACGCGGTGAAAGATGACGCTGCGGTAGAAGCCGGCATTCACGTAGGTCAGGAAGTTGTCGACCGTGATGGGTGCGGCGACCGGGTCGAGCTCGAGCACGAAGGTGCCCGAGCGCGTCCCCTGGGTCACCGTCATCGACACCTGCGGCAGCGGGACATTCAGCCGGATCGATGCGAGTTCCGATCCGGTGCCGACGCGAACCCGGGCCACGAGGTCGCCCGACACCCGTGACCTTGCAGCTGAACTGCTGGAACAGTTCGGTGCCACCCGCAATGTGCGTGACCGCGCCGCAGGGGCCGTCGACGCTCATCTCGAGCGCGGCGTCGTCGAGCGCGCGGCCGTTGACCGACACTGTCATGGTCTTGCTGTACGCCACCTCGGTGGCCGACATGTTCAGCACCGAGGTTTCGCCACCTCCACCACCGCAGGCGGCCAGCGACAACAACAGGGGCAAGGCCAACCATCGCTGGCCGAACGTGAAAAGGTGGCTCATTCGGGTTTCCTGGCAGGCATTGCGGCAGCGGTCGGCACGAGGGTTCGATCCAGGTCTGCGACGACTTCGTTCAAGGGCAAGACCGGCCTGCACCATCAGGCGCATGCGGGCGATCAGGTAGTCGATGCGGGATTGCGCAAGGTCGCGCCGCGCCATGAAGTGGCGTGACCGCGCTTCGGCCACGTCGTGGTTGGTCGCCAGGCCCAGCTCCAGCGCGCGGCTGGTGCCCTGCAAGGCCAGCGCGGTCGAGTCGGCAGCGGCCTTGTACGCAGCGATCCGCTGCGCACCCTGCGTGACGGCCTGGTGCTGGCGCTGCACCTCGAGCGTGATGTTCTCCTTCTCGACCCGGACCTCTTCTTCGGCGCGGGACTGATCGGCCAGGGCCTGCTTGACGCTCGCGTCGACCCCGCCGCCGCTGTACAGCGGGATGTTGAGCTGCAGGCCGATCGAGCGCAAGGTCGAGGTCTGGTTCAGGTTGCTCAGCGACTCGTTCTCGCTGTGCGCCACGCTGGCCACCAGGTCGAGCCTCGGCAGATGCCCTGAATACTGGCGCCGCACCCCCATCCTGGCCACCTCGACGGTCATTTGGCGTGCCAGCAGCGTCGGGTTCTGGCTCATCGCGAGCGCCAGCCAGTCGTCCAGGCCCTGGGGCTGCAGCGGCATCGGCACGTAGTCGCCCGGAACCTGGCGCAGCGGCGCCGTCGGCAGACCGGTGATGCGCTGCAACTGGCGCAGCGCCAGTTGCACCTGGTCCTCGGCCTCGACCAGGCGCGTGCGCGCCAGATCGACATTGGCCTGTGTCTGCGCCACGTCGACCCGGGTGCCTTCGCCGCGAATCGGCGCGCTGTTCGGCCTGGGCCAGTTGTTGTTGCAGCGCCAGCACCAGGCTGTCGGCGAGCTGCCTGCCTTCCTGCGCGAGCAGGACCTGCAGATAACCGGCACCGAGGCGGTCGATCAGGTCGAGCGCGCGGACCCGGAACACCGACTCGGCGACGCCGGACTGCGCCTTGGCCTGGTTCAGGCGGCTCAGCGCTTCGTAGTTGAAGATCGGCATGCGCAGACCCAGGCTGGCCTGGGGCGTCGTGTACTCGACCCGGGTCGTCACCTGCTGGTTGAGCGAGTTCGGAAACTCGCGCGTCCCGCTGACGTCCGAGCCCGACACGTTCACCGCCACCGACGGCAGCAGCGCCGACCTGGCGATCGGCACCGACAGGCGGGCCGACTCGCGTTCATGCCCGGCCGCGCGGTACTGGGCATCGTGCTGGAGCGCGGCATCGTAGGCTTCGGCAAATCCCATCGCCTGCGCATGGCCAGCCAGCCAGACCGCGCACGCGAGTGCGACTGCGTTTCGACGCATCCTGCTCACGGTCACTCCTCCGTCATGGCCGAGGCCACGCGCTTGATGAGCGGATGCAGCAGGTAGGTCAGCAGCGGCCGCTCGCCGGTGCGGATCAGCACCTCGGCCTGCATGCCGGGCTGCATGGTGCGCTTGCCCAGCGCCTTGATGCCTTCCTCGGTGAGCTCGACGCGGCCCAGGTAGTAGGTGTGGGTCAGGCTGCCCATCGCCTCGGTCACCGCGTCGCCCGACAGCGAGATCAGCTTGGCATGCACCACGAGCTGGGGCGAGTTGGCGAAGGCCGTGAAGCGCACCTCGGTCGGGTCGCCGACCACGATGCGGTCGATCACGTTCGGGGGCACCTTGACGTCGAGCAGCAGGGTCTCGCCGCGCGGCAGGATGTCCATCAGCTTCTGACCCGGGGTCACGACCCCGCCGACGCTGCCGACCGCCAGCGCGATCACCTGCCCGGCCACCGGGGCCTTGATCTGGGTCCGCCCATGTTCGGCCGAGATGGCGGACAGGCGCTCGTGGTTGGCCTGGACGTCACGCCGCACTTCGGCGAGCTGGGTCGTCACTTCCTTGAGGTACTCCTGCTTGCGCTGTGCGGTGCGCAGACGGGTCTCGGCGATCGCGCTCTGGGTGCGCTGCAAGCTCGTCTCCATCTCGGCCAGGGAGGACCGCAATTCGGCCTGGGTCTGCTCGAGCTGCAGGGCCTGGTTGCGCGGCGCAAAACCATCGGCCGCCAGGCCCTTCACGGCTTCGAGCTGGCGCGTCTGGATGGCCTGCTGCGCACGCCGGCTCTCGAGCATCTGGCGAATGCCGGCGACCTGGCCTTCGAGGCCGGTGATCGACTGCATCGCCGCCGCAAGTTCCGCCGCCTGTGCCGCCCGACGCGAGGCGAACACCTGCGACTGCACGCTCATGTGCTGGGCCGCGAGCTGGTCACTGCTGGCGAGCAGATCGGGGTGGAAGCGGATGGCCGGCGCATCGCTGGCTTCGGCCAGCAGGCGACTCTCCTGCGCGCGCTGCGCGAGGTAGTTCTGCCGGATCGACTCGAGCGCGGCACGCATGGCGCCGTCGTCGAGCACGACCAGCACATCGCCCTCGGCGACTTCGGCGCCCTCCTTGACCCGCACTTCGCTGATCACGCCGCCCTGCATGTGCTGGATCGTCTTGCGTCGCGTCTCGACCGAGACCGTGGCCGGCGCGGACACGCCCTCGTCGAGCGGCGCCCAGGCGGCCCAGGTCAGGAACAGACCGAAGCCGACGACCAGGACCCAGAACCCGAGCCGGATGACCGGTCGCGTATTGGTCTTGAGTTCGACGTCCTCGACGTCGCTGACGTCCTGACGCAGTGCGGCCGACGTGCCGGCGGCCGGGGTTGGCATGTTCTTGCTCATGATTTCGAGACCTGCTGTGGGGCGGCGCCTTGCGCCACCACCGGAAGTAGTTTGGAGATCCGCCCGCCCTCGAGGACCAGCGCGCGGTCGGCCACGGCCAGCAGATGCTGCTGGTGGACGATCATGAAAACCGTCTTGCCGCGCTGCTTGAGCTCGCGCACGGCCTGCATCAGCGCCGCTTCGCCGACCTCGTCGAGGTTGGCGCTCGGCTCGTCGAGCACGACCAGGGCGGGGTCGCCCAGGATCGCGCGCGCCAGCCCGATGCGCTGGCGCTGGCCGCCGGACAGCGTGCCGCCGGCTTCGCCCATCGGCGTGTCGTAGCCCTTGGGCATGCGCAGGATCATGTCGTGGATGCCGGCCCGGGTGGCCGCTTCGATCACGACCGACGAATCGACCGGCCCGAAGCGCGCGATGTTCTCGGCGATCGTGCCGTCGAAGAGCTCGATGTCCTGCGGCAGATAGCCCACGTGCGGGCCCAGCGCGGCCCGCGACCAGTTCTCGATCGGCTGCCCGTCGAGCAGCACCTGGCCACTGGTCATCGGCCAGATGCCGAGCAGGCAGCGCGCCAGCGTCGACTTGCCGGCGCCCGAGGGGCCGACGATCGCGACCACCTCGCCAGCCTTGAACTCGGCGTCCAGGCCCTTGAGGATCGGTTCCTTGCGACCCGGCGCCGTGGCCTCCAGGCCGCGCAGCGTGATCTGGCCATGGACCTGTTCGCCCTCGTGGGTGGCCAGCCGCTCGGGGTTGTCGTCGAGCACCTGCTCGAGCCGGCCGTAGGACTGGCGTGCGTCGACGAACTGGCGCCAGGTCTGGCCGAGCATCCCGATCGGGCGCAGCGCGTTGTTCGCCAGCGCATTGCTCGCGATCATCGCGCCCGGGCTGATCGTGCCGTCGATGGCCAGCAGCGCGCCGAGCGCCAGCATCATCGACTGCTGCATGTACTGCACGAACTTCGTGATCGCCTGGACCCGGCGCGCCATCTCCTGCGCGTCGCCGTTGGCGACCATCTGCAGGCCATGGGCGCCGAGCCAGCGCCGGCGCAGATTGCCCAGCATGCCCAGGGCCTCGACCGTCTCCGCGTTGCGCAGCTTGGCCTGCAGGAAGGACGAGATCTCGATCGACTGGTCGGCCGCCTTGCGGTTGCGCCCTGCGCTCACCAGGTGGCCCGCGTAGGCCAGCGAGAGCTGGATCACGCAGAACACGATCGAGGCCCAACCGAGCAGCGGGTGCATCAGGAACAGCACCGCGATGAAGACCACGCTCCACGGCGTGTCGGCGAGCGCGAAGATGCCGTTGCCGGTCAGGAACTGGCGCAGCTGCGTCAGGTCGCCGAGCGGCTGCAGCGGGTTGCGCGTGGCGCCGTTCAGGCGCGAGCCGTAGGTCGCGTCGAAGACCCGCGTGTTGAGCGCCTCGTCGAAGCGGGCGCCGGCACGCACCAGCAATCGTGCGCGCACCCATTCCGAGAAGCCCATGACGAGGAAGAAGAACACCGTCACGACGGTCAGGACCGCCAGCGTCAGCTCGCTGCCGCTCAGCATGACGCGGTCGAAGACCTGCAGCATGTACAGGGTCGGCGTCAGCATCAGCACGTTGGCGAAGCAGCTGAACACGATCACCCAGGCGAACTCGCGCCGGAAGCCCCACAGCGCGCGCCCGAGTTCGCTGCGCTCGAAGAATCCGCCGCGGGCGGGCGCCGGCGCGGGTGTCGCCTGGCCTGGCGTTGCCGCCTGCGCGGTTGCGGTCAAGCTGGTGCTCATGCGGGGCTCCCTGGCAGCGCCGGCGCGGAGCGCGCGGCGGCCTGCCGTTGCAGAATCTGTTCACGCGCCTGGTCGTTGGCCTTCTTGAGCGCGGCCAGGACCTCGTCACGCGGTCCGAAGAGCGCGACCTGGCCGTCGTTCATGACGAGCAGCTTGTCGGCCGCCGGCATCAGGGTCGTGCGGTGGGTGATCGCGATCACGGTCGCACCGCGCGCCTTCTGCGCCATCATCAGTGCGAGCAGGGCCTTTTCGCCCAGCTCGTCCAGGCTCGCGTTCGGCTCGTCGAGCACGAGCAGGCGCGGGTCGCCGTAGATCGCACGCGCCAGGCCGATGCGCTGGCGCTGGCCGCCCGACAGCACGGCGCCGTCGTCGCCGATGCGGCTGTCGAAGCCGTCGGGCAGCTGCAGCACCGCTTCGGTGATGCCGACCTGGTCGGCCGCTGCCTGCACCTTGGCCATGTCGACCTTGCCGAAGCGCGCGATGTTCTCGGCCACCGTGCCGTCGAACAGTTCCACGCCCTGCGGCAGGTAGCCCAGATGGGGCCCGAGTTCGGCCTTGTTCCAGCTGAAGACGTCGGCGCCGTCGAGCCGGACATTGCCGCTTGCCGGCGGCCAGATCCCGACCAGCAGGCGCGCCAGGGTCGACTTGCCGGCTGCCGAGGGCCCGACGATCAGCAGCACCTCGCCCGGCCGGGCCATGAAGTTGACCCCCTTCAGGATCGCCGTCTGGCCGCCGGGCGCCGACGCGACGAGCGCCTCGACCGTGAGCAGGCCCTTCGGGGGCGGCAGCGGCATGCCGACCGGCACCGGCGGCATCTTCGACAGCAGGCCGTCGAGCCGCTTGTACGCGTCGCGCGCACCGACCACGAGCCGCCATTGCGCGACCAGCTGGGCCAGCGGCTGCAGCACCCGGCCACCGAGGATCGACGCCACGATGATCATGGCGCCGCCACCGGCCAGGTCGTTGCGCAGGGCCAGGAAGGCCGCGCCACCGAGCAGCAGCGAGCCCTGCATCGTCTGGATCAGCTTGGCGGCCACCGTCGTGAACCCGCCATGGTCGGAGGCCTCGGCCTGGCGCGCCAGGAAGCGGCGCTGGCGGCCCATCCAGCGTTTGTGGATGTGGCCCATCATGCCCATCGACTCGATCACCTGCGCGTTGCGCAGCGTGCCGTTGGCGTAGTTCTGGGCGTCGATCGAGGCCTGCGTGGCCTCGGTCAGCAGCGGCAGCGTGCGCCGCTCGGTGATCAGCGCCAGCCCCACCTGCAGCATGGCACCGAGCATGGCCAGGATGCCGAGCCAGGGGCTGATGGCAAACAGCAGGATCAGCGACACCGACGCCGCCGGCGTGTCCATCGCCGCGGTCACCGCTTGCGACGGAATGAATTCGCGCAGCGTGCGAAGGTCGGCGAAGACCTGCGGCGTGCCGCCCGGCAGCTTGCGCAGGTTGGCGGCGAAGGTCACGTCGAAGACACGCTCGCGCAGCTGTTCGTCGACCGCCTCGGAGGCCCGGTAGAGCACGCGCGAGCGCACCACTTCGAGCATCTCCAGCGCGACGTAGACGCCGATCACCATCACGATCAACCAGACCAGGGTGTTCGACGTTGCGGCTGTTGAGCACCCGGCCATAGACCTCGAACATGAACCAGGCGGGCACCAGCATCATCAGCCCGGTGACGAAACTGAGGCGTCCGGCCTGACCATAAAGTGAGCGCTGGCTCATCAGAACCTGCTTCAATGACGGCGGTGTGTCCGCGGGGCTTGCGGGTTTCATAGGGGGACCTGGGCGAATGTGACGGGGGAAGTTCCAGGCGCCGGCGAGGACGACGGGTCCTCGATCACGACGACGTATTCAGGCAGATCGGCGCCGTCGCTGTCGGCCTGCGCCGGCTCGGGATTGCCGTCGTCGCCGGGTGGCGCGAAGGTGAAACTCAGCGAGAAGCGGCTGTCGTGGCTGGTCAGCACGATCTCGCGCAGTTTCTCGTCGCGAAAGCGCCGCTCGTCGGCCGGCTTGAGCGGGAACAGGAAGCGCATGCGGCCGTCGAGCGTGAAGAGCGAGATCTGTCCGTCCTTCAGGCTCAGCGTGTGGCGGTCGAAGTAGACCGGCGCCTGGGGCAGGAACTGCAGGCGCGGCAGTGGCTGGCCGGCCGACGCCAGCCGAAGGTGGTTGAAGGGGCTGCTCTGGCCCTGGTAGACCGCCCTGCAGGCGCGTGACACCGAGTAGATCGCGTTGCACACCATCTGCGAGCCGATGCCCGGGAAGCGCTGGCGCAGCCCCTTGTAGGCCATGTGGTGCAGGGCGACGCGGTTCCAGCACGCGGTCTGCTGGGCGACCGGTGCGAGCGCATTGCAGACCTGGGCGAAGGCACGCTGGAGCTCGCCCAGGCGCCGGCTCTGGGCGGCGTCGGTGTTGAGCTGGATGCGCAGGACGGACTTCATATAGGAGGCAGATCATAGGGCACTCCTATATGAACTCGCGTCGCGTTCTCGCAACGCTCAGTGGAAATGACGGTCGGGCTCGTCGGTGACCGGCGATGGAGTCTCCACCGGCAGCGGTGGCAGGTTCCAGTTCGCGGTCTTGAGCCGGCGCAGCACCGCGGCGACGAAGCCGTGCAGGGTCTTGCCTCCCATCGCCACGGTGACGCTGGGCCGCTCGCGCAGCTCGAAGCGCAGCACCCATTGCCCGTCGCTGCGGCGCCGGCCACACACGATGCGGGTGACGAGCGCCGGCGGCGAGCCGGCCTGGGCGACCGGTTCATCCGGCGCCTTGCGCACGTCGGCCTGGCTCGCCATCGCCTCGTGGTGGGTCTGCGACACTGCGGCACGCGCCTGCGGCCCGAGCTGTGCCGGCGCCTCGGCCGACAGGTCGACCATGGCCTGCAGATCGTTGCGCCAACCCTGGCAGATCCGGCGCGTCAGCTCGAGCCTGTGCTCCTGCAGTTCGCCCCCGTCGAGCTTGGCGACGATGGTCAGGGCCAGCCGGTCTGCGACCGGGTCGAAGCCGATGCGGATGTTCTGGAGCATGTGCGTGGTGGCGGATCGAAGGTCGCCGCGCTCATTCGGCTCGGCCTCAACGACGAGGCCCTGCCCGGCACTTGCCGGCAGGGCCTCGGGCCCGGCGCAGGCGGATCAGGCCGGCTTGGCGGGGTCGGCGACGGCTTCGCCCTTCTGCGCGTCACGCATCTGTTCGCTGCGCGCGATCACTTCCTTGAGCAGCTTGTCCTGCATCGCGACCGCATTGGCGAAGGCGTCGAGCGGCATCACGAGCTGGTTCGTGATCTCCATGCGCTGGGCCGGCTTGTCGTCCTTGCCCTTGGCGGTGCCGGCGTGGACGGCGAGGTCCAGACGGACCAGGCCGTTGTGGAGCGTGAGGTTGACCAGGCGGTCGGCGAAAACGATGTTCTTGTTGGCCATGGGTAGGTGACTTGAGTTAAGAGAATGGAGGTAGGCGATGATCGGCGGATCGACGAGAAGGGCTGCCGGCGCGCGTGAACGGCGCGGAACCGGAATTGTAGTGGAGCCTCAGAGCCCGGCTTCGCGCAGCAGTCGCACGAAGTCCTCGTCGCCCGCATCGCGCAGTGCCAACGGATCGGGCCTGGGTCGGGGCCGCGACAGGCTGACTGCCTGGCAGCCCGAGACGTCGGCGACTGGACTCCCCTGGGCGTCACCGGTGCTCGGCGAGCCTGGTCCGTGCGATTGCGTCGGCGGAAGGGGCGTGCAGCGGTGTCATGAGTGGATTTTCCCGGCTACCGCCTGCGCCCGATGTGACAGCCGTCACCTGAGTGACGCCAAACTGCCGGACTTCGTCGGTCTGTGGTGTGCGGACGTCTCGAACTCGGCCCGCACCCGCTCCGACAGCACCAGCACTCCATGCCGAGCGAGACTGCCAGGCGAAATGAAAAACCGGGCCCCAAGGGCCCGGAGGCTGCTGCAGAAACGAGCGTTGTGGCGCTCGTCTCAGCGGTACTGGGTTAGCCGACGAAGTTCGGCACCCGACCAGTCGAGCCGCGTTCAACTCGCCGACGCTGTTGACCGTGCCGACCAAGGTCACGGTATAGGTCTGATCAGCCAGCGGCCCGGATCGGTGTCCTGCACGTAGTAGACCTTGTAGGCCGTGTTGACGTCGGCATCAGCCACTGCCCACGCCGTCTGCGTCAGCTGTGACCAGGACCACCGCCTTGCCGTTGTCCAGGACACGATCTGACCGAGCCACGGCCCCCGAGACCGATGATCATCGAAGCCGTCAAGGTCCCGCCCGGTCGTTGTAGAACACACCGACGTTCTCGGGCCGCTGACGCCAAGCGTCATCGCACTCGGCCGAAGTCCACCGCACCAGCGCTATCCGGCGTCACCGTGGCGCCCAGGAACGCGCTGAAGTCGAGCACGTCGTCGGTCCGGCATCAGCCATGTTGAAGTTGTTGATCGTGTCAACACCGTTGGCCGCAGCCGTCGCCTCGAACACGAAGGTGTTCGCGCCGCCATTGCTGCCCTGGATCACGATCGCGGCGGTCGCCCGTCGATCGCGAACGGTGCCCAGCCCTGCACTGTGCGAGCAACGATCGTATCGGCGATCACAACATCAGCCCCGGCAGCGAACGTGAACGTCAGGTTGCCGGTCGTGTTGCTGTACAGCCGCGTTGATCAACGACGGACCACCGAAGCGGATGCCGTCGTTGATGTCAGCCAGGTTCGCATTCACCAGGGTCTGCAGCGCCGCACCGATCGGTCGATCCGATCCACCGCCGTCAGGTCAGGTTGTCGCCAGCGTCGGCATCGACATCAACCGGAGCGCCAGTGACCAGCGTTCACGGATCGGCGATGACACCATCCAGACGTCGATCGTGATGGTCGTTCCCGCGGCACCGGCGATACGCCGTCGGGTTGATCGTGCGCGACTTCAGCGCTCAAGCCACCGACAGGGTGTCGTTGCCACCGTTGCCGCGCAGCACGTCATGCAGACCGCCACCGGTGATGGTGTCAGCTCCCGCGCCACCATGCACGGTCGCCGCCATCAGCGCCGGCGATCGTGACGTTCACGCCGGTCGCCACGTCGGCGAATCACGCTCTTGCCGCAGCGTGCTGCTCGAACACCAGGCCACCGAAGCTCAGCTCGTTGGCCGTCGTGCGTCACCGCGTCGCGCCCTGGACCAAGGTGTTGGCTCCCGGATTGAAGGTGAAGGTCGTGCCAGCCGGCCACGCTCGCGTCGGTCAGGACCATCGACTCGAAGTCGGTGATCGACGTGACCTTGCCCAGCGCGCCCAGCACCACTTCGTCCGAGGTGTCGCCATCGGCTTGACCGGTGCGGCGTCGGTACCACCGTCCAGGGTCAGACCGCGAGGTCGTCACCTTGGTGACGTCGAGCACGTCGAAGTCGAAGTTGAAGCCGCCGACCGTCGACCGCTAGATGGTATGTCCAGGTCGATGGTGTTGGCGCCCGACGCCGTTGAACCCGATCGCGTCATTGCCGACCTTGACGCCGTCATGGTCGGCTGCCGTTGTCGTCAGCGTCAGGCCGAAGGTCGACGCCAGCGACGCAAAGGTGTAGATGTCGTTCGTCGTACGGATCGAGCAGGAACTCGAAGCCCGTCAGCACGATCGAGTTCAGCGCGCCGATGTTGACGTTGACGACACCCGGTGAGCTGCCCAGGATGAAGGTCTTCTGGCCGGTGGCAGCGAAGCTCACGGAGTCCTCGGCATCCTGCGAGCCTTCGATCTTCAGGTTACCAGCAGCAGTCGAGTTGTCCGACGAGTTCGAGTGATGGTATGTGCGTGCCACCACCGACAGGCACGCCGCCAAGGCCGTCCTGGAAAGTGATGACCGCGTTGATGTTGCCTTCGGCCGCACGCCGCGGTCGCCGCGTTCTCTTCCGTCACCGTGATGACGGCCGTGATGCTGGTCTCGAGCGGCGAGTAGCGCACCTCGTTGTTGCCACCGCGCAGGTTCAGCACGTCGGTCGTGTAGCGGTGATCCAGGCCAGCCTGGTTGACCAGGTCCTCACTGCCTTGATAGATCACGACTTCGGCCGCGTCGCTGCCTTCGATCCGGTTCCAAGTCGCGTCGGCGCAACCGCCGGCGTGGTCTTGTTGTAGGTGTAGCGCTCGACGAAGGCGTTCAGCCCGGTCAGCGGCGTTGCCGCTGCCGTCCGCGATGCGGATCGTCTGCTCGAGCCTGCCGTTGCTCGGCCGGGTTGGCCGCCGGGGCCGACGTACTGGAACGTGATCTGGCGGGCCGCCGTGCCACCCGTGAAGTCGAGGACCGACTCGCCCTTGCGACGCGACGATCTCTTCCACACTGCGCAGCACGTCGACGCGGCTCTCGGCTGTCCGGTAGAAGATCGCCGTCGCTGTCACCGTCGACCACCACGTACTGCGGCGTCGTGGCCGTGGCTTGACCCACCGGCACCACGATGCTGTCCGTCTCGGCGCTGTAGTCGACCGGTCGACGTCGACGTCGGTGCCCTCCGGCTCAGGTCGAAGGTGAACTGGTCCTGGTTGATGACCTTCTGGATCGTCCGTCGGCGACCTGGGCGGCAAACGACTTGCGGGTCGTCGCGCCGGTGTTCAGGTCGTCGAAGTCGAGGTAGGTCATGAACAGGATGTTCTGATCGACGGCGTGGCGTCGCACTCTCGTCCTGCGCGGCGTTGTCGTTCATCACGCTGGCGTCGGCGACGATGACCGTGTCATTGCCGTCGGCCCAGACGTTCTCGATCTGCGACGATGCCTTCCGACCGTCAGCTGCACGCGTGCCGGCCAGTGCACCGGTGCGGACCGTCGCCGTTGATGTAGTCGACGATGGCGCCCGCGGTCATGGCGGTCACGTCGAGGACGTCGTTTTCACGCGTGCTCTGGCGCCGTGTTGCCGGCCAGCGCGATGAACTCGACGCCGACGAGCGTGTCGACCGCCACCGTGGGGTTAGGCCGACGCGGCCACCGGTCATCGTCACCGTGTCCGTGCCGCCCAGCGATGCGGCGCGTTGTCGACCTTGATGGTGACGGTCGGCTCGGCCACGCCGTCGACGTCGGCTCGTCGAAGTCGTTCTGGTACTCGATCCGGTCGTCGCCCAGGTCACCCGTGAAGCGTGTTGTTCTTGGCGGCTTCGGTCTCGTCGATCAGCAGCAGGTCGTCGACCCGTGCCGCCGATCACGTTCTCGACGCCGTCGACCTGCATCACCAGCGCTCGAAGTCGCCGGCGGCCGGGCGCGTCAGGCTGGACGTGCGCGTTGGCGCTGTAGCATGCGACGACGATGGCGTCCGTGCTGTACCGACTTCGACCAGCGGCCACCGCATCGTTGGTCAGGTCGTACAGGATGCCATCGGCACCCGTGGTGGCCGACGACATGGCGCGTCACGTTCAGCGTGTCGTTGCCCTGGCCGTTGCCGGCCACGGCATTGCCGGTGCCCGACACCGTGCGGATGTTCTCGAAGTTCTTGAACGTCGTCGTGTGGTCGATCGTGCCGTTGCCGTCCACGTCCACGCCGACCGTGCCGGCGCCGTCGTTGCGCAGCTCGACCACGCCACCGGTGAGGGCGAAGTCGTTGAGCGTCACGGTGAAGCGGCTCGTGCCGCCCGTGAAGCGGGCCTGGCTGAACTGCAGCGTGTCGTCGAACACACCGCCGGCTCGTGCCATGGCCGTCTTCGTTCTGGTCGATCAGCGTGATCGACGAGATCGTCAGGCTGCTCAGCGCAGTGACCTTGCTCGGGTTGGCGGCTTCCCACTTGTTCAGGACATAGACGCGGCTCTGCGACTCGCCCAGCACCTTGACGGCGTAGTAGTTCTTGCCACCGTCGACAGCGTCGGTACCGGTCGAGCCTTCGACACGGTCGTCGCCGGTGCCGGCATTGATCGTGTCGTTGCCGTTGCCGCCGAGCAGGAAGTCGTCGCCATGCGACGAGAAGTTCGTGCGCAGGTATTCGTTGGTCGACGTGTTGTTGGCGATGACGGTCGTGGTGCCGAAGATCGTGTCCTGCAGGTCGTTGGCGCCACCGTCGATCAGCACGGCGTCGGTGCCGGTGATGCTGTCGCCGGCGTTCTTGGCGGTCTGCAGGTTGGCACGGTTGATGCCGGTGTCGCCGATGAACAGCACGTTGGTGCTGTTCAGCTCGCCATTGCGGCCGTCGAAGTCGAGCAGTTCGACTTCATGGGCGGAGACGTTGGTCACCGTCGCCGAGGCGGGCTCGCCACCCGACTGGTTGCCCAGCGTCACGACCGGTTTGGTCATGAACACGGTCTCTTCGCCGTTGTAGTCACGCTGCCACAGCCAGAGCGAGGTCGCGCTGCTGTTGGACTGGACTTCACCAGCCGACGTGTCGTCGTCCATGAAGCTGTTGATGAAGTCCTCCATCCGGGCGAGGAAGTTCGCCTGGATGTCGGCCTGGCTCGTCGTGATTGGTGTTCTCGTTGGCGATGTCGTTGCCATCGAGGTCGGTACCGACCTGCAGCGCGTAGTTGACGCCGTTGACCGTGACCACGACCTTGTCTTCGGTCGTCAGGTTCGTGAAGTCGATGCGGTATTCCTGGCTCTCGGCGATGCGCGTCGTGGCGGCGCCGTTGCCGTCTTCATCGGCAAAGTTGATGACCAGGTCTTCCGCATAACCACGCTCCCCGAGCGAGATCTCGCTGCCATGGAAGGAGTCGTCGTCGACCGCTTCGTTGTCGTTGCGGTCTTCGTACGACTTGTAGATCAGGCGGTCCTTGCGTGACGGTCATTTCGGGCGGAGCGAAGATCGAACACGTTGCCGCTGGCGCTGTTGGCGCCCTGGTTGACGATCACGCCGGCGCCAGGCACCTGGGTGATCGAGTCGGCCAGCGTACGGCCTTGCGTGTCGCTGATCTGCACGCTGTTGCCGTCGACCTTGGCGACGATCTTGCCGACCTCGGCCGGGAACTCGGCGGCGACTTCGGCGTTGATCGCGTCGGCCAGCTGCTGGTAGGTCGTCGCGGCGCGGACGGCAGCGGAGTTGAAAGTGATACTCGTGAAGGTGGTGTCGGCGTTCTGAACGCCAGTGACGATCTCGCTGACGAAGACAATCGCGTCGGCCAGTGGCACGCGCACACCCGCTTCCGTGAACGCGATCGTCAGGACCGACTGGCCCGTGGTGCTCGTGCCGCCGATGTTGAAGTCACGCTCCAGGAGGCCTTCGCCATCGGCGTCCATGTCCCAGAGGTTGTCGCCGTTGGCGTCGCTCTGGCGATGGATCACGTCCACGCCGTCTTCGCCACCGTTGTGGCCGTCGATCGCGAAGATGAAGTCGTCGTTGCCGTCGCCGCCCGACAGGCTGTCATTGCCTTGACGGCCTTCGAGCACGTCAGTACCGCCCACTGCGTACAGCACGTTGTCGCCGTCGCTGCCACGCAGGTCCAGGTTGCCGACGATAGGCAAAGTGGTTCTGCTGGTTCGTGAACATCAGCTCAGGCTTGTTGGCGCCCGAAGCCAGATAGTCGACCGCGCCGAGGCCGGTTGCGACCACGTTCTCCATGTTGGTCACGGTGACGCGGCTGGACTCCGACTCGTAGTTCGACTGGTCCTGCGTGCCGTCGACATCGGCGCCGCCGTAGCCGGCCGCGCTGGACAGCGACTGCGCCAGCAGGTCGAAGCGCAGCGTGCCGTCGGTGGTGACGTCGTCGGTCGACATCGTGCCCGTGCTCTCGCGCGTCAGCCACAGGGTGTCGTTGCCAGGATCAACGATGGTTTCGACGACTTGCGGAGGTGTCGCGTTGTTGCAGACGTATGTGACCGACGTAGTGCCACCGTCGATGATGCCGCCGTCGGCTTCGAAGACGATGTCGTCGTTGCCGGCGCCACCGTACAGGGCGTCCATGCCGTTGTTGGTGATGCCGATCGAGTTCGGGTTGTGCAGGAAGTTGAGGTTGCCGCCCATCAGCAGGTCGTCACCGTCGTCACCGTAGATCGTGTCGTTGTCGTAACCGCCGATGATGATGTTGCCGACGCTCGCTGCCGTACACGACGAGTTGGGCCGACGAGCCGAAGCCGAAGTTGTAGCCCACTTCGGCATTGGTCGGGCCACGGTCATCCCAGGCACGCGAGCCGATGCGCACGTCCATGTCGTCCAGGAAGCCGTACAGGTTGCCCGACGCGTCGAAGTTCTCGACGTCGCTGATCTGCATCTATTCGCCCGAGCGCGACTGAACGTCCGTGTACCAGCATTCGGTGCCGGCCGCACCAGTGCGCTCGTTGAGCCAGACCTGCGACCGGCTCGTCATCGTCCGAGGCTTCGAACAGCAGCCAGTCGGAGTCCTGCGCGCTGTGCAGGTTGGGCGACGTGTCGTCAGCGGTGTTGCCACCGTCGATGCACAGCGAGCGGTTGCCGGTGCCGACGCCACTGCCGTCGACGACGTCAAGGCCCGAGAACTCGGCAAAGAAGAAGTCGGCATTGCGACCGCCACTCATGCTGTCCTAGTCCACCATGGCCTTGGGCGATGCCGCCACCGGCCAGGAAGTCGTTGCCGATGCCGCCGAAGGCGGTGTCGGCACCGAGGCCACCGAGGAAGATGTTGCCGTTGGTGTTGACGCCGTCACCCTTGAAGCCGGTGCCGTCGAAGGCGATGTCGCCCAGGAAGTTGTTGGCGCGTGTCGAGGTGGTTCAGCGGGTTGCGCGAATACGCATCCACGATCTCGAAGTTCGCGCCACGCTGGGCGGCGGAGAAGTTGGAGCTGACGTTCTCGATGCCGTTGATTTCGATCAGGCCGTCGCCGTCGAGGTCAAGACCGCGGACCTGGTTGGCCGGGTTCGTGAAGTCGATGCGGGCGTCCATGTTGCCGGTCAGGCGCATCACGTCGGCACCGGCCGCGGTGGCGGCGGTCAGCGTGAAGGTCGGCACGACGGCCGAGACCATCACGTCATTGGAATTGGTACCGGCGTAGGCGACGGCGCGGTCGATCTGCGTATTGAACGCCGTGGCGTAGCCGCCCCAGCGCGCGTCACCCGTGAGGCCGGCGAACAGGTTGACGATGTCAACGACCGCGGCACCCTTCTGGCCCGCGGCGGCGGCGCCGAGCTGGCCTTCGATGTAGGCGGCTGCGTCGGTGGCGTCGGCACCGGTCATGCCAAGGTTCGCGGCCAGCGCGCTGGCGACGTCTGCGTCGGTGGCGAAGGCGAAGTCACGCCCGTAGAGCGTGTTCATCAGGGCTTTCGAGGCCCGCGTCAGTGCCGTCGGAGTCGGTCGACGCGGACTGCCCATGGTGGTCGCACCAAGCTGCATGCCATACATGCCAGCGGCCAGACGAGCGATAACGACGTTGTTCGTTGAGAGTGCCATTCAAGAAACTCCTGTTGGGATTCGGAAGATGATTTCTTTGCAAAGAAATCGAGTGAGAGTGATCAGGCTGTCACCCACACTCGACTCAAGGTCCGGCAGCGGGCCAGGCCTTCAGTCGAATCGGGTGCAGTTCTGTTCATCATGGGCTCGAAGTGTGTGTCGGGTCCTGCGGACTGCGTGTGATGGTCATCACATGCCTAGGCAGGATTTGCGGAGAGTCCGGATGCGGGTGCAAGCACGCCGCTCCCGGTCCCACCGCCGACAGCGGGACGATTATGACATCGGTTCTGAGCGCCCCTTCCCAGGGACTGGCCCGGGAAATGGTGAGACAACGTCATTTCCGTTGCCTTGTAACAACAAACGAGCCCTGGCACCGGGCTACCACGCCCAGCGCAGCCCCGTATAGAGCGAACTGCCGCTGTGCCGGAACACCGCCAGGTTGCTGCGCTGGCGCAACGCATGCCACTGCACCAGCGCTTCGGCGCCCGGCAGCCAGTCGAGGTTCACGCGGCGCGACAGCTCCAGCGACAGCTGCAGCTGGTCCTGGCGCCGCGCGGCGTCGTTTTCCAGCAACGGGCTGTAGCCCTCGTCGTCCTGGATCCGGCCCGCGCGCAGGTTGCCATCCAGGCGGACGCCCGGTGCGAAGTCACCGAGTGGGCCGGTGAGCCGAAGTCCGAGGCTCCACAGGCGCTGGGTTCCGCCCGGCCGGTCTGCTTCGGTCGGTCGGTCCAGACCCGCCCGCAAGGCGACACCCCAGGCCCAGTAGCGGGTCGCCGGCAGCGGGCACTGGCTGCTCCAGAGTGCGCCGACCGTGCGCCCGCCGAAGCTCAAGGGGTCGTCCGGCGTCTTGGTCTCGACGTCGAGCGCCAGGCGGAGCCTGCAGCCGAGCGCGTCGCGCTCGCCGGCGGCCGCAAGGCGCAACATCCGGTAGGGCTCGTTCAGAGGCCCGCCGGCCCAGGTCGCACCGAGCTCAAGCTGACCTCGCCACGGGCCCCAGCGCTGGTGTGCGCTCGCCGCCCACTGCAGATGGTGCCAGTCGGACGACCCTTGCGCCGGCGCGCCACGGGCCCCCAGGCGCACGCCGGTTCGCCAGACCTGGTCGGATTGCGGGCTGTAGGCGACCTGCCACGACAGGTCGGCCAGGACTGCGGCGCCAGGACGCGGGGCGAGCGGGGTCAACAACGGCAGGTCGATCGGCCCTTCGGGAGGCGTGAGCGTGATCTCGGTCAGGCGCGGCGAATGGTCCAGGTTGCTTTCATAGCCCGCCATCAGCGCGATCTCGCGGTGGCTGGCCCAACGGCCGTTCGGGCGCTGCACTGGCAAGCCGGCGTGGCGCTGTGCGCCGCCAAGCCCGAGCTTGATGCGAAGTTCGGGCGGCAGGTCGGACCGATCGCGCCAGCTTCGGGCCAGTTCGGCCAGCGCGGCAGGTTCACCGAGTGCGGCCAGCGCCAGCGCATGGTCGGCCTGGGCGCCAAGGCTGTCGGGAGCGAGCAGCAAAGCACGTTCGAGCCAGATCAAGGCCTGCCCGGGCTCGCCCTCCTCCAGCCACAGTGCGCCGAGCGAGGCGAGAAAGGGCGCGCTCTCCAGGCACTGCGCGCGCGCGCCCTCGAACCGCTGCAGCAGGTCCCTGCGCGCCACCGGGGTCGCGGGCCACTCCGAACGGGCAAGGAGCAGGCAGGCACGTGCCACAAGGGTGTCGGCGCCATCGTGCTTCAAGGCCGGTTGATCGGCGTCCGCCCCATGGGCCATCGGAATCCCCAGGACGAGCGTTGCAAGGCCCATCCCGATGGACCGGACCCAGGCCGCAGAACTCACGCTTCGCGCAGCGAGGTGCCAGGCTTGAAGGGCCCGGTGGGTCCGCTGTCCGACCAGCGCGACCAGTCCGAGGGCTCGGTCGGGCGGTTGCTGGTGGCCGTGCTGACCCAGTTGGGATCGGCCGGGACAAGCTCCGCCCACGCCTTCGGCGCATACAGCGTGTACTGTCTGCTGAGCCCTTCCAGGAGGTAGTCGCCCAGGGGTTCGCTGGCTTCCGCCGGCAGCCGGGCCGCCAGTTCGGGCCCCATCAGGATCGGGGTCGAGAGGTCCAGCGTCATGGCCTGGACGCGCGACGCGACGCTGACCGGCTCACCCAGGGCCGCGTGGGCCCGACGACGCGACGGGCCGAAGGTGCCAACGATGGCCAGGCCGGTTTCCACACCGACGCCCAGTGCCAAAGGCTGGACCGGGCTGTGTTCGGAGGTCGGCCCGGCGCTGGCCAGCAGCTGCTGGGTCGCGCGCAGCAGTTCCTGCGCTGCCGCGAGGGCCTGCCGGGGGTGGTCAGCACATTCCGAGTAGGCGTTCCAGACCGCCAGCACCGAGTCGCCGACGACATTCTCGACCACGCCACCATGCTGCTCGACCACGTCGACGGCGATGCAGCAGAAGGCATGCAGCATGGCGGCCGTGGCCTCGGCGGGGCGATGGGCCGCGAAGGCGGAGAAGTTGCGGATGTCGGCCACCAGGGCCGTGACCTGGCGCTGATCGACCTGGACCGAGCCGGACGGATCGGAAAGCATCAGGCGTTGCGCCACCGGGGCCGGCAGGTAGGCGCCCAGGTGTGCCGACAGCCGCTCACGCTGGGCGCGTGCCAGCGCATGTTCGGCCGTGGCCAGCGCCAGCGACGCCACCAGCGCAAAGAGCGCGGTCGCCGACCATGGGAGCCACAGGTCGCTGCCGAGCAAGGCGAACGACGCGCCGACGCCTATGGCCAGCGCGAGCAGCAGGCCGGCAATGGGCAGGCGCTTGGCTGGAACGCCACGCCTGCGTGCCAGTGCCGCCACCAGCAACACCCCCAGGATGACGATGGCCAGCGCCTGGAGACTGCGCCACCCGGCCGGTGTGTACGGGATGCGCTGATCCAGAAGTCCCACGATCGCCTGGGCGTGCACCTCGAGGCCGGACGACACGGCCGCATGCGGCGTGGCCACGGTGTCGCCGATGCCAAACGCGGTCGCCCCGACGAGCACGATCGTGTCCTTGAACATCGCCATGTCGACCCGCCCGGCCAGCACGTCGGCCGCCGAGACCGAGGCCAGGGCCTTGCGTTCCAGCCGGTAAGGCACACGCAGGTCTCCGTGCGCATCCAGCGGGACCCGCAGTCCCGGCCAGCTCGCACTTGTCAATGACGCGGCCGGCGCCAACCAGCCGTCGGCCGACGAACCCGCCCCGTCGACCCAGCGCCAGTCAGGGGACGCTTCGGTGCCGGTCACTGCGGCCCGCCACAGCGCCGCCAAAGCCAGGCTCGGATAGGCCCTTCCTTCGTGGCAGATCAGGGCGGGCAGCTTGCGCACCATGCCGTCCTGCTCGACCCGAGGGGTCAGGTGGCCGACCGCCGGCCGTGCCTCCAGAAGAACCGGTGCTGTTCCATAGTAGCCATGGCTGACCGGCGCATGGGCCGGACAGCGCGGGTCTGCCGTGCCACCCGCCACGACGCCGGCGCGCGGCGTGACGGCCGGGTCGAGCGAAAAGACCTGGCCGGTCACGATCGATGCGCCGGTCCAGGCCTGGCGCAGATCGGCATCGCCTTCGCGCGCATCCGAAAACGCGATGTCGTAGACCTGAACCGAGGCGCCAGCCGACTTGAGCCGCTGCGCGATGTCGGCCAGCACGGTGCGCGACCACGGCCATGGGCCCACCTCGCGCAGACTGGCTTCGTCGATGTCGACCACCACGAGCCGCCGCTCCGCGGCCGACGACGCCCCAAGCCTCCAGCTGAGATCGCCGGCAGCCTCCTCGACACCCTCGAATGCGCGCGGCACGAATGCCTGCAGCAGCCAGACGACCGCCGCCGACAGGATCACCGTGAGCCCCCGCAGGACCCACGGACGGTCGCGCCAGAGCGTCATCATGGTGGTCGCACGCCGGTTGGCCGGTCAGTCCGCGGGTCTCAGCGACCCCAGAGCGTGCGGCCCTTGAACAACCCCCCGGCCGCGCCGCGCTCGAACAGATAGCCGGCCTCGTTGCCGTCGAAGCTCACCGCGCCGGCGATCCGCTGATCGGCGTCGCGCACGGCAAAGGTGCCGTCGCTGCGGACATCGCCCGCCATGCGCAGTTCAGCCCGCCCCGCGGTCTGCGACGACATGGCCAGCGCAGTCGCGAAGGTACGGCGGGCAAAGTCCAGCGACAGGGTCCCGCCGTCGACCGAGGCCACTTCCGAGCGCTCACCAATCTCGAAGGTGGCGCTGGCGCGGCTCAGCCGCAGGTCGACCTTGGCATTCAGGTCGTCGGGCAGCAAACGGTCGGCATGCGCCGCGTCGTTGGCACGGAAAAGGCCCGCCGCTTCGTCCGCGACCGTGATGTGGCGGCCATTCGAAGCCAGCGAGAAGGGCATGCTGACCTTGTCGTTGGCCGAAGGAGAGATCGACCAGCGCCCCCACACCAGCTTGGCGCCCGGATCGGCCGCGCGATTCAGGTCCTGCACGGTGGCGGCCGCAATCATCAGCGCCTCTGCGGCTGCACGGTCTTGGCCGCGCCCCAGCGCGCCGGGGCTGGGTTCGGCGGCCAGCATGCCGGCCGAACGCGCCGCCGACTCCGCCGCGGCACGCGCGGCCAGACGCTCTTCGGCGGTCGGTGATGCGACCCCCAGCGCCACGCCAACCGCCGGGACCAGCCGAGCCACCTGGTCGCCCGGGGTCACCTCGACCATCCAGCGGCCCATCTCTGCCGACAGCAGTTTTGCGCCCGGGCCCGCGCAGGGGCCGAGCGAAGTCGCCGCACAACTGGCGCCCAATGCGCCCACGATGATCGCGCCGTCGGCCACGGTGGCACGCACGCCAGCGGTGTCGGTCTGCACGATGAAATCGGTCCCGCGCACACCGATCGCCGCAATCGGCGTGTTCAACCGGAAACGTGTCTTGTCATGCTCGGTGGCTGCCCCGGAGATCGAACGGCTCGTGCCCTGCTCGACACGCAACCTGACCTCGTTGACCTGTGGCCGCTGCTGGTCGAAGCGGTAGGCCTGGACCTCCAGCACGCTCGCCGGGCGGACACTGACGGCCGCGTCGTCGACGAAGCGGACATGCACGTGGCCATTGGCCGAGGTCTCGACGCGGTCGCCGACCATGATGTCGGCACCTCTGCGCAGGGCCTCGCGACTGCCGTCGGCGCGGGTGACGCTGGCCTCGCCGATCAGCAGGCTGACCTGACCGACCGCCACCAGCTCGGCTCGTGCATCCGTCGCCAGCATCGAGCCTGCAACAACGGCGCAGGCGATGGCGAGAGCGGCGGTCGAACGTCGACCGGCGGCGAAACAGCTTCGATGTGCGTCCATCGTGGGCTCCTGATTGGGGTCACTCAGCCGCGCGGGCGCGCTGGGAGAGAATGCATATTGCATCCGAATTGCATGCCTCGATGTGTTGTGCGTCACAGGCGACTGCGCTTTGTTGAAGGCAAATTCGATCACTTCATGCCGATTCTGATCCCGATCCTCCAGGGCCTGCGCCTATTTGACAGCCTGCCCACGGACGTGCTGTCCCGTGTCGCCCCGACGATGAACGAGCGCCGCGTCGAGCGCCGCGAAGTGGTCGTCAAGCGTGGGCAGACCGACGCCGGACTGGGGTTCCTGATCGAGGGCCGGCTGCAGACCGTCAATTTTACGCTCGACGGCAAGGAAGTCGGGATCGACTTCATCCAAGAAGGCGACTTCTTCGGCGAACTCTCCGTCATCGACAGTCAACCGGCGCCAGAATACGTCATCGCGGTCGCACCGTCGCGGGTCGTGTTCCTCGACCGGGACAGCGCGCGCGACCTGATGTTCTCGACCCCGCGCAGCGCGGAGGCGATTGCCACCCGCATGGCCCAGCGCATGCGGCGCTCGGCCAGCCACCGGGCGATCCTGGCCCTGCCCAGCTCGTTCCAGCGCATCTGTGCCCAGCTCGTGCTGCTGGCCCAGCGTGGCGGGAACGGGCGGGTCGTGATCGTGATGCCCCCGACCCACCAGGAAATCGCCATCATGGTCAATACAAGCCGCGAAACCGTGACCCGGACCCTCCAGTTCCTGCAAGGCATGAAGGTCGTGGCGCGGGCCGGCAACGAACTCGTGGTCGAGCAGCCCGACACCCTGAAGCTGGCCGCCGACGGCAAGGTAGCGCCAGGAAAGGCGTGAGCCGCGGCTCAGCGCCTTCGGCGATCCCGTGGCACGACACAATGTCGGCCATGAATTTGGCCGACGTTTTCAGCCAACAGGCACAGCGCACTCCGGACGCGATTGCGGTCCGCATGCCGCAGCGCGACCTTCGTTTCGACGAGCTCGAACAACTGGTCCACCAGTTCGCTCGCGCCATGCGGCGCCAAGGCATCGATGCCGGCGACATCGTCGCGCTGAGCTTCGTTGACGAACTGGGCCTGATCGCGGCGATGCTGGCCACGGCCCGGATCGGCGCGATCGTGCTGGTGGTTCAGGACGACGCCTTGCTGCGCACCGGCATGCCGGTGGATAGGGTCGATCATGTCTCGACAGCCCAGGACGTGGTCAACTCCCCGCTTTCCGCGACCGCCCTGTCCCGCTTGCTCGCGCTGCTGCGTGGGCACGTGCCCGCTGGGCCTCGGGTCGCCTGACATGGCCAACCCGGCTTCTCGCGCGCAGAAACACTCAAGCCGAATGAAACCAGATCCCATCCTCTCGATCGCCGACGGTCCCAGGCGGCTTGCCGGCTATTCACACGGACTTCGCCAGCCTTCGCTCATGGTCGCCCTGCTACTACGCGACGGCGCCGAGACTGCATCGCGGCGCTTGGACGAGTTCCTGGCGCCCGAGCTCGGTGCACTTGATCAGTTGGAGCTCCCGCCCGACCAGACATCACCGCTCGGTCGGTTGCTCGGCTGGACCGACGCCCTGCTGGTCAAGGCCGGTCACCCGGTGCTCGAAAGACCCCTGGTCAGCAACGCCTCCGGGCGCCAGGCCGGCCTCCACGTCGTGGTTCACCCCTGCCACGACGCGCAGTGCTGCGCGCTGGCCATGAAACTTGTGATCGCGCAGTTCAACGAGTTCAGCCAGGGCGCTGACGGTCCGAATCCGGAGCGAGTCGAACAGTTGCGCGCGCAACTGCATGACTTCATCGAGAAGACCGCGCATCGGTCGCCCAGTGGATTCAACAGCGCGCACTTCATGAAGGCCGCCTTCGAACTCGGTGCCCCGTTGTTGCACGTCGCCCCAGGCGTGATTCAGTTCGGCTGGGGCGCCAACTCCCGCTGGTTGTCGAGTTCGTTCACCGACCGCACGTCGCGCATATCGGCCCAGTTGGCGCGCGACAAGCGCATGTCCGCCGAGGTCTTGCGCGCTGCCGGGTTGCCGGTCCCCCCGCACGCGACGGCGACCAGTGCCGAAGAGGCCGTGCGGATCGCCGAGAGCCTCGGCTACCCGGTCGTCGTCAAGCCGGCCGACCGCGACGGGGGCGTCGGCGTGCATGCCGATCTGAGGTCCGCGCAGTCGGTTCGACAGGCGTTCGACGCTGCGCTCGCGCATTCGAAGTCGCTGCTGGTCGAGAAACATGTCCATGGCCGCGATTTCCGGATCCAGGTCGTCGAGGGCCAGGTTCAGGGCGTGCTCGAGCGGATTCCAGGCGGCGTGACGGGTGATGGCGAGCAGTCGGTCGAGTCACTGCTCGACCAGCAGAACCTCGAGCGGCGCATCGCGACTGACGATCGTCGCTACCTGAAGCAGATGGTGCTCGACGATGACGCGCGTCAGCGCCTGCGGGAGCAGGGCCTGTCCTCGGACGATGTGCCCGCGGCAGGCCGATTCGTGCGCCTGCGAGCTGCGGCCAACGTCGCCAGCGGCGGCATCCCGGTCCTGGTCGATCCCGGTCAGGTGCACCCGCACAATCTCCAGCTGGCGCTGCGCGCGGCGGGCGCATTGCGGCTGGATGTCGCGGGCATCGACCTGCTGATTCCAGATATCGGCAAGTCCTGGATGGACGGCGGCGCGGCGATCTGCGAAGTCAATGCGCAGCCGCAGATGTTCTCGACCTTGCACAAACCGATGCTCCAGCGGCTGTTGAACAGTGGCAACGGTCGCATCCCCACCGTGGTCGTGCTCGGCGCCGACGCCATGCACGACGTCGCCAAGGAACTTCACCAACGCTGGATCTCATTTGGTCGCGCGACCGGGCTGGTGCACCCCGAGGGCATCTGGTCGGGCGTGCACCTCGTGTTGCCCGGCGTACACCCGGTGTACCGGGGCGGGATCATGCTGATTCGTGACCAGTCGATCAACGAACTGATCCTGAGCGTCGCCGACGACGGCGTGCTCGCAACCGGCTGGCCGATCGACCGCTGCGACGTGCTCGTGCTGGCCGGCACCGGCGTGCGCGCCAGCCTGGCGCCCAGCGAGGGGCGGGCGCTCGCCGCGGTCGTGGACTCGGCCCTGGGCCTTCGGCCGAGGCGCATCGTGGTCGATGAACAGACCGCGCAAGACCTCGACCAGGCGGGTGTTCGACTGCCAGGACAGGACCGCGTGTTGACCGTCACCAGCGCCCGCGAGAATCCTGCCCGATGGCTCGAGTCCGTCGTTGACGCGGTCGAACAGGTCGTCGAGGCAGGCTCTTGACAGCAGGCATGCTGCGCATGACGGCAGGCACACTTCCCTCATTGCTGATCGCGCCACTGCCGGAGGTCGCGCACGCCGATTTCCAGGTCGTGCACAGCCGACGGATGGTCGGCGGTGACGACGCGGGGCCGGGCGACGTCACCCTGATGCTGCGCCGCGTAGAGGGCCGATGGCGCGTGGCCGAACTCGGACGGTCGATGGACATCACCGGCCTTCCGGCGGGCGTTCCCACATGGCAGGCCGACGCTGTCAGCCTGCGGCTGGTGAATGCCCACACCCACCTCGACCTGTCGAGCTACCCGCCGATGCAGACCGACTTCGCGTCGTTCATGGACCAGATGGTCGGCTACCGGCGCACGCACCCGCAGGCGCGTGGTGTGCCTGCCGCAGCGCAGGGACTTGCAGCAGATGCTGAACCAGCAGGTGGCCGCCGTGGGGGACATCGTGGCACGCGAGCCGGTCCTACTGGCCCACTTGCAGAGCAGCCCGGTGCCCGGGGTCGTCTATTGGGAAGTCGTCTGCACCGCCCAGGCGGCAGCCCCAGCCACCATTTCCGCCCTGGCGTCGCGCGTACCGGCGTGGAAGCGACTGCAGCGGCCCGGAGGGCCGATCGTCGGGCTCTCGCCCCAGTCACCCTATCTGGTGTGCAAGGACGTGCTGCAGCACCTGGCGAAAGTGTCGATGGCGGAAGGCCTGCCCTTGCAGATCCACGTGGCCGAATCCCCGGCCGAATCGGAGTTCTTCCGCACCGGGGGCGGTGCACTGGCCGAGACCCTGCGCCGCTGCGGATTCCGGGTCCCGCCCAGCCCCGATTCGCTGGGCTTCGCACCCGACCCGGCCTTGACCCCCATTCGATACCTGGCCCAGCTCGGCGTCCTGGACGCGTCGCCGACTCTGGTGCACTGTGTCAACGTGACCGACGAGGACATCCGGATCATTGCCGAGCACCACTGCCCCGTGGTGACCTGCCCAAGGAGCAATCGGCACCTGGACTGCGGCGACTTTCGTTGGGACGCATTCGCCCGCGCAGGCGTCGCGATTGCCCTGGCGACCGACTCGGCGGCAACGGCGCACGATCTCGATCTCGGCGCCGAAGTCTCGGCCGCGATGCGCCAGCACGGAACGTTGCTCGACCTGGGTCGGGTGCTCGAGTGGACGACGTCGGGCGCCAGGCACGCGCTCGGCATCCCGGCGCCGACGATTCAGGCCGGACTTCCGGTCGAGTCGCTCTCGTTCACCAATGCACGCCGCGTGTTTGAGTGAACATGTCCCTGGCCACCGTTGCGGCGCTGAGGCATCACTCGCGGCGATGAAAATCCTCGTCACGGGTGCTGCCGGTGCGGGGACGTCGAGACCCTCGGGCTCGCCCTCGCAACAAGATACGAGGGCTTGTTCTGCGACACCGACGACTTCTTCTGGTTGCCGACCGACCCACCCTACAAGGTCCAGTGTCTGCCCGAGGACCGTCGGGCGCGTCTGTTGTTTCAATGTACCGGGCAGCCGCGGGGCGTATTGGCGGGCTCGGTCCTGGAGTGGGGACCGGAAGTCGAGGATGCGTTCGATCTGATCGTCTTCCTGCGCGTTCCGACCGAAGTCCGTCTGGCCCGCCTGCGCAAGCGCGACCTTGAACGATTCGGGCGCATCAACACGAGCTTCCTCGCCTGGGCCGCGCAATACGAGCTGGGGGTGCTGAAGGGTCGCAGCCTGCCAAAGCACCTGTCCTGGCTCGCACAGCGCAACTGCGACGTGCTTCGCCTGAGCGGCTGCTATACGGTCGAGCAGTACGTCGACCTTGTCCACGCCAAGCTGATCGACACCGGACACCAGCGCTTGGGGTGACCCGGGCGACCGCCGGCGCGGCTCACTTCCCGGTGCCGCTACTCTCGCGCAACGGCCCCGGGCGGGTGCCCAGCGACTGCAACAAGCGCGGCGACTTGAAGCGCACGATGCGCCAGTACAGCGCGACGTAGCTGAGGCCGAACACCAGCAGGAAGAAGGCCAGCACGATCGAATTGCGCCAGAACAGCAGGGCCGGCACCACGGACACCATGCACAGGGTCCATAGAAACGGGCTTGTCATCGAGTTGCGGCGCGTCACGGCGCGCGCGCTGCGATCTCCAATGGCCCAGCGCATCAGGCGCCGATAGATCAGCGAGTGCAGGTGGATCCCGTCCGGCATGCTGGGCGGCACGGCGCGCAGCACGCGCCGCCGGTAGATGGAAAACAGCGTTTCGAACACCGGGTAGATGCACACCAGAAGCGGGAACAGCGGTGACACTTCGGGATTGCGCACCAGCAGCAGGATGGCCAGTTCGGCGACGTAAAAACCGAGGAAGTAGGCACCGCCATCGCCCATGAAGACCAGGCCCAGCGGAAAGTTCCAGACGAAGAATCCGAGCACAGCGCCAATGCCGGCCAGCGCCAGCGACCCGACCACGGTGTCGCCGGACTGGAATGCGACGTAGGACAGGGCGGCCAGCATGATGACCACGCACATCGAGGACAGCCCGTTCAGGCCGTCGATGATGTTGACCGAGTTGGCGATGCCGGCGACCGTGAAGACCGTCAGCAAGGTCGCGCCGACGCCGAATCCGACGATCCAGTCCAGGCCGGGGATGTCGGTGCGCGTGATCACCGCGTCGAGCAACCAGACCGCCAGCCCGGCCGAAAACGCCGTGGCCAACAGGCGATGGCGAGGCCTGACACGCTTGGTGATGTCTTCGAGCAGCCCGGCCCCGAACGCCGGTACGCCACACAGCAGGACACTGGCTGCCATCACGCCGGCCGCCGGATCGACAACCCACAGGATGGGCACCGCCGCGACCAGGCCGGCACCGATGCCCAGGCCGCCGATGCGGGGAACGGCACTGGAGTGAAACTTCTGGGGCCCCGAAAAGTCGCTGTCGAGCGACGCCCAGCCCTGCCCCTTGGCCAGGCGGATGACCCCCAACGAGACCACCAACGCGACTGCGAATGCGACGAGGAGTGCGAGCACGGCGTCCATTCTAGGGTTCACCGCCACGCCAGCCCGGACCCGACGATCCGCATCCCGTGCAAGAACACGCCGCGTAGAATCGGCCCGGCTTTCACGCTTGCTGCCGCTCCAGGTGATCCCGACGGGACCCGGACATCGGTCGCACATCTCACGAACCCGATCTAGCGCGATGACACGACCCTACCTGCCGCGCCTTGTGTGGCCTTGCGCCTGGCTCCTGCTGACGCTGACCCTTTCGATCCAAGCGTCGGCGCAAGAACTGCCGCCTCCCCCCACGGCGGCCTCGGTCCTCCTGCAGCAACAGGGCTCGGCCGGACCGATCCGGCTGCGCCAGCCGACGCCGACTGCGTCGCCCGCTGTCAGCAATGCCGCGTCGCCACGCGCCGGTGGTTATGTGCCGGGCGAATTCGAGCAGTTCGTGCAACGGCTGGCGGGGCCGCCTCCCATGGACGCCGGCGACGGACAGCCCTCGTCCGGCGGAGCAACGAGCGCCGGGGTCGAGGTCCGGCGATTCGGCGCCGAACTCATCACGGGCAGCTTCGACGACCGGGGTGCGGACTTCAGCCCCGTCGTGCCGGGCGACTATGTCGTCGCCCCGGGCGACGAGATCCTGCTCACGCTGTGGGGTTCGGTCGACGCCGACCTGCGCCTGGCCGTGGACCGTGGGGGACGGATCAGCGTGCCCCGGGTCGGAACGATCCAGGTCGCCGGCGTGCGCAGCGCCGAGCTGGCGGGCGTGATCGAGCGCCGGATCGCGCAGGTGTTCAAGAACTTCCAGCTCAGCGTATCACTCGGCCAGTTGCGTGGCGTGCGCGTGTTCGTGACCGGCTTCGTCGTCAGGCCCGGCAGCTATACCGTGAGCGCGCTGTCGACCGTGGTCGGGGCCTTGATGCGTGCCGGCGGCCCCTCCGCGGCGGGGAGTTTTCGCCGCATCCAGCTCAAGCGCGGCGGGTCGGTCGTCGCACATTTCGATCTCTACGATCTGCTGCTCAAGGGGGATCGCTCGGCCGACCACATCGTGCAGGCCGGCGACGTCGTGCATGTCGACGCGGTCGGGACCCAGGTCGGCGTGATCGGCAGCGTCAACCGGCCCTCGGTCGTCGAACTGGCGCCGAGCGAGACCGTGGCCCATGCCCTGCGCATGGCCGGCGGCTTCTCGGCCGTGGCCGACCGTGGCCGCGTGGCCATCGAACGGCTGCAGGACCGCAGCTCGCACCGGGTGGCCGAGTTGAGCCTGCCGCGCGACGAAGGGCTGCCGCTGAGCAATGGCGACGTGCTGCGCGCCATCAGCGCCACCGAAGCCGTGCTGTCGATCCAGAAACAGAACAAGCAGGTGCGCGTCGACGGCGAGGTGGCGCGGCCCGGCGACTACCTGCTGCCACCCGACAGCACGCTGCTCGACGCGCTGCGCGCCGCGGGCGGTCTGACGCCGTCGGCGTTCGTATACGGCACGCAGTTCACCCGGGTCAGCGTGCGCGCCACCCAGCAGGAGAACTACGAACGTGCGCTGCGCGACATGGAGACCGACTTCGCGCGCACCCATGGCACGCAGCGCGTGTCGAGCCGCGAACAGGCGGCCAGCAGTGAGGCCCAGGCAGCGGCCACATCGCGCCTGATCGAGCGCCTGCGGGCCTTGAAACCCAGCGGGCGCGTGGTGCTGCAGTTGACGCCGGGCTCGGTCGACCTGCCGCAACTCGTGCTCGAGGACGGCGATCGGCTCTACATCCCGCCCCGGCCGACGACGGTCGGTGTGTTCGGCAGCGTGTTCAACAGCGGCAGCTACCTGTACAGCGACAGCCGCACGCTCGAGGAATACCTGCGCCTGGCCGGTGGCCCGACCAAGGGCGCCGACGAGGGCAGCATCTTCGTCATCCGTTCCAACGGACAGGTGGTCAGCGGACGCCAGAGCGGCGGCGACTCCTGGTTCGGCGGCAGCCAGATCGGCAGCGTCCGGGCCGAGCCGGGCGACACGGTCTTCGTGCCGGAAGAGATGGACCGGACCACCTTCATCCAGGGCGCGAAGGACTGGACCCAGATCCTGTACCAGTTCGGCATCGGACTGGCCGGCATCATGAGCGCCATTCAATGAGCGCGGACCGGTCATGAGCCAGCCCGAGCACGCACTCCCGCGCGACGGCGGCGATCCGTCGCTGGCCGAGCTCTACCTGGCGCTGCGCGGCCGCGTGAAGCTGCTGGTGATCGTGCCGCTCGCGGTCGGTCTGCTGTCGCTGCCGGTCACCTTCCTGATGCCCAAGACCTACACCGCGCGCACGTCCTTCATCCCGCCGCAGAAGCCCCAGAGTGCGGCGAACAACGCGCTCGCCTCGCTCGGCCCGCTGGCCAGTCTGGCCGGCATGTCGGCCGGCGCGCGCAACCAGGCCGCAGAACAGTACGTCGCGCTGCTCGAGAGCATCACCGTGTCCGACCGGATCATCGACGAGTTCGGCCTGATGCAGGTTTACGACGAGAAGTACCGCGTCGAAGCGCGCGAGGAACTCGAGGACAACGTGCACATCGCGCTGGGCAAGAAGGACGGCCTGATCACGATCGAAGTGGACGACCGGCAGCCGCAGCGGGCTGCCGACATGGCCAACCGCTATGTCGACGAGTTGCGCCGCATGGCGTCGACCCTGGCCTTGACCGAGGGCCAGCAGCGCCGGGTCTTCTTCGAGCAGTTGCTCAAGGAGAGCCGCGATGGCCTGGCCAAGGCGCAACTGGCGCTGCAGGCGAGCGGCTTCGACAGCGGCGCGCTCAAGGCCGAGCCCAGGGCCGCCGCCGAAGGTTATGCCAGCCTGCGCGCGCAGTTGACCTCGGCCGAGGTCCGGCTGCAGGCCCTGCGTGGATCGCTCACCGACGCGGCGCCCGAAGTGCGCCAGCAGGTGGCGGCGCTGGGCGCGCTGCGGACCCAGCTGGCACGCCTCGAAGCGAACGCCGCCGCCGGTGACGGACCTGACTACATCGGCCGCTACCGCGAGTTCAAGTACCAGGAGACCCTGTTCGAGCTGCACGCACGCCAGTTCGAACTGGCCCGCATCGACGAGAGCCGTGAGAACGCGCTGATCCAGGTCGTCGACACCGCCACACCCCCCGAACGCAAGAGCTGGCCGCGGCACGGGCTGACCGCCGTCGTGGCCACCGTGGTGACCTTCATCCTGCTCGTGATCGGGCTGCTGATCCGCGCCAACTTCCGGCGCAGCCTGCAGTCACTCGCGGCCGACCCGGGCTGAACGCGTTCCGGTTCCGTTCGCCCTTTCGCGCAACCACGACCGCATGGACACCGGGGCCACCCACGCCGCTTTCCCGGCCCGCCCGCCTGGGCGGACCGCTGCGCTGCGGCGACCACGCCCGCTCGCGTGGCCGGTGACATTGGCCTTCCTGCTCGTGTTCCCCGGCTTCTTCGTCTACCACGCGCTGGTGGCCTCGGGACATCTGGCGCCTTATCTGGCCGGCTACTCGCATGCGATCACGGTCCTCGCATTGCCGCTGGTGACGATGTCCTATGCGCACGACCTGAAGCTCAGACGCTGGCAACTGCCCACGCTGGACATGGCGCTGTTCGTTCTGGTCGGCTATTTCCTCGTGGTCGAATTGATCGGGATCGCGGGCGGCGCGCCCAAGGCCATTGCCTGGCCCCATGTCTCGATCGCGCTCCAGTACGCGATGCTGTTCATGATGTTCCGCCTCTTCGACCCGTCGCGGGCTGCCAACCGGCGCCTGCTGTGGCTGGCCGTGGCGGTCATGAGCGGTATCGTGCTGGCGAACCTCGACGACGGCGCCTTCGTCATCGCCATCCTCGACCTGCCCTTCGACGACAAGGTGCTGTCCACCTACCAGGGTTATGCCTTCGTCTACCTGGTCACGGCCCTGGTCCTGATCAGCCACACGCGCAGCCTGAGCGCGCGCCTGCTGCTCTACGTGCTCGGCACGGTCTGCCTGTTCTTCAACGGTGCGCGCTCGGAGTTCGTGTCCTTCGTCGCCATCTGCCTGCTGCTCGAAGGCAGCTTCACGCGCCGCCTGACCTGGCTGCTGGCCGGCCTGGGCCTGCTGCTGGGCACGGTCATCCTGCTCTGGCCCTGGCTGGCCGAGCTGTTGCCCGACAGCCGGGTGCTCAACCTGCTCGAAGTCAGCGCCGACGATTCGGTTCTGGAGCGCCGGCAGATGCTGCGCGAAGCCTGGCGCAGCGTCGTCGCCCACCCGGTGTTCGGCGACTACGCCAGCTATGCGGTCGGTGAGTACGCACACAACCTGCTGTCGGTCTGGGTCGATTTCGGCATCGTCGGCCTGCTCGCCTTCGGCACCTTGCTGCTCGCACCGCTTCTCGATCTCGTCGTTCGCGCGCGTCAGCATGTGGGCGACCCTCGATTCGCCTGCGCGATCGCCTTCGTCGGCACCGCCGCCCTGCTCTACCTGACCGCGAAGAACCACGAGTACCTGATGCTGGCGATTGCGCTGGCCGCCTACGGCCGGTTTCGCGAGCCGCTGGCGCGCGCACTGCGATCTCGTGTCGAACGGCCTGAACCGGCATGAAGATCGTGATGTTGTGCGACTTCTACGACGAGTCGCTCGAGTACCAGGAAAACCTGCTGGTCAAGTACTACCGCAAGCATGGCCACGAGGTGACGGTCATCGCGTCGACCTTCGAGTCGGTGTTCGACTACTACCACGATCGCCCGGACCGGACGGCCACCGGGCGCCGGTACGAAGACCAGGGCGCGCGCATCATCAAGCTGCCCTACCGCTACAACATCGCCAATCGATTGCGCGCCTACACGCGCATCGACGCGCTGCTGGCCGCGGAGAAGCCGGACCTGATCTTCGTGCACGACATCATGCTCAACCTGCCCGAATGCGTCGCCTACGTGCAGCGCCACCCGCAGTGCCGGATGGTGATGGACTACCACGCCGACTACAGCAACTCGGGCCGCAGCGTCTGGTCGCTCAAGCTGCTGCACGGCGTGGCGCGCAAGTGGTTCCTCGACCGCGCGCGCCCGCACTTCAGCCGCATCTTCCCGATCGTGCCGGCCAGCGCCACCTTCCTGCACGAGGTCTACGGCGTTGCCCACGAGGAGATGGAACTGCTTCCGCTCGGCGCCGACCTCGATCTGGCGCGCGACATCGCGCGCCGCGGCGAGGGGCGCCGCTTGCGCGCCGAGCTCGGCATCGGCGAGCACGAGATCGTGGTCTTCACCGGCGGCAAGCTGGCCCCGGCCAAACGCACCGAACTGCTCATCGAGGCCGTGGCCGCATTGCCCCACAGGCCGCTGCGCCTGGTCGTGGCCGGCGACGCGAGCGCGGACGATGCCGCCTACAAGTCACGCCTGCAGTCGCTGGGCGCCAGTCTGCCCAACGTGCACTTCACCGGCTGGCTCGGGCGCGAGGACATCTACCGCCACCTCGACATGGCCGACCTGGCGGTCTTCCCCGCCAGCCAGTCGATCCTGTGGCAGCAGGCGATCGCGGCGGGCCTGCCGCTGCTCGTCGGCGACGTCGGCCAGCAGGACATCTCCTACCTCAACCTCGCCCACAACATCGTCATCCTGCCGCGCGATCAGATCCGTGCCGATCGGCTGGCGGCCGAGATCGAGGCGATGCTCGGTGATCCGGGGCGCCTGCGCGCCATGGGCGCCGGGGCCAGGGAAGTGGCCGACCAGCACCTCGACTGGAACCGGCTGATCGAACGCACGCTGCGCTTCAACCAGGCCGCGTCGGCCACGCCACGATGACGCAGACGCTGGAAACCGTCGCCTGCCCGTACTGTGGCTCGAACGACCATCGCGCCTGGGCCGAGGAGCGGGGGTTCACGGCCGTGCGCTGCCGCGACTGTGCACTGATCTACTGCAATCCGCGACCGCCCCTGAACCTGATCGACGCTGCCGTGCGCAGCGGCGCGCATGGTGCCGAGGCGCAGGGCCTGGTCGTCGTCGCGCACCGCGTCGAGGCCAAGGTGGCGCGCTACCGCCGGTTGCTCGGAGAACTGTTCGACGACGTCTGGCGCAAGGGCGAGGCGGTGTCCTGGCTCGACGTCGGCGCCGGCTACGGCGAGATCGTCGAGGCCGTGCGTGCACTGGCGCCCGCGGCAGCCGCGTGAGCGGGCTCGAGCCGATGCAGCCGAAGGCGGCCAGCGCACGCGCGCGCGGACTCGACATCACGCAGGACTATCTGCGCCCGGACCACCCCAAGGTCCGGTTCATCTCGATCGTCGACGTGTTCTCGCACGTCCCGGACTTCGCCGACTTCCTGCTCGAACTGCGCGCCGTGCTCGCGCCCGAAGGCGAACTCTTCATCGAGACCGGCAACCTCGCCGATCTCGGCTCGCGCGCCGAATTCCCGGGCGAGCTCGGCCTGCCCGATCATCTGGTGTTCGCCGGCGAACGGCATCTGCGCGGTTATCTCGACCGGGCCGGGTTCGAGGTCGTGCAGATGCGCCGCTGGCGCATCGACAGCGGGCTCAACCTGGCCAAGAATCTGGTCAAGAAGACGATCGGCCGCCCCGCCGCGCTCGGCATCCCGTACACGTCGAGCTACCGCCAGTTGCAGATCCGGGCCCGTTTGCGCACCCAGGTCGCCTGAGCAACACCCACCCAGGAACCGATTCCGCGACCCCATGAACCAGCGCCCCTA
>CAVPNN010000026.1:0-126018 GCA_963706655.1 uncultured beta proteobacterium
ACGGGGTGCGTGCAGTAGGCGAACACGCTCTTGGCGCCGCGCTCCTTGAGCACCTCGGCCGCCTTCACCAGGGTGCCGGTGGTGTCGATCATGTCGTCCATGATCACGCAGTTGCGCCCGTCGATCTCGCCGATCACGTGCATCACTTCGGACACATTGGCCGCCGGGCGCCGCTTGTCGATGATGGCCAGGTCGCAGCCCAGTTGCTTGGCCAGCGCGCGGGCGCGCACGACGCCGCCGACGTCGGGCGAGACGACGACGAGGTCGCGGTAGCTCTTGCTCTTCAGGTCCGACAGCAGCACCGGCGAGGCGTAGATGTTGTCGACCGGGATGTCGAAGAAGCCCTGGATCTGGTCGGCGTGCAGGTCCATCGTCAGCAGCCGCTCGACGCCCACGGTCTCGAGCAGGTTGGCCACGACCTTGGCGCTGATCGGCACCCGCGTGCTGCGCGGGCGGCGGTCCTGGCGCGCATAGCCGAAGTAGGGGATCACCGCGGTGATGCGGCGTGCACTGGCACCGCTTGAGCGCGATCGACCATGATGAGCAGTTCCATCAGGTTCTCGTTCGTCGGCGTGCAGGTCGGCTGCACGACGAAGACGTCGCGGGCGCGCACGTTCTGGCGAATCTCGACCGTGACCTCGCCGTCGGAGAAGCGGCTGACCGATAACCTTGCCCAGCTCGATGCTGAGATGCCCCGCGATCTCCTGCGCCAGGGCGGGGTTCGCGTTGCCGGTGAAGAGCACGGTATTGACAGCACGCTGGGGCTCCGTCGGGCGGGACAGGGGGCAGAACGGGTTTTGGCAGGGGAGGAAGGACTCGAACCCTCGCATGTCGGAATCAAAATCCGGTGCCTCTGGACGAACTGGCCGACTCCCCTACACGGGACCCGGCCGATGCCGCGCCCCTTGAACCGTCTCAGTCGGCCCACCCGCACAAGGGATGGCGGGCCAGACTGCGACACATTCGACCTTCCCAGCCCGGTGCCATGTCCTGCACCGAAAACGTCGCCACGGGTTGGTCGCCTGTGCCTGCCCTTGCGAAGACTGCGCTGCCCGAGCCCGTCATCCGGCTGTTGCCGAAGCGGTCTTCGAGCCACCGGGCGGCTTGCGCCACCTCGGGACACCGTCTTTGTGCCGGCGGCTGCAGGTCATTGCGGCCGTATCCGGACACCCAGTCGGTGATGCGCTGTGCGTCGTCGGAAGAGCCCATGAGTATAACAGGATCCGTGTCACGCACGAGGGCCAGATCGGTGAAGATCGCCGCCGTCGGGATCGACGCCGCTGGCTTGACGACGGCCAGCCATTGCGGCGGCAGATCCAGCGGCGTCAGCCACTCGCCGATGCCTTCGACGAAGGCGTTGCGGCCGCCGATGACGAACGGCACGTCGGCGCCCAGCCAGCGCCGAGTTCGCGGCGCCGTCCGCGGCCAGTTCAGCGCCCACAGGCGGTTCAGGGCCAGCAAGGTGGTGGCCGCGTCCGAGCTGCCGCCGCCCATGCCGGCACCCGAAGGGATGCGCTTGTGGATCGACACATCGGCGCCGAAGGGGGTGCCGCTGTGTGCCTGCAGCGCGCGCGCGGCCTGCAGGCACAGATCGTCCCGGGCAGCAGCGTCGGCCCAGGTCGTGGCGTGCCAGCCGGCCGTCGCCACGGCACTCGAAGTGCAGCGTGTCGCACCAGTCGATCAGCACGAAGGGCGACTGCAGCAGGTGATAGCCGTCGTCGCGGCGGCCGACGATGTGCAGGAAGAGGTTGATCTTGGCCGGCGCCGGCACGTCGTACAGCGCGGTGATCACGTCGGCGAGTCCACCTTGGCGCGCACCGTCACGATCGGCGCGGCGGCGCGCCGCGCGACGAGCAGGCCGTCGCCCCAGCGCGACAGGTCGATCACCCAGCCGAGCTGCTCGAAGCCGTCGGTGGTCGCTGGACGCCGCACCCGGCCAGGGCCGCCCGCGCAGCCAGTCGGGCAGCGCCTGCAGCGGCATCGGCTCGCCGAGGGCCTCGCGGCGAGCGCCTCCAGGCTGGCAAAGCGCGCTTCGCCCTGCGAGGTCGTCAGCCACGCCTCGCCGGGCTGCCAGCGGGCCGCGGCGATCTGCAGGCCCAGCAGGTTGCTCAGGCGCAGCTCACCGGCTCGGCGTCGCCGATCAGCTCGAAGCCGGCGTTCGGCCTCGCGCCGCTGCGCTGCCCAGCGCGGCCATCGGGATCGACAGCCGGCCGCTGACGCGCCCGCACCGGGTGCACCAGACTGGCGCAGCCCGAAGGCCGACAGCCGCGCAGCCAGCAGCGCCAGCCGCCGTGCCGGCATCAAGGGCCGACCTGCAGCCGCTGCAGGGTCTCGCGCAGGATCTCGTTGTCGGCGTCCCGACCGAGGCCTGGCGCCAGATGGCGCGTGCCTCTTCCCGTTGGCCGATCGACCACAGCACCTCGCCCAGGTGGGCGCCGATCTCGGTGTCCGGCCGCGCCGCCCAGGCCTGGCGCAGCAGCCGCGTCGACTCGTCGCGGTTGCCCAGCCGGAACTCGACCCAGCCCAGGCTGTCGGTGATGAAGGGATCGCCGGGACGCAGCTCGAGCGCGCGCTGGATCAGTTCGCGCGCCTCGGCCAGGCGCTGGCCTCGATCGGCCAGCGAATAGCCCAGCGCGTTGTGCGCGTGCCCGTGGTCGGGCTTGAGTTCGATGACACGGCGCAGCAGCCGCTCCATGTCGTCCATGCGGTCGATCTTCTCGGCCATCATGGCCTGCTCGTAGAGCAGGTCGACGTCGTCGACAAAGCGGGCGTTGGCGTCGTCGAACACATCGTGCGCGGCCTGCCAGCGCTTGACCTCGCGCAGCAGCTGGGCCTCGGCGACGAGCTTGGCGCGCGCATCGTCGGCGTTGCGCTCGGGCAACCGCCGCAACGATGCCACGGCCTCGTCGACGCGGCCCTGGCGCGCCATCAGCGAGGCGCGCCGGGCCTGCACGTCCAGCGCGCGCTGCGGATCGTCGATGCGCGCCAGCCAGCCCTCGGCGGCCTTGAAGTCGCCGCGCTGCTCGGCCGACTGCGCGAGCATCAGCCAGGCCTGCACGATGCCCTGGTCGGCGCGCACCGGGGCGTCCTCGTCGGCGCCGTCGGCCTCGCTGCCGCGGGCGCCGAAGCGGCCGACGCCGCGGGGCCGGCGCCGGCCGGTGCGGCCTGCCCAGCCAGCGCCAGATAGCGCTGCAGGGCGGTGTCGGCCTCGGCGAAATGGCGCAACTCCAAGTGCAGCGCCCCCAGGGTCAGAAAGGGCGGTGCGTTGTCGGGCTGCGCCCGGGTGGCCACGTCCAGCTGCGCGATCGCGTCGGCATAGCGCTGCGTGGCCGTGAGCAGCCGCACATAGGCCAGGCGCAGCGCAGGCTCGGCGTCAGGGCGGGCCAGATGTGCCACCACCAGGCTCTCGGCCTCCGGCTGGGTCCGGATCAGCTCGACCGCCAGCAGCACGGCCACGCGCGCCGAGGGGTCGTCGGCCAGGGCCTGCCGCGCCAGCGCCAGCGCCTTGGCGCTGTCGCCGGCGGCCAGCCAGGCGCGACCCAGCGCCACGCGGGCCGCGGCGCGCGTGGCGGGATCGGCCATGTGCGGTTCGAGCACCTGCTCGAGGGTCGCTGCACTCTGGCGCTTGTCGGCCGAGCGTTCGAAGATGCGCGGCAGCGCCGAGATCAGGCCGTTGCGCTCGGCCGCCGGCGTGAGTTCGATCAGCGCACGCAAGGGCGCGGCCGCCTCGCCCAGCTTGTTCATCGCCGCCAGGATCTGCAGTTGCAGACGCAGCGGGTCGGGTGAGGTCGGCAGCGCCTGGTGCCACGCCTTGGTGGCGGCCAGGGCTTCGTCGCCGGCGCGGGCCTGCAGCGCCACGTCCATCGCACGGCGGAACAGCTGCGCGTCGCGCGTGCGGCGGGCGGCTTCGAGGAAGACCTGGTAGGCGGTCCCGGGCTGGCCATTGCGCAGCTCCATCTCGCCGATCAGCAGCTGGTAGAAGAGCTGAGCGTCGAGCGCCGAACGGGGTGGGGAACCTCGGACGCCGCACGTGCGCCGGGACGGCCCCGAGCAGGGCCAGCATCAAGGGAACGGACAGGCCGGCGCGGCGCCAGCAGGACATCTCAGACATCGGGGCTCCGGGGCGTCGACGGATCATTCTCACATAATGAATTCATGCCCGAGCTCCCCGAGGTCGAAGTCACGCGGCGCAGCATCGACGAGCCGCTGCGCGGCGCGACGGTGCGCGGCGTTCGCCTGGGCAAGCCGCTGCGCTGGCCACTGGGCCGCGCACCGGAAGAACTCGTCGGGCAACGCTGCGGCGCGGCGGCGCGGCGCGGCAAGTACCTGTGGTTGCCGCTGGACGGCGGCGCCGAGCCGGGCGGCTTGCTGATGCACCTGGGCATGTCCGGATCGCTGGCCCTGCTGCGCACGCCGCCGCCACCCGGGCCGCACGACCATTTCGATCTGGTGACCACACAGGGCACCCTGCGCCTGACCGACCCGCGGCGCTTCGGGGCGGTCGTGTGGTCCGGCTCGATGGCGCTGGATCCGGCGCGCAAGCTGCTGTCGTCGCTGGGGCATGAGCCGTTCGATGCGGCGCTGACGCCCGAGTTCCTGCGTGCACGGCTGCGCGGCAGGCGCACGCCGATCAAGTGCGTGCTGCTGGCCGGCGACGTGGTCGTCGGCGCCGGCAACATCTACGCCTGCGAGGCGCTGCACGTCGCTGGCATCGACCCGCGCACGCCGGCCGGCCGCATCGGGCCGATGCGCTCGGCGCGGCTGCTGGCGGCCCTGCGTCAGATCCTCGGCCGCGCGATGGTGCTGGGCGGCAGCACGCTGCGCGACTTTCGCGATGCGCACGGTGCCGCCGGCGCCTACCAGGCCGAAGCCGCGGTCTACGGCCGTGAGGGCGAGGCCTGCCGGCGCTGCTGGCGGCCGCGTGCGCCGGATCGTGCAGGCCCAGCGAGCCACCTACTGGTGCCCGGGCTGCCAGCGCCGCTGAATTCGCGCTGGCCGTGACACCTTGCGCAGTGCCGCGGCGACCCTTGTCAGAAGTTGTGTCCCCGCGACGGCGCGCCGGCCCCCTGCGCTAGCATCGTCCCCACCCGACTTGCCTCTGATGCAAAGTTCCCTCGCCGCCCGCCTGGACGATCAGGCCACTTGGCGCTCCGCGCTCGACCGCGGAGTGAGCACGTTCGCGAAGTTCCTGTCCGAGCACGACCTGCTCGACCCGGCCGACGCCGCACGCGTGGATCAGTTGCACGACCGGTTGCTGGCGGACAAATTGCTGGTCGCCTTCGTGGCCGAGTTCTCGCGCGGCAAATCCGAGCTGATCAACGCGATCTTCTTTTCCGACACGGGACGCCGGATCCTGCCGGCCACGCCGGGGCGAACGACGATGTGCCCGGTCGAGCTTTTCTACGACGGCGAACAGCAGCCGTCGCTGAAGCTGTTGCCGATCGAGACCCGCCTGAAGGGTCAGGCCCTGGCCGAACTGCGCACGCGCGACGATGCCTGGCATGTGGTCGCCTTGCACCCGAACCAGCCCGATGCACTCGCCCACGCGCTGGCGACCGTCACACGCACCCAGCGTGTGCGCATCGAGACTGCAAGGCAGCTCGGGTTCTGGCACGACGACCATCCGGACGACAACCCACCGGTGGAGGCGGACGGCAACGTCGAGGTGCCAGCCTGGCGCCACGCCCTGATCAACTACCCGCACCCCTTGCTGCAGCGTGGCCTGGTGGTGCTCGACACGCCAGGTCTGAACGCGATCGGCGCCGAGCCGGAGCTGACGCTCGGCCTGCTGCCATCGGCCCATGCGACCGTGTTCATCCTGTCGGCGGACGCCGGGGTCACGCGCAGCGACCTGTCGATCTGGCGCGAGCACCTGAGTGGAGAGGCACTCGAGCGCTTCGTCGTGCTGAACAAGATCGACGCCTTGGCCGACCCCTTGCTCAAATCGAACGAAATCCGGGCCCAGATCGAGCGCCAGTGCGTGCTCACGGCCGAGGCGCTGGCGTTGCCGCGCTCGCGGGTCTTCCCCTTGTCTGCGCGCAACGCCCTGACGGCGCGCCTCAAGGGCGACCAGAAGGCCTTGCACCGCAGCGGGCTGCTGGCCTTCGAAGGTGCGCTGATGGGCGAGCTGTTGCCGCGCCAGGCAGAGATGCTGGCCCAGACGGCGATCGGCACCGTGCGCACCTTGCGCGATTCCGCGACCCATCGCATTTCCGACCGCCGTCGGCAACTGTCCGAGCAGATGCTGGAGTTGCGCGGATTGCGCGGCAAGAGCGGGGCGAAGGTGCGGCTGATGCTGCAGCGCCTGGAACACGAAGCGGTCGAATTCGAACGCTGCACCGCCCGCCTGTCGGCGCTGCGCGTGGTGCTGGCGCGGCAGCTGCGCGACGCGCTTGCGCGGCTGTCGAGCGACGCCTTGCGCACGGAGATGGCGGCCATGCAGGGGGCGGCTTCCGCGTCGCTGCTGAAGCTGGGCGCACGCAAGGCCTACGGCGTGCTGTTCGACCGGCTGCGCGCGGCGCTGCAGTCGGCCCGGACGCAGACGAACGAGATGCAGAGCATGCTCGACGCCAGTTTTCGCCAGCTCAACGCCGACTTCGGGTTTGCCTTCACGATGCCGCCGGTGCCCGACCTGGCGCGCTTCGAGGTTGAACTCGACCTGATCGACAAGCGCTACGGCAGTTATCTCTCGATCTCGCAGTCGTGGCGTCTGGCGGTGCCTGGATTCATGGAGCAGTTCCGCCGCATGCTGCTGTCCAAGTTGCGTGTCGTGTTCGAAAGCGCGGCCGGTGAAATCGAGCTGTGGAGCAAGGGTGCATCGACCCAGGTCGATGTGCAGTTGCGCGAGCGACGGCGCGGGTTCCAGCGCCGTCGCGAGGCGCTCGAACGGATTCGTGCGGCTTCGGGCGAGCTCGAGGCCCGCATCGCCGACGTGGAGGCGGCGGACGCCCGGCTGCTCCAGCAGCAGCGCCGCATGGACGAGTGCGCCATCGAGTCGATGGCGGTGGCGCAGGATGTCGCCATGCCAACGCGCCAGGCCAACGCCGCCTGATGCGCGCTCGGACGACGCGGCCCGCGGCGATGTCGGCGCCGTCCGCGGTCGCCGAACGCATCATTCGCTGGCAACGGCACTCGGGCCGCCATGGACTGCCTTGGCAGGGAACCCGCGACCCGTACCGGGTCTGGCTGTCGGAAGTCATGCTGCAGCAGACCCAGGTCGCAACTGCCTTGCCCTACTACGAGCGATTCCTGGCCCGGTTTGCCGACGTGCAGGCCCTGGCGGCGGCCTCGCTCGACGACGTGCTGGCGCTGTGGAGCGGGCTCGGCTACTACAGCCGGGCGCGCAATCTGCATCGATGCGCACAGCTGGTGGTGGACCAGCACGCAGGGCCGGTTTCCGAGCACGAGTGCCGGCCTGGCCGAGTTGCCCGGCATCGGCCGCTCGACTGCGGCGGCGATTGCCGCATTCTGTTTCGGCGAGCGTGCGGCCATCCTGGACGGAAATGTCAAGCGGGTGCTCTGCCGTGTCAGCGGGTTCGACGCCGACCTGGCCAGCCCGGCCAATGAGCGCGCGCTCTGGAGCCAGGCCGAGGCACTTCTGCCGGAGCGTGGAATCGAGGCCTATACGCAGGGGCTGATGGATCTCGGGGCCACCGTGTGTGCGGCCCGCCGACCGCTGTGCGACGTCTGTCCACTCGCAGAACTGTGCGTGGCAAAGCGCGCGCGGTGATCCGCAGCGCTACCCGGTCAAGACGCGCCGCGTAAAGCGGGGTCGGCGTATCAATCCCTTGCTCTGGGTGCAACACGAAGGGCGGCATTGGCTCGTCCAGCGACCGCCACGAGGCGTCTGGGCCGGGCTGTGGAGCCTGCCCGAGGCAGCGCAGTGGAGCGAGCTCGAACAGGTGACCGCGGGCTGGCCAGGGCAGGGGCAACGGCTGCCCGCAGTGCAGCATGCGCTGACCCATTTCGACTGGACGCTGGAGCCCTTGCAGTGGTTGCTCCCGAAACGCTGGACCCGGATCGAACGCCGTTGCATCGAAACCGCACTCGGGGTGGGCGCCTGGCATTCGACCCGACGCCCTCGCGCTCGGGCTGCCCGCACCGGTTCGCCGTTGGCTCGAGAGAGCTAGCTGACGACGCCCTTGCTGCGCAGGAATTCGTCGACCAGCGCCAGCCGTGACGACGGCGAGGGCAGTGCCATCAGCTTTTGTTTGGCGGCGAGCGGAATCGGCAGCAGTTCGCACCAGCGGTTGGCGACCCATCCCGCATCGTCGAGCCGGAACGGCTCCTCGAAGGGCAGGGCGCCCTGTGCCTTCAAGGTGCCGATCGCCTGCGCCAGGGCCTTGACCGTGTCGAGCAGTTCGGGCGCGGGCGTTTCGGGGGCATCGTCTTCGATCGTGAGGGCAGCAGCCTCCCACAGACCATCGTCACGCTGGACCGGGGTTTCGACCAGTTCGAAGCGCTGCCCGCCGACACAGCGCACCTGCAGGATGCCGGACTGCTGGCTGTCGACCTCGGTGATGCGGGCGTAGACACCGACCGGCTCGAGCCGAACGCCGTCGCGACCGACCTCCTTGCCCTGGCGCAGACAGATCGCGCCGAACCGGCTCTGCTCGCGCAGGCAGGTCGTGACCAGGTCCAGGTAGCGCGCTTCGAAGACCTTCAGATTGAGCAGTCCGCCTGGAAACAGAACGGCGCGCAGCGGAAACAGCGGCAGCCTGGCGCTACTCACGCTCGTCGAGTTCCCGATGGCGCACCAGGGTCCCGGCGCGTTGGCCAAAGCGAAGCGCGAGTGTCTCGGCGATGTAGACCGAGCGGTGCTGACCGCCGGTGCAGCCGATGCACACCGTGACGTAGCTGCGCTGATCCGCCTCCAGCGCGGGCAGCCAGTGGCGCAGGAAGGACTCGATCTGGCCCAGCATGACACCGACCTCGGGCTGCATCTCGAGGTATTGCGCGACGGCCTCGTCGCGTCCTGTCTTCGGACGCAGTTCGCGGATGTAGAAGGGATTCGGCAGCATGCGCACGTCGAACACGTAGTCGGCGTCGAGCGGCACTCCATGCTTGAAGGCGAAGGACTCGAAGACCAGGGTCAAGGTCGACTGCGCCATGCCCACCAGGCCGCGCACCCAGCTGCGCAATTGCGCCGGGCGCAACTGGCTGGTGTCGATCACGGTCGAGATCTCGCGCACCCCGGCGAGCAATTCGCGCTCGAGTTCCAGGGCCTCGACCAGGGCACGCGACAGCTCGCCTTCGACGCTCGACACCGACAGTGGATGCGGGCGGCGGGTCTCGGAGAAGCGCCTCAATAGGGTGTCCGTGCTGGCGTCCAGGAAGAACACCTGAATGCGCAGCCCCTCGGCTCGCAAGGCGCCCACCAGCGGCAGGAGCTGCGGCAAGGACAACGCGGTTCGCACGTCGACGGCAACCGCGACCCGGCTCGTCGAGCGCTCCTGCTCCAGGCGGATGAACTCGCGCAGCAGCTCGGGCGGCAGGTTGTCGACACAGAAATAGCCAGCGTCTTCGAGCGCATGCAGCGCCACCGACTTGCCGGAGCCCGAGATGCCGGTCAGCAGCACCACTTCCGCTCCACCCGGCGCACCGGCCGCCGATGTCGTTGGCGCCACGCCGTCCGACACGCTCATCGTGCGTGACCCGCCAGCATGGCCAGCGCATGGGCCCGGCTGGTGCCGGCCGCGAGGCGCTCGCCGCCCAGCATCCGTGCCACTTCGCTGACACGCGCCTCGCCGTTCACGGCATGCACTTCGCTGACCGTGCGCCGCCCCTGGGTCGACTTGCTGACGACGAAGTGCTGGTCCGCGCAGGCGGCGACCTGGGCCAGGTGCGTCACCGCGAGGACCTGCCGGCGTCCGCCGAGCTGCTTCATCAGCCGGCCGACGCTGTCCGCGATCTGACCGCCGACCCCGGCGTCGATCTCGTCGAAGATGAGCGTCGGCACGCCGTCCGCGCCTTCCTGCGCGGTGGTGACGGCGATGGCCAGGGCCAGCCTGGACAGCTCGCCACCCGAGGCGACCTTGGCCAGCGGCCGCGGCGTGCTGCCTGCGTGCCCGGCCACGTGAAACTCAACGCTCTCGAGTCCGAACGACTGCGGCTCGCTCAGTGGCTCGAGCACCACCTCGAAGCGCCCGCCCTCCATTCCGAGCTGCTGCATCGCTGCGGTGACGGCGCTGGCAAGCTGGGGCGCCGCCTTGCGACGCAGGCCGGACACCTGCTTGGCGCGTGCCCGCCACGCCTTCTCGGCGATCTCGGCCTGTTGTTCGAGCCCACCGAGGTCGGCGGCGGCGTCCAGGGCCTTCAACTCGTCCTTCCAGGCGGCCAGCGTGGCCGCGAGTTCGGACGGATTGCGCCGGTAGCGACGGGCCAGCGAGACCCAGCTCGACAGACGGGCGTCGAGCGCTGCCAGCCGGTCGGCGTCGGGTTCGCTTCGTCCCAGGTAGCCGCTCAGCGTGTGCGCGGCGTCCTCGATCTGGGCCTGCGCAGTGCGCAGCACCTCGAGCACCGGGGCGAGTGCCTCGTCGTAGCGCACGACCTCGTCGAGCGCGCTCATGGCCTTTGCATTGAGCTCACTGGCGGCAGGTTCGCCTTCGGACAGGGCCAGCAGCGCAACGCGTGCCGCGTCGAGCAGCGCCTGCCCATTGGCCAGGCGCTGGTGCTCGGCATTCAGTTCGTCCCACTCGGTGGCGCCCGGGGCCAGCTTGTCGACCTCACCGATCTGCCAGGCCAGGCGTTCGCGTTCGCGGTCCAGACTGTCGGCCTGGGCGCGTGCGGCGGCCAAGGCCGCCAGGCGGGCCCGCCACTCGGCCCATGGGGCCAGCAGCGACGCCGGGTCCACGTCGGCCTGGCTGTCGAGCAAGGCGCGCACGGCAGCCGGGCGCGTCAGGCTCTGCCAGGCATGCTGACCGTGAATGTCGAGCAGGTGGTCGGCCGCCTCGCGCAACTGCCCGACCGTGGCCGCGCCGCCATTGATCCAGGCCCGGCTCTTGCCCTGCGCATCGACGACCCGGCGCAGCAGCAGGCGGTCGTCCGCGGCGGCCTCGAACCCGGCTTGTTCGAGCCAGTCGACGAGCGAGGCAGGCCGATCGAACTCGGCGCTCACCTCGGCCCGGGTCGCGCCCTCGCGCACCAGTGCGGCGTCGGCGCGCGCACCGAGTGCGAGCTGAAGGGCATCGATCAGGATCGACTTGCCGGCACCGGTTTCGCCGGTCAGCACCGAGAAGCCTTGATCGAACTCGAGTTCGAGTTCGGCCACGATGACGACGTCGCGCAGACTCAGCCGGCGCAGCATCTGTGGCCCTGCTCGTTCATGTCAGACGACACCTTCGTACCAGCGCAGCTTGCGGCGCAGCGTGGCGTAGTAGCTCCAGCCTCTGGGGTGCAGGAAGCGGACCTTGTGGGCCGAGCGGCGCACCCGGACCTGGTCACCGATCAACAGACTGGCCAGGTTGTGCATGTCGAAGTTGACCGACACGTCCTTGCCGGCCACGATCCCGATGCGGATCTCGCCCGCGTCGGGCAGCACGATCGGCCGGTTCGACAAGGTGTGTGACGCGATCGGGACGACCACCCAGCCGCCGATCGCCGGGTGCAGGATGGGCCCGCCGGCCGACAAGGCATAGGCGGTCGATCCGGTCGGGGTGGCCACGATCAGGCCGTCGGCGCGCAGGTTGGCGACGAAGTCGTCGCCGACGTCGACGCGCAACTCGACCAGGCTGGCCGTGGCGCCGCGACTGACCACGACGTCGTTCAGCGACAGCCCGGAGAAGATGCTGCGGCCGTCGCGCCAGACCTGTGCTTCGAGCATGCTGCGGTGCTCTTCTTCGTAGTCGCCGGCGATCATCGGCGCCAGCGCTTCGCGGTACTGATTGGCCGCAACGTCGGTGATGAAGCCCAGGCGGCCCTGGTTGATGCCGACCAGCGGCAGGTTGTGGCGCGCGACCTCGCGCGCGATGCCGAGCATGGTGCCGTCGCCACCGACCACGACCGCGAAGTCGCAGACCTTGCCCAGATCGTCGGCCGCCACGGCATCAAAATCGGTGACCCCGGTGGCCAGCGCCGTCTCGCGCTCGAACGACACGTCAAGACCCTCGCCGACCAGAAAATGCGCGATTTCCTCGAGCATCGGGCGAATCCCCCGTGCCTGGTATTTTCCGACGATGGCGGCATGTCGAAAGCGGCTCGGCATGCGGCACATTACACCATAGGGCCTGGGCCGCCGAAGGGCGGCGAACCCGAGTCCGTACAATGAAAACCATGCTGGACGACAGAGCCAAGACGTTGTTGAAGGCGCTCGTCGAGCGCTACATTGCCGATGGCCAGCCGGTCGGCTCGCGCACCCTGTCGCGCGCCTCGGGGCTCGACCTGTCGCCGGCCACGATCCGCAACGTGATGTCCGACCTCGAGGACCTGGGTCTGATCGCGAGTCCCCACACCTCGGCCGGGCGGGTGCCAACTGCACGTGGCTACCGCCTGTTCGTCGACACCATGCTGACGGCGCGGCCGATCGATCTGGAAGACGCCGACCCGGACATGGCCGCGGCGCGCGAGCAGCTGCACCCCGACCAGCCGCAGCGCGTGATCGCGCAGGCGGCGTCATTGCTGTCGAACCTGTCGAGCTTCGTCGGCATCGTGAGCGCGCCGCGCAAGAGCACGGTGTTTCACCACATCGAGTTCCTGCGTCTGGGCGACAGGCGCGTGCTGGTCATCCTCGTCGCACCCGACGGCGACGTGCAGAACCGCGTCATCTTCACCGCGCGCGACTACACGCAGACTGAACTGGTCGAAGCGACGAACTACCTCAATGCCCACTATGCGGGGCTGACGATCGACGAAGTGCGGGGGCGGCTGAAGTCTGAGGTCGATGCACTGCGCGGCGAGATCGCGGCCCTCATGCAGGCTGCGGTCCAGGCCGGCACCGACGTGCTGGCCGAAAGTGTCGACAACGTCGTCGTCTCGGGCGAGCGCAACCTGCTCGGCCTGCAGGAGTTCGGCAACGACATGAGTGGCCTGCGCCGCATGTTCGACCTGTTCGAGCGCAAGACCGAGCTGATGCGCCTGCTCGACGTCAGCAGCCGCGCCGAAGGGGTGCGCATCTTCATCGGCGGCGAGAGCCAGGTCGTGCCCTACGAGTCGCTGTCGGTGGTGACCGCGCCCTATGAGGTCGACGGGCGCGTGGTCGGCACGCTGGGCGTGGTCGGCCCGATGCGCATGCCTTACGAGCGCATGATCCAGATCGTCGACATCACGTCGCGCCTGGTCAGCCACGCGTTGTCGCAGAAGTAGCGCCCCTAGAATCGGGGCCCAGTTCCGAGGGGCCGTTAGCTCAGTTGGTCAGAGCAGAGGACTCATAATCCTTTGGTCGTTGGTTCGATCCCAACACGGCCTACAACAACCCGAGCGAACACGGCATAGCACGGAGGCGGTCGCCCACCCTTGGCAGGTAGCGACGTCCTCCCGTCAACCGCCTTAAGTACTACTGCGCGCCGCTCGCGTCGACGACCAAGGACATGGCCGACAGTGCGAGTCCGAGCAACGCCAAACTGCCGGGTTCTATTAAAATAGAAAGTAAAGGAAAGAAGAAATATTAAATAAAAAAAAAAAAAAAAAAAAAAAAAAAAAAGGCAAGCAGTCGACGCATGCGATAGATAAGTTGAAATACAGAAGGTCGTTCCGATAGAGTAAAGAACATAAAGAGTTGAAAGAGTAAAAGGGAAAAAAAGACAATGCACAAGTAAAGAGCGTAGATTAAACATAAGGCGCACGGTTGATGGCACCCGGATTCCCGACGACCGTGTCGATCTCAGGATCGGCGTCCTGGGCCAGCAGCGAATATCCAACTCGAGCGCACGCCGTAGTAGCGGTAGTCGCCGGCGAACGTGTAGATCGCGCGTATACGCGTTGGTCGACGCCGTGCTACCGCGCTAGCCTCAAACGCGTACACGAAAAGAGTCGGCTACAGTCGCCAGATGAAGGTGTATGTCGAGTAGACCCGGCGCCACACACCGAGTCAAATCAAACGCGATCACGTCGGACAGCAGTGTAAAAAAAAAATAAAATGAAAAAATAAATAATTAATATGAAATTTAGTAGAAAAAAAAAGGGAAGGCAACGTTGTCGTTGCTGCCCCAGACGCTGTACTCCATGACGTCCTGTGCTGTGAAATTGTCGGTGATCGGGCCGCCGCTGTAGTGATCCTGATGTGTGTACAGACGCATCGTGTTCATCGCGATGCCCATGTCCCAGACGAGCATCGCGAACCCCGTGTCGCCTCGCGAGATGACGGCACCGGCCGCGTAGCCGGGATAGCCCCTGTCATAGATGTAAGTGCGGGTCGCCGTCAAGAGCGCACGACCCCGCCGCGACGTCGATGCCACCGCCGCCCACTGCGGCCACGGAACCGGTGGCGCCGGCGCCCAGGTGCGACGCCGACGACACAGGTTGGGCAGCGCAGCCAGAGGAGACGTCGAAGACCGGCGCCGCAGTCCATGCAATAATCAGGCCATCGCGCAAGTGGTTGATTTTCAAATGTTTATTCAGCGAACGGGCGTTGCGCTGTCGGAGTCAGATGTAAGCGTGACCGACACCACGGCATCACGTGTCGGCAGGGGATTCGCGTCGTCGGAAATTGATCTGAATCCAGGTCTGATCCATGACGCCGATTCTGTCCCCAGGGTCCCGTGAGATTGCGCTCGTATAACGCCACGAGTTCCGATGGGCACGTTAGCCCATCGCGTCAGAGCTGAACCACCGGTCGGCATCGCTGTAGGTCAATTCGTTCGGTCTGAACAATTCGGCACCAACCCTCGCCTGAAGCGGGTTCAGTTGCCGGCGGAATGCCAGTGACAGCAGTCCGGTTTCGGGGCAATCATGGAACTCAGAAGACTCCCTCGAGGCACGGTCTCGACGCTCATCCCGAGGCTGCTACTTGGCGTCGTGGTCCTCGCCGTCGTCGCGTGCTCCTGGTACGAACCGATCCAGTCCACCGCCAATGAACAGGTTGACGCCGGCCTCAAGCGCGCGCTGATCAGTTTCGCGTCGGCCCGCACGCTGAACGGCGTGATCTCCGTCGTTCAAGGAACCGAGGTGTCGGTTCAGCCGCTGGGCGTCGGTCTGACGTTGACCCTTGGCCAGGCGCTGGACCCGATCAACGACCTGGTCGAGCAGTTCTCGAGTCTGATGCTGGTCGCTGCTGTGGCCTTTGGTGTGCAGAAGGCGCTGCTGGCCATCGGGGCGAACTGGGCGGTGTCGGCCCTGGTCACCGTGTTCGCCGTCGTGTGGGCCGTGCTGTATGCGCTGAAGCGGCCGCCGCCCTGGCTGTCCGTTCTGCTCATGGTCCTGCTGATGGTCCGTTTCGCCGTCCCCGTGGCGACCATCGGAAGCGAGCTCGTGTTCCAAAGACTCCTGGCCCAGGACTACCAGGCGCACCAGGCCTCGATCGAAGGCACCTCACGCGACATCGGTCAGCTTGCGCCGAAGCCACTGCCCGATGGCGAGAGCAAAGGCTGGTGGGACAAGATCAAGGAAGGCGCAGGGGCCGCCATTCCCTCTGTCAGCCTGGACGCCATCAAGAAGTCGGTCGAGGACCTGCCCGAGCGGCTGATCCGCCTGATCGTCATCTTCGTGCTGCAGACGATGGTCCTGCCGATCATCTTGATCTGGGTCCTGTACCGGGTCGTTGTCGGCGTGGTGCTGCCCGCAAGACTGCCCGGGTAGGTCCGGCCTCCTCCAGTCGAGCTTCGTCGTCGCCGGCTACTGCAGCGGCGAGTGGTGGGTTTTGGTCCGCTCCGACGCAACCCTTGATTTCCCTATGAGCTGACAAGCCCGCGCCCGTTATTCTGATGCGGCCAGATCAAGAGAGGCCGGCACGCCATTGGCGCACGGCACCAGAGCAGGAGGGGTTTCGTGGCCAGGAAGCTGTCCGGCGCGCCATTGATTTCCGACCTCGGTGCGATCATCGAGTGGCTCGATCGACACGGCCGCCTGGTCCGGGTGCGCTCCGAGGTCGACCCGGCGCACCAACTTGCCGGGATCGCGAGCAAGTTCGAAGGTGGTCCGCGCGCCGTGCTGTTCGAGAAGGTCAGGGGCAGTCGCTGGCCGGTCTTCACCGGGCTGTACTGGTCGCGCGAGTTGCTGGCCGATCTGCTCGGGCACCCGGAGGCGGCGTTGCCCCAGCATGTCTCGAACTGCATTCGCGACTGGCAGCAGAAACCGGTGCCTCCGGTCGTGGTGGCCAGCGGGCCGGTGTTGCAGCACAGCGAGTCTGCGGTGGACCTGTCCAGGTTGCCGATCCCGACCCATGCCGATCTCGACGGCGGGCCGTATTTCGATGCCGCGGTGGTCATCGCCAAGGATCCCGAGACGGGCGTGCGCAATGCGTCCATCCAGCGCTTCATGGTCGTCGGCAAGGACCGGCTGGCCGTCAACATCGATGCCGGGCGCCACCTTGGGGCCTACCTGGAGAAGGCGGCCAAGCTCGGCCAGACGCTGCCGTTGACGCTCAATGTCGGCGTCGGCCCGGGGCTGCACTTTGCCGCGGCGACGCCGGCCGAAGCGGCGCCGATCGATACCGACGAGCTGGGCATCGCCAGCCAGTTCCATGGTCGGCCACTCGAACTCGTCGCGGGCACCGTGTCGCCGGTCGAGATGGTGGCGCATGCGATGTTCGCGCTCGAATGCGAGATCGTTCCGGGCGAGTTGCACGAGGAAGGGCCGTTCGCCGAGGTCACCGGCTACTACGCCGGCGTGGAGCCGCGCCCCCTGGTGCGTGTCAAGCGCATCCACCGGCGCCGCGCACCGGTGTTCCAGACCATCCTGTCCGGCGTCGAGGTCTTCAACTCGGTGGGCCTGCTGGGCGAAGCCAATGTGCTGGCCTTGCTGCGCAAGCAGGTGCCCGGGGTCCGGGATGTCTACTTCTCGCACGGCGGCTGTGGCTTCTACCATGCGGTGGTGCAGATCGCGCAAACGCGCGCCGGCTGGGCCAAGCAGGCCCTGATGGCGGCGTTTGCCGCCTTCCCGCCGTTGAAGATGGTGACGGTCGTCGACGCCGATGTCGACATCCGCGACCCCGGCGACGTCGAATGGGCGATGGCCACCCGGCTCGACCCGAAGCAGGGCATCCTGGTCGTCGAGAACGTCTTCGGCCATGGCCTGAATCCCTCCTTCCCGGGCTATCTGGGGAGCAAGGTCGGGTTCGATGCGACGCGACCGTTTCCGCACACCCAGAATTTTGACCGTGCCAAGGTCCGGGAGACCTTGCTCGACGGCCTGGACATCGTGATTCCCGGTGCCTGAATGAACCCGCCCGCGCATTGCCGAACGGTTCGCACAACACCAAGATTTCCCAACGCCACTGTGAGGTGAGACCATGACCCGAACGACCTGGCTTTCCCGTCTCGTGCTGTCGCTGGCTGCCGGCCTGTCGGCACTGGCGCTTCCGCTCGCGTCGAGCGCTGCCGACATCAACCTGACCTACGCCTTCTTCGCGCCTGCAGGCACGTTCCCGGGCAAGCAGATGGCGCATTGGGCCGAGCAGGTCAACAAGCGAACCGGCGGCAAGGTCAGCGTGCAGACCTTTCCGGCCGGCACGCTGCTCGGCGCCAAGGACATGTATGACGGGGTGACCAAGGGGGTGGCCGACATCGGGCTGGGCGCGCCGTCCTACGACCCTGGCCGCTTTGCACTGACATCGGGCGTCTCGCTCCCGGTCGGTTTCCCGAATGCCACCGTGGCCAGTCGCACCCTGTGGGCGCTGAACGAGGAGTTCCAGCCCAAGGAGTACGAAGGCTTCAAGGTCATCGCCATGTTCACGACCGAACCGGGCTACATCCAGTCGCGGACCGCGGTGCGCAACGCGGCCGATCTGGCTGGCATGAAGCTGCGCGCCGCAGGGACGGGTGTGCCGGTGCTCGCCGCGCTCGGGGCCGCGCCGATCGGAATGCCCATGCCCGAGGTACCGCAGTCGGTGCAGACCGGTGTCATCAACGGCACCATGACCTCGCGTGAAGTGCTGCAGGACTTCAAGCTTGCCGAGACCCTGAAGTTCGTCACCGACTACCCGACCGTCGTCGTCACGTTTGCTGCGGTGATGGACCGCAAGCGCTGGGACAAGCTGCCCGCCGATGTGCGCAAGGTGATCGAAGAGCTCGGCCCCGAGATGGCGGTCTGGACCGGTCAGTACCACGACAACCAGAACGTCGGCGGCGCGCTGAAATGGGCCGAGAAGGAGCACAAGCTGCAGATCGTCACCTTGGCGCCAGACGAGCGTGCGCGCTGGGACGCCAAGTTGAAGCCGATGGAAGATCAGTGGGTCACCGAGATGAGTGCCAAGGGCCTGCCTGCCGCGCGCTATCTTGCGCGCCTGCGTGAACTGCGCGACCAGTTCTCGAAGAAGCCGTGACCGACAGCGACGGCGCGGCGCAGTCCGCCGCGCCCGGGGCCGGCGTGGCGATGCGCTGGCTCGAGGCCTCGAGCGCCCTCGTCAACCGGGTGCTGGCCTGGATGGCCGGACTGGCGCTGACCGCGATGATGTTGTTCACGGTGGCCGACATGGTGCTGCGCGCGCTTGGCCGTCCGGTCGCCGGCTCCTACGAGGTGATCGGTTGGCTGTCGGCCGCGGCGATGGCGTTGGCACTGGGCTCGGTGCAGCAACAGCGCGGCCATGTGGCGATGGAGCTGATGGTGGATCGCCTGGGCGAGCGTGCGCGGTCGGCGGTCGAGTTGTTGACGAGCCTGGCCTCGCTGCTGCTGTTCATCGCCGTGGCCTGGTACGTGGCGCGTTATGCACGCGTGCTGCAGGAGACCGGTTCGCTGTCCGAGACCTTGAGGGCGATCGTTCACCCCTGGGTCTACGTCGTCGCCGCGGGCGGCGCCGGTCTGGCGTTCGCGCTGTTGATCGATGTCCTCAGCGCCGCTCGGCGTATCAAGGCGCGCCGGCCAGCCCGGCCGCGCTGAGCCAGGTCCTGCTGGAGCCCCCCTCGATGGACCCTGTCCTGGTCGCCCTCATCGGTTTGTTCGTCATGTTCGGGCTCATGCTGGCGGGCATGCCGATCTCGTTTGCCATGCTGCTTGCGGGCCTCCTCGGCAATGCCTACCTGTTGTCGGTTCCGGCAGCCACGCATCTGCTGTCGACCAATGTCTGGGAGCAGTTCTCCTCTTACGGACTGAGCGTCATTCCGCTGTTCGTGCTGATGGGGCAGTTCGCCTACCGTGCCGGCGTCACCGAGCGGCTCTACCGGGCCGCCTACACCTGGGTCGGACGGCTGCCGGGCGGCCTGGCGGGCACGACGGTCGCGGCCTGTGCCGGCTTCTCGGCGATCTGCGGCTCGAACTCGGCGACCACCGCGACCATGGGCACGATCGCGCTGCCCGAGATGAAGCGCTATCGCTATGACCCGGCCTTGAGCAGCGGCGCGGTGGCGGTCGGCGGAACGCTGGGCGTGGTGATTCCGCCCAGCGTGGTGCTGATCGTCATCGCGGTGCAGACCGAGCAGTCGCTGCTGAGGCTGTTTCTCGCCGGCATCGTGCCGGGGCTGATCCTCACGTCGCTGTTCATGCTGACCATCCTCGCGCTGTGTCTGCGCAACCCGGACCTCGGCCCGCTCGGACCGGCCACCAGCTTCAGGGAAAAACTCGCGTCGCTGTCGGGCGTGATCGAAACCCTGATGCTGTTTGCACTCGTGATCGGCGGGCTCTACCTGGGCTGGTTCACGCCCACCGAGGCCGGTGCAGCGGGTGCCTTTGGTGCACTGGTGATCGGGCTCGTGCGGCGGCGCCTGTCGCTCAAGGGCATCGGGCAAGCGATCGGCGAGACCTTGCGCATTTCGGCCATGGTGGTCCTGCTGATCACGGGCGCGGTGCTGTTCGGGCGTTTCCTGACGGTCTCGCGCCTGCCGTTCGAACTGGCCGACTGGGCTGTCTCGCTGCCCGTGGCGCCGGGTCTGATCCTGGTCGTCGTGCTGCTGATCTACCTGGTCGGCGGCGCGTTGATGGACGCGCTCGGTTTCCTGGTGGTGACGATCCCGATCTTCTTCCCGCTGGCCGCCGCGCTCGGCTACGACCCGATCTGGTATCTGATGGTGCTGACCATCGTCACCACGATGGGCGCCGTCACCCCGCCGGTGGGCGTGAACGTGTTCATCGTCCATGGGCTCGCGCCGGACATCCCGATCCAGACCATCTTCCGCGGCGTGGCCTACTTCATGCTCGCCTATGTCGTCTGCATCGCCCTGATGTGGTGGTTCCCGGACACCGTGCTCTACTTGCCCAGGGCCTTGCTGGGTTGAGCGAAAAGGATCGGAGGGTCTGGATGCGGATTGCAGTGCTGGGGGGTGGCAACGGCGCCTATGCGGCAGCGGCCGACCTGAGCGGGCTCGGACACGAGGTCCATCTGTGGCGACGCGACCGCCGCTCGCTCGAAGTGCTGCAGGCCAAGCGCGGCCTGACGCTGAAGGACGCGGCAGGGCAGCGCGAGGTCGTGCTGGCCGGCGTCGCCAGTGACCTGGGCGATGCGGTACGTGGCGCCGAACTGATCGTCGTTCCGACGCCGGCCTTCGCGCAGCTCGACATCGCGCGTGCGCTGGCGCCCCATCTGGTCGACGGCCAGGTGATTTTCCTGCCGCCGGGAACCTTCGGCAGTCTCGTGATGCAGCGTGCGCTGCGTCTGGCGGGTTGCAGCGCCGAGGTGTCGATCGCAGAGACCGGGACGCTGCCGTGGCTGGCACGCAAGCATGGCGAGACCGAGGTGGCCATCACGATCCGTGCCACGCGCTTGCCGACCGGTGTCTACCCGGCGCGCAGCGCGCCGCACGCGCTGGCGGTCCTTCGCATGGCGTTCCCGTCGATCGAAGCGATCGAGGACGTGCTGGCCGCGGCGCTGATGAACGCCGGACCGATCATCCACCCGCCTCTGATCCTGATGAACGCCGGGCCGCTCGAGCACTTCGAGGCCTGGGACATCCACAACGAAGGCACGCAACCCTCGATCCGGCGCGTGACCGACGCGCTCGACCTCGAGCGCATCGCCATCCGCAAGGCGCTGGGCTATGACGGTGAACACTTTCCGTTGAGCGACCATTACCTCAACGATCGCTGGATGTATGGCGACGCGCACAAGCGCCTCGTCGACAGTGGCGACTGGCGCGAACACATCGTGCTGACCGAACACCGCTACATGACCGAGGACGTTCACTTCGGCCTGGCCTTCCTGGTCTCGGTCGCCGACTGGATTGGCGTGAAAGCGCCGGTGGCGAGCGGACTGCTGGCGATCGCATCGGCGATCTGCGGCAAGGACCTGCGCGGCGGCGAGCGCACGCTCGAGGCACTCGGGCTGGCGGGCCTTTCACGTGCGCAGATGGCGGCGTTGCTGGCTCGAGGTGAGGGATGACGAGCCACGCATCGGTGGCCGCATTGGGCGCCGGCCGAATGGGCCGCGGAATTGCGCTGGCCTTCGCCTGCGCGGGCCAGGACATCGTCGTCATCGACGCCAAGGAGCGCAGCCGGAGCGACTTCGAGCTGCTTCGTGACGACGCGCGGCGCGACATCGAGGCCCAGCTCGAGGTCCTGATCGATCTCGAGGTCGTCCCGCGGGCGGCGTTGCCCAGGATCCTGGCCCGCATCGAGGTCTGCGACCGCGACGAGGCCTGCCGCCGCCTGCCGCAGGTCGAACTGCTGTTCGAAGGCGTGCCGGAAGTGATGGTGTCCAAGTCGCAGGCGCTGGCCTTCGCCGACCGCTGGCTGCCGCCCGACGCCATCGTGGCCTCGACTTCGTCGACCTTTCTGTCGACCTCGCTGGCGGCGATGGTGGGCCAGCCGCAGCGGTTTCTCAACGCGCATTGGCTCAACCCGGCCCATCTGATCCCCCTGGTCGAAGTGTCGCCGCACCCGGGCACCGATCCACAGGTCACGCAGCGGCTGCAGAAGAGGCTCGAAGGTATCGGCAAGGTCAGCGTGCTGTGCGGAGCGTCGCCCGGCTACATCGTGCCGCGCATGCAGGCGCTGCTGATGAACGAGGCGGCACGGATGATCGAGCAGGGCGTCGCGACCGCCGAGGACATCGACCGCGCCACCCGCTACGGATTCGGCATCCGCTACGCGGCGATGGGCGTCGTCGAGTTCATCGACGTCGGCGGCAACGACATCCTGTACTACGCCAGCCGCTATCTGGCCGAAGCGCTCGGCGACCAGCGTTATGCCAGCCCCGAGATCGTCGGTCGGTTGATGGCGCAAGGGCAGAACGGCCTGCGTTCGGGTCGGGGCTTCCACGACTGGTCGGGCAAGGACATCGCCGCCTATCGGCGCCAGAGCACGGCCGGACTGCTCGAGCTGCTGCGTCTGGCTGGCAAGCTGCCGGTCGTCGCCGACTGAGGCTCGGGTGCCTCGGGGCAAGCGCCGGTGCGGCCCGGTGCCGCGCACCGTTGGCCGCCGCCGGTGCCGCGCAAGCGCCCATACACTGCCCCGATGACCTCCACGCCGCCGACCCGACGCGCCTTCTGGGTCGGCATCGCCTGCGCGGTCGCGGTGCTGGCGATCTGGACCTCGTTCATCCTGATTGCCCGCTTCAGCGCCCAGCGCCATCTGACTCCGTTCGACCTCGCATTCCTGCGCTTCGTGTTTTCGGGGCTGGCAGTGCTGCCGTTCGCGGTCTGGCGTGGACGCTGGCTGCTCGATCAGATTTCACCCGACCGCGCTCAGGCGCTGCTGCGCGCTGGCGCGCTGACGGCGATCGCCGGCGTCGGCTACTGCTCGCTGGCGTACAGCGGCTTCTTCTTCGCTCCGGTGGCCCATGCCGCGGTGCTGTTGCCAGGTTCGCTGCCGCTGTACACGGCACTCGGTGCCGTCGTGCTACTGGGCGAGCACCTGAGCCGGGGCCGTCTGGTCGGCCTGGCGATGATCGTCGCCGGCAACCTGCTGGTCGGGGGCGTCAGCCTGCTGCAGGCCTTCGAGGGCGAGCAGACCTGGAAGGGTGACCTGCTGTTCATGGGGGCCTCGGTCACCTGGGCCCTGTACAGCGTGCTGTGCCGGCGCTGGCACCTCGGGGCGGTACCGGCCACGGCGGTCATCGCGATCGGCTCGCTCGCCAGCTATGTGCCGCTGTACCTGTTGGGCATGTGGGCTGGCGTCATCCCGTCGCAGCTGCCCGAGGCACCCTGGAGCGAGATCGCCTTCCAGGCCGTCTACCAGGGCGGTTTTGCGATGCTGATTGCGGGCGTTGCGTTCACGCAGGTCATCAAGACCTTCGGGCCGGTTCGCACGACGATGATCACCGCCGTCGTTCCGGTGCTGGCGGCGCTGGCGGCCGTGCCCCTGCTCGGCGAGGGATTGGGCGTGGCGGCCCTGATCGGTCTGGCGTGCGTCACGCTTGGCCTGCTGGTCGGGCTGCGTGCGCAGGCCGGGGCCCTGCCGCCGCTGCTGGCCAAGGCGCACTGATGACGGGCTAGGCCTTCGAGGCCGGGACCGGTGTTCGCCGATGTTCGTACAGGTTGCGGATGCCGCCGAGCATCACCATGAGTTCGGTGCTGCTCAGGTGCTGGAAGCGCTCCTTCAGCACCCGCATCGCCAGGTGGTTCATGGGCGTCTTGGTCCATTGCCGCGACGGGTCGAAGAAGGGTGCAAGCAGGGCGCAACCTTCTTCGAAGTGGGCGCGCACGTCCTGATCGGATCTGCGCTCGGACGGGCCGTTGACCGGGCCGGCGCTGCCACTGCCCGTGTCTTGAGGATGTGTCTGCATCTGGGGCCTCCTGTCCATGAGGATGTCCTCGTGGCCTGAAGGTCGCGCGACAGACCTGTCCACGACCGGTGGGAAACGACCACTCGACGGGATTTCGGCGCTTGTGCGGCGGACTTGAGGCCGCGAGGCCACAGGTCCCGCCCGATGCCGCGGCTGGCCCGGACGATGCCCGGATCAATACGCCCATAATCGTTCGACCATTGTTCGTGGCCGGCACGGCTTCATGGGTGCCTGCGGCGGTTTTGCTTCTCGCCCCAGGCGTGACGCTTGACGCCCGGACCGCGCGCTCGCCGCAGCCAAGGAGATCCTTATCAATCTGCCCCCGATGCCTGAGCCGCACGCGATCGCCGCGATGTTGCTGACCCTGGTCGCGCTCGCGCTGTTCATGCGTGACAAGGTGCCGCTGGAGACGTCCAGCATGGCCGTCATTGCGGCGCTGGCGATCGGCTTCGAGCTGTTTCCGTTCGAGCGCGACGGCAAGACCCTGCGCTCGATCGAGTTCTTCCACGGCTTCGGGCACGAGGCACTGGTCGCCGTCTGCGCGCTGATGATCGTCGGCCAGGGCCTCGTGCGGACAGGCGCGCTCGAGCCGCTGGGCCGTGTGCTGGCAATGCTCTGGCGAGTCGGGCCGCTGTCGGCGATGTTCTTCACGCTGACCGTGGCGGCCGCACTCAGCGCCTTCGTGAACAACACGCCGATCGTCGTGCTGCTGCTGCCGGTGCTGATCAACGTGTCGCTGCGGACCCGCTCGTCGCCATCGGCGGTGTTGATGCCGATGGGATTCGCGACCCTGATCGGTGGCGCGGCCACGACCATCGGCACCTCGACCAATCTGCTTGTCGTCTCGGTCGCGGCGGACATGGGCCTGCCGACGATCGGCATGTTCGATTTCATACTGCCGGCGACGATGGCCGGCGCGGTCGGCATCCTGTTCCTGGTGCTGGTCGCCCCTCGCCTGTTGCCCAAGCGCAGCACACCGCTGATGGACGCGTCGCCGCGTGTCTTCACCGCGCAGTTGCGAATCCGCGAAGGCAGCTCCGCCGACGGCAAGACCTTGTCGAAGGCGGTCGCGCGGGCCGGCGGGGACATGCGCGTGATCCGCATCGAGCGCTCCGGCACCTCGGTCGTCAGTTTCCCGGACACCTTGCTGCGCGCCGATGACCGGCTGCTGCTGACCGACACGCCGGAGCGTCTGAAGAGTTTCGAGCTCGCGCTTGGCGGCACCTTGTATTCGGGGGACTTCCAGGTCGATGCCGAGCACCCGCTGACCGCTGCGGACCAACAGATCTCGGAAGTCGTCGTGGTCGACGGCTCGTCGATCGAGGGCAAGACGCTCAAGCAGCTGCAGTTCATCGACCGCTACCAGCTGGTGGTGATCGCGCTGCACCGGGCCGGCAAGGAGATCGTGTCGCTGGGCAGCGGGATGGGCGACGTCCGGCTGCGCGCAGGCGACGTGCTCCTGGTCCAGGGGCCGGCCGAGCAGATCGCGGCGCTGCGCCGCGACGACGAGTTCCTCGTGCTCGATGCCACGGCGGATCTGCCCCATGTCAGCAAGTCGCCGACCGCCATCCTGATCATGGTCATGGTGATCGTCGTGGCGGCGTTCGGCCTGTTGCCGATCGCCGTCAGCGCCATGCTCGGCGTGCTGCTGATGATCGTCACGCGCTGTCTGAACTGGCGCGAGGCAGGCGAGGCGCTGAACACGCAGGTCGTGCTGATCGTCGTCGCCAGCCTCGGCCTGGGGCTGGCGCTGCTGCGCACCGGCGGCGCCGAGTATCTGGCGCAGGTGTTCGTCGCCACGACGTTCGGCGCACCGCCGCTGGTCGTCCTGGGCGGCTTGACGCTGCTGCTCGGCGTGCTGACCAATGTCGTGTCGAGCAACGCGGCGGCGGTCATCGGCACGCCGATCGCGGTCAGCGTCGCGCAGCAAATCGGGCAACCGCCGGAGGCCTTCGTGCTGGCCGTGATCTTTGGCGCCAACCTGTGCTACGTGACACCGCTGGCGCACAAGATCAATGTGCTCGTGATGGCAGCTGGCGGCTATTCCTTCAACGACTTCGTGCGCGTCGGCGCGCCATTGGCCATCGTCATGTGGCTGGCCTACACCGTGTCGCTGGGGGTGCTCTACGGCATCTAGCGGGCGCGCATTGTTTGCGCGCATGAAACGAACAAGCCAGGCCCACAATGGCGAACGCCCCGCATGCGGGGCGTCCGTTCCGCGGCACTGGCAAGGGCCGGCGGCGGTGAACTCAGATTACTTCGACTTGCTGGCGGTCTTCGCCGACTTGACGGCCATGTCGGAGGCTGCGGCGAACTGCTTGCCGGCGGTTTCCATGGCTTGCTTGGCTTGCGACTGGGCGGTTGCCATCGAAGCTTGACCAGCGGCCATCGCGTTCTTGAAGGCCGCGACTGCGCTTTCGCTGCCGGCCGGCGCGTTCTTCATGGCGGCTTCGATGCTGGCGACCGCCTGGGATTGCATGTCGGCGAACTTGGCCTCGGTCGCCTTGGTCAGCACGGTGCCCGTTTCGGTCACGATGTCGGCCACGGCACGGCCGTAGGCCGCAGCTTTCTCGGCCATGGGCTGAACCAGGCCGGACACGGCGTTCAGGTCCTGCGGCGACTTGACGGCAAAGCCTGCCTGCATCTGCTTGGAAGCATCGGCCATGGCGTCCTGCGCGGTGGCCATGTTGAGTTCGACGAGCTTGCCGAAGGCGGCCATGGTCGTGGAGGTCATATCGTTCAGCTCGGCCATCGTGGTCTTGGCAGAGTTCATGAATTGTTCAGCGGCTTGGGTCATAGAGTGCTCCAGAAAGTTGGTCTGCAAACCGTTGAACAAGGAATGTTGCGGTGCAGCATGACCACATGTTACGACCGATTCTCGTCAATGCAAGCTGTTTTTGCTGCAGTGCAGCATTTCTAGTGAGCTAACACTATCCGTGCTGGAAACCGGAGAGCGCGCGGGCCGCCTACCGTTGCTAGACCTCTTCCGGCTGCATGTCGATTGCGCCGCACGGGCACTCGACCTCGCAGATGCCGCAGCCTTTGCAATAGTCGTAGTTGAACTTGAAGCGCAGGCCGGAACCCAGCTTGATGACGGCGTTGTCGGGACAAACGCCGTAGCAGTTGTCGCATTCGAAGCAGTTGCCGCAGCTCAGGCAGCGGCGCGCTTCGAACAGGGCGTTGTCTTCGCTCAATCCACCCTGCACCTCGTCGAAGCTGCTGGTGCGTCTGGCCAGGTCAAGTTGCGGGCGCAGTGTCTTGGGCGCGTCGCTGTAGTACCAGGTGTTGAGCTTGTCGAAGGTGGCCAACGCGTGTTTCGGTGGCGCCCGCAACTCCAGGCCGCGCAGCCACGCGTCGATGTTGCGCGCGGCCTTCTTGCCGTGGCCGATGGCGATCGTCACGTTGCGCTCGGCCGGCACCATGTCGCCGCCCGCGAACAAGCCTGCGTGGCCGGTCATCATCGTCGCCGGGTCGACCTGCACCACGCCGTCCTTCAGCGTGAGGCCGGGCACCTTGTCCAGCAGCGAGAGGTCGACGTCCTGGCCGAGCGCCAGCACGACCGAATCGGCCTCCAGCGTCTCGAACTCGCCGGTCGGCTGCGGGAAGCCCTTGTCGTCGAGTGCCATCTTTTCGATCGTGAGCGAGGTCCCGCCGGCTTGCTTGATGGTCGACAGCCACTTGACCATCACGCCTTCTTCAAGAGCCTCTTCGAGCTCGAAGTCGTGCGCCGGCATCTTCTCGCGCGTGCGGCGGTAGACGATGATGGCTTCGGTGGCACCCAAACGCTTGGCCGAACGCGCGACGTCGAGCGCGGTGTTGCCGCCACCGTAGACGACGACCCGGCGGCCGAGCATCGGCTTGTCCTCGCCCTCCATCGAGCGCAGCACCGAGACCGCGTCCAGGATCCGCGTGGAGTCCTTCGCCGGGATGAAGGCACGCTTGGCGATGTGTGCGCCGACGGCCAGGAAGGCTGCGTCGAAGCCGCCTTCCGTCATGGTCAGCGCGATGTCGGCAACCTTGGTGCCGAGCTTGACCGTGACACCGAGGTCGACGATGCGCTGCATTTCGGCGTCGAGCACGTCGCGTGGCAGCCGGTACTTGGGGATGCCGAAGCGCATCATGCCGCCGAGCAGCGGGCCGGCTTCCATGACCGTCACCGCGTGTCCGAGCCGGCGCAGGTGGTAGGCGGCCGACATGCCAGACGGGCCTGCGCCGACGACCAGCACATGCTTGCCGCTCGCCGCCGCCGGGGCGTCGAACTCCCAGCCGCGCTTGAGCGCTTCGTCGCCCAGAAAGCGCTCGACCGAGTTGATGCCCACCGGGTCGTCGAGCTTGCCGCGATTGCACACGCCTTCGCAGCTGTGATAGCAGACGCGGCCCATGATGGCCGGGAACGGGTTGTCGCGCACCAGGTGACGCCAGGCCGCTTCGTAGTGGCCGCTTTCGGCCTGGTAGAGCCAGCCCTGGATATCCTCGCCGGCCGGACACTGCGCGTTGCACGGCGGCAGGCGGTCGACGTAGACCGGGCGCTCGGTGCGCCAGGTGCCGGTCTTGTTGGCCAGCGACGAACCCGGGTCGAGCGTGATCGCGAAGGGTTTTTGCATCATGTCGTCACGTCTTCGTCGAGCAATTTGTAGCGGCGGATGTTGCGGTCGGCGTTGGCCTGGATGTGCGCCACCATCTCGGGGTGGCCGCGCCTGCCGCCGGGCCGCCCCAAGGCGGGCACACCCCCTTGGGGGGTCGACGCCGAAGGCGTCTCGGGGGCGTGTGAGTCGCCGAAAAGGTGGGCGAAGCGCTTCTGCGGTTTCAGGTATTCCTCGACCGGCACGCGGCGCCGGATCCTCGTCACGCTCGTGACCTCGCCGTGCTCGGCTTCGAACACCGGGAAGATGCCGGTCTCGCGCGCCAGACGCGCCAGGCGGATCGTGTCGTGGCTGGCCGAGCCCCAGCCGAGCGGGCAGGGCACCAGGATGTGCAGGTAGCGCGCGCCGTGCATGCCCATCGCTTTCTCGACCTTGGCCTCCAGGTCGTGCAGGTCGGCAACAGTGGCGGTGGCCACATACGGGATCTCGTGCGCCATCGCGATCCGCGGCAGGTTCTTGCCCTGGCCGAATACCGCGCCGGGTTCGGCGCCGACGGCCATGGTCGTGTTCGTGCGCGCGGCAGGCGGCGTGGCCGAGCTGCGCTGCACGCCGGTGTTCATGTAGGCCTCGTTGTCGTAGCAGATGTAGAGCACGTCGTCGTTGCGCTCGAACATGCCGGAGAGGCACCCGAAGCCGATGTCGGTGGTGCCACCGTCGCCACCCTGGGCGACCACGCGCACGTCGCTTCGTTCTTGGCCGGCCTTGCGCGCCTTGACCTTCAGCGCGGCCGCGATGCCGGTGCCGACCGCGGCGGCGTTGCCGAACAGCGAGTGGATCCACGGCAGCTTCCAGCTCGTCTCGGGGTAGGGGGTGGAGAACACCTCCAGGCAGCCGGTGGCGTTGGCGGCGATCAGCCGCCCCTCGGTGGCGCGCATGGCCGCGTCGACCGCATAGCGCGCGCCCAGCGCCTCGCCGCAGCCCTGGCAGGCGCGGTGGCCGGAGTTGAGCGAATTGCTGCGCTCGGTGCTGGCCTGCACGCTGCGCTGCCCGGGCTCGAGCAGCCGGTTGCCGACGGTGAAGGTGCCGGTCTGGTAGAACTTGACGATCGTATCCATGTCAGGACACCTTCGATGCGACCGTGCCGAGGTCGCGCAGCAGGTTTTCGGCAATCGGGCCGCTGCGACGCATCTGCGCCTCGCGCTCGAGTTGCCGGTTGACGATGCGCCAGTCGAGGTCCATGAAGGTCAGCGGCTGCAGCTTGTCGGCGACCGCCTCTCGGATCGTGCGGTTCAGGCTCGCCTTCGTGATGGCGCGGCCGCCCAGCCCCGCCACCACCGTGTAGCCGCGCAACTGCATGCCCGACAGCGCGAGTCGCACGTCGGTCGAGACGACGCCCCCCAGGCCGACCGAGAAGCTCTTCTCGAGCACGACGACACGCTTGGCCTCCTGCAGCGCTGCGCGCACGGCGGCAAGCGGGAACGGCCGGAACGAGTGAATGCCGAGCACGCCGACCTTCAGACCGTCGTCGCGCAACTCGTCGACGGTGTCCTTCAGCGTGCCGAGCACCGAGCCCAGCGCGACGACGATGGTCTCGGCGCCCTCGGTGCGGTAGCCGCGTACCAGGCCGCCGGTGGTGCGGCCGAAGCGCTCGGCGAACTCGGCCGCGATCTCCGGGATGCGTTCGAGCGCCATCGTCTGCTTGGCATGCGCCAGGTAGCGCACTTCCATGAAGGCCTCGGGCCCGACCATCGCACCGATCGACACCGGGTCATCGGGGTCCAGGACCTGGCGCGGCTCGTAGGGCGGCAGGAAGGCGTCGACATCGGCCTGCTTGGGCATGTCGACCTGCTCGTAGGCATGGGTGAGGATGAAGCCGTCCATGCACACCATCACCGGCAACGACAGGTCCTCGGCCAGCTTGAAGGCCTGGATGTGCAGGTCCAGTGCTTCCTGGTTGTGGGCGGCGAAGAGCTGGATCCAACCGCTGTCGCGCTGACTCATGCTGTCGCTGTGGTCGTTCCAGATGTTGATCGGCGCGCCGATGGCGCGATTGGCGACTGTCATCACGATCGGCAGCCCGAGCCCGGATGCGTTGTAGACCGCTTCGCACATGAACAGCAGGCCCTGGCTGGCCGTGGCGGTGTAGGTGCGCGCACCGGTGGCCGAACTGCCAATCGCGACGCTCATGGCCGCGAACTCGCTCTCGACGTTGATGAACTCGCAGGGCGAGAGCGTGCCGTCCTTGACCAGGCGACCGAGCCCCTCGACGATGTGCGTCTGCGGTGAAATCGGATAGGCGCAGATCACGTCGGGTCGGCTCAGCGCCACCGCCTCTGCGACCGCTAGCGAGCCTTCAATCTGTCTGAGCATGGGCCAGCTCCTCGATTTCGTTCTTGATGTAGGCGTAGGCCTCGGCCGCCGCGGCCACGTTCGCGTCGGCCACCTTGCCCGTGAACTTCTCGCTGATCGCGTGCGACACCGCGTCGAGTGTCACGAGGCCCGACAGCGCCGCGAACCCACCCAGCAGCACCGCGTTCGGCAGCGGCCGGCCCAGATGCTTGAGCGCGATCTCGGTTGCCGGCACGGTGGTCAGCCGCTCGCGGCGGAAACGTTGCTCGATCTCGGCCAGACCCAGGTCGTGGAAGCTGCGCCGGCTGTTGATGAGCACATAACCTTCGGGCTGCAGACCCTGGAACACGTCGACCTGATGCAGCAGCGTCGGGTCCTGCACGATCAGGACGTCGGGCGCCATGATCGGCTGGCGCAGGCGGATGTCGCGGTCGTCGATGCGGCAGAAGGCGACCACCGGCGCGCCCGTGCGCTCGGAGCCGAAACTGGGGAAGGCCTGCGCGTGCCGGCCCTGGTGGAACGCGGCGATCGACAGCATCTCGGCCGCCGTGACGACCCCCTGGCCACCGCGGCCATGGATTCGGATCTGCAGCATCGGCGGGGCTCCTCGTCGCGTCGAATCGGAATTCGATGGTCGACCCGGTCGATCTGCTTCGACTTGCGACAGGTCAATTCGGAACCGCTGAGATCGTCCTTGCGCCGTATCGGCCTTCACAGGGCGCGCGGGTCGACATCGACGCCAGTCGATTCAATCGTGCGCGACTTTGCGCAAGCCGCGATCGACCCGAATCACCTCATCGAAGGAGGCGTGCAGGCGGGACGGCCTGAGCGCGCGATCAGGAGCGCGGCGCGGGGGCCCGGGTGACGCGCACCTTGCCGCCGGTGGTCACGAGGATCACGGCGTCGCCGGCCATGATGTTCTCGCTGCCCTGAGCCTGGACGATCGCCCGGCGCTCGCCGCTTCTGAGCTGGACCAGGATCTCGACCGCGTCCTCGCGCGTCGTGTTGCGCTCGACCGCGTTGCCGATCACGCCGCCGACGACGGCGCCGAGCACACCGACGATCAGGCCTTCGCGATGCCCGCCGACCGAGGAGCCGGCCACGGCGCCGACCACGCCACCGGCGGTGGCCCCGACGCCCGATTGCGTGCCGTCCACCGTCACCGGCCGGATCGACAGCACGGTCGCGTCGACCACGGTGGACAAACGCTGGGCGTCGTTGCGGCTGATGACGTCCGGGCTGGTGGTGGTGCAGGCCGCCAGGCTGGCGACCAGGGTCAATGCGATCAGATTGGATTTCATCATGGGGTTTCCTTTGAAGCGTCGGATCTGATCCGGCGCTGCGGAGTTCAACGCGCCGGCCGAGAAGTTGTTTCAGCCGTGCAGGCGGCTGCTGCGTGGCACCGAGGCGAGCAGGAACTCCATCTGGTCGACCACGATGCGCCGGCCGCGCAGGATCATGTCCTCGTGCAGGCTGGGCACGTAGGGCAGGTAGAGCAAGGTCATGTGGGCTTCTTCGGGCATTCGGTTGCCCTTGCGCCCGTTGCAGCCGCGACAGGCCGTGATGCAGTTCATCCAGCTGTCGGGCCCGCCGCGCGAGACCGGCACGATGTGTTCGCGCGTCAGGTCATCGAGCTTGAAGCAGCCGCCACAGTAGGCGCAGATCTGGCGGTCGCGCGAGAACAGCTTGGGGTTCGACAAGGCCGGCACCTGACGCCAGGCGCGGCTGGGCACGCTGCCGCGCACGGCGATGATGGGGTGGAGTTCGATCAGCGACTGGCGGCCAGTGGCGCGCTGCACACCACCGCGCAGGATCTGAAAGGTCTCCCCCAGGGTCCACGCGATTTCGTCGCATGCATACAGGATTGCCGCCTCGCGTGGGGTGACCCAGGCCTGCGGCCGTCCCGACACGTCGAGTTGCAGAACGTCCATCACCCCCTAGCGTAATGCATTCCGCCTAGCGTGCTCAACTGACCGTAGCACAAGCGTTGTTCGGACGAAGTTGATGCGGGTTTCCACGGATCCGCGGGGCGCGAGTGCTTCGAACTAGGCGCCGGACCCTAAAAATCTCGCGACCTTGCCAGGCACAGGGGGCATGAAGTCTGCAAAATAGAACGATCGTTCGATCTATTTCTAAAGACCTTGTCAACTCCGTCCAGCGATTCCCGTGCCGCCACCCGGCCCCTTCTCAAGGGTCAGCAGACGCGTGCCGCCATCCTCGATGCGGCACTCGGAATGGCTTCGCATGTCGGACTCGAGGGACTGTCGATCGGCGCTCTGGCCGAGATGATGGGCATGAGCAAGTCGGGTGTCTTCGCGCATTTCGGCTCGCGCGAGGAACTCCAGATCTCGGTGATCCGCGAGTACCACGCCCGCTTCGAGGAGGAGGTCTTCTACCCGGCCATCGAAGCGCCGCGAGGGTTGCCGCGCCTGCAGGACCTGTTCGAGCGCTGGATCCGGCGCGTCTCGGTCGAGATCGACTCGGGCTGCATCTACATCAGTGGCGCGGTCGAGTTCGACGACCGGCCCGGCCCGGTTCGCGATGCGCTGGCGACGATGGTGCGCGCCTGGCACGCGGCGCTCGAACGTGCGATTCGCATCGCCGTCGAGGAGCGGCAGCTGCGTCCCGACACCGACTCGCACCAGATGCTGTTCGAACTGCACGGCCTGATCCTGGCCCTGCACCACGATGCGCGCTTCCTGCGCAACCCCGGCGTGCTCGACCGCGCCCGCACCGCCTTCGAACGTGTGATCACCCACTACCGATCCGACGACGCCGGCGCGTCGTAGGTCCAGATTCCAACCGGTTCCACCAGGAGTATTCGATGGCCCAGTACACCCCGCCCCTGCGCGACATGCACTTCCTGCTGCACGAACTCTTCGGCGCCGCCGATCAGCTCAAGGCGATGCCGCGCCACAAGGACACCGATGTCGACACCATGAACGCGGTGCTCGAGGAGGCCGGCAAGTTCGCCTCCGAGGTGATCTTCCCGCTCAACATCAGCGGCGACCAGGAAGGCTGTGTGCTCGACAAGGGCACACACGAGGTCAGGACCCCGAAGGGATTCAAGGAGGCCTACACGACCTATGTGCAAGGCGGCTGGCCCAGCCTGAGTGCCGATCCCGCCTATGGCGGCCAGGGCCTGCCGCTGGTGATCAACCAGTGCGTCAACGAGATGCTGAACTCAGGCAACCAGGCCTGGACCATGTATCCCGGCCTGTCGCATGGCGCCTACGAGTGCCTGCATGCGCATGGCACCGAGGAGCAGAAGTCGACCTATCTGCCCAGGCTCACGAGCGGTCAGTGGACTGGCACGATGTGCCTGACCGAGCCGCATTGCGGCACCGACCTCGGCATGCTGCGTTCCAAGGCCGAGCCGCAGGCCGATGGCAGCTACAAGATCACCGGCCAGAAGATCTTCATCTCCGCCGGCGAACATGACCTGGCCGAGAACATCGTCCATCTCGTGCTCGCCCGTCTGCCGGATGCACCTGAAGGCAGCAAGGGCATCTCGCTGTTCGTGGTGCCGAAGTTCAAGGTCGACGCCGACGGCGCAATGGGCGAGCGCAATGCGGTGACTTGCGGCGCGATCGAGCACAAGATGGGCATCAACGCCAACGCGACCTGCCAGATCAACCTCGACGGCGCCAGCGGCTCGCTGGTCGGTGCGCCGAACAAGGGCCTGGCGGCGATGTTCGTGATGATGAACGCGGCCCGCCTGGGTGTGGGCAACCAGTCGCTCGGCCTGACCGAGGTGGCCTACCAGAACGCCGTGGCCTATGCCAAGGACCGGCTGCAGATGCGCAGCCTGTCGGGACCGAAGGCACCCGACAAGCCAGCCGACCCGATCATCGTGCACCCCGATGTGCGCAAGATGCTGCTGACGGCACGCGCCTATGCCGAAGGTGCGCGCGCGTTGGCGGTCTACACCGCGCTGCTGATCGACACCGAACTCAGTGCCGAGGACGAAGACGAGCGCAACGAAGCGGCCGACCTGGTGGCGCTGCTGACCCCGATCATCAAGGCCTTCTTCACCGACAACGCCTGGATATCGACCTCGCATTGCATGCAGGTCTTTGGCGGACATGGTTACATCAAGGAGTGGGGCATGGAGCAGTACGTGCGCGATGCCCGCATCAACATGATCTACGAGGGCACCAACACGATCCAGTCGCTCGACTTGCTGGGTCGCAAGGTGCTCGGTGACAACGGCGCCAAGCTGAAGAAGTTCGGCAAGCTGATCGCCGAGTTCGTCGAACAGGAGGGCACCGACGAAGCCATGCAGGAGTTCATCAACCCGCTGGCCGAATTGGGTGACAAGGTCACCAAGCTGACCACCGAACTCGGCATGAAGGCCTTCCAGAACGCCGACGAGGTCGGCGCGGCGGCGGTCGACTACCTGCGCGTGTGCGGCCACCTGGTGTTCGGCTACTTCTTTGCCCGCATGGCCAAAGTGGCGCTGGCCAAGCAAAATGACGGCGACCCGTTCTACGCTGCCAAGCTGGCCACGGCGCGCTTCTACTTCGCCAAGCTGATGCCCGAGACGGCCGGCTTGATCCGCACGGCGCGCTCAGGTGTGGCGCCGCTGATGGCGATGGACGAGTCGATGTTCTGACCCGACACCCAATCCATGCACAAGGAGACATCCCCATGAAATCGATCATTGCAGCCTGTCTGCTCGCCGCCAGCGGCGCCGTCCTCGCCCAGGCCAGCCCCGTCGGCCTGTGGAAAACCATCGACGACGAGACCAAGCAGGCCAAGTCCCTCGTGCGGGTCACTGAGTCCGGCGGCGTGCTGACGGGCAAGATCGAGAAGCTGCTCGACCCCGCCAAGCAAGAAAGCAAGTGCGACAAGTGCACCGACTCGCGCAAGGACCAGCCGGTGACCGGCATGACGATCTTCAGCGGCCCCAAGCAGACCGATGACAAGTCGATCTGGGAGGGCGGTGAGATTCTCGACCCGAACAACGGCAAGACCTACCGCATGCGAGTGCGTGTGGCCGACGGCGGAAAGAAGTTGGAGGTGCGCGGCTACATCGCGTTCTTCTACCGCGATCAGGAATGGATCCGCGCCGAATAGGCGACGGATGACGGGGCGTCAGCGCCTCCAGAAATTACCCGGAGAAACTCAGTGAATCGATTCCAAGTCCGCAAGGTGGCCGTGCTCGGCGCCGGAGTGATGGGGGCGCAGATCGCCGCCCATCTGGTCAACGTCAAGGTGCCGGTGGTGCTGTTCGACCTGCCGGCCAAGGACGGTCCGAAGAACGGCATCGTCGCCAAGGCGGTGGCCGGCCTGAACAAGCTCAAGCCGGCGCCACTCGGCGTGGCGGCCGATGCCGGGCGCATCGAGATGGCCAACTACGAGGAGCACCTGCACCTGCTCAAGGACTGCGACCTGGTCATCGAGGCCATCGCCGAGCGCATGGACTGGAAACGCGACCTGTACGAGAAGATCGCACCGGCCCTGGCCGAGCACACGATCGTGGCCAGCAACACCTCGGGACTGTCGATCACGAAGCTGTCGGACGCGCTGCCCGCTGCGATCCGCCCGCGTTTCTGCGGCATTCACTTCTTCAACCCGCCGCGCTACATGAGTCTGGTGGAACTGATCCCGACCGCGGCCACCAAGCCCGAGATCCTCGACCAGCTCGAAACTTTCGTGACCACCGCGCTTGGCAAGGGTGTGGTGCGCGCCAAGGACACGCCGAACTTCGTTGCCAACCGGGTCGGCATCGCCGGCATGCTGGCCACGATGATCGAGGCGGGCAAACATGGCCTGACGATCGACGTCGTCGACGACCTGACCGGCAAGAAGATGGGCCGTGCCAGCAGCGGCACCTTCCGCACCGCCGACGTGGTCGGCCTGGACACGATGGCGCATGTCGTGAAGACCATGCAGGACAACCTGCAGGATGACCCGTTCTTCGCCACCTACGCCACGCCGCCCGTGCTGGCCAAGCTGATCGAACAGGGCGCGCTGGGCCAGAAGACCGGCGCCGGCTTCTACAAGAAGGAAGGCAAGACCATTTCGCGTCTGGACTTCGACAAGGGCAGCTATGTGCCGGCAGGCGGCAAGTCCGACCCCCTGGTCGACCGCATGCTGAAGAAGCCGGCCGCCGAACGGCTCAAGCTGCTGCGCGAGTCGAGCAACCCGCAGGCGCAGTTCGTCTGGGCCATCCTGCGCGACGCCTTCCACTATGCAGCGATCCACCTGGCCGACATCGCCGACAGCGCGCGTGACGTCGACTTCGCGATGCGCTGGGGCTTCGGCATGAAGCAGGGTCCGTTCGAGCTGTGGCAGGAAGCCGGCTGGACGCAGGTGGCGCAATGGGTCCAGGAAGACATCGATGCCGGCAAGGCGCTTTGCAAGGCGCCGTTGCCGGCCTGGGTGTTCGACGGCGCCGTGGCGACCAAGGGCGGTGTCCATCGGCCCGAGGGCTCGCGCAGCGTGGCGCATGCGCGCTGGGTGGCACGAAGCACCTTGCCGGTGTATGCGCGTCAGCCTTTCCCCGAGGCCGTGCTGGGCAGCGGGGCACCGCTGCCATTGCAGTCCGGAACCGAGGAGTTCAAGAACGAGGAAGTGCGTGTCTGGAGCCTGGACGGAGAGGTGCTGATCGCCAGCATCACCGCCAAGTTGCACCTGATCAGCCCGACCGTGACCGAGGGCCTATTGCGTGCGGTCGAGATTGCCGAGGCCAGGTACAAGGGCCTCGTGATCTGGTCGCCCGACGAGGTGTTCTCGGCCGGTGCCAACCTCGAGGCCCTGATGCCGGTCTTCATGAAGTCCGGCGCCAAGGGCATCGCGCCCGAAGAGAAGAAGCTGCAGGACATGATGCTGCGCCTGCGCTACGCGCAGGTGCCGGTGGTGGCCGCGATGCGTGGGCTGGCGCTCGGTGGTGGCTGCGAACTGGCGACCCATTGCGCGCGCCGGGTCGCGCACCTGGAAAGTTATGTGGGCCTCGTGGAAGTGGGGGTCGGCCTGATCCCGGGCGGTGGCGGCCTGGCCGCGATCGCGCGCCGTGCAGCCGAAATGGCGCAGACCTCGTTCCCGAACAACGCCAACCCCGATCTGCTGCCCTTCCTGACCGACGGCTTCACGAATGCCGCCATGGCCAAGGTTGCCACCAGTGCGCTCGAGGCGCGCCAGATGGGCTACCTGCTGTGGAGCGATGTGATCGTGGCGCACAAGGACGAGTTGCTCTTCGTCGCCAGTGCGCAGGCCAGGGCGATGTTCGACAGCGGCTACCGGCCGCCGCACAAGTCCTTGATCCCGGTCGCCGGCCGCAACGCGAAGGCGACGATCACCGGACAGCTCGTCAACCTGCGCGACGGCGGCTTCGCCAGCGCGCACGACTTCCACCTGGCAACCTGCATCGCCGACGTGGTCTGCGGAGGTGATGTCGACGCCGGCTCGCTGGTGTCGGAGGAGTATCTGATGACCCTCGAGCGCAAGCACTTCTGCGCCTTGCTGGAACACCCGAAAACGCAAGAGCGGATTATGGGCATGCTGCAGACCGGCAAGCCGGTTCGGAACTGATTGGAGACGACCCCATGAGCAAGCAGATTCAAGACGCCTACGTCGTCGCCGCCACCCGCACCCCGATCGGCCGTTCAGGCCGCGGCTACTTCAAGAACACGCGCCCGGACGACCTGCTGGTCGCCGCGGTCAGGAACGCACTGGCCCAGGTGCCCTCGCTCGACCCGAAAGCGATCGAGGACGCGATCATCGGCTGCAGCTTCCCCGAGGGCGAGCAGGGCATGAACATGGCGCGCGTCGCGATGGTGCTGGCCGGGCTGCCGCATTCGGTGGCTGGCGTGACCGTGAACCGCTTCTGCGCCTCGGGCATCACCGCGATCCAGATGGCGGCCGACCGCATCCGCACCGGGCAGGCCGACGTGATGATCGCCGGCGGCGCCGAGAGCATGAGCCTGGTGCCGATGACCGGCAACAAGCCCTCGTTCAACCCGGAAGTGTTTGCGCGTGACGAGAACATCGGCATCGCCTACGGCATGGGCATGACGGCGGAGAAGGTGGCTGCGCAATGGAAGGTGTCGCGCGAGGCCCAGGATGCCTTTGCCCTGCAGTCGCACCAGCGTGCCCTGAAGGCCATGGCCGACGGCGAGTTCGACAACGAGATGACACCGTTCGAGGTGGTCTCGCGCACGCCGAACCTGAGCACCGGTGGGGTCGACGAGAACCGGCGCACCGTGAAGCTCGACGAAGGCGCGCGCAAGGACACGACCCTCGAAGGTCTGGCCAAGCTGCGTCCGGTCTTTGCGGCCAAGGGCAGCGTGACGGCGGGCAACAGCTCGCAGACCAGTGACGGCGCAGGCGCACTGATCCTGGTCAGCGAGAAGGCGCTGAAGCAGTTCAATCTGACACCGCTGGCGCGCTTCGTGAGTTTCGCCGCGCGCGGCGTGCCGCCGGAGATCATGGGCATCGGCCCGATCGAGGCCATTCCGGCCGCGCTCGCCTATGCCGGCCTGAAGCAGGACGACATTGACTGGTTCGAACTGAACGAAGCGTTTGCCGCGCAGTCGCTGGCGGTGGTGAACACGCTCGGCCTCGACCCGGCCAAGGTCAACCCGATGGGCGGCGCGATCGCGCTGGGCCATCCGCTCGGCGCCACCGGCGCGATCCGGGCCGCGACGACCATTCACGCGCTGCAGCGCCACAAGCTGAAGTACGGCATGGTCACGATGTGCGTTGGCATGGGCCAGGGCGCGGCGGGGATCTTCGAAAGACTGTGATGCTTGCGCGTCGTACCCTCGTCATCGCCGCCGTGGCCTCGCCCTTGCTCGCCGCGTGCGGCGGTGGCGAGATCAGGACCTTCGCCACGCTGGCCCAGGCGCGCGCGGCGATCGAAGGCCTCGCCAAGGGCTGGCGGCACACTGGCGCTTTCACGCTGGCACAGATGCTGGAGCATGCCGCCCAAAGCGTCGAGTTCTCGCTGCGCGGATTCCCGCAGGCGAAGTCGGCGCTGTTCCAGCGCACGCTGGGCGCCGCCGCCTGGGCTGTGTTCGACGCGCGCGGCGCCATGACGCATGGCCTGGACGAACCCATCCCTGGTGCACCAGCGTTGACGCTGGCGCTTGACGAGGCCATCGCGCGCGTGCTGCAAGCGCTGAGCGATTTCGAGGCCCACGAGGGCAAGCTCGCGCCGCACTTTGCCTATGGCGCGCTCGACAAGGCGCAGTACACGCGCGCCCACCTGATGCACCTGGCCAACCACTGGAACGAAGTCGTTCGCCTCCAACCCGAGAACACTGCATGACCAACGCCATCCGCACCGCCACCCTCAACGGCGTCTACACGATCGAGATCGCACGCCCGGAAAAGAAGAACGCGCTCACCGTGGCGATGTACCAGGCCATGGCCGACGGGCTGCTTGCGGCCAGCGCCGACGCCGCCGTGCGCGCCGTGCTGATCACCGGCCAGCCGGGCATCTTCACCTCGGGCAACGACATCGAGGACTTCATGGCCCGTCCGCCGGGATCGGGCGGCAGCCATATTGGCGACTCGCCGGTCTTCCAGTTCATGCGCGCGCTGCTCGAGTGCGACAAGCCCGTGGTCGCCGCGGTCACCGGCGGCGCGATCGGCATCGGCACGACGATGCTGCTGCACTGCGACTTCGTCTACGTGTCCGACGAGGCGCGTCTGGCGATGCCCTTCGTCAGCCTGGGCCTGGTGCCCGAGTTCGCCTCCAGTCTGCTGGTGCCGCAGTTGATGGGGCAGCGCCGCGCGGCCGAGAAGCTGCTGACGGGGGAGCCCTTCACCGCTGAGCAGGCGGTCGAATGCGGCCTGGCCAACGCGGTGCTGCCGGCCTCGGAGGTGGCCACCCATGCCCGCCGCGTCGCGGAACGTTTTAATGCGCTGCCGCCGAGCGCGGTGCGCGAGGCCAAGCGCCTGATGCGTGAACCCCAGCGCGAGGTGATCCTGAAGACCATCGCGGTCGAGGGTGAGCTGTTTGCCGCCCGGCTGCGCAGCCCGGAAGCGATGGAGGCCTTCCAGGCCTTCTTCCAGAAGCGCAAGCCGGACTTCTCGAAGTTCAACTGATGTCGCTCGCTGCCAAGCTCGCCCTCAGCCCCCTGCTGGTTGCGCAGGCGATCCAGCTGCGGCGCAAGATGCCGCGCCTGCCCGAAGCCGCCGGTGCGCGTTCCGGCATCGAAGGCAACGGCGTCGCGTTGCGCCTGCTCGTCATCGGGGACTCGTCCGCCGCGGGTGTCGGTGTCGCCAGCCAGGCCGATGCACTGGCCTTGCCGCTGGCGCGCTACCTTGCCCAGGCCACCGGTGCCCAGGTGCACTGGCAACTGCTGGCGCGGTCCGGCGTGACCACCGCCGAGGCGCTGGACCTGGTCCGGCAGGCGCCGGATCTGGCGGCCGACATCGCGGTCGTGGTCACCGGGGTCAACGATGTCGTGTCCCAGGTGCCCTCGGGGCGTGCCGTGGCGGCACGCGACGCGCTTGCCAACTGGCTGCGCAACGCCGCCGGTGTGCACCACGTCGTGTTCCCGCCGCTGCCGCCGGTACACCAGTTCCCGAGCCTGCCCCAGCCCTTGCGCTGGATCGCCGGCGCCGATGCGCGCCGCCATGACCGCGCGCTGGAGCGCTGGGCGGCGACGCGTCGCGACGTGTCGTCGGTCGACATGGGGCTCGACTTCCATCGGGGCGTGATGGCGGCGGACGGGTTTCATCCCGGCGAGCCGGCCTATCGCCTGTGCGCCACCCGGCTCGCGCTGCACATCGCGACCGAGATCTGGCCCGATCTGCCTGAACCTGCCCCCGAACCCGCCTGGAGTTCCTGATGACCGCATCGCTGAACGGCAAGACCCTCTTCATCTCCGGCGCCAGCCGGGGCATCGGCCTGGCCATCGCGGTGCGCGCTGCGGCCGATGGCGCCAACATCATCCTGGTGGCCAAGACCACCGAGGAGAACCCCAAGCTGCCGGGCACGCTGTTCAGCGCGGCCGAGGCGGTCGAGGCGGCCGGCGGCCAGGCGCTCGTCGTGCCGACCGACATCCGTGACGAAGAAGCCGTGGCTGCCGCGGTGAAGGCGGGGGTCGAACGCTTCGGCGGCATCGACATCCTCGTCAACAACGCCAGCGCGATCAGCCTGACGCCGACCCCGGCGACGCCGATGAAGCGCTTCGACCTGATGTTCGGCGTCAACGTGCGCGGCACCTTCTGCTGCACCCAGGCCGCGCTGCCCGAACTCATCAAGAGCGGCCAGGCCGGGCGCAACCCGCATGTGCTGAACATGAGTCCGCCGCTGTCGATGAAGGCACATTGGTTCCAGAGCCACGTTGCCTACACGATGGCCAAGTACGGCATGAGCATGTGCACGCTGGGCCACGCGGCCGAGTTCAAGCGCCACGGCATCGGGGTCAACAGCCTGTGGCCCCGCACTGCGATCAATACCGCGGCACTGCAGATGATTCCCGGGGTCGACACCAACAAGTGCCGCACGCCCGAGATCCTGTCCGATTGCGCGCACCTGATCCTGACCAGCGACGCCAAGACCGTGAGCGGCAACTTCTTCATCGACGACGTGCTGCTGCGCGAGCACGGCGTGACCGACCTGGACCGCTACAGCGTCGTGCCGGGAACGACCGACTTCATCCCGGATTTCTTCGTCGACTGAGCGACGCCGCAGCCTGCCACCAGGATCGAGCTTGATTCCGATCGATCCGAAATCCGGAAGACTCGACAGGCGCGGAATCTGCAGGGGCGTGGACTGGCGGGGACAGATATCATGGCCCCGGAGATCGACCCCATGCGTGCTCGAACAGCCCCTCGGGATGTGATGCGGCCGCGGGCGGGCGGATAGGGCAGGGACGCGCCATGAACGGCGACCCGCGGGCACTGCGGCTGCTGATCGTCAAGACCTCGTCGATGGGCGACGTCGTGCATGCGCTGCCAGTGGTCAGCGATGTGCTGCGGGCCATCCCGGCGGCGCAGATCGACTGGTTGGTCGAGGAGCCGTTTGCGGCCCTGCCCCGGCTGCATCCGGGCGTGCGCAACGTGCTACCACTTCGCTGGCGCAAGTGGCGAGGCAGCCTGCACAGGCGCAGCACCTGGCAGGCCATGGGCGACCTGCGCCGGCAACTTCGCGCCGAGGTCTACGACCTGGTGCTCGACCTGCAGGGGCTGCTCAAGAGCGCCTTGTGGGCCAGGCAGGCGCGCGGACCTGTTGCGGGCTACGACCGGGCCAGCGCGCGCGAGCCATTGGCTGCCTGGGCCTACCATCGGACGGCCGCGGTGCCACGCGATCTGCAGGCCATTCAGCGGTGCCGAATGCTGGCCGCGGCCCACCTGGGCTATGCACTCGGTTCCGAGGCACCAGACTTCGCGCTGCGCAGCCCCGCTGCAGGCTGGATGCCGCAGGCGCCCTACGCCGTGCTGATACCCAATGCCAGCCGGCCCGAAAAGCTGTGGCCAGAGCGCTATTGGGTTGCGGTGGGCCGACAGCTGAGCGAACTGGGCTGGAGGCCCATCGTGCTGTGGGGTCGCCCCTTCGAGCAGAGCCTGGCCGAGAACATCGCGGCTGGCTGCCATGGGGATGTGCCGCCTTTGCTGTCCATCGCAGAGACGGCTGCCGTGCTGGCCAGCGCCAGACAGGTGGTCGGCCTTGACACCGGATTCACCCACCTCGCTGCCGCCTTTGGGCGTCCCACGCTGGGGATCTACTGTGATCATGAGCCGGGTCTGGCCGGCATTACGGGGCCGGGCCCGGTCGCCAGCCTCGGGGGCAAGGGCCAGGTGCCATCACGCGGCGAGGTTCTGGCGCTGCTGGCGCGGCAAACCGGTGTCCAGGCTGGAACCTGACGCCCCGGTCAAGACGTGCCCGGGTGTACCGACCAGGGCGCGTCGACCCACTGCGCGGGTTGGCCCGCCGGCGTCCGATGGCGGCGCGTGCGGGCGCGCCAGCTGCCCATGAGCCGCATCCCGGCCATGAACCGGCGCTTGGAACGCAACAGCTAGGCGCGCAGGGTCGCGCCGCCGTTTTCAGGCGTTGCCCCACCACCCTCAAGGCCGTGCCCAGCCAAGCCCCCGTGGGCGCGCTCGGAAACCAGCGCCGGATTGAGTCGCGGGTCGTTGTACATCTTGAACTGGCGGTAGACCTTGAAGTAGGCGCGCCCGGCGCGAGCGTCGGTCAACAGCGCGTCGAAGCAGCCGGCCAGGTCGGCGCGCTGTTGCCTGAGCCGCTCGAGCTTGACCGTGCTGGCGGCGCGATGGGCGTCGTCGACATCGCTGCGCCGGGTCTGCGCGCCCATCGCGTCGATCTTGAGCGCCATGATCGACATGCGGTCGACCATGCTGCCGGCTGTCTCGCTGTTCAGCCGCGCCCCTGCCGGCACAGTCGCGCGCGGCGCGTCGGTGCGCGCCGATGCTGCGTCGACGAGCCCCAGCGCGAGCAGCAGCAGTTCGTCCATGCGCTCGGTGGCGTCGTTGCGGGCCTGGTTGTAGCCGTCGATGGCGCGCTTGTTGGCGGCGATCTCGCCGTCGCAGACGCGAGTCCTGCGCGCCAGATCTTCCTCGGCCCAGAGTTGGCGGTTGAAGCGGTGGTTGGCTTCGATCCAGTGCCACAGGTCGGTGGCCGGCGCCGGGCCGCCAGCTGGCGGCCCGGCCGCCTGCGCGAGCAAGCGGTCGTGCTCGGCGATGATCTCGGCGGCGGCAGGAAACGTGTTCGGCATGGGCGGGTGGCAGAATGCGACAGGCGAGTTATCGGCGCTCGACGAACTCCATAGCATTCCAGCAAATGGCGTCCAAGGCAACCATCGTTCGATTGTGCAACTGGGTCGGCGATGTGCTGCTGGCGGTGCCCTCGCTACGCCTGCTGCAGCAGCACGGTCATGCGCTGCAACTGGTGGGCAAGGGTTGGGCGCCGGCGCTGCTGGCTGGCGAGCCCTGGCCCGTGCACAAGCGGCCCGACGGATTGCGCGCCAATGTGTCGTTGCTCAGAGCCCTGCACGCCGAGGCGAGTTGCGGCGACGCCGGATTCGACCGCCGACCGAACGCGCTGGTGTTTCCGAGCTCGTTTTCAAGTGCACTCGAGATGCGACTGGCCGGCTTGCGCGCCACCGGCTACGCGCGCGAGGGGCGCAGCCCGCTGCTCGCGCGCAGCCTGCCGGCGCCAGACCACGAGGAACACATGCTGTTGCGTTTCTGGAGGCTGGGCTGCGCCTTCCTCGGAACCGAGGCCGAACCGCCGCGCGCCATCGACCTGCGAACGCTTGCGAAGGACCAGGACAGCGCCGATGCGCTGCTTCATGCGCTGGGCATACAGCCCGGCTTCATCGTCATCTGCCCGATGGCAGGCGGCACCTTCGAGAAGCTCGACAAGCGCTGGCCGCGCTTTCCCGACCTGACGCGCAGACTGCTCGAGTCCGGTCGCGACATCATCGCCTGCCCCGGCCCCGGCGAGGAGGAGCTCATCACCACGCACCACGCCGGTGTGAGATCGCTTGCGGACGTTCAACTGGGCGTCTATGGCGGCTTGCTGCGCCGCGCTGCGCTCGTGATCGCCAACGACACCGGGCCGGCCCACCTCGCGGCCGCGGTCGGGGCGCCGCTGCTCAGCGTGCTGGGGCCAACCAAGCCCGAACAATGGGCGCCCTGGGGGCCGACGGTCGAGGTCGTTCGACGCTGGCCCGAGTGGCCCGACGTGGACGAAGTGCTCGAGCGCGTTCGTCGCCGCCTCGACGCCGGCGGATCCCGGATCTGACCAACCGGCGTCCACAGTGCCTGAATCCACCACGACGGCGGCACGCCGATCGGCACGCTCGATCCGGCCGTTCTGCTTGAAGCGCGGGCCATCGACGAGGTGCTCATTTCGGGCCGACCGGAGTGACCGCCGCGAGGCTGCGCCACACACTCGCGAGCCAGGGCTGCTGCTCGATCGGCAGGCCGGGCGGGCGATAGAAGTGACCCAGCTCGGCGAATCCGGCCGCGCCCAAGTGCGCCTGCCACGCCGGCCAGTCGAGGAAGGTGCCATAGCGCTCGCCGGTCCAGCCTTCCTGGCCCTGGCCGCGCGGGTTCGAGCAGAAGAGCACCCCACCGGGCCTCAGGCTGGAATGGAGCTGGCGCAGCACGCGCGGCAGTTCCTGGGTTGGAACGTGGAACAGGGACGCGTTGGCGAACACGCCGTCGAAGTGGCCGGCGGGCAGCTCCAGTTGCAGGAAGTCCTGCTGCCACACCTCGCAGCCGCTGTGCGCGCGCGCCATCGCCGCCAGGCGCGCCGAGCCCTCCAGTCCGACGGCGTGATGCCCCAGCGCGGCGAAGGTCTTCAGGTCGCGTCCGGGCCCGCAGCCGAAGTCCAGCAGGTCGAATGGCGGGGGCACGAGGATGTTGGCGAGCAAGGCGTCGACGTTTTGACGCACGTCATGGTCACGGGTGCCTTGCCAGAAGGCCTGGGCGCGCTCGTCGTAGTGCGCCAGCGTCCGCTCGGCGATCGCACGCAGGTCGTCTGGGCTCAGTCGTCGATCGGTCACGCCACTTCGTGCGGCTCGTCGGCGCGGCAGTGCCCCAGGATCGTGGCGACGACAAAGGCATCCTGAACCTGCTGCCGGTTGCCCAGCAGCGATGCCCTGGTGAATCGGCGCCGGGTTGCTGGCGGGCGTGCCGGCGGTGGCCGGCTTGGCTGGCGAGGCGCGATCGTGGGCGCGGTCGTCGGCATGACGAACGCTGGCTCAGGCTCGCCTCGCCAGACCTCCTCCGGGATCTCATCGGGGTCGAGATCGGGGTCGCCCTGTCCGTCGTCAGGCCGCTGCTTGCGGGCCAGCTTCTTCAACACGACGTTGAACAGCAGGAAGGCGCCGAAGAGCAGGACATAGACCAGTTCGGGTGGCAGGCCTTTCATGGTGTTTCGCCTCGAAGTGTTTGCGTCACTTTGTCGACTCCGCGTCAGGCCGGTGTATCACCCTTGCCATCGTCCCCAGCACCGGCAATCTCGTCGCGCATCGCGGTGTCGGCCTGCAGGTTCTTCATGCGGTAGTAGTCCATGATGCCCATGTTGCCCTGGCGGAAGGCCTCGGCCATCGCGCGCGGCACTTCGGCCTCGGCTTCAACCACGCGGGCACGCATTTCCTGCTCCAGCGCCACGGCCATCGCGCGTCGCTCCTCGGCCTTGGCCTGGGCGATCTGCTTGTCGGCATTGGCCTGGTCGATCTGCAGCTTGGCGCCGATGTTGGCGCCGACGTCGACGTCGGCGATGTCGATCGACAGGATCTCGTAGGCCGTGCCCGCGTCCAGCCCCTTGCTCAGGACATGCTTGGAGATGTGGTCCGGGTTCTCGAGCACGTTCTTGTGGCTGGTGGCCGAACCGATCGTGCTGACCATGCCTTCGCCGACGCGCGCGATGATCGTCTCTTCACCGGCGCCGCCGACCAGTCGGTCGATGTTGGTGCGCACCGTGACCCGGCAGACGGCGATCAGCTGAATGCCGTCCTTGGCGACGGCAGCGATCTTCGGCGTCTCGATCACCTTGGGCAGCACCGACATCTGCACCGCCTCCAGCACGTTGCGGCCGGCCAGGTCGATGGCGGCAGCGCGCTTGAAGGGCAGGGGGATGTTGGCCTTGTCGGCCGAGATCATCGCGTTGACCACCCGCACGACGTTGCCGCCGGCCAGGAAGTGCGCCTCGAGGTCGTTGATCGAGATCTCGAGACCGGCCTTGACCGCGCTGATGCGCGCCGTGACCACGGTGGTCGGGGGAACCCGGCGCAGCCGCATGCCGATCAGCGTCAACAAGCCGACGTAGGCGCCGGACGCCCAGGCTGCGATCCACAGCGGGATCGGCACCAGGTACAGGATGATGGCCAGGCCCGCCAGGATCGGCAACAACAGGCCCAGGCCGCCGATCAGACCAATGATTTCATTCATGCTTCATTCCTTCAGGTTGACTTGCGACACCCGCTGCACGACAACCCTGTTGCCGTCCACGCGAATGACCTTGATGAACTGCCCGGCATCGATGAGTTCGCCTTCGGACACCACATCCACACGATGGCCGTCGATCTCGGCGATGCCGGACGGACGCAACGGAGAGCTCGCGCGGCCGGTCATTCCAAGCCAGCGCGCATCGCTCTCGGGCGCCGAGGCATAACCCTCGGTCGCCTTCAGTCCGCGCTGCAGGATCAAGCGGCGCCCGAACGGCAGTCGCGGCAGGAAACGCAGCAGCACGATGCTGGCCAGCAACGCCAGCACCAGGGCCAGCACCACGCGTCCGGCCGCAGCCAGCAGGAAGTCTGTCGTGAATCCTGGCCCCACCAGGCTCAGCACGAGGCTGGCCACGATGGCCGTGATGCCGAGCAGCCCGGCGATGCCGAAGCCCGGTATCACCAGCACCTCGAGTGCCAGCAGGACGATGCCGGCGGCTCCGATCAACACCTCTTCCCAGCCGACCAACTGAACCAGCCAGTGGCCCCAGAAGAACAGTGCAAGGCTGGTGATGCCCAGGCCGCCCGGTACGCCGAAACCGGGCGTGCGCAGCTCGATGATGATGCCCAGCATCGCCACCGTGATCAGCAGCGAACTGACCACCGGATGGGTCAGGAAGCGAACCACGTCTTCCGCCCAGTTGGTCGACATCCTGCGGATCTGCGGCGTGCCCAGCCCGAGCGCCTGCAGCGCGTCTTCGAGCGTGTCGGCGCGCAGGTCGATCAGCTTGTGCGTCAGGGCCTCCTCGGTCGTGAGCGTCAGCAGCTTGCCCTTGTCGATGACGCCTGGGATCTCCACGTCCGCGTCCACCATCGCCTCGGCCAGCAGCGGCGGGCGCTTGCGGCTCTCGGCAGTGGCGCGGAACTCCTTGCGCACATAGGACACCGTCTTTTCGCCGACCGGCTCGGCCTTGTCGCCGCCCTGACCGACCAGCACCGGCGTCGCGGCGCCGATCGTGCTGCCGCCAGACATCACCAGGGTCTGGGCCGACAGCGCGATCAGCGCGCCCGCCGAGATGGCCCGCTTGTCGACGAAGGCAATCGTCCGTACCGGCGATCGCAGCAAGGCGTCGCGGATCTGGACCGCTGCATCGACCCGGCCGCCAAAGGTGTTGATCTCCAGCACCACCGCAGCGGCGCCCGCTTGCGCAGCCTCGTCGAGGACCCGCTGTACAAAGGGCGCCAGACCGAGGTCGATGAGGCCTTCGACCGGTGCGACGAGGACCAGCGGCCGCTGTTCCTGGCCGAACGACGAGGCCACACCGGCCAGCAGGGCAAGTACTGCAAGCAGCCACGCACCGAGGCGTCGTTTCACCGTACTTGGCATGGCACTCCTTGCCTGGACCGTGGCCGTCGGTCGGCTCGCGATGGCCCGATCTTGCAAACCTCACCGTACAGGACGATGTGATCGGGGCTGATTTGATGCCGTGCCGCAGCTTGCGGCTCAGGGCGGACCAAGGCCCCAGTATGAACGCACCGCGCGCGAATCACACTTGGGATTGCGTGGGTTGACAGGGCCCCGGGGCGCGCAATGTGTGCGATCGCGAAAGCCGGCGCGACCTCGGTGCGCGAGTTCTCGAGGGTACTTCGCGCGCGTGGCCCGCTCAGGCTGCCAGCGGTGCCTCGGACAGCGGGGTCGCTTGACGCGTGTCTACGGGTTGGCACATGGGCAACCAGATGCGAAAGCGCGTGCCCACGCCCAGTTCGCTTTGCACCTCGATCCGGCCGTGGTGTTTCTGGACGATGCCGTAGGACAGCGACAGGCCGAGGCCGGTCCCCTGGCCGACTGCCTTGGTCGTGAAGAAGGGCTCGAAGATCCGGTGCATGGTCTCGGCACTCATGCCGCTGCCGGTGTCCTCGAACTCGATCCAGACCTGTTCGTCGGTTTGTCCGGTGCGCACCGTGATCCGGCCCTGCTGCTCGATCGAGTGACCGGCATTGACCACCATGTTCAGGAAGACCTGGTTGAGCTGCGAGGGGATGCACTCGACGGGCGGCGGATGGCCGTACTCCTTGACCACCGTGGCCATGTACTTGACCTCGTTGGCGGCGATTGTCAATGTGGAGTCGAGGCAGCGCTCGACATCGGCCTGCTCCCAGCTCTGCCCCGCGCCAGCATGCGAGAAGTCCTTCAGGTCCTGGACGATCTTCTTCACGCGCAGCAGCCCGTCGCGTGACTGGCTCAGCAGTTCGGTCGTGTCTTCCTTGAGGAAGTCGAGGTCGGCGTGTTGCTTGACATCGTGCAAGGCGACGACGCCCGGCGCATCCGCGGGCAGCAGGGATTCGACGGCCTCGTAGGCCGCAATCAGCGAGAAGAGGTCGGCCACGTAGCGCTCCAGCGTGTTGGCGTTGGAGGCCACGAATCCGATCGGGTTGTTGATCTCGTGCGCCACGCCGGCCGCGAGCTGGCCGATCGAGGCGAGCTTCTCCGACTGCATCAGCTGCGATTGCGCGGCCTCCAGGCGGACGTTCAGGCGCTCGAGCCCCTGATTGCGTTCGAGCAGCTTGCGTTCGGACATCACCAGGGCCGTGATGTCCACGCCCAGCGAGTAGATCCCGACCTGAATTCCGTCGTCGTCGAGCTTGGGTTCGAGGAACAGCTGCAACCAGGCGGTCGAGCCGTCGTCCCTGGCGAATTCACGGCGGTAGTCGAGCGACTCGCCGGCGAACGCACGCTCGAAGTAGCCGCGTACCTGGGCGTAGCGCTCCGCGCCGATCAGTTCCTCGACGGTGCGCCCTTCGACATCGGCCGCGCGTTCCAGGCCATAGAAGCTCACCAGGCGCTGATTGGCCATCCTGATGACGCCGGCCTGATCGATGTGACCGATCGGGCCGGGCGCGCACTCGAGAAAGCGGCGCACTTCCTGCTCGCGCATCTGCGCCTGCGCTCGCGCCTGATGCAACTGCGTGATGTCGGTCCAGATGTTGCAAAGTCCACCGCTGCGCATCGGTGCACCGCGAACGTCGAGCACGGTGCCATCGGGGCGTGTTCGCTCGAACCGGTGTGGCTCGAGCAGGCTGATCTTGGCCAGCATCTTCGTGGCCAGCGTCTGCGGATCGCCCGGCCCGTACTCGCCGCGGCGCGCGTTGAACAGCACCAGTTCGCTGAAGTGGGGGAGCCCGTTGGCAAACAGCTCGTCGGGCAGCTGCAGCAGCTCGCGCGCGGCCTTGTTCAGGATGATCGGCTGCAGGTCGGAGGTGACGGCGCACACGCCGACCGGCAACTCGTCGGTCAGTTCGGTCAGCATCTGCATGGCTACCTCGCGATGCGAGCTGCTGGCGGCGGCAAGGTCTGCTGGCAGCATCGATCGCGCCCATGGCTTTCAGTGCCTGCAGGAGACCCTCGTGGGTGACGGTCTCGGGCAGTTGGTCGCCGAGTGCTTGCAGGAAAGCGGCGCGCTCCCAGGTGCCGGCGGCGGCAGGTTCGGGGGATGGGCTCATGGCAAGGGACTCCGCGGGCATCGTCCCCATAGATCGGCCGCTCAAGGCCGGAACTTGAGCCGCAGTTCAAGGGTGGCGCGCCTTGCGCAGCCGCGCGCCTTGCCGATCTGGTCGCGCCCGTGCTGTCGCACGGGCGCGTGCCTTCAATCGGCCTGCTTGCGCAGAAAGGCCGGGATCTCGATCTCGTCCATGCCGTTGTTGGCCAGGGCATCGACCTTGGCCGCTGCGGTGCGACCGCTGCGCCACACACTCGGCGTGTTCAGGCCGCCGTAGTCGTGCACGGGCGGCGCAGTCGGCGTCGAGGCGCCTGCCGTCTGAGCGACCTGGTTGAGCACCGGCAGGTTGTCGGTACCGGTGCGTTGCACCGGCGCCTGCTGCACCACCGTCAGCGGGGCACTCTGGCGGCGCGAGGTCGGGCTCAGACCGGTCGCGATCACGGTCACGCGCAACTGGTCGCCGAGGCTTTCGTCGTAGGCAGCGCCATAGATGATGTGCGCGTCGTCGGCTGCGTAGCGGCGGATGCAGTTCATCGCCGACTGGCTCTCCTTCAGCTTGAAGGTGGAGCGGCTGGCCGCGATCAGCACCAGCACGCCGCGCGCGCCGGACAGGTCGATGCCTTCCAGCAACGGGCAGGCCACGGCGCCTTCGGCGGCCTTGGTCGCACGGTCCGGACCGGTCGCGTTGGCAGTGCCCATCATCGCCTTGCCGGGCTCGGTCATCACGGTCTTGACGTCTTCGAAGTCGACGTTGACCTGGGCGTCCATGTGGATGATGTCGCTGATGCCGCCGACCGCGTTGCGCAGCACATCGTTGGCGTGCGCGAAGGCCTGGTCCTGCGTCACGTCGTCGCCCAGCACCTCGAGCAGCTTCTCGTTGAGCACGACGATCAGGCTGTCGACATTGGCCTCGAGCTCGATCGTGCCGGCGTCGGCCTGCTTCATGCGCCGCGCGCCTTCGAACTCGAAGGGCTTGGTGACCACGCCGACGGTCAGGATGCCCATGTCCTTGGCCACCCGCGCCACGATCGGTGCCGCGCCGGTGCCGGTGCCACCACCCATGCCGGCGGTGATGAAGACCATGTGCGCACCCTCGATCGCCTCGCGGATGCGCGCCTCGGCCTCTTCGGCGGCGGCCTTGCCCTTGTCGGGTTTGCCGCCCGCGCCGAGGCCGTTCTCGCCGAGCTGGATCAGGTTGTGCGCCTTGCTGCGGTTGAGCGCCTGGGCGTCGGTGTTGGCGCACAGGAACTCGACGTTCTGCACGCCCTGGGCGAGCATGTGCTCGACGGCATTGCCGCCGCCGCCGCCGACCCCGATCACCTTGATCTTGGTGCCTTCGTCAAATACTTCGATCATTTCGATGGCCATGGTATGGACCTCCTTGTCAGTACTGCAGTTGCCTGGATGAACGCGAATGGATGCCGCCTGGCGGCGCTTGTGGAGTCTCTTCTTCAGTTGTCTGATGGCGGACTCCTTTGTCAGAAATTGCCGAGAAACCAGTCTCTGGCGCGGCCGACCAGGGTCTTGACCGACCCTGCCTGCGCTGCCGCCTTGTGGCCGCGTGCACGCGCAATGCGGGCCTCCTCGAGCAGCCCCATGACGGCGGCCGAGCGTGGGTTGGCCAGCATGTCGGACAGCGCGCCGCTGTAGATCGGCAGGCCCTTGCGGACCGGCTTGAGGAAGATGTCCTCGCCGAGCTCGACCATGCCCGGCATCACCGCCGAACCCCCGGTGATGACGATGCCGCTCGACAGCAGTTCCTCGTAGCCGCTCTCGCGGATGACCTGGTGCACGAGCGAGAAGATCTCCTCGACGCGCGGCTCGATGACGCCGGCCAGCGCCTGGCGGCTGAGCATGCGCGGCGGGCGGTCGCCGAGGCCCGGCACCTCGACCTGCTCGGCCGGATCTGCCAGCAGCTGCTTGGCCACGCCGTACTCGACCTTGATCTCCTCGGCGTCCTTGGTCGGCGTGCGCAGCGCCATCGCGATGTCGCTCGTGATCAGGTCGCCGGCGATCGGGATCACCGCGGTGTGGCGCACGCTGCCGTCGGTGTAGATCTGCACGTCGGTGGTGCCGGCGCCGATGTCGACCACCGCCACGCCGAGGTCCATCTCGTCCTCGGTCAGCACCGCCGCGGCGCTGGCGCTCGGGTTCAGCACCAGACGCTCGACTTCCAGGCCGCAGCGGCGCACGCACTTGAGGATGTTCTCGGCCGCGCTCTGGGCGCCGGTCACGATGTGCACCTTGACCTCGAGGCGCGAGCCGCTCATGCCGATCGGCTCCTTGACCTCGTGGCCGTCGATGATGAATTCCTGCGGCTCGACCAGCAGCAGGCGCTGGTCGTTCGGGATGTTGATCGCCTTGGCGGTTTCGACGACGCGCGCGACGTCGGTCGGCGTGACCTCGCGGTTGTCGCGCACGATGACCATGCCGGTCGAGTTCTGGCCCCGGATATGGCTGCCGGTGATGCCGGTGTAGACGCTGCCGATCTTGCAGGCGGCCATCATCTCGGCCTCCTTCAGCGCCTGCTGGATGCTCTGCACGGTGGCGTCGATGTTGACGACGACACCACGCTTGAGGCCGTGCGTCGTCGCCACGCCGAGCCCGGCGACGCGCAGCTCGGCGCCGGGCAGCACCTCGGCCACGACGACCATCACCTTGGCGGTGCCGATGTCGAGGGCGACGACGAGATCCTTGTATTCCTTGGCCATGTCAATGCGCTCGCTTGGCTGCAGCGGGGCGGACCCTTGCGGGACGGGAGGGCTGCGATGGAAGTGGGCGGGTGGGCGTCATGGGTTCTCAGTGGGTCTTCTTGGCTGCGCCGGTCGAGTTGGGGGTCGTGGTCACGCCCTGCAGTCGCACCGCAAAGCCGTCGGTGTGGCGCAGATCGGCAAACAGCAGGGGCTTGCCGTAGCGTTCGGTGACCTGGGGCAGGGTGCGCGTGAAGCGCTCGACGCGGGCCAGCACTTCGTCGTCGTTGCCGCGCCCGAGCTGGATCTGCGCGCCGTCGTCGGTCTCGACATGCCAGGAGCCGCGGCCCGACAGCGACAGACGCGCGACGTCGAGGTGCTGCTGGGCCAGCCTGGGCCGCAACTTGCCGTACATGTCCCACAGTGCTGCGGACTGCCCCGCCGGCCCCTCGAAGACCGGCAGCACTTCCTCTTCGACATCGCCGAGATTGACCTCGAAGACCTCGCCATGGCTGTTGACGAGCCTGGCATCGGCGCCCTCGGTCTCCCACAGCGCAACCGGGTGATGCTCCTCCAGCCGGACCGCCAGCCGGTCGGGCCAGACACGCCGCACGGCAGCCCGGCGCACCCAGGGCGCCGACTCGAAGCCGGCGCGCGCCTGCTGCAGGTCGATGCTGAAGAAGTTGCCCTGCAGCTGTGGCATGGCATTGGCGCGGATCGTGTGGACGTTGCTGCGCGCGAACTCGCCCTCGAGCTGGATCACGCGGATCGAGAACCAGGGCGCGCGGGTCAGCCACAGCACCCCGGCGGCGAGCAGGGTCAGCGCCGCCAGGGCGTAGATCGCAGCCGAAGTCGCGTCCATGACACGGACGTCGGTCGGGATCACGATCGGTGCGGCGGGGGTGGGGGCGCGGCGTGCCATGGCGGGATGTCGTTCAGGGCCGGGCCGGTGCGTCGAGTGCCGCCAGACGCAGCAGCCTCACGCACAGGTCCTGGTAGGAGATGCCGGCGGCCTTGGCCGACAGCGGCACCAGCGAGTGCCCGGTCATGCCCGGCGACGTGTTCATCTCGAGCAGGAAGGGTTTGCGATCCGCCGCACGCAGCATCAGGTCGGCCCGCCCCCAGCCGCGGCAGCCCAGCGTGCGGTAGGCGGCCAATGTCAGGCGCTGGATCTCGGCCTCCTCGACGGGCGGCAGCCCGCTCGGGCATTGATAGCCCGTCTCGTCGGAGAAGTACTTGTGCTCGAAGTCGTAGTTGCCATCGGGCGCGTCGATGCGGATCACCGGCAGGGCCTGGGCCGAAGCGCCCTGGCCGATGACCGGACAGGTCAGCTCGATGCCCTCGATGAATTCCTCGCACAGCACGTCGGGGTCGTAGGCCGATGCGAGTGCGACCGCATCCTGCATCTGCGAGTAGCCCTTGACCTTGGTGATCCCGATCGACGAACCCTCGCGCGGCGGCTTGACGATGAGAGGCAGACCGATCTGGTCCGGCACCTGCATCAGGCGCTCACGTGTGCATTCGTCCGGCGCCAGCCAGGCCCAGCGGGGGGTCGGCAGACCTTCGGCGACCCAGACACGCTTGGTCATGACCTTGTCCATCGCGATCGCACTCGCCATCACGCCCGAGCCCGTGTACGGGATGCCCAGCAGCTCGAGCGCGCCCTGCACGGTGCCGTCCTCGCCGTGGCGGCCATGCAGTGCGATGAAGACACGCACGAAGCCGTCGCCCTTCAGTTCGTGCAGGCCACGCGTCGCCGGGTCGAACGCATGGGCATCGACGCCGGACTCGAGCAATGCCTTGAGCACGCCGGTGCCGGACATGATCGAGACCTCGCGCTCGGCGCTCGTCCCGCCCATCAGCACCGCGACCTTGCCCAGATCGGTCACGGCGTGCCTCCGAGCAGATCGACCAGCGCCTGCGGGACTGCGCCGATCGAGCCGGCCCCCATCGCGATGACCACGTCGCCGTCGCGCGCGAATCCGGCGATCGCGGCTGGCAGGTCGGCGATGTCGTCGACGAAGACCGGTTCGGCCGTGCCGGCCACGCGCACCGCGCGCGCCAGGGCACGCCCGTCAGCGGCGACGATCGGGGCTTCGCCGGCGGCGTAGACCTCGGTCAGCAGGAGGGCATCGACCGAGCCCATCACCTTGACGAAGTCCTCGAAGCAGTCGCGCGTGCGGGTGTAGCGGTGCGGCTGGAAGGCGATCACGAGGCGCCGGCCCGGGAACGCGCCGCGCGCGGCGGCGACCACGGCGGCCATCTCGACCGGGTGGTGTCCGTAGTCGTCGATCAGCGTGAAGGTCCCGCCTGCGGCGGCCGGCAGCTCGCCGTAGCGCTGGAAACGGCGATCGACGCCCGAGAATTCGGCGAGCGCCTTGACGATCGGCGCGTCGGGCAGTTCGAGTTCGGTCGCGACCGCGATCGCGGCCAGCGCGTTGCGCACGTTGTGCTCGCCGGGCAGGTTCAGCGTGATCGTCAGGTCGGGCATCGCCATGCCGTTGCGGCGCTGGCAGGTGAAGCGCATCTGTCCGCCCGGCAGGGCGACGACGTCGACCGCGCGCACCTGGTTGTCCTCGGCCAGTCCGTAGCTGACGACCGGGCGCGAGACCATCGGGACGATCGAGCGCACACCCGGGTCGTCGCCGCAGACGATGGCGGCGCCGTAGAACGGCATGCGGTGCAGGAAGTCGACGAAGGCGCCCTTCAGCCGGGTCAGGTCATGGCCGTAGGTCTCCATGTGGTCGGCGTCGATGTTCGTGACGACCGCCAGCACGGGGTTGAGGTTCAGGAAGGAAGCGTCGCTCTCGTCGGCCTCGACGACGATGTACTCGCCGACGCCCAGGCGCGAGTGGGCGCCAGCGCTGTTGAGCTTGCCGCCGATGACGAAGGTCGGGTCGACACCGGCCTCGGCGAGCACGCTCGTGACGAGCGAGGTGGTGGTCGTCTTGCCATGGGTGCCGGCGATCGCGATGCCCTGCTTCAGGCGCATCAGCTCGGCCAGCATGACTGCGCGCGGCACAACCGGGATGCGCTGGCTGCGCGCCGCGATCACCTCGGCGTTGTCGCCCTTGACGGCGGTCGACGTGACCACCGCCTGCGCGCCGCTGATGTGTGCCGCGGCGTGTCCGATGTCGACGCGGATGCCGAGCGAGGCCAGGCGTCGCGTCGTGACGCTCGCCTGTTGGTCCGAGCCCGACACGGCGTAGCCGAGGTTGTGCAGGATTTCGGCGATGCCGCTCATGCCCGCGCCACCGACGCCGACGAAGTGGATGTGCTTGACGGCGTGTTTCATGGCTTGATCAGCCCTTCGATTTGGTCGGCGACGCGCGCCGCGGCATGCGGGCGCGACAGTGCGCGCGCCTTCTCGGCCATCGCGCGCAGGCTGTCGCGGTCGAGTTCGCGCAGACGCTGGGCAAGCGACTCGGCGCCGAGTTCGGACTGCGGAAGGTGCACCGCCGCCCCATGGCGGGCCATGTAGTCGGCGTTGTCGCGCTGGTGCGAGGTCGTGCTGACGATCAGCGGCACCAGCAGCGAAGGCACGCCAGCCGCGCACAGTTCGCTGACCGTGATCGCGCCGGCCCGGCAGATCATCAGGTCGCAGTCGGCCAGCTGGCGCGCCATGTTGTCGATGAAGGGCACGATCTCGGCCTGCACGCCGGCGCGCGCGTAGGCTTCGCTGACTGCGGCATGGTGGGCATTGCCGGTCTGGTGCAGGACCCGCGGTCGATGCGGCGGGTCGATCAGCGCCAGCGCTGCCGGCACCGTCTCGTTGAGCACGCGCGCGCCCAGGCTGCCGCCGACCACGAGCAGGCGCAGGGGGCCGTGGCGGCCTTCGAATCGTTCGGCCGGCGGCGCGAGCGCCTCGATTTCCGCGCGCACGGGGTTGCCGGTCACGACGGCGCGCTTGGTGCGCTCGGCATCCTCGCCGTCGAATCCGAAGGTGACCCGGTCGGCCACCGGCAGCAGCGCCCGGTTGCTCAGCAGCAGGGCTGCGTCGGCATTCACCAGCACCAGCGGCTTGCCAAGCAGCGAAGCCATCAACCCGCCCGGAAAGCAGACGTAGCCGCCCATGCCGAGCACGGCGTGCGCACCACGCCGGCGCAGGATGCGCAGGCAATCCCAGAACGCCTTGATCAGTCGAAGGCCGCCGGTCACGGTCTGGAGCAGGCTCTTGCCACGCAGGCCGCTGAAGCCGATCGTGTCCAGCGTCAGGCCGGCTGCCGGCACGAGCTGGTTTTCCATGCCCTGGCGCGTGCCGAGCCAGCTGACGGTCCAGCCTCGGCGCTGCATCTCGCGCGCCACGGCCAGGCCGGGAATGATGTGCCCGCCAGTGCCTGCCGCCATGACGACCAGGTGGCTCATGTGCGACCTCCGCGCATGAGCCAGCGGTTCTGGTTCCGGCCCGCGCGCCAAGCGCGCTTCACGTCGCTGCGCGACATGAGCCTGCACCGAAACAGAATGCTCATGTGCGACCCCCGCGCATGAGCATTCTGTTTTCGATGTCCACGCGCAGCACCAGCGCGAGCGCGACCAGGTTCATCAGCAGGGCGGAGCCACCGTAGCTCATCAGCGGCAGCGTCAGGCCCTTGGTCGGCAGCACGCCGAGGTTCACGCCCATGTTGATGAAGGCCTGGCCACCGAACCAGATGCCGATGCCCTGTGCCATCAGGCCGGCGAACACGCGGTCGAGCGCGATCGCCTGGCGGCCGATCATGAAGATGCGCCGGGTCAGCCAGAAGAACCCGAAGATCACCGCCGTCACGGCGAGCAGTCCCAGTTCCTCGCCGATGACCGCGAGCAGGAAGTCGGTGTGCGCTTCGGGCAGGTAGTGCAGCTTCTCGACGCTCGAGCCCAGACCCTGGCCGAACAGGCCGCCGCGCCCGAACGCGATCAGCGAATGGATGAGCTGGTAGGCCTTGCCCTGCACATAGGCCGGGTTCCACGGGTCCAGGTAGGCCAGGATGCGCTCGCGGCGCAGATCGTCGAAGGCGATGATGATGGCGAAGGTCGCCACCAGCACGGTGGCGATGAGCGCGAACATGCGCACGTTCACGCCGCCCAGGAAGAGGATGCCCATCGCGATGACCGCGATCACGATGAAGGCGCCCATGTCGGGCTGGCGCAGCAGCAGCGCGCCGGTGAAGGCGACTGCCACCGCCATCGGCCACACGGCGCGGAAGAAGTTCTCGCGCGTGTCCATGCGCCGCACCATGTAGTTGGCGGCATACATCGCGATCGCGAGCTTGGCCAGTTCCGATGGCTGGAACATCATGAAACCGAGCGGGATCCAGCGGCGCGAGAAGTTGACGACCTTGCCGATGAAGGGCACGAGCACGATCACGAGCAGGATCAGCGCCACCAGGAAGACGAGTGGCGCGTGCTTTTCCCAGATCGAGATCGGCAGCTGCACGGCGGCGAGTGCGACGATCAGGCCGACACAGAGCGCGATCGACTGGCGCGCCAGGAAGTAGGTCGGCGAGTAGCTGGCGAACTTGCGGCTTTCCGGCAGCGCGATCGAGGCCGAATAGACCATCACGACGCCGAGCGCGACCAGGATCAGCGCGACCAGGACCAGCGAGCGGTCGAAGCCATGCTGGTGCGTTGGGGCGACGGCCGCCGGCTGCAGGCGGTCGCGCACCGGGAGGCTTTCGCCGCTGCGGCGCGCTTCCCACCATTGACGCATCCCGGCCAGCGCGCTCATTCGAGGATCTCCCCGCGTTCGGCCGCCAGCGTCCGGACCGTGTCGACGAAGACCTCGGCGCGGTGCGCGTAGTTGCGGAACATGTCCAGGCTGGCACAGGCCGGGCTGAGCAGCACCGCGTCGCCCGGCTCGGCCTGTTCGAAGCACCACGCGGTGGCCTCGGGCAGGGCGTCGAAGCGCTGCGTTCGCAGGCCGGTCGGGGCCAGGGCGGTCTCGAGCAATGCGGCGTCGCGGCCGATCAAGGCGATCGCGCGCGCATGGCGCTCGAGGGGCGCCGTGAGCGGTGCGAAGTCCTGCCCCTTGCCGTCGCCGCCGAGAATGACGACCAGCTTGCGCGGGGCCAGGTCGGCGCCCAGGCCGTCGAGCGCTGCCACGGTGGCGCCCACGTTGGTACCTTTGCTGTCGTCGAAGGCCTCGACACCCTGGACGGCGCCGATCGCCTGCACCCGGTGCGGCTCGCCGCGGTACTCGCGCAGGCCATGCAGCATCGGCGCCAGCGGGCAGTCGATGGCGGTGGCGAGCGCGAGCGCGGCCAGCGCATTGGCGGCGTTGTGCCGGCCGCGCGCGCGCAAGGCATCGGCCGGCATCAGGCGCTGGAGGTGGATTTCCACCTCTTCGTCCTTGCGCCGCTTGACCGTCTCGTCGAGCGGCAAGGCACGCACGAGCCAGGCCATGCCGTTCTCGACCACGAGGCCGAAGTCGCCCGGCGCGCGCGGCGCGGTCAGGCCGAAAGACAGCACCGAATGCGCCGGTTCGACCGGCTTGGCGCGTCCCTTGGGAATCACGGGCACTGGCACCAGCGCGGCCACGGCGGGGTCATCCCGGTTGATCACCATCACGCCGCGCTCGCCGAACACCCGGGCCTTGGCCCGGATGTAGTCGTCCATCGTCCGGTGCCAGTCCAGATGGTCCTGGCTGAGGTTGAGCACGGTGGCGGCGCTCGGTTCGAAGCCTTGCACGCCCTGGCCACCACCCTCGAGCTGGAAGCTCGACAGCTCGAGCACCCACACCTGCGGCCACTCGTCCCGGGGCAGGGCCAGCACCTCGGCCAGCGTCGCCAGCAACGACGGGCCGATGTTGCCGGCGGTCGCCACGCGGCGCCCGGCACGCTCGACGAGCAGCGCCGTCATCGCGGTCGTCGTCGTCTTGCCATTGGTGCCGGTGATGGCCAGGACCTGGGGCGCATAGTCAGCCGATGCCTGCAGATCGGCCAGGGCACGGACGAAGAGATCGAGCTCGCCGAGCACGGCCAGGCCGCGCTCGTGGGCGGCACCGAGCAGCGGCGCGATGGCGCCGTCGTGCGGCGCGAGTCCGGGGCTCTTCAGCACCAGTTGCAGGTCGGCCACGAGCGCGGGGTCGAGCGCGCCGGTGATCCGCACGGCACTCGGGGACCTGGGCGGCCAGGGCCTGCGGCCTGCGGCGGCTGCTCGCGCGAGTCCCAGACCCGCACGCGTGCACCGTGGCCGGCGCACCAGCGCGCCATCGCCAGGCCCGAGTCACCGAGGCCGAGCACCAGGACGTCGATGTGCTGCAGGAAGTTCATCTGAGCTTCAGGCTCGCGAGCCCGACCAGACAGAGCAGCATCGTGATGATCCAGGCGCGTACGACGACCTGGGTCTCGGGCCAGCCCTTCTTCTCGAAGTGATGGTGCAGCGGCGCCATCAGCAGCACGCGCCGGCCGGTCCCGGTCTTCTTCTTCGTGTACTTGAACCAGGCCACCTGCACCATCACCGACAGCGCCTCGAGCACGAAGACGCCGCCCATGATGCCGAGCACGATCTCCTGGCGCGTGATGACCGCGATCGTGCCGAGCGCGCCGCCGAGCGCGAGGGCACCGACGTCGCCCATGAAGACCTGGGCCGGGTGCGCGTTGAACCACAGGAAGGCCAGGCCCGCGCCGGCCATCGCGGCGCAGAAGATCAGCAGCTCGCCAGCGCCCGGGATGTAGGGGAAGAGCAGGTAGCGCGAGAAGTTCGCATTGCCCACGATGTAGGCAAAGATGCCGAGCGCCGAGCCGACCATCACCACCGGCATGATGGCCAGGCCGTCGAGGCCGTCGGTCAGGTTTACCGCATTGCTCGCACCGACGATGACGAAGTAGGTCAGGCCGATGAAGCCGAACACGCCGAGCGGGTAGCTGATCGTCTTGAAGAACGGCACCATCAGGTCGGCCTTGGGCGGCAGCTCGTTGGAGAAGCCGCTCGTGACCCAGCGCAGGAAGAGCTCGAGCACACGCAGGTTCGAGGTTTCGGAGACGCTGAAGGCGAGGTAGATCGCGGCGATCAGGCCGATCACCGACTGCCAGAAGTACTTCTCGATCGAGCGCATGCCCTCGGGGTTCTTGTTGACCACCTTGCGCCAGTCGTCGACCCAGCCGATGGCGCCGAATCCGAACGTCACGATCATCACGATCCAGACGAAGCGGTTGCTCCAGTCGAACCAGAGCAGGGTCGACACGCCGATGCCGATCAGCACCAGCACACCGCCCATGGTCGGTGTGCCTCGCTTGGACAGGTGGGTCTGCACGCCGTAGTCGCGGATCGGCTGGCCGATCTTCAGCTCGGTCAGGCGCCGGATCACCCACGGTCCGAAGGCCAGCCCGATGAGCAGCGACGTCATCGCGGCCAGCACCGCGCGCAGCGTCAGGTACTGGAACACGCGCAGGAAGCCGAGCTCGTTCGGATACAGCGTCAGCAGCCATTGCGACAGGCTAAGCAGCATGCGCCGACTCCTGTTGCAGGGCCTGGACCACCCGCTCCATCTTCATGAAACGCGAGCCCTTGACCAGCACCGACGCCGCCTGCGGTGCCATCGGCAGCGCCTGGAGCAGGTCCTGCACCTCGGCGAAGTGGCGCGCCGCCGGGCCGAAGGCCGGTTGCCGCGTGCCGGCTCAGCGTGCCGGCACACCAGAACGATTCGAGCGCACAGGCCCGCGCACGCGCGCCGACCTCGGTGTGGAAGTCCGGCCCCCGGTCGCCCACTTCGCCCATGTCGCCGAGCACCAGCCAGCGCGGGGCCGCCATCGACGCCAGCACCTCGATCGCCGCCAGCACCGAATCGGGGTTGGCGTTGTAGCTGTCGTCGACCACCTCGAGCCGACCCCCGCGCCAGGGCAGGGTCAGCGCAGCCGAGCGGCCCTTGACCGGTTCGAAGGCCTGCAGGCCGTTCACGATCGCCGCCAGCGGCGCGCCGGCGGCCAGCGCGGCCGCGCTGGCCGCCTGCGCGTTGCGCACGTTGTGCGCACCGGGAATGCGCAGCGTCGTGGCAACGTCGCCCTTGGGCGTGTGCAGCGACAGCACCCAGTGTTCACCGGTCCAGCGGGCGTCGGCGTGGACATCACCGCCGTCGCCGAAGGTGATGACCTTGCGCGCACCCGCGCTGGCTCTGCCACAGGGGCGTGAAGGGATCGTCGGCCGGGAACACCGCCGTGCCGGCGCCGGGCAAGGCGTCGATCACGCTACCGTTCTCGCGCGCCACGGCCTCGACGTCCTGCATGAACTCGAGGTGTTCGCGCTGCGCGTTGTTGACCACGGCGACGGTCGGCGCCGCGATCGCGGCAAGCGCGGCGATCTCGCCCGGGTGGTTCATCCCGAGTTCGATCACGGCCGCACGGACCTTGGCCGACAGGCGCAACAGCGTCAGCGGAACGCCGATGTGGTTGTTGAAGTTGCCCTCGGTGGCAAGCGCTGCGTCGCCGACCCAGGCGCGCAGGATGCTGGCGATCATCTGGGTCACGGTCGTCTTGCCGTTGCTGCCGGTCACCGCAACGAGTGGCATCAGGAGTCCGGCGCGCCAGGACCTGGCCAGGGTCTGCAGGGCGAGCAGGGAGTCCGGCACCTGAAGGCCGGGCAGGCCTGCTTCGGCGATGCCGCGCTCGGCCAGCGCCGCCGCGGCCCCATCGAGCCGGGCCTCGGCCAGCAGCTCGTGCGCATCGAAGCGTTCCCCGTGCAGGGCGACGAACAGGTCACCCGCGCGCAGGGTCCGGGTGTCGCTGTGCACGCGTCGGATCACGGTGGCCGGATCACCGAGCAGCCGGCTGCCAGGCAGCAGCTGATGGGCGAGGCCGAGCGTCATCATGCGACGCTTCCTTGCAGCGCGGCCTGCACTTCGACGGCATCGGAGAAGGGGTGCCTGACGCCGGCGATCTCCTGGTAGTCCTCGTGGCCCTTGCCGGCGATCAGCACGACGTCGGCAGGCGCGGCCCCGCGCACCGCCATCGTGATGGCCGTGCGGCGGTCGATGACGGTCTGCACATGGTCGCGCGGGCCACCGGCGCCGAGACCGGCCTCGATCATCGCGACGATCGCAGCGGGGTCCTCGTGACGCGGGTTGTCGCTCGTGATGATGACGCGGTCGGCTCCGGCCTGCGCGATGGCGCCCATCGGAGCGCGCTTGCGGGTGTCACGATTGCCGCCGCACCCGAACACGCACCACAGCTGACCGCCTCGCGCGGTGGCCAGCGGGCGCAGCGCCTGCAGCACCTTGTCCAGGGCGTCCGGCGTGTGTGCGTAGTCGACGACGACTTCCAGGTCGCCCGCGCCGACCCGTTGCATGCGCCCGGGCACCGGGGTGAGGCGCGGCACCACTGCGGCGGCCTCGGCGAGCGACACGCCCAAGGCGCGCAGCCCGGCCAGCACGACGAGCAGATTGCCGGCGTTGTAGGCGCCGATCAGGGTGCTGCGCACCGGCACCACGGCCTGCGCTTCGATCACTTCGAATGCCAGACCGCCATCGAGGTAGCGGATGTCGCGCGCCGTCAGACGGGCCGCAACCTGGGTCGAGACGGGCCACAGGTCGAGTTCGCTCGCCTGCAGTTCGGCCGCGAGTCCGGCGCCATGGAGGTCGTCGATGCAGAGCGCGGCGGCGCGCAGCCCGGGCCAGGCGAACAGCGCGCGTTTGGCCGCCCAGTAGGCCTCCATCGTGCCGTGGAAGTCGAGATGATCGGGCGAGAAGTTGGTGTACAGCGCGACGTCGATCCGGGTCCCGTCGAGACGGTGTTCGATCAGCCCGATCGACGACGCTTCGAGCGCGCAGGCGCTGCAGCCCTCGTCCACGAACCGGCGCAAGGTGGCGTGCAGGGTCACCGGGTCGGGCGTCGTGAGTCCGGTCGGTCGGATCTCGCCGGCGTCGCCCGCCAGCGGCGGCCGGCCGACGCCCAGGGTGCCGATGACGCCGCAGCGCCGACCGAGCAAGGTCAGGGCCTGCGCCATCCACCACGCGGTGGATGTCTTGCCATTGGTCCCGGTCGTCGCGACCACGTCCAGGGCCGCGCTCGGTTGACCGAAGTAGTCATGGGCGATGGCGCCGGCCGCGGCCTTGAGCGCGGGCAAGGTCGCGACGCGCGCGTCGTCGAAGCCGAAGGCGTCGACGCCATCGCGCTCGACGAGACAGGTGCTGGCGCCGGCCTCGAGCGCAGCGGCCGCGAACTGACGCCCATCGGTGGCGTATCCGGGCCAGGCGATGAAGGCGTCGCCCGGCTGCACCTGGCGGCTGTCGGTGCGCAGCGTGCCGTGCACCCACGAGGCGAGCCAGCGCGCGGCAGCCTGGGCCGACTTGAGCTCGGTCAGCGGCATCGCGACCTCGGCGGGGTGTTGCACGGTGGCCGTCGCATCAGATGCTCTCGGCCTCGGCCGGCACGTTGACGATCTGGGACGCGACGTCGATGTCCGGTGCGACACCGAGCAGACGCAAGGCCTGCTGCGTGACCTGGCTGAAGACCGGTGCAGCCACCTCGCCTCCGAAGTACACGCCCTTGCGCGGCTCGTCGACCATCACCGCCACCACGACGCGCGGCTCCCCGATGGGGGCCAGACCGACGAACCAGGACCGGTACTTGTCGCTTGAATAGGTCTTGCCTTCCTGCTTGCGTGCGGTGCCGGTCTTGCCGCCGACCGAGTAGCCGATCGTGCGGGCCTTGGGTGCCGTGCCGCCGGGTCCTGCGGCCAGATGCAACATCTCGCGAACGGCGCGCGCGGTCTCGGGCGACATCACCTGCTGGCCCACCACCGGCTGGCCGGCGTGCACGAGCGAGACCGGAATCAGTTCACCGTCGCGTGCAAAGACGCTGTAGGCGCGCGCGAGCTGGAGCAGGCTGGCCGAAAGGCCGTAGCCATAACTCATGGTCGCCTGCTCGATCGGGCGCCAGGTCTTGAAGGGCCGCAAGCGGCCGGTGGCCACGCCCGGGAAGTCGAGTTGCGGCTTCTGCCCGAGGCCGACCCGGGAGAACATCTCCCACATCTCGTGTGGCTTCAACTGCATCGCCAGCTTGACGGTGCCGACGTTGCTCGACTTCTGGATGATCTCGGCCACCGTCAGCACGCCGTGCGGATGCGAGTCCTGGATCGTCGAGCCGGTGATGTTGATTCGGCCGGGCGCGGTGTCGATCCGGCTGCTCGGCGACACGAGCTTGCGTTCCATCGCCAGCGCCACGGTGAAGGGCTTCATCGTCGAGCCGGGCTCGAAGATGTCGGTCAGGGCACGGTTGCGCAGCTGGTTCGGCGACAGGTTGCGCCGCTGCTCGGGGTCGTAGCTCGGGAAGTTGGCCAGCGCCAGGATCTCGCCGCTGCGCACGTCCAGCACCACGACACTGCCACTGCGCGCGTTGTGCTCGCGCACCGCGTCGCGGATGCGCTGGTAGGCAACGAACTGGACTTTGGCGTCGATCGAGAGCCGCACGTCGCGTCCATGTTCGGCGTCGACCTGCTCGCCCATGTCTTCGACCACGCGCCCCATGCGGTCGCGCACCACCGCACGCTGCCCATCGTGCCCCTGCAGCTGGTCCTGGAACTGGCGCTCGATGCCTTCGAGGCCGACCTCTTCGACGTCGGTGAATCCGACCACCTGCGCGGCCGCTTCGCCTTCCGGATAGCTGCGCCGGGTTTCGGCGCGCTGATAGACCCCCTTGACGCCGAGCGCCTTGACCTTGGCCCAGGTCGCGTCGTCGGAGAACCTTCGCAGGTAGGCGAACTGCGAGCGACCCTGGGTGCGCTGGCCGAGCTCCTTCGCCGTCAGGCCGGTCAGGCGCGCGAGCGCCTTGCGCTGGACCGCGTCGGCCTCGAATTCACGTGGATTCACCGTGATCGACGGCGCCGGCACGCTCGAAGCGAGCAACTGGCTGTGGCGATCGAGGATGCGGCCGCGGCTGGCAGGCACATCTTCGGCGTGCAGAAACCGCTTGGCCCCTTCGGCGCGGTAGAAGTCGGCATTGATGACCTGGATCCAGAACGCGCGCGCGGCCAGGCCGAGGAAGGCCAGGGCCACCATCGCGACGACGAAGCGCGAGCGCCCCGGAGGGGTCTTCGAAGCCAGCAGCGGACTGGTCGCGTAGTTGACGCTGCGCAGGTTCTGGGCCGCGGACGCGCGCAGCTTGGGCAGGCCGCGTGTCTTCATCGGGTCGACCCCGCTGCGGCCGGGTCGGTCACGTACAGCGTGACCGCGGCATCGGCATTGCGCATGCGCAATCGTTCGCGCGCCACCTTCTCGACACGCAGATTGGTGCCCTGCGCCTGGCGCTCGGCCTGCAATCGCTGGTGTTCGGTCTCCAGTGCCTGGCCTTCGATGCGCGCCCGGTCGAGCGCGGCGAACAGGCGCCGCGACTCATAGGCGGTCTTGACGAGCAGCAAGCTGCTGGCCAGCAGCGCCGCCGCCAGCAGCAAATTGCGCTTGTTCACGCGCCGACCTCCGTGCGTTCGGCCACGCGCATGATGGCCGAGCGTGCGCGCGGATTGGCGGCGAGTTCGGCCTCGCCGGCGCGCACGCGGGCAAGCGACTTCAGGCGCAATGCCTTGGGCGGCGCGAACGGTACCCGGCGGTCGACCACGTCGCGGCTCTCGCGCACGATGAAGGTCTTCACGATGCGGTCTTCGAGCGAGTGGAAGCTGATCACGACCAGGCGCCCATGGGGATGAAGGACTTCGAGCGCAGCGCTCAGGCCCTGTTCGAGCGCCTCAAGCTCGGCGTTGACGAAAATCCGAAGAGCTTGAAATGTGCGCGTTGCAGGGTCCTTGCCCGGCTCGCGGGTTTTGACTGCACCAGCCACGAGTGTGGCCAGTTCACCTGTGGACCGCACGGGCTGCCCGATCTCGCGGCGAGCCACAAGCGCCTTTGCAATCTGAAAAGCAAACCGTTCTTCGCCATAGTCGCGGATCACCTGTGTGAGAGTGCGCTCGTCGGCGCGAGCCAGGAATTCCGCGGCGGTCTCGCCACGGGTCGTGTCCATGCGCATGTCCAGCGGGGCGTCGTGCCGGAAGCTGAAACCGCGCGCCGGGTCGTCGAGCTGGGGTGAACTGACGCCGACGTCGAGCAAGACGCCGTGCACCTGGGTGATGCCGAGCGCGTGGAGCTGCTCGCGCATCTCGGCAAAACTGGCGTGAACGATCTGGAATCGTGAGTCCTGGATTCCGTCGCGTGCGGCCTGGACCGCCTGCGGGTCCTTGTCGAACGCGAGCAGCCGGCCGCGCGCAGAAAGGCGCGCCAGCACCGCGCGCGCGTGCCCACCGCGACCGAAGGTGCCGTCCACATAGATGCCATCCGGTGCCGTCACCAAGGCGTCGACGGCTTCGGCAAGGAGGACTGGGGTGTGAGACCATTCGCCTGCGTCGGTCATCGCATCACGAAGCCCCGGATTTCGGCCGGCATCGGCTGGGCCATCAAGGCGGTTTCGTGGGCACGATGGCGCTGCGCATCCCACAACTCGAGGACCCGTCCGTTGCCGATCAACAGCACGTCCTTGCTCAGGCCCGCCGCGTCCCGCAACTCGGGCGGGATCAGCACGCGTGCAGCGCTGTCGATCTCGACATCGACCGCGCTGCCCATCAGGACGCGCCGCCATGGGTCGGCGTCCATGCTCATCGCCATCAGCTGTTCGCGGGTGGTCTCCCAGCGCTGCCTCGGCATGACCCAGAGATATCCCTCGGGATTCTTGGTCAGCGTCAGCCGGCCCTCGCAGGCCAGCATCAACAACTCACGCTGGCGCACGGGCACACTGATCCGGCCCTTGGCGTCCAGCGCGATTGCAGAGGTTCCCTGAAAGACTATTTCCGACACGTTTAGGCAGAATATCCCACTCAGTGACACTGTAGCCGTCGAACTGAGCGGGGTCAATCCTGGGTGCCAAAAAAAATCAATCAAATCAAGAGCTTAGAGCAGATACGCAATGTAAATGCAGGAAAATACACTGCAAAAACATAGACCTGCGATGGCCATTGAAAGTGATGTCTCAGATCCGGTGCGGGCAAGCCGGCAACAGCATGCCAAGCGTCACGCGGATTGCAGGGAGCCCAGGCCGGTCTTGCAGTAGGCTTCTGCCTGGGTTCGCGCGCGTTCCCACCGGGAGAAAAGAGAGAGCCGATCGTGAATCGCCTGTCCATGTCCAGCTGTCCGGCGTGTCATCGTCCGAACGACGGCTCAGCCCTGAACTGCACCTCCTGTGGCAGCCCACTGGTGTTGCGCTGCCCTTCGTGCAACACGATCAACGCACGCACGCGAACCCGCTGCCATCACTGCGCCACGCTTCTGAGCGTGGAAGCCGGCGGCTCGGTCGACCTGCCGGTGATCGAGACCTTGTTCGAGTTCGAGCCCACCCACACCGACTTCACGCTGTCGCTGCGCGACCAGATGCTGCCGACACCGGTGCCTCGCAAGGCCCGCCCGATGAAGGCCGAGGTGCCGCTGCCGAACATCGTCGTCGAACCACTGGAAGCGAAGGCGACGCAGCCGACGCAGGCCGAACGGCCCTTCAAGGAAGCGGCGTTGGCGACTGCGTCGACCCTGCCCGAGATCGAAGAGAAGCCCGCGAAACCCGTTGCGAGACCGGACCCAGGGCTTGGTTTTGCCGAACGCAAGGCCGAAATGCGGGCGGCGGTGCGGCGCGCCCGCCAACGTCAGCAGAGGCGGGACAGCGTCGATGCGGGCGAGCGCCCCGAGGTGCTGCTGCTCGAGCCAGACGACACGATCAGGGCCCAGTTGGCCGACGTGCTGGCGCAGTTCGGGTTCAGCGCCCGTGCGGTCGCCTCGGTGCGCGATGCCGACGCACTGATGCAGTCGGCCCATTTCGTGGCCACCTTCATCGGCCTGGGCGATCAGGACGTGCAGGCGGTCGGGCTGTGCACGCGGCTGCGCGCCATGCCACGCGCCGTCGACCGGCCACTGGCCGTCGTGGCGATGGTCGAGAAGGATCGCCACACCGACCGCGTGCGCATGGAACTGGCCGGCGCCGACGCGGTGATCTTCCGCCCGGTCAACCGCGGGCATGTGGCGCGTGCGCTCGAGGACAGCGGCGTGCGGCTGCCGCGCGACCCGCGCGCGCAGGCGGTCAAGCGCAGGTCGGCGAGCTGACGCTGCGGCCCGCGCTCAGTTCGACTGCTTGATCAATCGGCCCGCCACCTGCTGCGGCGGGCGCGCATTCATCGGGTACAGGCGGGCGAAGATGTCGACCTGCTGGGGCGACACCGGCACCGGCTGCTGCATGACCATCCACAGCACACCTTCGTTGCACGGCGGCGTCGTGAGCGAGCCCATGTAGGTGAAGTAGCGCCGGTCCTGCGGCAGCAGCGCGTCGGGATTCAGAGGCGCCGAGGCCGGCAGCGACTGGTGCTTTTCCAGCGGCAGGTTGTTCCAGACCTGCTGGACGACGGGCTGCGCACCGCCGCGTTCGAGCAGCACCGCGACCACCGCGATCCTTCCTTCCAGGTCCTTGTGCACCAGGTGGACCGACATGTCGTAGCGCCGACCGTTGACGGACTCCTCGGAAGGCCGGTGGAAGTGGAACTGCACCAGTTCGAAACGTCGCCCCATGACCTCGATCGAGTTGCCGGGTCCCAGATCGGCTTGAACGGTATGGCCGTTGTCGATCACCGAGAAGCCGCTGGGTCGGTAGTCGAACTTGACCGGCTCGAGTTCGACCGAGATGCCGTCGCGGATGTCGATCGGGCTCTGGCGCGTGCCACTGCCACAGAGTGTGAACTCCGGCTTCAGGTCGGCCCAGCGCTGTGGACCGCCGTCACCGACATAACTCCAGTTCGGGGCCGAATGGGCATCGCCGGCCACGGGCGCCTTGCTGGCACGGTGGGCGTTGACGACCGCCTGCAGCCGGGCCGCCGACAGGGTGGCAGGCTCGGGCTTTTGTGACGAGACCCTCATCTCATGGGTGCCGATGGCGTCCGGTGCCGGCCTGGCTCCGAGCTTTTCGGCCAGGCGCTCACGCAGCTTCGTCATCGGGTCGGCGCTGTCAGCCTTGGCCACCGTCGCGGGCACCGGGCGATCGGCCCCCCAGGCAGCCGACGCGGCGAGCGTGAGGGACAGCAGGACCGCTGCCCAAGCGGCGGGGGACAGGCGAGGATGGGGGACCATGGAAACTCCTTCCATGGACTGATCGGCGCCAACCGCTCGAACTTGAGCTCAGGCCAGCTGCGGCTTGACCCACAACCATGCCACGATGCCGATGCTGAGCAGGGCGGCCGAGGTCAGCGCCAGATGGAGCGCCGAGTGCATCACGAGCGGCGCAATGACGCCCGCCACCACGCCATTGGCCAGGCTTGCGATGCAGGCCTGCATCGATGACGCCATGCCGCGCCGTTCGGGCACGATGTCGAGCACCATCAAGGTCACGACCGGCACCATCAGCGCCCAGCCGAACGCGAACAAGGCGATCGGCCAGATGGCCCAGGCGACATGCGGGGTCAAGACGAGGTTCAGCACCACGTTGAGTGCCGAGACGGCGAGCATGATCACCAACCCATGCCGGACCTGATGCCTGGGTTTGATGCGACCTGCGAGACGCCCCGAAAGCCAGGCTCCGGCCATGATGCCGCCGATCGTCGTGATGAAGAACCAGAAGTACTGGGTCGGGGCGAGTTGAAGATGCTCGCCCAGGAAGACCGGGGCCGACAGGACGTACAGGAACATGCCGTTGAACGGCACGCCGCTGGCCAGCACGAGCAGCATGAAGCGCCCGCTCGACGCCATCTGCCAGTAGCCCCGCATCAGGTGGCGCAGGTTGAAGGGCTGGCGCTGCGTGATGTGCAGGGTCTCGGGCAGGTTGCGGTAGTTCGACCACCACAGCGCGACACCAATGGCAGCGAGGAACCAGAAGATCGAATGCCAGTCCGCGTGCACGAACAGCACGCCGCCGATCATCGGCGCGACCGCCGGCGCGACGCCGAAGTAGATCGTGACCTGCGACATCACCCGCTGCGCCTCGTCGGGCGGGAACATGTCGCGGATGATGGCGCGCGACACCACGATGCCGGCGCCCGCGGACAGGCCCTGCAGGGTGCGAAATCCGATCAGCATGCCGATCGACGGCGACAGCGCGCAGCCGACCGACGCCAGCGTGAACATGCCGATGCCCCACAGCACCACCGGGCGGCGCCCGAAGCTGTCGGCGATGGCGCCGTGGAACAGGTTCATGACCGCGAAGCCGAACAGGTAGCCCGACAGGGTCTGCTGCATCTGCAGCGGCGTGGCGTCGAGCGAGGCTGCGATTCCCGCGAACGCCGGCAGGTAGGTGTCGATCGAGAACGGCCCGATCATGCCCAGGCAAGCCAGCAGCACGGCCAGCGTCCAGCGCGGACCGCGCCAGAGGGACGAGGCGTCAGGGTTCATCGAATCGGGGTAAACGCGCAGTGTAGTCGGGGTCATCGGCGCCATGCTTCAATGCAGGCATGCCCTCCACGCGCCGCCAACTCCTGGTTGCCTGTGCCGCCGCCATCGGCGCGCCGACGCTGGCCTCGTCGCGCCGCGTGGCGCCTTCGATGACCGACGGCCCTTTCTATCCACCGGCGCCTTGGCGCGCTGCTTGGCCGGACTGGGACGCCGACCTGACACAGGTCGGCCGCCCCGGCGTCGAGGCCCCGGCGCGCGGCGAGCACCTCGCGCTGCAACTGCAGGTGGCCGACACCGGCGGGCGTGTCGTCGATGGTGCCGAGGTCGAGATCTGGCAATGTGACGCGCTGGCCGCCTATCGGCATCCGGGCGTGCGTCAGGTCGATGGCGTGTTCGACCCTGCTTTCCAGGGCTTTGGGGCCGGGCGTGCCGGTGTCGATGGCAAGGTCCACTTTCGCACCATCCGGCCGGTGCCCTATCCCGGGCGGACGCCGCATATCCACGTCAAGCTGCGCCATCCGACCTTCGGTGAGTGGACCTCGCAGCTCTTTGTCGCCGGCGAGGCGGGCAACGGGCGCGACTTCCTCTGGCGTCAGCTCGACGCCGACGCGCAAGCCGCGCTCGCGATGCGCTTGCAGGCCGCATCCACCGAGGGCCTGCGCTGGATGTGCAGTCACGCGCTCGTCGTGCCTGCCTGAAAAGTGTGAAGCCTGCCGATAGGCCGGATTCTGTGCGTCGGGTCGCCCCGACGTGACCGCCATTCCTCTGGGCCGGGGGTCGCCCACCCGGCTCGGTGCCACCTACCCGCACACTCCCCGGGCCGGATCAGCGTGTGCCTATTTGGTGTTGCTGCGCGTAGAGATTGCCCGTTTCACCCGAGACGGGGCCTTGCCCCGTCTCGGGTGGCTGCCAGGTCCGGGCTTGCGCCCGGAGCGCCGCGGCAAACCGCGACGCCTTGCCGGCTTGCGCCGGCGCCTGACAGAACACCCAGGTCGGGAACCCCACCTCGACTCGTCTCTGTTGCTCTGATCCTCACCTCGCGGTGGACAGGTGTTACCTGCTACGCTGCCCTGTGCAGTCCGGACCTTCCTCCAGTGCCGTGTTTCCACGCTTGCACCAGCGGCGGTCTGGCATGCTTCACGGATCGATTATCTCAGGAGAACCATCATGAGAGCCGACAACGTCCTGGCCACCATCGGCCACACGCCCCACATCCGCATGCAGCGTCTGTTCGGATCGAACGAGGTGTGGATCAAGTCCGAGCGCAGCAACCCGGGCGGCTCGATCAAGGACCGCATCGCGCTGGCCATGATCGAGGACGCCGAGAAGACCGGTGCGCTGAAGGCAGGCGGCACCATCATCGAGCCGACCTCGGGCAACACCGGCATCGGGCTGGCCATGGTCGCCGCCGTCAAGGGCTACAAGCTCGTGCTCGTGATGCCCGACAGCATGAGTGTCGAGCGGCGCCGCCTGATGCTGGCCTACGGCGCATCGTTCGAGCTGAGCCCGCGCGAGAAGGGCATGAAGGGGGCGATCGCGCGTGCCGAGGAACTGGTCCAGTCGACGCCTGGCGCCTGGATGCCGCAACAGTTCGACAACCCGGCCAACATCGACGTCCATGTGCACACCACGGCACGCGAAATCCTCGAGGACTTCCCGCATGGCCTGGACGTGCTGATCACGGGCGTCGGCACCGGCGGCCACATCACCGGCTGCGCCAAGGTGCTGAAAGCGGCCTGGCCGCAGCTCAAGGTCTTTGCGGTCGAACCGTCGGCTTCCCCCGTAATCAGCGGCGGCGCGCCTGCGCCGCACCCGATCCAGGGCATCGGTGCCGGATTCGTGCCGAAGAACCTGCACACCGACTTGCTGGACGGCGTGATCCAGGTCGAGGCCGAAGCAGCGCGCGACATGGCCCGGCGCAGCGCGCGCGAGGAAGGACTGCTGGTGGGCCTGTCGAGCGGGGCCACCCTGGCCGCCATCGCGCAGAAGCTGTCCGGCCTGCCGGGCGGCAGCCGGGTGCTCGGATTCAACTACGACACCGGTGAACGTTACCTGTCGATCGAGGGCTTCCTGCCCGCCGAGTGACCCGGTCGCCGGGCCTCAAGGCGCCAGCGGCAGCGTCAGCGTGAACTCGACGCCGTCGGCGCGATTGCGCGCCATGATCGTCCCGTGCATCTTGGCCATGTAGGTGCGCGCCACGAACAGGCCCTGCCCGCGCTGGCCGCTCGCGGTGTCGCTCGAGACACCGTATTCGAAGACCCGGTCGAGCAAGGCGGCGTCGATCGGTGGGCCTTCGTTGTGCAGCGTCACCTGGGCCTCGCGACCCTGCACCTGCAGCTCGATCCGGATCGGTGAGCCGGCCCGGCGGTGGCGGTCGGCATTGCGCAGCACATGGGTCGCCACGTCCTCGAGCCGGTATTCGTCGACCAGTGCGCGCACCGGCCGGCCGAGTGCCGCGTAGCGGACGCCGTCGATGCCGATGTAGCTCGCGTTGGCTGCCAATTGCCCGAAGAACGCGTCGAGGTCGACCGCGGTCAGCGACAGATGGGTGGTCTCGAAGGCTTCGCTCGGCGAGGCCTGTCCGTAGAGCACGCGCACCGCGTTCTGCATGCGCGTGATGTAGCGTGCGCTTGGGTCGGCCGGGTCACCGTGCAGCGCCATCAGCGACTGCAGCGGCGACATGATCTCGTGTCCCACCGCATGCCACTGCTCGCGCTCCTGGGCCGCACGGATCTGCTCGCGGCGGGCGTCGTGGTGGACACGGTCGAGCAGATCTTCCAGTCCCTGGGCCAGCACGCCGAGTTCGTCGCCGCCACGCAGGTCCGACAGGTCCAGGCTGGCCAGGTCACCGGTGGCGCGCACGCCGCTCGAGACCGCGGCAGCGCGCCGCGTCAACAGCGTCACGCGCCGGATGATGCGGACCTCGATCGCGAGCCAGGTCGCGAGCACCGCCGCCAGCATCGCCGCGACGAACCACGACAGGCGCGTCGCCACCGCTGCCAGGCGCTGGTTGACCGAGCGCAGGTCGCCGCCGAGCGCGACCTGATAGCGGGCGAGCGAGGTGGCGACGATGTCCGCGCTGCCGGCCGGCGAAGCCACTTCCTCGATCGGCAGGCGCCGGATCAGTCCCTCCAGCCACGGCGCCACCGGCTCGTCTGAGCCAGTCTTGCCGGTGAGGGTGATCAGGTCCCGGGCATCGCCTTCACGCCGCACGGTCAATCGTTCGCCGGGTGCGAGCAGGTCCCGCAGGTCGGTCAATGCGAAGGCCAGCGTGGCACCCTCGCGGGTGCTGTCGAAGATCGGCGCAGCGTCGCCCGGCGCCAGCAACTGCAGTTGCAGCGCCATCTGGTCCAGGTCCGCGGGTGGCCAGACGAGAGGGCTGGCCTGCAGCGTGGCGCGCAGCAGCTCGACCGGCAGGCGCACCGAGATCGTCGTGTGCCGGGCACACGCGCTGGAGGCGTCGGGCGACGGGGCACAGGCACCTTCCTGCCAGAGCCAGCCGCGGAAGTCGCGCACCGGGCGGCTGCGCGGCGTGATGGGCTGGTCGCCGGCGAACCCGGTCAGGCGGCCGCGGCCGTCGGCGGCCAGCTCGTAGGGGGCGATCCAGCGCTGCGTCGATCCGCGGTACTGGACCGAGACCAGCAGCCGGTGTGAGCCGCTCAGGTCCAGATCGCCCGGCCGGTGCGGCACCAGCGTGTCGCTGGCGAAGCTCCCGACCGCGTAGACAAAGCCCCCCGCATAGGGGTTGGCGCCGACCGCCACGCACAGCGTCGAGCCATCCGGATAGCGCAAGGCGCAGCCGGCCATTTCGACCGCCTGCCGGGCCTTGCTGCGGTCGTCGAAGTCGATCGCCGAGAACGGCAGGACGAGCGGGTGCAGGGTCTTGCCGGCGGCCGCCTCGGCACTCGGGTTGAGCAGGGCCAGTTGCCCGGTCGGGTGGCGCAGCCGGGCAACGATCTGGGCCTGGGTCTTCTTCAGGCCGTCGGCGTAGCTGCGGTGGCTGCGTTGTTTCTCGTCGCGCAGCACACCGAGCGCAAGTGCCACGGTCGCCAGCGCGAGCAAGGCGAAGGCGCCGCGGAAGAACACGCGCAGACGCAGCGGCACCCGCGTGGGCAGGCGCAGTTTCATGTGCGCGTGGCGGACCAGCGAAAGCCGCGCATCGGCACGTTCTCGATGCCGTCGAAGTCGGCATCGATCTCGCGGAAAGCGTCGCGGATCGTGCTGACATGCTTGCGGATGTTGTCGCGGTTGCGGCCGCTCTTGACGACGCCGAACAGGTCTTCGTAGGAGACGACCTCGCCGCGCCGGGCGTACAGGGTGGCCAGCAGGCGCTGCGCGGTCAGCGGCAGGTTGACGCGCTGGCCGCGCCACAGCGGCGTGGCCTGGCGCAGCGGGTCGAGCGACAGCTCGACCGTGTCGGTGGTCTGGGAGCTGCGGAGGATGTCGAGGAAGGTGTCGACGAAGTCGGCCTCCTCGAACGTCGTCTTCTGCAGGTAGTCCCAGGCATCGAGCGCCTTCATGATGCTGCGGTAGATCGCCGCTGGCATCGCCGAGATCACGAGCACGGGCGTGCGTGCGCGCTTGTTGATGGCGTTGATCAAGGCCACACCGGCGTGGCGCTCGCGGCCGAGCTCGATGTCGAGCACCACGACGTCGTAGGTTTCGCGCGCCAGAGCGGCCTCGGCGTCGTCACGCGTGAACCACTGGTGGACCGTGATGCCAGGGCGAGCAGCCTCGATCCAGCCGCGCAACTGGCGGCTGGTCGGTACATCGTCCTCGATCACGGCGACGGTCGGCATCGGCCGAATTATCCGGTGCGCAAGTGGTTCGGCGCTGTGAGTGTTTCTTCCGCGACCGGACCTGAAGAGGCCCGGCGCCGGCCTTGAGCGCTCCGGCCCCGATTCGAAGAATGGACGACGTCACTTCAATCGAGGAGCAAGGACATGCGAGACAAGCTGATCGGGATGGCACGCGGGCTGCACAAGCGGGTGTTCAGCCCGCTTGGCCAGGGAACACGGCAGCTGTTCGCGCGCCGCGGCACCTTGCTCACCGTCGTGTTGGCTGCCGCCAGTGCCTGGGTGCTGATCGTGCACCCGCCGGTGCAGAGCGTAGAGCCGGGTTCGATGGCGGTGCGCACGAACCGGCTCACCGGCGACAGCGACGCCTTTCGCGACGGCTCGGTCTGGGTGCTGCCCGGTCTGCACTCGCTGCGGGCGTTCGAGTTGCGCGACCAGATCTACCGCCCGGTCCAGGGGCGCAAGGCGGACGGCGAAGCGCCGTTTCAATCGGTCGAGGGTCTGTCGCTCGGGGTCGATCTGACGGTGCGGTTTGCCTTCGACCCGGCCCAGGTGAGCCGCATGGCACGCGCCTTGCCCACCGACATCGGGGCCGAGGTCGTCGAGCCCGCGGTCCAGGGAGTGATCTACCGCACCTTCACGCGCTACACGGTGCGCGAGATCTTCTCCGTCAAGCGCGCCGAGATCCAGAAGACGATCGAGAGCGAGCTGCGCGCCAGACTGGCCGGCGACGGCATCGTGCTGCGCAGCGTTCAGGTCGGCAAGGTGGACCTGCCGGCCGACTACCGGCGCGGCATGGACCGCCTGCTGGCCGAGGAACTCGAAACACAGAAGATGCGCTACACGCTCGAGCTGAAGGAAAAGCAGGTCCGCCAGACCGCGCTCGAAGCCGAAGCTTCCAAGGTCCAGCGCGAGACGGCGGCCAAGGCCGCCGCGCTCGAACAGGTCATCGCGGCCAGGGGTCAGGAGGAGGCGATGCGCCATGTGCTGCCCTTCAAGCAAAAGCAGATCGAACAACGCAGGTTCGAGGCCCAGGCCGAGACCGTGCTGCGGGTGCAGCGTGCCGAAGCGTCGGCCCAGGCGCGCCGCATCGAGGCGCAGGGCGAAGCCGACTCGCGCCTCAAGCTGGCCGACGCCGAGGCCTACCGGCTCGACCGGGTCGGCCGGGTCCAGACCGAACAGATGGCACGCGAAGGGGTCGTGCTGACACGCCACCCGCTGCTGATCCAGAAGACGGTGGCCGACAAGTTGTCGGACAAGGTGCAGGTCATCATCGCGCCGCCCGGTGCGGGTGGCCAGTTCATCGGCAGCGGGCTGATCGGCGCGCTGCCTGCGGCGCAGAAGGCCGCGGCGTCGGAGGAGGGATCATGATCGGCGCCGCCACGCTTGCCGCAGTGGCCATCGTGACCCAGGACCAGGCCACGTTGCGTGCCGGTCCGACCAGTGCGTCGGCCCGCCAGGCCGTGCTCTGGCAGGGCGAACTGCTGGAAATCCGTGGTCGCCGGCGCGACTACCTTCAGGTCTACGACTACCGGCGCGAGCGTGGCGGTTACGTGCATGCCGACCTGGTCCGGGTGCAGCCGGTGACCGAGGCCGAAGCACCCCAGCTGCTGGCCGTGATGCGCTTCCTGCGCGACAGCCCGGGCTTTGAGGCACTCGGCATCGCCTATGTGGCGGCCTACCTGCGCGCGGTCCCGGCCGACGCGATCACGGCCGAACCTTTCGATGCGCTTGGCACGCTGGCCGAACGGCTCGCCGAACGTGCGTCCCGGCGCGGCGGGCGAGGCGCGGCAGCGGCCACGGCACAGCTGGATGTCGTCGGGCCCTATGGCGTGCGCTTCCGGCACATCGAAGGCGTGGGTTCGGGCCGGCTCTGTTACGACGGTGATGCGCACCGGCGCGTGCTGGCCATGAACTCGAGCCCGGCGCAACGGGCGCGCGCGGTGCTGGCCCTGACCCGCCCCGACTGTGTCGACCCGGCGCTGCGCGCCCACGAGCGCCATGGCCTCGAGCGCTGGCGCGCCGATCTGCTCGACCAGGTCGAGCCGTCCCACTGGGCCGAGCTTGACGTGACGGTCCGCAACCGCCTCAGGGTGCGCCGGGCCGCGGTCTGGTCGGCGATCGGGACGCAGCGAGCGCGCGCGGGAGAATCGGCGCTCGGCGCGGTCCAGCGCGCGATCGACGAACTTGGCGCGGTCGATCCCGGCGAGCTGGGCGACGACGATGCCAAGGACTACACCGAGGCCGCGATCCGGGTCGGTGCGGCACGCTGGGGGGCCTTGCCGACGACGCCACCCAGCGGTCGCCTTGTGGTCACCACCGAACCGGGCGAGCCCGGGCAGACCTGCGTGCGCCTGATGGACGGCACCCGCCGCGCCACCGAGCTGGCGCGGCGCTGCACCTTCGGCATCGTCTGGCTGGCGTCGGCGCGCGCGTCACCCGACGGCAAGGCCTTGACGCTGGCGGTGCAGAACGAGGCCTGGACCGTGTTGTGGGTGTTCCGTGCCCAGCGCGGTGGGTGGAGCGTGGAGCCGCTGTCGCCGTCCACCGATCCGGCCGGCCCGGGTTATGTGGAGTTCGCCGGCTGGGTGCCCGGAACACGCAAGATGCTGGTCGCACGCGAGTCGCTCGAAGGGGGGCAGTTCCAGCGCAGTTTCGAGGTCGTCTCGATCGACTCGCTGCAGACCGAGCGCCGGGCCAGTTCGCCGAACCGGATGCTGACCTTCGCACGCTGGCAGGACCCGGTCTGGAAGCACCAGACGCTGAGCCTGCGCTGAACGGCTCAGGCCAGCAGCCGCGCCGCGATCGCCTCGCCCATCTCGGTGGTCGAGGCGGTGCCGCCGACGTCGCGCGTGCGCGGGCCATCGATCAGCACCTGCTCGATCGCCGCGACGATCGCATCGTGTGCCGCGCGGTGGCCGAGGAAGTCGAGCATCAGCGCTCCCGACCAGATCATCGCCACCGGGTTGGCGATGTTCTGGCCGTAGATGTCGGGCGCCGATCCGTGCACCGGCTCGAACAGCGACGGGAAGCTGCGCTCCGGGTTCAGGTTGGCCGACGGCGCGAGGCCGATCGTGCCAGTGCAGGCCGGGCCGAGGTCGGACAGAATGTCGCCGAACAGATTGCTCGCGACAACCACGTCGAAACGGTCCGGCTGCAGCACGAAGCGCGCCGACAGGATATCGATGTGCTGCTTGTCCACCGCCACGCCCGGGTAGGCCTTGGCGATCTCATCGGCGCGGCTGTCCCACCAGGGCATGCTGATCGCGATGCCATTGCTCTTGGTTGCCACCGTCAGCTTCTTGCGCGGGCGCGAGGCCGCCAGTTCGAAGGCGAACTTCATCACGCGGTCGGTGCCATGGCGCGAGAAGACCGACTCCTGGATCACGATCTCGCGCTCGGTGCCGCCATAGAGAACGCCGCCGAGGTTGGTGTACTCGCCCTCGGTGTTCTCGCGCACGACGAAGAAGTCGATCTCACCCGGCTTGCGCCCGGCCAGCGGGCAGGGCACGCCCTCGAACAGGCGCACCGGGCGCAGGTTCACGTACTGGTCGAACTCGCGCCGGAACTTGAGCAGCGATCCCCACAGCGAGACATGGTCGGGCACGGTGGCCGGCCAGCCGACCGCACCGTAGTACAGCGCGTCGACACCCGACAACTGGTCCTTCCAGTCGTCCGGCATCATCTGGCCATGGGCCAGGTACCAGTCGCAGCTGGCCCATTCGATCGGCGTGAAGTCGAGACCGATGTCGAAGCGCTTGGCCGCGGCGCGCAGCACCCGCAGGCCCTCGGGCATGACCTCCTTGCCGATTCCGTCACCCGGCAGGACGGCGATGCGGTGGCGGCGGCTCATGATTGACCCGCCTGCAAGGCGCGGATGCGATCCTCGATCGGCGGGTGGGTCGACAGCAAGGCCATCACGCCGCGCTTGCCGCCGATGCCCATGGCCTCGACCGTGCGCGGCAATTCGCCGGGCTCGAGCCCGCCCAGGCGCGCCAGCGCGTTGATCATCGGCTGTTTGCGGCCCATCAGCTGGGCGGCGCCGGCATCGGCACGGAACTCGCGCTGACGCGAGAACCAGGCCACGACCATGGCCGCGAGCACGCCGAGCACCATGTCGAGCACGATCGTGCTGACGTAGTAGCCGATGCCCAGGCCACGCTCGTTCTTCAGGATCACACGGTCGACGAAGTAGCCGATCACGCGCGACAGGAAGACGACGAAGGTGTTCATCACGCCCTGGATCAGGGTCATCGTCACCATGTCGCCGTTGGCCACGTGGGCGACCTCGTGGCCGATGACGGCCTCGACTTCCTCGCGCGACATGCCCTGCAGCAGCCCGGTCGAGACCGCGACCAGGGCGCTGTTCTTGAAGGCCCCGGTGGCAAAGGCGTTCGGTGCACCTTCGAAGATGCCGACCTCGGGCATGCCGATGTTGGCCTGCTGGGCGAATCGCTGCACGGTGTTGACGAGCCACTGGTGGGTGGCGTCGGGCGAGTCGTTGATGACCTGGACCTTGGCGCTCCACTTGGCCATCGGCTTGCTGATCAGCAGCGAGATGAGCGCGCCGCCGAAGCCCATCACGGCCGCGAAGCCGAGCAGCATCGACAGGTCGAGCCCGTTGGCGGTCAGGTAGCGGTTGACACCGAGCAGGCTGGCCGCGATGCCCAGCACCAGCATGACGGCCAGGTTGGTGACCAGGAACAGGAAGACTCGCTTCATGGAGATTCGCCTGAAAAGGTGAAGATGGACAGCGTCCGAAGTGGGGCCCGGCGGGCCGGATTCAAGCTGTCCTGACGCGGACCTTGTTGGGTTGGGTGGCGGGTTGCAGCTCGAAATGATCCGGGTACTGCTTGAACAAGCGCGTCGAGACACCACGCGGCGTCAGCAGACCGGCGTCGCGCAGCCGCTCGGCTGCCACGCGCAGCTGGATCGCCGCACCGCCGGCCAGTTCCGGAATCGCTTCCAGGATCTGGATCACCTTGTCTGGCAGCGCCGGTGCGGCAGGTTTGGGCGCTTCCTTGGCGGTGCCACGAGAAGCGGTGCGGCGGCGCGAGGTCTTCTTCGCCGGGGCCACCTTGGCCGCCGCTGTCGCCGCCGGCTTGCGGTGCGACAGGACCGTGAAGTCGTCGTACACGGCCTGCGTGGCGTCGCCGGTCTTGCCGTCCTGGCCGATGCCGATCACGCGGCAGCCCTTTTCGCGCAGGCGCAACACGAGCGGTGCGAAGTCCGAGTCGGAGGACGCAATCGCCACCACTGCCGGGCGGAGCGCGACGGCGAGGTCGAGCGCGTCGACCGCGAGTGCGATGTCGGTCGAGTTCTTGCCGGTCGACAGGTTGACCATCGGCAGGATGCCCAGGCGCTTGAAGACCGACTGGTGTTTGAGGGCGCTCTCGGCGGTGCAGTAGGCGCGCCGCACGTGCAGTGCGCCATGCTCCTTCGACAGCAGGGCCACGGCCTGTTCCATCACATCGACCGACACGTTGTCGGCGTCGATCAGCAACATGGTGTGCTCGGACGTATTCAAGTCATGCTCCAGTTCAATGTCTCGCCACCGCGCAGTGGCTTGATGACCGTGTCACCAAAGGGTAGCGTGTCGGGCAATGTACGGGGTTCACGGCGCAGCGTGACCGTGCCCTGGTTGCGCGGCAGACTGTAGAAGTCGGGTCCGTGAAAGCTGGCGAAGCCCTCCAGCTTGTCCAGTGCACCGGCCGACTCGAAGGCCTCGGCGTACAGCTCGAGCGCCACAGGTGCCGTGAAGCAGCCCGCGCCGCAGACGGATTGTTCCTTCAGTCTGGCCGCATGCGGTGCGCTGTCGGTCCCGAGGAAGAACTTCGTGCTGCCCGACGTGGCCGCTTTGAGCAGGGCCTGGCGGTGGGCCTCGCGCTTGAGCACCGGCAGGCAATAGTAGTGCGGGCGCAGGCCGCCAACGAACAGCGCATTGCGGCTGTACAGCAGGTGTTGCGGCGTGAGGGTCGCCGCCGTGAAGCGGTCGCAGCCGGTCACGTACTGGGCCGCGTCCGCGGTCGTGATGTGTTCGAACACGACCTTCAATTCGGGGAAGTCGCGTCGCAAGGGCCGCATCACCCGTTCGATGAAGACGGCCTCACGGTCGAAGACATCGACGTCGGGGTCGGTGACCTCACCATGCACGAGCAGCAGCAGACCCTCGCGCTGCATGGCCTCCAGCGTGGGGTAGGTCTTGCGGATGTCGGTCACGCCGTCGGCGCTGTTCGTCGTCGCGCCGGCAGGGTAGAGCTTGAACGCGACGGCACCGGCGGCCCTGGCGCGTGCGGCCTCCGCGGGAGGCGTGCTGTCCGTCAGGTACAGCGTCATCAAGGGTTCGAAGTCGGCACCTGCCGGGCATGCCGCCAGGATGCGGTCCCGGTAGGCTGCCGCGGCGTCGGCCGTGGTGATCGGCGGCCTGAGGTTCGGCATCACGATCGCGCGCGCGAACTGGCGCACCGTGTAGGGCAGGACCGACGCCATGGCCGCGCCGTCACGCAGATGCAGATGCCAGTCGTCAGGGCGTGTGAGGGTCAGCAGGTCTGGCATGTGGCGATTGTGGCAGGGCCGGCGCCGCTGCCGCGACCCTGGCGGCATCGCTCAGGTACTGCCACAGCGCCTGGGCGCTGGCCTTGACATGGCGTGCCAGGCCGGGTTTCTCGCGGTAGATGCGCATGTCCATCGTGAGCTCGAAGCGTTCCGGCGGAGCCGCACGCACGAGGCGGCCGGCCTCGACCTCCTTGCGCACCGAACTCGTGGGCAGGAAGGCCAGGCCATGGCCCTCGAGCGCCATCGCCTTCAGCCCTTCGGCCATGTCGGTCTCGTAGACGGTCTCGAGCGTGGCCAGCGGCGGTGTCTGCTGGAGCAGCACGTCGACCAGCCGTGCCATGTAGGCGCCGGCCCCGAAGTTCAGGAAGGGCAGGGTCGTGCCGGCCCGCCCGGGCAGGGCGAACATCGGCCCGCCACCGGGCCCGGGCCGGGCGAACGGCGCCAGGACCTCGCTGCCGAGCGAGATCATCTCGTATCGGTCGAGGCTGAGCGACAGCGGCTGGGCCGCGTGGTGGTAGGCGATCAGCAGATCGCATCCACCTTCGGTCAGGCGCAACACGGCATCGTGCACGTTCAGCGTGATGAGCCGGCTCTTCAGGGCGCCGAAGTCCTGGCGCAGATCGAGCAGCCAGTGCGGGAAGAACGTGAAGGCGAGTGTGTGCGGGACCGCGAACTCGACCATGTCCTGCCCCGCCGCCTGATGGCCGCGCATCATGTTGCGCGTGGTCTGGAGCGCACTCAGGATTTCGAGCGCCTGGGCGTGCAGCGTGACGCCGGCGGTGGTCAGACGGGTCGGGAACGAGGACCGGTCGACCAGGTCGATCCCGGCCCAGGACTCCAGCGCCTGGATGCGGCGCGAGAAAGCGGGCTGGGTGATGTGGCGCAACTGGGCCGAGCGCGAGAAGCTGCGCGTCTCGGCGAGGCTGACGAAGTCCTCGAGCCACTTGGTTTCCACGTCCGAAGTCTATTCCTGTGCGTTGCGCTGCAGCCGCCACATGTCGGCATATCGACCGCCGGCGGCGAGCAGCTCGTCGTGCGTGCCGCTCTCGGCCACGCGGCCTTCGTGCAGCACGATGATGCGGTGGGCGTCGACCACGGTCGACAGGCGGTGCGCGATCACGAGTGCCGTCTTGCCGCGCGCGGCGCTGCGCAGTTCGGCCTGGATGGCGCGTTCATTGGCCGAATCGAGCGCCGAAGTGGCCTCGTCGAAGATCAGCACCGGCGGGTCCTTGAGCAGGGTCCGTGCGATCGCTACGCGCTGCTTTTCGCCGCCCGAGAGTTTCAGCCCGCGCTCGCCGACCATGGTGTCGTAGCCAGTCGGTGTGGAGGCGATGAAGGCGTGGATATGGGCCGCCTTGGCCACGGCCTCGATCTCGGCACGCGTGGCGCCGGGCCGGCCATAGCCGATGTTGTATTCGACCGTGTCGTTGAACAGCACCGTGTCCTGCGGCACGATGCCGATGGCGCGGCGCAGGCTGGCCTGCGTGACCTGGCGCAGGTCCTGGCCGTCGATCGTGATGCGCCCGTCGCGCACGTCGTAGAAGCGGTAGAGCAGGCGTGCCAGTGTGCTCTTGCCGGCGCCCGAAGGGCCGACCACCGCGACCGTCTTGCCGGGCGGTATCTCGAAGCTCACGTCGTGCAGGATCGTGCGCGCCGGATCGTAGGCGAAGCCGACCCGCTCGAAGCGCACCGTGCCGGTGCTCACCACGAGCTCGGGTGCTCCGGGCGCGTCGTCGACCTCGCGCCGGCGCGCCAGCAGCGCGAACATCTTGTCCAGGTCGGTCAGGCTCTGCTTGATCTCGCGGTACAGCACGCCGAGGAAGTTGAGCGGGATGTAGAGCTGGATCATGAAGGCGTTGACCATGACCAGGTCGCCGAGCGTCATGCTGCCGTCGACCACGCCCTGCGTCGCGCGCCAGAGCATGGCGACGAGCGCGATGCCGATGATGAGCTGCTGGCCGCTGTTGAGCAGCGACAGCGAGCCCTGGCTCTTCAGCGCCTCCTTGCGCAGGAGTTCCAGGCTTTCGTCGTAGCGCCGGGTCTCGAAGTCCTCGTTGTTGAAGTACTTGACGGTCTCGTAGTTCAGCAAGGCATCGATCGACTTGCTGTGCGCTGCCGCGTCGAACTCGTTCATGCGGCGGCGGAACTTGGTGCGCCACTCGGTCAGGCTGATCGTGAACGTGATGTAGAAGACGAGTGCCGTCCCGGTGATGACGGCGAACATCACGTCGAACTTCCAGGCCAGCAGGCCGAGCACCAGCGACACTTCGAGCAAGGTGGGCAGGATGCTGTAGAGCGAATACGAGATCAGCGAATGCACCGCGCGCGTGCCGCGCTCGATGTCGCGGGTCATGCCACCGGTCTGGCGTTCGAGGTGAAAGCGCAGGCTCAGGTCGTGCAGGTGGCGGAACACGCGCAGCGAGATCTGGCGCGCTGCGCCCTCAGTCGCCTTGGCGAACACGAGCTCGCGCAGCTCGGTGAAGACGGTGGTCGACAGGCGCAGTCCACCATAGGCGACGAGCAGGCCGACCGGCACCACGAGCAGGGCAGCCGGGTCGCCTGGCTTGAGCGACAGGCCGTCGACCAGTTCCTTGAGCAACAGCGGCACGCCGATGTTGGCCAGCTTGGCGGCCAGCATGAAACCGAGCGCGACCGCGATGCGCAGCCGGTATTGCCACAGGTAGGGCACCAGGCCGCGCAGCGTGGCCCAGTCCGATCGCCCGGCGCCGCGAGGTTCTGCGTCAGCCTCTGTGGTGGTCAGGGCGGCTTGTTTTCTCATGGAAGAATGCGTGCAACCACATTTGGAGATGATGCCGATGACTCGCGATTCAAGCCCGGTCGCCGCGCTGCTGCAACGGCCCGACAGTGTGCACGAGGACGCCGAACTCGTGATGCGCGTGATGCCGATGCCGGCCGACGCCAATGCCAACGGCGACATCTTCGGCGGCTGGATCATGGCCCAGGTCGACCTGGCAGGCGCCGTGCTGCCGATGCGCGTGGCCAAGGGGCGCATTGCGACGGTGGCGGTCAACGAGTTCATCTTCAAGCAGGCGGTGTCGGTCGGTGACCTGCTGAGCTACTACGCGCGCATCACACGCATCGGCCGCACCTCGATCACGGTGCATGTCGAGGCCTATGCCGAGCGCAACCCAGCCAACCCCAAGATCGTCAAGGTCACCGAGGCCAACGTCACCTACGTGGCGATCGACGGCAACGGACAACCGCGAGCGGTGCCGGGCGCCGGGAGCGCGCCATGACCGCCGACCCGCAATTGCACGCCGAGATGACGGCGTGGCGGCGCGACATCCACGCCCACCCCGAACTCGGTTTCGAGGAAACGCGCACGGCCGACCTGGTGGCCGCGCGCCTGGAGTCGTTCGGCATCGAGGTGCATCGTGGCGTCGGACGCACCGGCCTGGTCGGCGTGCTGCGCGCCGGCCGCAGCGAGCGCACGATCGGCCTGCGTGCCGACATGGACGCGCTGCCGATCCACGAGTCCAACACCTTCGAGCACCGCTCGACCCACGCCGGCAAGATGCACGCCTGCGGGCACGACGGCCATACCGCGATGCTGCTCGGTGCGGCCAAGGCGCTTGCCGCAACGCGCCGCTTCGACGGCACCGTGCACTTCATCTTCCAGCCTGCCGAAGAGGGCCTGGGCGGCGCGCGCGCGATGATCGACGACGGTCTGTTCGAGCGCTTTCCATGCAGCTCGATCTTCGGCATGCACAACCGGCCCGGCCTGCCGGTCGGGCGCTTCGCGGTGCGCGCCGGCCCGATGATGGCCGGCGGGGCCTTCTTCGACATCCACATCACCGGCAAGGGGGCGCATGGCGCGCGCCCCGAGTCGGGCATCGACCCGGTTGTCGTGTCAGCGCACATCATCGCGGCGCTGCAGACCGTGGTGGCGCGCAGCGTTGCGCCGGTCGACACCGCGGTGCTGTCGATCACCCGCATGCACGCCGGCGACGCCTACAACGTGATCCCGCAGACGGCGCAGCTGGGTGGCACGGCGCGCGCGTTCTCGCGCCCGGTCATGGCGCAGCTCGAGGCCGGCATCCGGCGCGTCGCGCAGGGCGTGGCCGACGCGCTGGGCGCCAGCGCCACGGTCGACTTCCGCGAGCTCTTCGCGCCGACGATCAACGACGCCCGCGAAGCGGACTTCGCGGCCGCGGTTTGCGCCGAGCTGGTCGGTGCCGAGCGGGTCGACCGCTCGCCGGCATTGCTGATGGGCTCGGAGGACTTCTCCTTCATGCTCGAGCAGGTGCCGGGTTGTTACCTCAACATCGGCAACGGCGGCGGCGACGGCAGCTGCGAGGTGCACCACCCTGCCTACGACTTCAACGACGCGGCGCTCCCGCTCGGTGCGGCCTTCTTCGTGCGCGCGGTCGAGCAGAAGTTGAGCCTGGCCTAGGAGGTTGCGCGCAGTCGCCGCCAGGACAGCATGGCGATCGCCAACCAGGTTCCAGTGCGCAGGGTCATCGCGGCCACCGTGCGCAGCTCGAAGGCACCGCCCGAGAGCGCGTGCAGCCCGAACAGGATGAAGACAAACGCATGGGCGCCGAACAGTGCGCTGGCTGCGATCCAGGACCAGCGCCGGCGCTGCCACAGGCCGATGCCGACCAGCACATAGGCAAAGCCGGCGACGAAGTTGAACCAGAGCACGAAGGGCACGATGGCGCCGAGCGCCGCGCGCTCGGCGTCGTCACCGAACAGGGCGCGGCCGCCGGACAAGATGGTCAGCAGGCCGAAGACGATGGCCACCCCCGCGAGGGTGCGCAGCAGGCGATCGGGGCGGGCGCTGGTCATGCCGGTGTGGGGGTGTCGAGGACGCGCCCGAGCCCGGCCTCTTCGTGCGTGCGGCCGTCGCGGATGTGGTAAATGCGCTTGAAGGTCGGGATGATCTTCTCGTCGTGCGTGACGACGATGATCGCGGTCTGCTGATCGGCCGCCATCTGATTCAGGATGCGCACCACGGCGAGCGCACGTTCGCCGTCAAGCGGCGCCGTGGGCTCGTCGGCCAGGATCACCGGCGGCTGGTTGGCGAGTGCGCGTGCGATCGACACCCGCTGTTGTTCGCCGCCCGAGAGTTCGGACGGTTGCGCGCGTGCGCGGTGTCCGACGTCGAGGGCCTTGAGCAACTCGGTCGCCCGGCTGCGCGCCGCGGCGTTGCCCTTGCCGGCCAGCATCGGCAGCAGCGCGACGTTGTCGAGCACGTCGAGAAACGGGATCAGGTAGGGCGCCTGGAACACGAAACCGATGCGGTCGCGCCGCAGTGCGCGCAGGTCGTGCACCTTCCAGCCATGGTCGTAGATGGTCTCTTCGCCCAGCACCATGCGCCCGCCACTCGGCTCGATGACCGCACCGAGGCATTTCAGCAAGGTGCTCTTGCCCGAGCCGGACGGGCCGATCAGGCCCACCACTTCGCCCGGTGCCACGACCATGTTGACGTCCTTCAGCGCGTCGACGGCGGTGTCACCGCTGCCATAGCGCTTGCACAGGCCTTCGATGCGGATGCCCGGTGCGGTGGTCATTCAGCCTCCGATCGCCTCGGCCGGGTCGACCTTGAGCGCGGCATGGATGGCGAGCGTGCTGGCCAGGGCGCAGATCAGCATCACGGCAATCAGACCGGTCACCGTGTCGCCGGCCTCGAGCAGCACGTACTTCGGGAAGATCGGGGCCCAGACCGTGGCCGAGATCTTGCCGACGACCAGCCCGATCAGGCCGAGCGCCAGCGCCTGCTGCAGGATCATCGCGGCGATCGTCCGGTTGCGCGTGCCGATCAGCTTGAGCACCGCAATCTCGCGGATCTTGCCGAGCGTCATCGTGTAGATGATGAAGGCCACGATGGCCGCGCTGACGACGGCCAGGATGACGAGGAACATGGCGATCTGGCGCGCTGAGGTGGCGATCAACTTGGCAACGAGGATCTCCTCCATCTGGGCGTGGGTGTAGGCCTCCAGGTGCTTCCAGCGCCGGATCGGCGCGGCCACGTCCTCGGCGTGGAAACCGGCGCGCACCTGCACCAGCACGGCGTTGACGCTGCGGCTGTTGGCCTGCGAGGCCTGGATCGCGTCGAGCAGGCCGGGCACGCCGGGTCGGTTCAGGGCCGGGTTGGCCGCCGTGCGCAGACGGTCGTTCAGGATCGCGTCGTTGTCCTTCAGGAACTGCGCCTGCTGAGCGTCCTTGAGCGGGATGAAGACCATCGGGTCGCCGCCCGACGAGACCATGCGCTGGGTCACGCCGACGACCGAGAAGTCCTGGCGGCGGATCCGGATCAGGTCGCCGACCTGGAAGCCGGTGCGCAGGTCGACGATGGCTTCGTAGTGGCTGCGCGTGAGCGGTCGGCCGGCGAGCAGGAATTCGGGCTCGCCGGGCTGCCCGGGTTCGAAGCCGACCACCATCGCGCGCACCTCCCTGGCGCCGCTGCGCACCTGCATGGTCTGGTAGGTCACGTTGGCGGCGCGCTCGACACCGGGCATGCCGAGCAGGCTGCGCACCGTGTCGTCGCGCAGGCTCGACGACTCCGCATAGGGGCCCTGGGTGTCCTTCTGGACGACCCAGAGATCGGCGCCGCTGTTGCGCAGCAGGCGGCGTGCGTCGTCGACCATGCCGCGGTAGACACCGGCCATCGTCAGCGTGACGCCGATCAGCAGCCCCAGACCGATGCCGGTGAGCACGAACTTGCCCCACGAATGCAGGACGTCGCGGCTGGCCAGGTTGATCACTTGGCGCTCGCACCGAGTTGGTCGACGACACGTATCCGGACATCGGCGGCGAGTGCCTTCTCGCTGAACACGACCACGCTGTCCTGGCTGCTCAGGCCTTCGAGGATCTGGACCTGGCCGTCGAGGCTGCGCTGGCCCAGCCGGACCGGCACGAACTCGAGCCGGTCGTCACGCACCCGCCAGACGCCGGTGCGCTCACCATGGCCCTGCACGGTGGCGAGCGGCAGCAGCAAGGCCGGCTGCGTGGCTGGCAGCGCCAGCGTGACCTCGGCGAGTTCGCCGATCGTCACGCCCGCGGCGGGGGTGTCGAAGCGGACCATCGCGATGCGCTCCTCGGTCACGCTGTCGCTGACCGCCTCGACCCGTGCCACGGCGCCGGGCCGGGGCGGGGTGCCGGGGCTTGATCGAAGCACGATGTGCGCCGCCAGCCCGCTGGCCAGCCCGGCCGAACGCCCCTGGTCGATGCGCAGCCGGATCCAGAGCGAGTCGGGGTCGACGATCCGCACCACCGGCTGTCCGGCGACCACGGTCGCACCGGGTTCTGCATCACGGCTGATCACGACCCCGTCGACGGGTGCGACCAGGCGGACATTGGCGCGCTGTTGCTGCAGTCCTGCGCGTTCGGCCTGCAGTCGTTCCAGATCGTGCCGGGCCGCGCCAAGACTGGCCTCGCTGCCGAGCAGGGCGGCCGTCGCCGAGGCCAGTTCCTGCGCCTTGGCCTGGACGGCGCTTTCGCTGACGAATTCCTGCCGCGCCAGTTCGTCGTAGCGGCGCGCATTCAGGTCGGCCAACGACTGCCGGGCCTGGGTGTCCTGGCGCTGCGCCTCGGCGGCCGCGACGTTTCGGCCGGCGCGCGCGATCGCGGCTGTCGAGGCGGCCAGACGTTCTTCAAGGTCGACGGGGTCCATCTCCGCCAGGACCTGATCGGCGCGCACACGGTCGCCCACATCGACCGCGACGGACAAGACGCGACCCGGCGTCGTCGGCCCCAGCAAGTAGCTGCGCTGCGCCTCGACCGTGCCGATGCCGAACAGCGAGGGTTCGATCCGGCCCTGGTGCGCCTGCGTCACGGTGACGCGGACCGGGGCCATGGGGCCGGTGCGCAGCGCGACCCAGACGAGCGCCGCGAGCAGGAGCAGGGCGACCAGGATCAGCGCGGCACGGCGCGACACCATCGATGCAGGCTTCATGACCGGACTCCCAGACCTCGCAGGTAAATCGCGAACACCCGGTCGGATTGCGCCTTCATCGCGGCCGGGCCGGGGTTGCTCACCATCGACTGCATCACCAGGCCCTGGACGATGCCCATGAAGAGCGTCGCCGCGGCATCGGCGTCGAGGTCAGCGTCGACCGCGCCGGCGGCGGTGGCATCGCCGAGCAACTTCAGGATCAAGACTCGGTAGCGCTGCAGCAGCGTGCGCACGGTCCGCTTGATCGGCGTGTCCGCCGCGCGGTGCAACTCGTGAAACAGGAAGCGCGGTACGCCGGGATGGTCGGCCACGAAACCCACATGGGCCCGAAACACGGCGCGCAGCGCCTCCACGGGCGAGGCGGCCTTGTTCGCGGCCTTGTCGAGCCGGGCCATCAGCGTGCCCTGGACCCAGCCCATCACGGCCTGCCAGATGGCGTCCTTGGTCGGGAAATGCTTGAACAGGGCGCCCTGTGTGACCCCGACGACATCGGCGATCTGGCCGGTCGTGATCTGGGCCGGGTTGACTTCGCTCGCCAGCTTCAATGTGGCGGCGACGATTTCGGCCTGGCGTTCTTCGGTGGGCAGGCGGGTGGTCATGGGCGCTTCCGGGATTGGTAAGTATCTGAATACTTACCAATATACCCGAACCCACGAACTCGTGCTCGCGGGCTCCGGCGGGGTATCCGGAACCGGCTAGGCTCGGGTCCTGATGAAGATCCCTGCCTGGGAGGTGATGCATGGCCGAGCGTTCGATGTTGCACAGTGGACCGAGCAGGGGCGGCAATGGCCGCAGGAAACACGCGACGTTCAAGAGGTCAGGGCTGCTTGTCGCGGGCACCGTGTGGGCCGCCCTTCTTGCGCTGCCGACGGCGGTCATGGCGAGAGACGTGCTGGTTTGCCAGGAGTTGAAAGCCGCAGTGGCGGATGCCCAGCGCGGCTTTGCGACGCACAAAGGGGCGTTGGCCGCCCCGGACGCCCCCACCCTGCCGTTCGGCAAGGCCTACCAGGCCAAGAAAACCATGACCGGTGCCAAGGCTTGCAGCGTCGTGGATGTAAGCCTGGACGAGCCGAAGATGCGGCTGCGGCAAACGGGCTACAGCTGTCAGTTCCCGGCGGTGTTCAAACTCGACAAGAGCTTGCGCGCCGAGTTGACACGCTGCGTTGCTGGCGAAGTGGAAGACCCCCCGGAACCGGATGACTTCACCATCTGGGTGGAGCGTGTTTCGTCGGGGGAGGGTTATCGCGCCACCGAGGTCAACGCGCTGGTGAATCCGGTGGGCGGGATGACGCTGTGGGTGCGCCAGTCGGTGTGCCTCAACAAGGGCGAGGGGCAGGTCTGCGAGAACTGATGCCGATTCGCTTTCAACGCGATGTCGGGGACGGCTGATGACCCAGGATGGGCCTGAAGTCGTCCTTGAGTCAGCGCCGAGAGTCATGCCGCGGGGCGATCGGCGTTTGCAGCGGAATGCGATGACTCGGGCTTTGCCGATCAGCTTGGCCAGCGTTTGATGCAGTACTCGAGGCCGAACCACAGACCTGGCCATGTTGCGGCTGGAGTTCATGCAACGGCCAACGAACTGCGCTGCGGTCTTCCGTTCGACTGTTGCTGTGAGGCCAGCAAAGTCATTGGCTGGAGAGCCTCCCGAGGGCGGGCGACAGTACGCAGGGCAGGGACGGTCTATCGTCGCTGCACACGCGGCCTGGTAGTTTTGGCCGGATTCCCTGCTTGTTCGTCCAGCGCGCCGAGACATCTTCACTGACGATGGTTCTTAGATCGACCAACTTCGCTGCGTACTTGACTTCAGTATCCAGACCAAGCATCGTGAAACCATCCTGATCTCCTGAAGCATCCACGATGTAGTTCGAGACAGAAACCATGACTCTGTCAGTATCGTTGATCGGTGTGATGTTGCCGCTGCGGTCGATCAGATGTAAATCTGAGATCCTGCCCCCGAGCGTGTCGTGCCGATAGGCGATGCCCGAGCTTTGCAGCCACCAACCGTTACCGGTCCAGTCTTGCGCCGAGTGTTGAAGTGCAGCTTTTAATGTCTTGCCATCGATCTCGATCAGACGGAGCGGGATGTCATACAAGAACAATCCGTTCAGATACCAGTTGTTCAGATCGCTGCCAGCAGGAATATTTTGATTCAAACGCAGACTGCCTGAATTGATCAAGGAAACTTGAACCTTTCGATCGCCCGGAAGTTTGATTCCGTCAAATACACTGATCATCAGGTCCGCAACGTAAGCACCAAGGTTGGTTTCATAGCGCCGGATTTCAAGTTCTTCGGCGATCAATTCGACCTCGGTTCTTCCAATCACCTTCAGCAAGCAGTCGTCGCTTGATTTGCTCTTTGCACAGTACTCGCGCTGGTAGCGCTTGATCCAGGCCTCAGATCTTTTCTGAACTATTGGGTCGGAAACAATCGTAGACGCGTTGAGAATGCTGTAGCGATAGTCGATGGATTTTTCTCCATTCGGCGAGATGGAGAGTTTGACCAAAGTTGCGCTGCGCGCTTCTGCATCGGCTTTGACTACACAGCGAGACTTCACACAAGCATGTTGTCGACTGTGTTCATGGCCGCCCAGGACCAGATCTGGCCCCGCATCACCCAGCGTCTTGAGCAAGGCGACGTCTTCGGACATATTCAGGTGAGTGAGCGCGATAACAAACTCCGCACCTTGGCGTTTCAGATCGGAAACATGTTGACGCGAAACCCCGGCGTAGTCATTGTTGATCTTGGCATACTCAGGTATCACTTTGTCAGTGGTGATGCTGTAGAGGCCGATGCGTATACCGTTGATCTGAACAAGTGAATTCTTCACCAATATGTTCTGAAGCTTCTCACTCTTGTTGTTTTCATCAGCCTCGAGCTCCACATTGCTGGTCAGCCAATGGAAATCTGACTGCTCGATGCGCTTGCGCAGCATCGCAGCATCCTTCGTCTTCTTCTTGTCGAACTCGTGATTGCCGAAAGTGACAAACAGTCTTTCATCAAATTTCCCGGCATCACCGTCGAGTGAATTCAGGACATCAATCATCTGTTCCCCAGAAAAATGACTGCTCATCTGCGAGGGAAACAAGAAATCACCAGCCAGCAACAGCAGTGCAGGGCTGTTCGTTGTGCCAACTTGATCGCGCAGCGCTCTTAGTCTGGCCAAGCCACCAGATCGCTGGCCGTCGACGCCTTCAATATTATAAATATCGTTGGTTGCAATAATCGTGATTTCGCGAAAGTCGTTCTCTAGTAGCGTCGATCGTTTTTGAATCGCACCGCAAGCAGCAAGTGCCATGAGGCAGGCGACAGCAGTGACTTGTCTGATAGTCTTGCCTAGAGAAGTCCTTGTGCTCATGTCTTGCTTTCGTGCTGAATTCAGGTGGAAATGCCTTGAGCGCATGAAACCGGCAAATGGAATTGCCTACGCGTAACTATCGATTCGACCATTGGCAGTATGGCAGTCTCGGAGTTCAATCTGAATGGCACAATTGACGTCGAGGCATCCAATGCAACATGGAATAAGTATTGGGATCGACTGAAGGTGAAGCGGAGAGTGGTCTTGCACACCAGCGTGTCAGTTTGCGCTCGGAAAGAAGAGCTGTTCGCCGCCGATCTTGAACTGGGCAATGGCTTGCTGCCCGGTGGGCGAGACGATCCAGTCGGCGAACTGCCGGGCCAGATCGGCCTTGACGTTCGGATGCCGGGCCGGGTCGACCACCATCACCCCGTACTGGTTGAACAGCCTGCTGTCGCCCTCGACGAGGATGGCGAGCTGGCCGCGGTTCTTGAACGAGATCCAGGTTCCGCGGTCGGTCAGCACATGGCCGTTGATCGAGGCCCCCATGTTCAGCGCCTGGCCCATGCCGCAACCGCATTCCTTGTACCAGCTCGTCCTGCCGGCACTCGGATCGGTGCCGACCGACTTCCACAGGCGAAGCTCGGCAGCATGGGTGCCGCTCTTGTCGCCACGCGAAACGAAGCTGGCGCCCTTGAGCGCCAACTTGCGCAGAGCAGCTCCGATGTCCTTGCCACGCACGGCGGCGGGGTCGGCGGCCGGGCCGACGAGCACGAAGTCGTTGTACATCACGTCCTGACGACGTTGGCTGTGCCCGTCCGCGACGAAGGCCTCTTCGGCAGCCTTGTTGTGCACGAAGACCACGTCGGCGTCGCCGCGGCGGCCGATGTCCAGGGCCTGTCCGGTGCCGACGGCCACGACGCGCACGTCGATTCCGGTGGCCTGCTTGAACTTCGGCAGCAGATGCCCGAACAGGCCCGACTGCTCGGTCGATGTCGTCGACGCCATCACGATGTAGCGCTCCTGGGCCTGGGCCGGCAGCACGACGGCCGCCAGGCCGAACACCAGTGCGCCGATCCAGCGGCGTCGTGTTGAAGGATTCAGGTCCATGCGAGTTCTCCTTTGAGGAAGGCCGCGGCAGCGGCAGGGGGTTGGTCGGTGTCGAAGAAGCGTGCGGTCGGCAGATCGGCCCGGACATGGCCCTCGTCGAGATAGATCACCCGGCTGGCGAGGCGCTTGGCCTGTCCGAGGTTGTGGGTGCTCATGACCCAGGTGACACCTTCTTGCCCGAGTGACTCGATCAGCACCTCGACCTCGCGCTTCGCGCTCGGGTCCAGGCTGGCGGTGGGCTCGTCCAGGAACAGGATGTCAGGCTGCAGCGCCCAGGCGCGCGCCAGGGCCAGCCGCTGCTGCTCGCCACCCGACAAGGTCCTGGCACGCCGACGCCCCATGCCGGCCAGACCGACCCGGGCCAGCGCGAGCTCGCTGCGGCGCGCGCGTTCCGGCCCGGACACGCCGTGCAGCCAGAGCGCCAGCCTGATGTTGCTGCGCGCTGAGAGATGGAGCAGGAAGGGCCGCTGAAACAGCATCGCGGCCACCAGGGGACGGCCCTGCACCACGTGTTCGACGCGGCCGGTGCCGGGAACGAGCCCATGCAGTAGGCGCAGCAAGGTGGTCTTGCCGGCGCCGTTGGCGCCCACCAGGGCAATTCGCTCGCCGCGGTGCAGCGTCAGACTGACCTGGCGCAGCACGCTGACCCGGTCCAGGTGAACCTCAGCATCGTTCAGCGTGATCAGCGCTTCCGGCAGGTCCCGCCTCATGCCAGGGCCTCGCGCGGCATCCGGGCCCCGGTCTGCAGGAGCGCGATCAGACCGTTGAGCAATCCGACCACGGCCAGCAGCACGACGCCCAGCGCCAGTGCGAGCGGAAGATCGCCCTTGCTGGTCTCGAGCGCGATGGTGGTTGTCATCACGCGCGTCACGCCGTCGATATTTCCGCCGACGATCATGACCGCCCCAACCTCGGCAATGGCGCGCCCGAATGCCGTCAGCAGCACGGTCAGCACGCCGAAACGCTCGTGCACCAGCATCAGGACCGCGCTCGTGAAGGGCCCGGCCCCGAGCGAGCGCAACTGGTCGCCGCCTTCGGCCAGGCTGTCGATGACGAGCCGGCGCGCGAGCGCCGCGATCAGCGGCACGACGAGCAGGGACTGCGCGATCACCATCGCCGTCGGCGTGAACAGCAGACCGAGCTCGCCGAGCGGGCCGGCACGCGACAGCAGCAGGTAGACCGCGAGGCCGACCACCACCGACGGCAGGGCGAGCAAGGTGTTGAGCAACCAGATGCACAGGCGCATGCCCGCAAAGCGCGCGATCGCGAGCCAGGCCCCAAGCGCGAGGCCGATCGCGGCCCCGATCGCACAGGCGCTCAGGCTCACGCGCAAGGACAGTGCGACCACGCCGAGCAACTGCGTGTCGGCGCCGGTGAGCAGGTCCAGCGCCAGTTGCAGGCTGCGTGCGAAGGTCTCCATGGGCCGACCGATTCTGTCGGGCCGCTCCCGCATTGGCGATATGTCGGTGCCTGCCTAAGTCGCCGGCGCACAATGCGGGCTTCGAAACGCGGACCCGCACCGCACCGACCGCCATGCCCGAACTTGGACCCTCTCCGCTTGCCAGTGGCAACGAACTGCCGCTGGACGAGGCACGCGAACGGATCGCGGCAGCCCTGAGCCCCATCACCGAGGTCGAGACCGTGCCGCTGTCCCAGGCCCTGGGGCGGGTGCTGGCCGCCGACGTGATCTCGCCGATCGACGTCCCGGCCCACGACAACTCGGCCATGGACGGGTATGCCTTGCACGGCGCCGATCTGCTGGCGGCCGCGCCGACCGTGCTGCGCGCGGTCGAAGGCACCGCGCTTGCAGGTGCGCCGTTCGCGGGCCCGGTGGCGCGCGGTGAATGCCTGCGCATCATGACGGGAGCCGTGTTGCCGAATGGACTCGACAGCGTGGTTCCGATCGAGCTCTGCCATCTCGAAGGGGGCCAGGTCACGCTGGCACCCGGTGTGCTGAAAGTGGGTGAGAACCGGCGCCGGCGTGGTGAGGACCTGGCACGCAACGGCGTCGCCTTGCCCCATGGCCGCGTGCTGCGACCGGCCGACCTGGGCCTGGCCGCGTCGCTCGGGCTCGATCGGCTGCGCGTTTTTCGGCGCCTGCGGGTGGCCCTGTTCTCGACCGGTGACGAACTGCGCGCGCCGGGCCAGTCCCTGACCGCAGGTTGCATCTACGACAGCAACCGAGCCAGCCTGCTCGGCGCGCTGCAGCGGCTCGGCGTCGAGGTGCTCGACCTGGGGCTGGTGCCCGACGACCCCGCGCAGCTGCGCACGACGATCGACCATGCGATCGAGACTGCGGATGCCGTGATCACGAGTGGCGGAGTCAGCGTGGGCGATGCCGACTACACGCGCGATCTGCTCGCCGCGCGTGGCGAGATCGGATTCTGGAAGGTCGCGATGCGCCCGGGGCGCCCGTTCGCGTTCGGCCCGCTGTTCCGGGCCGATGGCGCGACCGCGTGGTTGTTCGCACTGCCGGGCAACCCGGTGGCGGCCCTCGTGACCTTCTATGCGCTGGCGCGCGAGGCGCTGCTGATCCTGGCCGGGGCCGAAGCGCCGCCGCCGCCACGGCTGCGCGCGCGCAGTGCGGCGGCGATCCGCAAGCGCCCGGGCCGGACCGAGTTCCAGCGCGCCATCGTGTCCCAGGGGGCGGATGGTGGATGGGACGTGCGAACGACCGGCGCACAGGGGGCCGGCATCCTGCGCAGCATGACCGAGGCCAACGCCTTGCTGGTGCTGCCGCACGACTGCGGGCCGGTGGCGGTGGGCGATGCGGTCGAGGTCTGGTTGTTCGACGGCCTGGTCTGAGCGCCGGCGCCCGGGCTCAGTCGCCTGGCAGGCTGTGCTGGCGCAGTTTTCGGTAGAGCGTGCTGCGGCTGATGCGCAGGCGGCGCGCCGCGCCCGAAATGTTGCCGCCGCAGGCGTCGACCGCGTCGCGCATCGCCTGCACTTCCAGCGCTGCGAGCGACCTGGGCGTGGGCCCCTGGAGTGCGGCCGGGTCGGGCAGGTTCACCACCACGCCGCGCCGCCACAAGGGCCCTTCGAGGCGGGCGTGCAGCTGCATCGGATGTCCGGCCGGCGTCCTGGACTCGAGCGTGACCGGGGCCGTGCCGCGACACCGATCGGCAAGGGTGCCGATCGAGCTGCCGAACAGGGACCACAAGGTATGGTGCCGGAGCGACACGCCGGATTGCCCGAGCAGCTCGAGTGCGCCACGGTTCGCGCCCAGGATCCGGCCTTCGGGGGACAGCGCCACCACCCCTTCGGCGAGGGTGCCGATCAACTCGGCCCTGGTGTGCAGGCGCAGGCGGATCGCATCGCGGAACTCGTCGTCGAGCCAGCGGTTCTCGATCATGCGCACCGACATCTTGACGAGCGCCATCGTGTGCTGGTGATAGCTGCGATGGTCACCGGTGACGTCGAGCGCACCGACGAGATGCCCGCGTGGATCGAGGATCGGTGCCGCCGAGCAGGTCAGGAAGTCGTTCGCGTGCAGATAGTGCTCGCCGCCATGCACGAGCGTCGGCTGCTCCTCGACCAGCGCGGTGCCGATCGCATTGGTGCCCTTGGTCCGCTCCGACCAGTTGACCCCGGGCTGCAGTGCCACCTTGGCGGCCCGTGCCAGGAATTCGTCGTCGCCGATCGAGTGCAGCAGGGTGCCAGCAGCGTCGCACAGCACGACCATGCTCTGGGTGTCGACGATCTGCCCATGCAGCATCTCCATCACCGGCGCGGCGTGGGCGTGCAGGCCGCGGTTGCGTTCGCGGATCAGGCTCAGGTCGGCACGCGCAAGCGGATCCGGCGGCGCGAACTCGATGCGCGTCAGACCGTCGGCGACACAGCGTTCATGCGATCTGGCGATCGCCTGGGCATGGCCCGCCGTCCATGCGCCGCGCGCCTGGGGGGGCAACCCGTTGGGGCCGAAGGTCTCGCGTGTTGCGTTCATGGGCGGCGTCGTGGCGCGCGCTGACGGGTGCGGCCATCACTTCCGGAACAGGAGTCCCAGTGTGCCGGATACGCCTGCCCGAGGCCAATCCAGGCAGACCCGGGTGCTCAGGTATTGCTCGTGGCGCGCACTTCGCCGATCGTCGTGGCGCCGGCCAGCACCTTCTCGATGCCGTCCTGACGCAGGGTGCGCATGCCTTCACTGATCGCCACGCGCTGGATCTCTTCGCTGCGCGCGCCCGCCTGCACCATCTGGCGCAACTCGCGCGAGATCGACAGCACCTCGTGAATGCCGGTCCGGCCGTGCAACCCCGTGTGATCGCAGGCGGGGCAGCCAGGGGCGGAGTGGAACACCAGTCGCCCGTCGCGTGCGTGGCGGCCGGCCCATCCCGCGAGCACGTCGTCCCGGCTGGGCGCGTCGGCCACACCGGCGAAGGCCTGCATGTAGTCGTGCAACCACTCGTCGACTTCTTCGGTGCTTGCCGGGCGCGCTTCGTGGCAATGCTTGCACAGCCGCTTGACCAGGCGCTGGGCCACGATGGCGAGCAGGGAATCGGCGAAGTTGAAGGGGTCCATGCCCATGTCGAGCAGGCGCGTGACCGTTTCCGCCGCGCTGTTCGTGTGCAGCGTGGACAGCACCAGGTGACCGGTCAGCGATGCTTCGATGGCCACCTTGGCCGTCTCCTCGTCGCGGATCTCGCCGACCATGATGACGTCGGGGTCGGCGCGCAGGAAGGCACGCAGCGCCTTGGCGAAGGTCCAGTCGATCTTCGGATTGACCTGGACCTGGCGCAGACCGGCCTGGGTGATCTCGATCGGGTCCTCGGCGGTCCAGATCTTGCGCTCCGGGCGATTGATCAGGCTGAGCGCCGAATGCAGCGTCGTGGTCTTGCCCGAGCCGGTCGGCCCGACACACAGGATCATGCCGTAGGGGCGCTCGACAGCGTGCTTGACGCGCTCCAGGTTGGTCGGGCTGAGGTTGATCGCGTCGAGCGGCAGCGGCTTGGCCGACGCGAGCAGGCGCAGCACCGCGTCCTCGAGGCCGCCATAGGTCGGGATCGTCGCGACGCGCAGTTCGAGCCGCGCACCCGGGTGGAAGCGCGAGAACGTGATCTTGCCGTCCTGGGGCTTGCGGCGCTCGGAGATGTCGAGGTCGCACATGATCTTCAGGCGCGCCAGGATCGCCGCACGGTAGGTGTGCGGCAGCTCGAGGTAGGGCCGCAACTCGCCGTCCTTTCGGAACCGGATGCGCACCTTCTGGCGCCCGGGCAGGCACTCGACGTGGATGTCCGACACCCCCTGGGTCTGGGCCTCGAGGATCATCGTGTTGATCAGGCGCACGAGCGAGTTGTCCGACTGCTCGATGACCTTTTCGTGTTCTTCGCGCGAGCGCTGCTCGGCGCTGTGCTGCTGCTCGAGCGACGCGAGCAACTGGCTCGAATCGGGCGACTCCTCCTCGGCGGGCAGGTCCAGCACCATGGCGGGGTCGGACATCCAGGCGCCCATGCCGACACGCTCGTAGGAGCGCGCGATGGCCGCTGCCAGGAGGCCGGCCTGGGCCAGCACGGGCACCACCTTGCATTGCGTCACGAACTCGAGTTCCTCGATCGATGCACCCGCAGTCGGGTCCTCGAGCGCGACCACGACGCGCCCAGCGCGCAGCATCAATGGCAGCACCGACAGGCGCGTGGCCACCGCATGCGGCACACGCGCCAGCGCCTCGGCCTCGATCGGGAACTGGCCGACGTCGACCAGCGGGTAGCCCATCTTGCGCGCCAGCGCGGACTGCAGGTCATGGCGCGACACCACGCCCTTGCTCACGAGCAGTTCGCCGAGCGGGACGCCACGCTCCTCGCGCTGCTGCGCGAGTGCAGCGGTCAGCTGTGCGCTGGTGACGAAACCCATCGAACTGAGGGCTTCGCCGATGCGGACCAGCGGCATGCTGGCCTGGCGCTTGAGGGCTGCCTCGAGCTGGGTCGGGGTCACGGCCTTCTTGATCAGCAGCATGTCGCCCACTCGCAACGACCGCCGGCTCACCTGCTCCTTGGCCACGCGTTCGATGTCTTCGGCGCTCGCCGCGTTCTGCGCGACCAGGACGTCGCCGATGCGCTCGCCGACATCGGCGCGCGTGTAGGCCGAGGTCGGCACGAAACTGCGCCGCACCTGGCCCGTGGCGTCGATCGGCTCGAACAGGAAGAGTCCACGCTCGTGCAGCTTGTGGCCGACCGTGAGGCCCTCCAGCACGGGCGCGTCCACCAGTTGCAGACGGAAGGGCACTGCCGGCCGGGCGGCCAGCAGGTCGTCGTCGATCGGCCGTTTGCCACCGACCATCGGCGACAGCGGCTCGGTCAGCGTCACGCGGCGGAACTGGTCGAAGCGCAGCGGCAGCGGAACCCGCGACGAGGCGAGCAGCAGGTGCAGCAGCCCGGCGTTCAGATCGAACAGCGTCAGCCGGCCCTCCATGCGGCGGCCGTTCAGGCCTTCGATGACACAGGGTTCGGGTTCGATCGGGCAGGTCGGGACCGGATAGCTCGTCAGCGACGGCGTAGGCCAGGCAAAGGGCTCCTGGCGCGCCTCTGCGCGCTCGGGCTTGGCCGAGGCTGGCGCCAGCAGAGGACCGCCGTCGAGCGGCGCCAGCGTCAGGTTGGGCGTGGACATGTCGGACATCGTGATCCCCGGGTCGACTGCCGTGCGCCACGCGGGCACGGTCTCGCACACCCATGCTAGGAGGGATGGCACGCGCGAATCCCGGGAACAGCGCCCGATTCGAGGTTCAGTCCCGCGCACCCTCGCGGGGCGTCGACCGTCCCGTCAGCCCTTCATCTGGGCCGGCAGCCAGGTGGCGATGCCTGGAAACGCGTAGATCAGCGCGACGGCCAGCACCATCAGCGCGAAGAAGGGCAGCGTTGCGCGCGCGATCCAGCCGATGTCGCGCCCGGTCATGCCTTGCAGCACGAACAGGTTGAAACCCACCGGCGGCGTGATCTGCGCCATCTCGACCACCAGCACCAGGAAGATCCCGAACCAGAGCAGGTCGATGCCGGCCGCCTCGACGGTGGGCAGCAGCACGCCCATGGTCAGCACGACCATCGAGATGCCGTCGAGAAAGCAGCCGAGCAGGATGTAGAACAGCATCAGCGCGATGATCAGTTCGATCCGCGGTCAGGCCGAGCGTGCCGATCCACTCGCGCCAGGTGGCGCGGCAGCCCGATGTAGCCCATCGACAGCGTCAGGAAGGCCGCACCGGCCAGGATCAGCGCGATCATGCAGTACAGCCGGGTGCCGCCGAGCAGCGAGTCCTTGAAGGCCTGCCAGGTCAGCGACCCCTGGGTCGCCGAGATGACCAGCGCGCCCACCACACCGAGTGCGGCGGCCTCGGTCGCAGTGGCCAGCCCTCCGTAGATGCTGCCCAGCACGGCCGAGATCAGCAGCACCACCGGTATCAGGTGGCGCGACTCGCGCACCTTGTCCATCAGGGTCAGATCGCTGTCCTTGGCCGGAACCTGGCCCGGCCGCGCCAGCGCCCAGCCCATGATGTAGAGGGAGAACAGGCCCGCGATCATCAGCCCGGGCAGCACGCCGGCGACGAAGAGCTGGGCGATCGACACCTCGGCCGTGACACCGTAGACGATCATGATGATCGACGGCGGGATCAGGAGGCCCAGCGTGCCGGCGCCGGCGAGCGAGCCGATCGAGATCGAGTCCGGGTAGCCGCGCCGCTGACAGCTCGGGCAGCCCCATCTTGCCGATCGTCGCCACCGTGGCCGCGCTCGAGCCCGAGACCGCGGCAAAGATCGTGCAACCGACCACGTTGACGTGCAACAGACGGCCTGGCAGCGACTGCATCCAGGGCGCCAGGCCGCGGAACATGTCGTTCGACAGCCGCGTGCGAAACAGGATCTCGCCCATCCAGACGAAGAGCGGCAGGGCGGTCAGGGTCCAGCTCGACGAAGAGCCCCAGATCGTCACCGCCATCGCGTCGCCGGCGGGTCGCGAGCTGAACAGCTGCATGCCGATCCAGGCCACGCCCGACAGCGTCAGGCCGATCCACACGCCGCTGCCGAGGATGGCAAAGAGCGCGCAGACCAGCAGCGTCGTGATCCAGAAGTCACTCATTGCGCAAGGCCTCCGACGGCTGCGGCTGCACCCGTTCGCCGCGCCACTCGAGCACCAGCTCGTCGATGAAGGCGATCACCAGGATGATGCTGCCGGCCGCCATCGACAGCTGCGGGATCCACAGCGGCGTCGCATCGTTGGAGGTCGAGATGTCGTTGAACAGGTGCGACTGCCAGGACAGGCGCACGCTGTACCAGGCGGCCAGGCCCGACAGGAAGACGGCGGCGCTCAGCGACCAGAGCTCGAGCGCGCGCCGGTAGCGCCCGGCGTGGCCGAGCAGCAGCGTGACGCGGATGTGCTCACCCTTCTTCAGCGTGTGCGCCAAGGCCAGGAAGCCGGCCGCCGCCATCATGTAGCCGGCGTAGGCGTCGGTGCCTGGCAGGTGGAAGCGGAACGGCCGGCTGATGATGGTCAGCAGCACCATCGCCAGCAGCCCGATCATGCACAGCGCAGCGAGCCACATCGCGCCGTCGTACAGCGCGTCGAGGGCGCGACGCATTGCGAGCGGCCCGCCGCCTTACTTGCGGAAGGCGTCGACGAGGGCCTGGCCCTCGGGGCCCGCCTTCTCCAGCCACTCCTTGAGCATCGTCTCGCCAACCTTCTTCATGTCGGCCTTGAGCTGGGCCGACGGCGGCACGATGTTCATGCCACCGGCCTTGAGCTTGTTGATCGAGTCGGTGTTCTCGACCTTGCTTGCGGCCCAGCCGCGCACCTCGGCATCGGCGGCGGCCTTCTTCACGACTGCCTGCGTCGCCGCATCGAGCGCGTCGAAGGCAGCCTTGTTGACGATGACGGCGTCCTTGGGCAGCCAGGCCTGGGTGTCGTACCAGTACTTCAGGTGCTCGTAGGTCTTCGAGTTGACGCCGGTCGAACCGCTCGACATGTAGCTCTCGACGACGCCGGTGGCCATCGCCTGCGGCAGCTCGGCGGCCTGCACCGTGACCGGCTGGGCGCCGACCAGTTCGGCGATGCGCGCCGTCGCCGGGCTGTAGGCGCGCCACTTGACGCCCTTCAGGTCGGCCGCCGATTCGATCGGCTTCTTGACGTAGATGCCTTGCGGCGGCCACGGCACCGAGTACAGCAGCATCATGCCCTGCTCGCCGAGCTTCTTCTCCATCATCGGGCGCTGCGCCTTGTACAGCTTCATCGCCTCGTCGTAGCTGTCGGCCAGGAAGGGCATGCCGTCGGCCGCGTAGATCGGCCATTCGTTGGCGAAGTTGGCGAGCAGGATCTCCCCGATCTGGGCCTGGCCGCCCTGCACCGCGCGCTTGATCTCAGGCGCCTTGAAGAGCGAGGCCCCGGCGTGCACGGTGATCTTGAGCTTGCCGCCGCTGTCTTTCTCGATCGCGTCGGCGAACTGCTGGATGTTGACGGTGTGGAAGTTGTTGGCCGGATAGGCGGCCGGCAGGTCCCACTTGGTCTGCGCCTGGGCCGACCCGAGCGCGAACAGGGCACCGGCCACGATGCCGGGCAGCAAGGAACGTGAATTCATGGAAACTCCTCGTATGGCAACTGGTGATCACTCAGACCAACAGCATAAGGCGCCCGGGAACTCGGCAGCTACGGGGCTACCCTGGGACGCGGCGGCGCGGCGGGCGGCATGAGTTTCCTCGGCGTGCTGATGCTGGACACACGCTTCCCGCGTCTGGCGGGCGACGTCGGCCATGCCGGCAGCTTCATCATGCCGGTGCGCCATCTCGTCGTGAAAGGCGCGTCGCCACAGCGGATCGTGCGCGACGGTGACCCGGCGCTGCTGCAGCCCTTCGTCGAGGCCGGCCGGGCGCTGGTGGTCGAGGGAGCATCCGCCTTGACGACGAGCTGTGGCTTCCTCGTGCGCTGGCAGTCCGAGCTGCAGCGCGCGCTGCCAGTCCCGGTCTGGACCTCGAGCCTGCTCAAGCTGCCAGAGCTGAAGCGCCCAGGCGTGATCACGGTCGATGCCGCGTCGCTCGGCGCGGCCCATCTGCGCGCGGCAGGCGCCGCACCCGACACCCCGGTCGAGGGCCTGAGCGCGGGCTGTGCCTTTCAACGCACCTTGCTCGACGACCTGCCGCAGCTCGACGCGGCGCAAGCGGAATCGGAAGTGGTCGGCGCGGCGCGCCGGCTGGTGGTGCGCCATCCCGGTCTCGATTCGCTGGTGCTCGAGTGCACCAACATGCCGCCCTATGCTGACGCCGTGCGCCAGGCCACCGGGCTGCCGGTCCACCACCTGATGACGCTCGTGCACGAGCGCTGGAACCTACGATGAATACGCACCCTCGCTGGCAGTTCTGGATCGACCGCGGCGGCACCTTCACCGATGTCGTCGGTCGCTCGCCGCAGGGCGAACTGGAGTCACTCAAGCTGCTGTCCGAAAACCCGGAGCAATACGCGGACGCCGCGGTCGAGGGGATCCGCCGCCTGCTCAGGCTGGCGCCTGGCGAGGCCATCACGGCCGACCGGGTGGACTGCGTGAAGATGGGCACCACGGTCGCGACGAACGCCCTGCTCGAACGCAAGGGCGACCGCACGCTGCTCGTGACGACGCGCGGTTTTCGCGACGCGCTGCGCATCGCCTACCAGGCGCGCCCGCGGCTGTTCGAGCGCCACATCACCTTGCCCGAGTTGCTCTACGAACAGGTGATCGAAGCCGACGAGCGGGTCGGCGCGCAGGGTGAGCGGGTGGCCGGGCTCGACGCCGCCGCGCTGCGGCGCGAACTGCAGGCCGCCTTCGACACCGGCATCCGTGCCGCCGCGATCGTCTTCATGCATGGCTACCGCTACACCGACCACGAGCAGGCTGCTGCAGCGTTGGCGCGCGACATCGGCTTCACCCAGGTCAGCGCCTCGCACGAGGTCAGCCCGCTGATGAAGTTCGTCTCGCGCGGCGACACGACCGTGGTCGACGCCTATCTGTCGCCGATCCTGCGTCGATATGTCGACCTGGTGGCCGGGCAGATGCCGGGCGTGCGCCTGTTCTTCATGCAAAGCAGCGGCGGCCTGACCGAGGCGCATCGCTTCCAGGGCAAGGACGCCATCCTGTCGGGCCCGGCGGGCGGGATCGTCGGCATGGCGCGCACGGCGCAGGCGGCCGGCCACGCGAGGGTGATCGGCTTCGACATGGGCGGCACGTCGACCGATGTCAGCCACTTCGCGGGCGAGTTCGAGCGCGCTTTCGAAACCCAGGTCGCCGGCGTGCGCATGCGCGCGCCGATGATGAGCATCCACACCGTGGCCGCGGGCGGCGGCTCGCTGCTGAGCTTTGATGGCGCGCGTCTGCGTGTCGGCCCCGAGAGTGCGGGCGCCAACCCCGGCCCGGCGAGCTACCGGCGCGGCGGACCGCTCGCGACCACCGATGCCAATGTCCTGCTCGGCAAGGTCCAGCCCGATCACTTCCCGAAGGTGTTCGGCCCCGACGCCGATCAGTCGCTCGACCGCGACGTCGTGGTCGCGAAGTTCGAGGCGCTGGCGCGCGAGGTCGCGGATGCATCCGGCCGCGCGACGACGGTCGAAGCGCTGGCCGAGGGTTATCTGCAGATCGCGATCCAGAACATGGCCAATGCGATCAAGCGGATCTCGGTGGCGCGCGGCTACGACGTCACGAAGTACACGCTGCAATGTTTCGGTGGTGCCGGCGGCCAGCATGCCTGCGGCGTGGCCGACGCGCTGGGCATGTCGACCGTCTTCGTGCACCCGCTGGCGGGCGTGCTCTCGGCCTACGGCATGGGCCTGGCCGACCAGATCGAGATGCGCGAAGCCGCGGTCGAACTGCCGCTCGGCGCTGCCGGCCTGGCCGATGCCCGGGCGCGCCTGAAGACCCTGGGCGAAGCGGCGCGCGGCGAGGTCCTGGGGCAGGGGGTGCCCGAAGCATCGATCGAGTTGCGGCGCCACATCCACCTGCGCTACGACGGCACCGACACCGCCTTGATCCTGCCCTTCGGCGACGAAGCGCAGATCCGCAGCGCCTTCGAGGCCGGCTACCGGCAGCGTTTCGCCTTCCTGATGCCGGGGCGTGGCCTGGTCATCGAAGCGGTGTCGGTCGAGGCCATCGGTGCGAGCGGGCAACAGGCCGAAACGGCCGTGGCCGGAGCCTGCCCGGCCCACCGCCCGGAGCCCGACGCGCGCGTGCGCATGCACAGCGGCGAGTGGCTCGAGGCGGCGCTGCATGTGCGTGAGCGCCTGGACGCCGGCGCCGTGATCGACGGCCCGGCCATCCTGGCCGAACGCAACGCCACCACCGTGGTCGAGCCCGGCTGGCAGGCGACGCTGACCGGCGCCGGGTCGATCGAACTGCGCCGGATCGTGCCGCGCGCCACCCGGCATGCCATCGGCACCGAGGCCGACCCGGTCATGCTCGAGGTCTTCAACAACCTGTTCATGAACATCGCCGAGCAGATGGGCCTGCGCCTGCAGAACACCGCCTACTCGGTCAACATCAAGGAGCGCCTCGACTTCTCCTGCGCGCTCTTCAGCGGGGATGGCGAACTGATCGCCAATGCGCCGCACATGCCGGTCCATCTGGGCTCGATGAGCGAGTCGATCAAGACGGTGATCGCGCGCAACCCCACGATGCAGCCCGGCGACGTGTACGTGCTCAACGACCCCTACCACGGCGGCACCCATCTGCCCGACGTCACCGTGGTGACCCCCGTCCACCTGAACCCCAACGACCCGGCGGCGAGCTTCTACGTCGCGTCGCGCGGCCACCACGCCGACATCGGTGGCAGCACGCCGGGCTCGATGCCGCCCTTCAGCGCCACGATCGAAGAGGAGGGTGTGCTGTTCGACAACTTCCTGCTTGTGCGCGACGGCCGGCTGCGCGAGACCGAGCTGCAGGCGCAACTGGCCAGCGGACCCTGGCCGGCGCGCAACCCGGCCCAGACCATCGCCGATCTGCGCGCGCAGATCGCTGCGAATCACAAGGGGGTCGAGGAACTCCAAGCGATGGTCGCGCAGTTCGGGCGCGACACCGTCGACGCCTACATGCAGCATGTGCAGGACAACGCCGAGGAGTCGGTGCGGCGCGTCATCACCGCACTGGCCGGTCGGTCCCTCGGCGCACCCGAGGGGAGCGGTCCGGCGCCGGGCCCGGACGGCGCGTTCGAACTTGCGCTGGACAACGGCGCGCGGATCGTCGTCAAGGTGCGCGTCGACGCCACCGCACGCAGTGCGGTGATCGACTTCAGCGGCACCAGCGCGCAGCTGCCGAACAACTTCAACGCCCCCAAGGCGGTGACGATGGCGGCCGTGCTGTACGTATTCCGCACCCTGGTCGACGACGACATCCCGCTCAACGCGGGTTGCCTGAAGCCGTTGCGGGTGATCGTGCCCGAGGGCTGCATGCTCAATCCGCGGCCGCCCGCCGCGGTCGTGGCCGGCAACGTCGAGACCTCGATGTGCGTGACCAATGCGCTGTACGGCGCGCTCGGCGTGATGGCCGCGAGCCAGTGCACGATGAACAACCTCACGTTCGGCGACGCCACGCACCAGTACTACGAGACGATCTCGGGCGGCAGCGGCGCCGGCCCCGGCTTCGACGGCACGAGCGTCGTGCAGACCCACATGACCAACTCGCGCCTGACCGATCCGGAGATCCTCGAATTCCGCTTCCCGGTGCGGCTGGAGAGTTACTCGATCCGCACCGGGTCGGGTGGCGCCGGTCGCTGGCATGGCGGCGACGGCGGTGTTCGCCGCCTTCGTTTCCTGAAACCGATGACGGCATCGATCCTCAGCAATGGCCGGGTCGTGCCGGCATTCGGCATGGCCGGCGGGAGCGCCGGTGCCCTGGGGCTGAACCGGATCGAACGCGCCGATGGCAGGGTCGAGGCATTGACCCATATCGGGTCGGCTGAAATGGCCGCGGGCGATGTGTTCGTGGTCGAGACGCCGGGCGGTGGGGGGTACGGCACGCCGCCGACGGAGGACTGAGCGTTCCCGGATACTGCCGGGCCGCGGGCGGCCTGTTGCATTTGCTGCACCGGTGTTGCACCTTGCCTCATATCAAGACCATGGTGGGTCCAGCGACCGGGATCTTCCTGCCGTCCGGATCCACTGCTATGGTCGCGTCCATGCCATTGTTGATGCCCAACAGCCTGCACTGCCGTCCTTGGCGACGGTGGGTCAGCTCCGGCCGGTCCCGGCGGGCATGACGGACCTGGCCGAGCCAGGCACTGAGGCCCCACGCAGCGAGGTCCGTCACTGGCCTTGGGTGGTGGCGACGGCAGTGATCGCGACCCTGCTGGCGATCGTGGCGGTGGCGGTATGGCGAGGCGAACTGGAGGAGCGGCGGCGCGCCGCCGTGCGCGATCTGGCCTCGGAGTCCGCATTGAAGACCCGACAGGTGGTGGCCTGGCGCGGCGAGCGACTGAACGATGCCCGGTTGTTGACGATGGCTGGCAGCCCGTTGTTCGAAGTGGAGGCGCGCCCCGCGCTCGTGGTCCCGCCGACGCCGGGATCTCGTGAGCGCCTGGCGCACCGCCTTGAGCAGATCCGGGTCAAGCTGGGTTACGAAGGCGTGTTGCTGGCGTCGCCCGAAGGGGTCTTGCTGGCGGGGGCGGGCCGGGTGCCAGAGACGCTGTCGCCACAGACCCAGGACCTGATCCGACGGGCCGCGGCAGCGCGCGATGCTGTCTTCGGCGAAATCCAGCAGGGCGTGCGGTCTGACGGTGCTGTCGGATCGATCGACGTGGCGGCGGCCTACCGCGATGCAGCCGATGAACTGGTGGCGATGTTGCTGTTGCGCAGTGCCACACAAACCCAGTTGTTCCCGCTGCTGCAGCAGGTGTCGACCGGTGGCGACAGCGCAGAAACCCTGCTCCTGGTCCGCGATGGCTCGCAGGTTGTCTTTCTCAACCCTCTGCGTCATGTGGCGGAGGGGACGCAGGCGCGTCGGCAACCGCTGGCCTCGAGTGATCTCGTCGGTGCCAAGGCCGTGCGCGGTGAGACCGGTGTCGTCCAAGGGGTGGACTACCGTGGCGTGGAGGTCCTGGCCGATCTGCGCGCCGTGCCGGGCAGCCAGTGGTTCCTGGTGGCCAAGATCGACCGTGCCGAGGTCGTCGCGGACGCGCGCAGACGCAGCGCGGCCATCCTCTTGATCACCGCCGGAGTCGTCGTCACGGCCACGCTGCTGGCGATGGTGTTCGTGACCGTACAGCGCCGCAACGCCTGGCGTGCCCGCTACCGTGCCGAGCGGCAAGTGCTCGAGGAGTACCGCGCGACCTTGCAGGGTATCGGCGACGCCGTCCTGTCGTGCGATGCCGAGGGTCTTGTGCGGCACCTGAACCCGGTGGCCGAAGCGCTGACGGGATGGACCGAAGCCGACGCGCGCGGCCGCCCGGTTCAGGAGGTCTTTCGGATCGTGGACGAGGACACGCGGGCCGAGGCCGAGAGCCCGGTGGCACGCGTGTTGCGCGAAGGCAGGGTCGTCGGCCTGGCCGACCAAACGCTGCTGGTTGCTCGCGACGGCAGCATGCGCCCGATCGCGGACAGTGGCGCGCCGGTGCGTCGGGACGATGGCAGCTTGGCCGGCGTCGTACTCGTGTTTCGGGACCAGAGCGCGGAACGGGCGAGCGTCAATGCGCTGCGCGCGAGCGAATCGCGCCTGCGGCGCCTGTTCGAAGGCTCGGCTGACGCGCAGCTCCTGCTGGACATGGATGCGCGGACCTTCATCGACTGCAACACCGCCACGGCGGTGATGCTCGGGCTGGACGACCGCGCCGAGGTGCTCGGCACCCACCCGGCCCAGTTGTCGCCGCCGCGCCAGCCCGATGGCCGCGCCTCGGAAGAGAAGGCCGTGGCCATGATCGAGACCGCCCGGCGCGAGGGGTTCCACCGCTTCGAGTGGATGCACAGCAGCCGGGTCCGGACGCCGTTTCCGGTCGACGTGCTGCTGACCCCGATCACCGAGGGACCGCCGGCATTGGCCGTGGTCACCTGGCGTGACCTCACCGAGGTTCACCGGGTCGCGCGTGAGCGCGAGGCTGCCGCGGCCGAATTGCATGAGCGCAACGATGAGCTGGCGCGGTTCAACCGTGCAGCGGTGGGCCGTGAGTTGCGCATGGTCGAGCTCAAGCGCGAGCTCGACGCGCTGCGTCAGCGGGTCGGCGAGGCACCGCATCTTGGCGGCGTGACCGATCCCGATCCCGACGCCCGGTCGCAGGCCTCATGAAAGACGCGGTCGTGCCAGACTCGAACCACGTCGATCTGTTGCGGCTGCGGCTGGAGCTCGATCGGCTACGCGTCGAGCTCGCCGAACGCCGGGGGCGCGAAGCCGACCTGGACCGGCGCGAGGCCAGGCTCGTCACCGAAATGGCCTCGCTGCGGGACACCCGGCTGGCCTCGCTGAATCTGATCGAGGATGCGGTCGAGGCCGGCAAACGAATGGCCGACGCCAACGACGCATTGCGTGCCGAAGTGCGGGCGCGCGAGCAGGCTCAAGCCGAAGTCCTGCAGGAGCGTGACCTGCTGCGCAGGGTGCTCGATACCTTGCCGGGCATCTTCTACCTGCTGGACGCGCAAGGCCACTTTCTTCGTTGGAACCTCGAATTTGAGCGCGGGTCAGGCTACGCACCCGAGGAGATCGCAGGCATGCATCCACTCGACTTCTTCACCGGCGACGATCGCGCACTGATCGCCAGGAGGATCGCCGAGGTGTTCAGCAACGGCCACAGCGATGCCGAGGCCGACTTCACTGCCAAGGATGGCAGCAAGTCACCGTACTACTTCAGCGGGCGGCGCATCCTGATCGACGGCGAGCCCTGTCTGGTCGGCATGGGTGTGGACATTTCGGAACGTCTGCGAACCGAAGCCGCAACCCGGGCGCTCGAGCTTCAACTGCGCGAGTCGCAGAAGATGGAGGCCGTGGGCACCCTGGCCGGCGGCATTGCGCACGACTTCAACAACATCCTGGCCGCCCTCCTGGGTCAGGTCTCGCTGACCCGGGACACATTGCCGCCGGACCATCCGGCGCGCCAGGGGCTCGAACAGATCCGGCGCAGCGCTGTGAGGGCGCGCAGCCTGGTGCAGCAGATCCTGGCCTTCAGCCGCCGAAGCCCACCGGAGCTAAAGGCGCAACTGCTGCGTCCGTTGGTCGAAGAAGCGTTGGCCATGTTGCGCGCGACCTTGCCCGCATTGGTCACGCTCGAGGCCAGACTCGACGACCCCATGGCCTGTGCGCGTGTCGATGCGACGCAGATCGAACAGGTATTGCTGAACCTGTGCACCAATGCCTGGCATGCCCTGGGCAGCGAGGCTGGTCGCGTCGTGGTAACGCTCGACACCCTTGACGTGGCCCCCGACAGTGGACTGGCCCGGGCCGCCAAGCTGGCGCCTGGCGCCTATGTCAGCCTCCAAGTGCGCGACACCGGCGTTGGCATGGACGCGGCCACGCGGTCACGCGTCTTCGAACCCTTCTTCACCACCAAGCCGGTGGGCTCCGGGACCGGTCTGGGTCTGTCGGTGGTGCACGGCATCGTGGCGGCGCATGGGGGCACGATCACCGTGGACAGCGAACCGGGACGCGGCAGCGAATTCAGGATTCTGCTTCCTTCCGTCCCATCGGCCGAAGAGCAGCAATCGGGCTTTGGCGCATTGGGCGCGCCCGATGGGGGGCGCGGTGAGCGCGTGCTGTACGTCGACGATGACGAGACGGTGGGCCTGGTGGTGGGGGGCCTGCTGGCGCGGGCGGGTTACCGGGCTGTCAGCGTGGGCGATGCGCAGTCCGCGCTGGCGGCCTTGAGGGCCGATCCCGGAGGCTTTGACCTGGTGCTGACCGACTACAACATGCCGGGCATGTCCGGTCTCGAACTGGCGCGCGCAGTGCGCGCACTCGACCCGGAGCTGCCGGTGATCATCAGTTCGGGCCATGTCGACAGCGACTTGCAGGCGAACGCGACAGCGTTGCGGGTGAATGCAGTGCTGAACAAGGAGCGCCTGGTGGAAGACATGATCCCGCTCGTGAGGTCCGTGCTCTGCGGGCCCGTCACCGACTGAGCCACGCCTTGCAGTCGCCGACAATGGCGGCCGGCCGCCTTTGCGGCAGGGGACACCCGATGTCGACAATCGTGGTCACGGGCTTTGAGCCCTTCGGCGAACACCTCACCAATGCGACGGGGCAGGCTGCGCGCGCCCTGCATGGCAGCACGATCGAAGGTGCCCGGCTCGTCGGCCTGGAGTTGCCTTGCCGCTTCGACCTCGCCGCGGCCCGCATGCAGGAGGCGCTCACGCAACATGAGCCGACGCTCGTGCTCGCGCTCGGTCTGGCGCCGTCACGCCGTGGCTTCTCGCTCGAGCGGGTCGCGCTCAACCTGGTCGATGCACGCATCGCGGACAACGCCGGCGCGCAACCCGTTGACCAGCCGGTGTGTGCAGGCGCGCCGCCGGCGCTGTTCACGACCTTGCCGGTCAAGCGCATGGCGGCCGCCATGCGCGAGGCCGGCTGGGCGGCTGAACTGTCGCTGAGCGCCGGCAGCTATGTCTGCAACCATCTGTTCTTCAGCCTGTTGCATGCGGTGGGTGCGCGCACGGACCTGCGCGCCGGCTTCATGCATGTCGGCCCCGAACTGGACGCCGTCGCCGTCGTCGCGGGGACCCGGACCGCCTTGCAGTCCGCCTTGGCGGCGGCCGGGCCCGACCTTGCCGCCAGCGGTGGTTCGATCGACTGAAGCGCCTCGTTGTAAGGTGGACGTCGCGCGCGCGACCGATCGCGGGCGGACTGCGTCCGGTCGCTGCGCGAGCGCTCCGCCTCGGCTATCTTCCCGCCACTCTCCCTGGAACCCCTGATGCAAAGAAGACAACTCCTGATCGTCGGTGCGGCCGGCGTTGCCGGGCCGGCGCTCCTGCCGACCTGGGCCGCCGGCCCGGCGCCGCGCCCCTGGTCCGCGATCGAGCAAGGCGCGCGCGGTCGGACCGTCTATTTCAACGCCTGGGGCGGCAGCGAACGTGTCAATGCCTACCTGCAGTGGGCGGCGGCAGAGCTCCAGCGTCAACACGGCGTCCGGCTCGAGCATGTGAAGCTGGCCGAAACGTCCGAGATGGTGCGCCGGGTGCGGGCCGAGAAGGCCGCCGGGCGCGACGAGGGCAGCGCCGATCTGGTCTGGATCAACGGCGAGAATTTCCTGTCGATGAAGCGCGACGGACTGCTGTTCGGGCCGTTCGCCGAGCAGTTGCCGAACTTCCGTCTGGTCGACGTCGAGCACAAGCCGACCACCCTTGTCGACTTTGCCGAGCCGGTGGAAGGGCTGGAAGCGGCCTGGGGCATGGCCCAACTGACCTTCTTCGTCGACACCGCGCGTGCGCCGCTGCCGGCGCCGGCAAGCCTGGACGGCCTGCTCGTCTGGGCCGCGGCACACAAGGGTCGTTTCAGCTACCCCCGGCCGCCGCAGTTCATCGGCACCACCTTCGTCAAGCAGATCATGCTCGGCCTTGCACCCGACCGGGCGGCCTTCGCCCGACCGCACAGCGCCGAGGCGTTCGCCCGCCTGACCCCACCGTTGTGGGCCTGGCTGGAGCGGCTGCATCCGCTGCTGTGGCGCGACGGCAGGCAATTCCCGGTCAACCCCGGCGCGATGCGCCAGATGCTGGCGGACGGCGAACTGGCCATGAGCCTCACCTTCAATCCCAATGAGCCGGCCAACCATGTCCGGGGCAAGACGCTGCCGGCCACGGTCGCGTCGTTCCAGTTGTTGGGCGGCACGATCGGCAACACGCATTTCCTGGCGATTCCGTTCAACGCGCGTGCCAAGGACGCTGCCATGGTCGTGGCCAACTTCATGCAGTCGCCCGTGGCGCAGGCGCGCAAGGCCGACATCGAACTCTGGGGTGACCCTTCGGTGCTGGCCCTGGCCAAGCTGTCGACCGCGGAGCGCAGCTTGTTCAATGCCGGGGGCCCGGCGCCTGGTCAGGTGCGCGAGGCGCAACCGGTGTGGCCCGAACCCCATGCCAGCTGGGTCGAGCCACTCGAGGCGGAATGGCTGCGGCGCTTCGGCCGCTGATCGCCACGGGCGCGCCGTCTGCGGGCGGTGCAAGGGCGATCGACGCCACCGGTGTGGTGCTCGGGCGCTGGGCGGTACGCGCCCTGGTGGCACTGCTGTTCGTGCTGCCGCTGCTGGCGGCGTTGCCACTGGCCTTGGCCGAAGCGATGCAACCGGGAGCCTGGGCCGCCCTGCTGGCAGACCCTCAATTTCCGCAGGCGCTGACGCTGGGGTTGCGCAGTGCCCTGCTGAGCACGCTGCTGGCGCTCGTGCTGACCCTCGTGCTGACCACGGCCCTGCACGGCAGCCGCAGCTGGGACCGGCTGGGGGCGGCACTGGCCCCGATGCTGGCATTGCCGCATGCCGCGTTCGCGATCGGGCTGGTCTGGCTGCTCGCGCCGGCCGGTCTGCTGGCGCGCCTGGTCGCACCGTGGTTCGGTTGGGAGGCACCACCGGCCTGGCAGACCGTCAACGATCCGGGCGGCTGGATGCTGACCAGCGTTCTCGTGCTGAAGGAGTTGCCCTTCCTGCTGTGGAACATGGTGGCACTGCTGGCGCGGCCTGAAGTCGCGGCCAATGTGCGGCGCCAGATCGCGGTCGCGCGCACGCTCGGCTACACGCCACAGGCCTGGTGGTGGCGGGTCGGCTGGGCGCAGTGGCTGCCGCGTCTGGCCTGGCCGCTGCTGGCGGTGCTGGCCTATGGGTTGACGGTGGTCGACCTGGCCTTGATTGCCGGGCCGACCTCGCCACCGACGCTGGCCATGCTGGCCTACGCCGACTTGCAGGACGGCAGCGTCTTGCGCAACGGCCGCGGCGCCGCGGCCGCGCTGGTCCTGGCGGGCGTGCTGGCAGCCCTCGTGCTGGCACTGTGGGCACTGGCGCGCGCGCTGCGGCGTGCCCTGACGAGGCGTGCGGTCGACGGCCGCCGGCCTGCGGGCGTCGCCCGGGTCGTGCCCCGGCGTCTGATCCCGCGTATGGCGCTGGCCCTTGGCGCAGCGCTGGCGGGCCTGTATCTGCTGGTCGGTCTGCTGCTCGCGATGCTCGGCATTGCCGGCGTGTGGACCTTCCCGAGTCTGCTGCCCCAGATCGTCTCGCTCGACGCCTGGCGCAGTGTGGCGGCCAGCATCGAGACCGTGGGGTTCACGGCGGCGCTCGGGGCGGCCGCGTCCCTGATCTCGATCCTGCTCACGGTGGCGTGGCTGGAGGCCACACCGGCCCATTGGGATCGGCGTGCGATGCCGGTCGTGCTGGCGCCGCTCGTGATCCCCGGATTGCTGCTGATGGCGGGCCTGTACCAGGGAGCCCTGCACCTGCGCCTGGACGGCACCATGGGCGGGCTGCTGTGGGTGCACATGCTGGTGGTTTTGCCGTATGGCTTCATCACGCTGCAGCCAGCCTGGCGCAGTTTCGACGCCCGCTTCGAACGGACTGCGCTGGCGCTCGGGCGTTCGCGCTGGGCCTTCTGGTGGCGGGTCAAGTGGCCGTTGCTGGCAGCGCCCCTGGCCGCGGCCGCCGCGGTCGCCTTTGCGGTCAGCGTGGCGCAGTTCCTGGCCACACAGTTCCTCGGCGCGGGCCGCCACGCGACCGTCACGACCGAGGCCGTCACGCTGGCCAGCGGGGGCCAGCGCACGCTGGCGGCAGCGTTCGCGCTGCTGCAGGCCGCGCTGCCGCTGGCCGGCTTCATGCTGGCCGCCTCGGTGCGACGCCTGACAATCGCCCGATGGCATTGATTCTGGACGCGGTGTCGATCCACCTGCGCGGCCGCACGCTCGTGCCGCCGTTGTCGGCCGAGGTCGGGCCGGGCGAGGTGCTGGCCGTGATGGGCGAAAGCGGATCCGGCAAGAGCTCCTTGCTGTCCTATCTCGCCGGCCTGCTCGTTGCGCCGCTCGAAGGCCATGGCCGCGTCACGCTCGACGGGCGCGACATCACGGCGCTGCCGGTCGAACAGCGGCGCATCGGGCTGCTGTTTCAGGACGACCTGCTCTTCCCTCACCTGAGCCTGCGCGACAACCTCCTGTTTGCCTTGCCCACCGGTCGCCGCGCCGACCGCGTGGCACAAGCCGAGGCTGCACTCGCCGATGCCGAACTGAGCGGGCTCGGGCGGCGGCGTCCATCGCAGCTCTCTGGCGGCCAGCGTGCGCGCGTGTCCCTGATGCGTGCCTTGCTGGCACAGCCCCGGGCCTTGTTGCTGGACGAGCCGTTCTCGCGCCTCGACGCCGGCCTGCGCCAGCGCATGCGCGACTTCGCCTGGGCCCAGCTGCGCCAGCGTGGCGTGCCCGCCGTGCTCGTCACGCATGATCCGGACGACGTTCCGGCCGATGCGCGTGTGGTCGAGCTGCCGCCGCAGACCTCGCACGACGAGGCGGCGGCCGACCATGCTTGACCGCGCTGCATTGGCCCTGTTGAAGCCGGCCATCGGCCGCCTGGCGAGAATCGCGGTGGGCGCTGGCATCGGCGCCGACGCGCTGACGATGACGGGTTTCGTGATCGGCCTGGGCGCAGCGGCGGCGATTGCGATGTCGGCGTTCGGCACCGGCTTGCTGCTGCTGCTGGCGAGCCGCTTGTGCGACGGCCTGGATGGTGCGGTGGCGCGACTGACGCGACCGACCGATCGCGGCGCTTTCCTCGACATCACGTTCGATTTCCTGTTCTACGCGAGCATTCCGCTCGCCTTCGCCATTGCCGATCCGGCCCGCAACGCGCTGCCGGCGGCGGTCCTGCTGGCCGCTTTCATCGGCACCGGTTCGAGTTTCCTCGCCTTTGCCTCGATGGCGGCGCAGCGTGGGCTCAGGAGCGAGGACTACCCGCACAAGGGCCTGTACTACCTGGGCGGATTGACCGAGGCGACCGAAACCCTGGTCTGCTTTGTCGCGATGTGTCTGTTTCCCCACTGGTTCGCGGCGCTCGCCTATGGCTTCGCCGCGCTGTGCAGCTTGACGATCGCCACCCGCATCATCGGCGGCTGGCGTGCGTTGCACCCGTAAGATCGACGACTTCGTGGCGACTGTGTGCGCTGCGACAAGGAAGGCCATTGAACAAACAGAAACTCATCGTGATCCTGGTCGTGCTCGCCGCGATCGTTGCGTTCTTCGCACTCGACCTCGGGCGCTTCTTCAGTCTCGACTACATCAAGGGCGCACAGACACAGTTCGCGCAGTTGTTCGATCAGAGCCCGGCGCTCGTGGTCGGCGGTTTCTTCGCGATCTATGTGGCGGTGACCGCCCTGTCGCTGCCCGGCGCGGCGATCATGACGCTGCTCGCCGGTGCGATCTTCGGTCTTGCGATCGGCACCGTGCTGGTGTCGTTCGCCTCGTCGATCGGCGCGACGCTCGCGATGCTGGTTGCGCGCTACGTGTTGCGCGACACGGTGAAGGCGAAGTTCGGTGCACGGCTGGCGGACCTCGACAAGGGCGTTCAACGCGAGGGCGCGTTCTACCTGTTCACGCTGCGCCTGGTGCCGGTGTTCCCGTTCTTCGTCATCAACCTGCTGATGGGCCTGACCGCGATGAAGGCGCGCACCTTCTATTGGGTGAGCCAGCTCGGCATGCTCGCCGGCACCATCGTCTACGTCAACGCGGGCACCCAGCTGGCGCGCATCGATTCGCTGCGCGGCATCCTGTCGCCGGGGCTGATCGGCTCGTTCGTGTTGCTCGGTGTGTTCCCGCTGGTGGCCAAGAAGATCGTCGACATCGTCAAGGCGCGCAAGGTCTATGCGAAGTGGGCCGACAACAAGCCCAGGACCTTCGACCGCAACATGGTCGTCATCGGCGCCGGGGCAGCCGGTCTGGTCACGAGCTACATCGCCGCCGCGGTCAAGGCCAAGGTGACCCTGGTCGAAGCGCACAAGATGGGTGGTGACTGCCTCAACTACGGCTGCGTGCCGAGCAAGGCCCTGATCAAGACCGCCACGTTGGCGCGCCAGATGCGCCACAGCGCCGACTACGGCATCAGCAAGGCCGAGTTCACGCTGGACTTCGCCGACGTGATGGAGCGCATCGCACGCGTGGTCAAGGAGATCGAGCCGCACGACTCGGTCGAGCGCTACACCGGGCTCGGGGTCGACGTGGTCGAGGGCCGGGCGACGATCATCGACCCCTGGCGCGTCAGGATCACGACTGCCAGCGGCGGCGAACAGGTGCTGACGACCAAGACGATCGTCATCGCGACCGGCGCCGCACCCTTCGTGCCGCCGCTGCCCGGGCTCGACGAGGTCGGCTACCTCACGAGCGACACGCTGTGGGAGATCCGCGAGCAGCCCAAGCGCCTGGTCGTGCTCGGCGGCGGGCCGATCGGCTGCGAACTGGCGCAGAGCTTTGCGCGCCTGGGCTCGCAGGTGACGCAGATCGAGATGATGGGGCGCATCATGATGCGCGAGGACGAAGAAGTCTCGGCCTATGCGCGCAAGGCGCTCGAGGCCGACGGCGTTGCGGTGCTCACCGGCCACAAGGCGCTGCGCTGCGAGAAGGACGCCGACGGCGGCAAGTTCATCGTCGTCGACGCGGGGGGCAGCGAGAAGCGCATCGGCTTCGACGTGCTGCTGTGCGCCGTTGGACGCTCGGCACGGCTGAAGGGCTTCGGGCTGGAGGAACTCGGCATCCCGGTCAACCGCACGGTGCTGGTCAACGAGTACCTCGAGACGAACTTCCCCAACATCCTCGCCGCCGGCGACGTCGCCGGCCCCTACCAGTTCACCCACACGGCGGCGCACCAGGCCTGGTACGCGGCGGTCAACGGCCTGTTCGGCACGTTCAAGAAGTTCAAGGCCGACTACTCGGTGATCCCGTGGGCGACCTTCATCGATCCCGAGGTCGCGCGCGTCGGCCTGAACGAACAGGAAGCGAAGGAGCAGGGCGTACCCTACGAAGTGACACGCTATGGTTTCGACGATCTGGACCGTGCGATTGCCGACGGGGCAGCGCATGGCTGGGTCAAGGTGCTGACAGTGCCGGGCAAGGACAAGATCCTGGGCGTCACGATCGTGGGCGTGCATGCCGGAGACCTGCTGGCCGAATACGTGCTGGCAATGAGACATGGCCTGGGACTGAACAAGATCCTGGGAACCATCCACACCTATCCGACTCTGGCGGAAGCCAACAAATACGCCGCCGGTGAGTGGAAGCGCGCACATCAGCCGCATGCGCTGCTGAAGTGGGTCGAGCGTTTTCACAGCTGGCGCAGGAGCTAGAACAATGAAGAGACTGATCACGCTTGCCCTCGTCCTGCTGTTCGGCAGTGCTGCCTGGGCCGACATCGACCACGGCTACCCGCGCTGGGACGGCCTGCTCAAGAAGCACGTGCGCTGGCTGCCCGACAACAAGCAGAGCCAGGTCGACTACGCAGCCTTCAAGGCCGACCGCGCCGCGCTCAAGGCCGTGCTCGACACCCTGAGCGGCGTGACGCGGGCCGAGTTCGACGCCTTCTCCAAGGCGCAGCAGATGGCCTTCCTGATCAACGCCTACAACGCATTCACGGTCGAGCTGATCCTGACCAAGTACCCGGATCTGAAGTCGATCCGCAACCTGGGCACCTTCTTCAAGACACCCTGGCGCAATGACTTCTTCACGCTGCTGGGTCAAAGTCGGCATCTGGACTGGATCGAGCATGCCCAGCTGCGCAAGCACTACAACGAACCGCGCATTCACACCGCCATCAACTGTGCGTCGATCGGATGTCCGGCGCTGAGGGACGAGGCGTTCAGGGCCGACAGGCTGGAGGCCCAGCTCGAAGACGGCATGCGGCGCTTCATGGCCGACCGTACCCGCAACCGTGTCAAGGATGGGCGGGTCGAGGTGAGTTCGATCTTCCAGTGGTTCCGCGAGGACTTCGAGAAAGGGCATGGCGGCTTCGCCAAGCTCGAGGACGTGTTCGCCGCCTACGCGAGCGAGCTCTCCGACAAGCCCGAAGAGCAGCAGCAGTTGCGGGCACGAACGTTGACAGTGGCCTTCCTGGACTACGACTGGTCGTTGAACGCCGTCGGCAAGTGAGCGCCGCCTGGCGCGTCGGTCTGGGGCTGGGCTGCGCGGCCCTGGTCGCCCACGCACAACCCAATGTGCTGATGGAGCTGGCCGGCCCGGGCAGCCAGCCGGCGCCGCCATGGCGCGTGGTCGGTCTGCCCCGGCAGGCGATGCCCCTGACCCGGTTCGAGGTGGTCGATCTCGACGGTCGGCGCGTCCTGCGCATCGAGTCGTCGGCGTCCTACGGCAATCTGGTGCACGCGGTGCAGGCGCAGCCGGGCACGCTGAGCTGGTCGTGGCGCGTCGATCGGCCGGCGACCGGGGCGGACCTGCAGCGCAAGGAGGCCGACGATGCGGCCTTGAAGGTCTGCGCGATGTTCGACCTGCCGCTCGACGCGCTGCCCTTCTGGGAGCGCCAGAAGATGCGCATGGCGCGCGGGCTGGCCGGTGAGCCCTTGCCGGCCGCCACCCTGTGCTACGTGGCAGAGCCGTCGCTGGCGCCGGGCGCCGTGCTGCCCAACGTCTACACCGGGCGGCTGCGCTGGATCGGGCTGGGCAGCGTCGTCGGGCGCTGGCAGCACGAGTCACGTGATCTGAGGGCGGACTTCCTGCGCGCCTTCGGGCATGAGGCCGCGGTCGTGCCGCGCCTGAGCGCAATTGCGGTGGGAGCGGACCTGGACAACACCGGCGGGCGGGCGCTGGCCTATGTCGCAGACCTGGTGCTGCAACCGTGAAGCGCGTGCTGCTGCTGGGCACGGGGCATGCGCATTTGCATGTGTTGAAGGATCTCGCGCGCGAGCCGCTGGCCGCAGCCGAGGTGACCCTGGTCACGCCGTTTGCGTGCCAGATGCACCCGGGCATGGTGCCCGGCCTGGTGGCAGGCCACTACACGGCCGAACAATGCGCGATCCCCCTGGCTCCACTGGCATTGAGCGCACGCGTTCGAATCGTCGAGGGTGCGGCGATTGCACTGGACGCGTCGCGGCGCTGCGTCACGCTGGCCAACGGTGCGCTGCTGCCGTACGACCTGCTGTCAATCGACACCGACCCCGAGATGGACCGCGACCTGGTACCGGGCGCGCGCCAGCATGGGCTGTTCCTGCGACCGGTTGAGCACTTCGTGCAGCTCTTCGAGAGGTTGCGCGAACTGGCCGCGCGCCGGGCGCTCGATGTGGTGGTGGTCGGTGGTGGGGCCGACGGCGTCGAGCTGGCGCTTGCGCTGGCCTGGCGCCTGACACACGAGGGCGCTCCCGATGGCCGGGTGACCCTGGTCAGCGGGGGCACCCATGTACTCGATGGAGTTGGCGCGCGCGTTCGTTCGCTGGCCCTGGCGGCACTCAGGCGCGATCGGGTCACGGTGCTGAACGAGGCCTGCGTCGAAGTGGCGGCCGACCATGTCCGCCTGGCCAACGGGACCCGCGTCGCCTGCGACGCGCCGGTCATGGCGATCGAGGCCGGTACCCCGGACTGGCTTCGACCGAGCGGGCTGGCACTCGACGAGCGCGGTTTGATCACGATCGGCCCGACCTTGCAGTCGACGTCGCATCCGGAGGTCTTTGCGGCGGGCGACCTGGCCACGCAGGTGGACACTCCATACCCCGTCAGCGGTGCCTACGCGGAGCGGGCGGGGCCGCCGCTGGTCCTGAACCTGCGGCGCTTTGTGGGCGGTGGTGAACTGATGCCCTACCGGCCGCGGCGGCGCATGCTGCGCCTGCTGTCGCTGGGGCGCGAGCGGGCCGTCGCGACCTGGGGCGGCGTATCGGTGGAGGGGCGCTGGGTAGGGCGCTGGAAGCACCACATCGACCGCGAATTCATCCGACGCCATGCGGGCGCGGACGGCTTGGGGCCGGTTGGCGCGGCAGACGGGAAGTCCGAACCCTGAACCGGCCGCTCGGACCCGTGCTCAGCCCTCGTGCTCGAGCGGCGGCGATTCGGTCAGCGGGGCACCGACCCAGCTGCGCTCTGTCGCGTCGAATTCTTCCAGGGTCGAGTCCGAGACCTGCGGTATCACGGACCGCTCGATCTCCTGCAGCCGCTGCTTGCGCTCCTCGCGGATTTCCGCGGCGACCTTGACTGCGCGCAACTGCTCGATGAAGAACGACATCAGGGGTGAAGGTTCGCTGCTGGCCAGCACCTCGGCCTGGACCAGGGCCAGGCCCATCACGCGCGCGGGCAAAGCCTCCACGCCGGTCCAGCCCTTGCGACCCAGCTGGTCATGAACGACGGCCAGGTGGCGCATGACCTGCGCTGCGTCGGCGTGTTCCTGGGCCAGCAGGCGCGCGCGCAATTCGGCGCGGAGCTGCGATGGCGATGGCGGTTGCACGACCCTTGGCGCGCGGCGCCGCTCGACCAGCACCAGGTGCAGCTTGTCGTCGCGCCGCTCGAGCCCGATCGGACGGTTCAGCGCCCCCTTGACCTTGCGCAGCGAAGCCGTTGCGCCGCGTGCCGTGGGGTCGGCCCGCCGGTCTTGCGGTGGTGCCTTGCGCGAATGATCCCGCGAGGATGAAGAGGTGGACATGAATGCTGCCTCGGCTGTTCGACGGCCCTTTGGTTGATCAGAATTCGGCAGTCGCCGCGCCGACTTGAGGCCAGGCAGCCGATTGCCCCGGCGGACCGAGCAGTAAGTCGCACCGCGCGGCGCGCGGGCACCCTACTCGGACCGGAAACTGATTTCGATCGAGGCGGGCACCCGGCCGTCCTTGTCGCGCGGGAGCGCCCCGCTGCGATCGATGGCACGCAGCACCGCATCGTCCCAGGTCGTGTTGCCACTGCTGCGCACGATGCGCCGGGACAGGACGGTGCCGTTGGCCGCCGCGCGCACCTCCACCACGGCTTCGAGCGCCGGTGGCAGGTGATCGGTCAGCACGATGTTCGGTTTGATATGGCCGATCAGCAGACCGCCATAGGTCGCGGAAGGCCCGGCGCTGCGCAGCGCGGTCCCGGTGGACGAGGGTGCGCCGGTGGCGCCCGCCTGGCCCAGCATTCGTTTGAGGTTGTCCTGGCGCTGGCTTTCGAGTTGGGCCTCCTGGGCCTTGCGGGCCTTCTCCAGGCGCGCCTGCTCGGCTTTGCGCTGAAGCTCTTCCTGTCGTTTCTGCTGGAGATCGCGCTGTTTGCGCAGCAGTGCCGCGTCCGCTTCCCGCTGACGCCTGGCCTCGGCGGCGCGTTCACGTTCGATGCGGTCGGCACGCGCCTTCTCGCGCTCGGCCTTCTCGATGGCGATCTGGGCGTCGTTTCGAACCGGTGGCGCCGGCGCGGGCGCGGGTGGTGGCGCGACCGGGCTGGGCTCGGGGGCTGGTTCGGGCTCGACGGCGCGCGGCGCAGCGGCCTGGGGCAACGCGGCCCACAGTTCGGCGCTGAAGGTTTCGGTCGCCTGGTGCCGCCAGCGAACCCCGGCTGCGAGCGCCAGCACGAGCGCGCCATGCACGGCCAATGCCAGCAGGATGCCTGCGCCCATGCCGCCCGGTGAGCGCGGCAGCAGCGGATCGACAGGATTGGCGGCCACGCTCACCGGATCAACCGCCCTGGCGGACCGAGAGTCCGACGCGCTTGACGCCGTTCTTCTGCAGGGTGTCCATGACCCGCACGACGCTGTCGTACTTGACGTTGCGGTCGGCGCTGATGACCACTGGTGCGTCGGCGTCGCCGCCCTGTTTGTCGCGCACACGCGCCGCGAGCTGCGCCATCGACACCGCGACCGGCTCGCTCGACTCCTTGCCGAGGGTGCGCAGACGCATGGTCTCGTCGCTGCCGACAATGATCTCGATCACCACTGCAGGGCGCTGCGCTGCCCGGCCGACGGTGGGCAGATCGACCAATCCGGTGGTGATGAGTGGTGCGGTGACCATGAAGATGATCAGCAGCACCAGCATGACGTCGATGAACGGGACCATGTTGATCTCGTTCATCGAGCGGCGCGAACGTCCACCGCGACCCGTGACTGCGGGCATTCGACTACCTCCCCGGCGACGCGGCGGTGGCCGGTGCGCTCGCGTTGCGCTGAAGGATGTTCAGGAACTCCTCGGTGAAGGTCTCGAGCTGGATCGCGATCCGATCGATCTCGCGCGCGAATCGGTTGTAGGCGACGACGGCGGGTATCGCCGCAAACAGCCCGATGGCGGTCGCCACCAGGGCCTCGGCGATGCCCGGCGCCACGGTGGCCAGCGTGACCTGCTGCATGTTGGACAGCCCGACGAAGGCGTGCATGATGCCCCACACCGTGCCGAAGAGACCGACATACGGGCTCACCGAGCCGACCGAGGCCAGAAAGCTGAGGTGGCTCTCGGCCACGTCGAGCTCACGCTGAAAGCTCGCGCGCATCGCGCGCCGGGCCCCGTCGAGCTGGG
>CAVPNN010000027.1:0-83087 GCA_963706655.1 uncultured beta proteobacterium
GCACTACACCGAGATGGATGTGGACCTGCGTGCATCGGATCGCTCGCGCGGCGAAATCATCGAAGACCTGCGCAGCCGGCTCGCGATCTGCTGTCGTCTGCCGTCAGCATCGGCCAGCCGATCTCGCATCGCCTGGACCACCTGTTGTCGGGCGTGCGGGCGCAGATCGCGCTCAAGGTCTATGGCGACGACCTGGACACGCTGCGTGACGTGGCGGAACGATTGCGCGCGGACATGGCCCGCATCCCGGGCATCGCGGACCTGCAGATCGAGAAGCAGGTGCTGATCCCGCAGATCAAGATACGCCTCGACTACGACGCCGCGGCACGCTACGGCGTGGCGCCAGGCGCGGTGCTGCGCGGCCTGGAGCAGATGATCGAAGGCGAACGCATCACCCAGATCGTCGAGGGCAATCGCCGCTTCGACCTGCTGGTACGTCTGCCCGAGCAGGCGCGCGACCCGCAGGCCTTGCGAGGCCTGTTGATCGAAACCCCGAGCGGTCATGTGCCGCTGTCGAAAATCGCCAGCATCGAAGAAAGCCAGGGGCCGAATCAGGTCGGGCGCGAAAACGGCCGCCGGCGCATCGTGCTGTCGGCGAACGCCGACGGGGACCTGGGCCCGGTCGTGGCCGGGATCCGCCAGGTGATCGACAGCAGCCACCTGCCGGACGGCTACTTCACGGCGCTCGAGGGTCAGTTCCAGGCCCAGGAAGATGCGACCCAGCTGATCGGACTGCTGTCACTGGTCTCGCTGGCGATGGTCTTCATGGTGCTCTACAGCCGCTACCGCTCGACGGTGCTCGTGCTCATCGTCATGGGCAACATTCCGCTCGCGCTGGTGGGCAGTGTGGCCGGGCTGTGGATCGCCGGGCAGCCGCTGTCGGTAGCGGCGCTGGTGGGCTTCATCACGCTGGCCGGCATCGCGACGCGCAACGGGATCCTGAAGATCAGCCACTACATCAACCTGTGCGCATTCGAGGGCGAGACCTTCGGCGACCGGATGATCGTGCGCGGCTCGCTCGAGCGGCTCACGCCGGTGCTGATGACGGCGCTGGTCGCGGCCATCGCCCTGGTGCCGCTGCTGATGTCGGCCGATGCGCCTGGCAAGGAGGTGCTGCACCCGGTGGCGGTCGTGATCTTCGCCGGGCTGATCAGCTCGACCTTGCTCGACACGCTGCTGACGCCGGTGATGTTCCGGCTGTGGGGCGCAAAGCCCACCGCGCGCCTCGTCGCATCGAAGTCGGCCGAGAGTTTCTGAATCTGTTCCCCTTCCCTTCCCCAACTGGAGTTCAACCATGATCCGTTCCCGTTTCGTCCCCTTGTTGCTTGCCGCGCTGGCGATGGCACCTCTGGCCTGGGCCCATGACGACGCTACGCTGGACGCCACCGCATCGGCGAACGGCGGCCAACTGCGCATGGCCGGCATCTACCACTTCGAACTGCTGGTCGCGCCCGCCGGCAAGGCGGCCCAAGCCGCACCGGTCATCGTGTATGTGACCGACCACGCGGGTACCAAGGTCCCGACTGCCGGTGCCACCGGCACCGCCACCCTCCTCAGCGGCGCGAAGAAGACGACGGTCGCGCTGGCGCCGGACCGTGACAACCGGATGAAGGGTGACGCGGTCTACCAGTCCAGCGCCGACATGAAGGTCATCGTCTCGATCTCGATCAACGGCAAGCCTGCCGAGGCGGCCCGCTTCACGCCGTTGGCAAAAGCTGCAGCCACGGACCACAGCGGGCACAAGTAGCAGGGCAGGCAGCCGGGCCAGCGCGCGCGAGCTATCTTTCCGGGCGGCGATCGTCGAGACTCGGGCGCAGCCGCAGCGGCTCGCCGGTGCGGCTGCGCCCGTCAATGCGCACAAGGCTCCGCATCACTGAAGGAGGAGGCACCAATGCAAACAATCCGAGCGACCATGGTGGGCTGGTGCCTGCTCGCGATGACCTCGGGCGTGGCACATGCCGAGACGAGTGAGGTCAGCAGCAGCGGCTTCACGGTCACCCATTCGATGGTGGTCGACAGCGACCCGGCCAAGGTCTGGACCGCCTTCACGCAGCTGCCACGCTGGTGGAACAGCGCCCACACCTGGTCGGGGCAGGCGTCGAACATGAGCCTGGACGCCCAGGCCGGTGGCTGCTGGTGCGAACGCTGGGGCGATGCATCGTCGGCCATGCACGGCCGGGTGCTGATGGCGCTGCCCGGCTCGGCGCTGCGTCTGCAGGCCTGGCTGGGGCCGCTGCAGGAGATGCCGGTGTCAGGCGTGCTCACCTTCGGCACCGCGCGTCGCGACGGCGCAACGCGGCTGCGTGTGACCTACCGCGTCTCGGGTGCCGCCGAGGCCGGGCTGGACAAGCTGGCAGCTGCGGTCGACGCGGTGCTCGGCGAGCAGGTGCGCCGCCTGAAGGCCTTTGTCGAGACCGGCAAGCCCGACTGAACCGGCCTGCGGCGAAGGGCCCGGTCGACCCGGCGGCGACGCCTGTCGTGCGTCGGGTACGGGGCAGTCCCTAGGCAAAAACCCGGTCATGGCATTCAGCGACTCTATGGACGCATAGCAAAGTTTGCTGGGTCCGATCCGCCGCCCTACTTCTAGAATCCGCGGCAGACCCGGGGAAGAGCCGATCGAGGAGATGACCACGATGTTCGCCACCAATCCGTTTGCCGCATTGACCGACATGCTGCCCGCCAACGCGATGCAGATCTATGTCGTGCTCGCGGTGCTGGCCGTGGTCGCCGGCGTCCTGCTGGACATGGCCCACAAGGGCAGCGCCACGTACTTCTTCGCCAACTGGCGCAAGACCAAGGCCAAGGCGTCCAAGCCGCTGGGCGGCGGCGAGATGGTGTCGATCGCGGTCAAGACCGGCCTCGTCGACGTGCTGGCCTCGGGCGAGTTCTGCAACATGCGCCGGCGCATCGCGCACCTGCTGACGATGTACGGCTTCGTGCTCTATGTCGGCACCACCGCGCTGATGATCTTCGGTTACCCGACAGCCGCGACACCGGCACCGGCCATCGTGGCGCAGCTGTGGTGGCTCGGCGGCCTGATGGTCTGCGCCGGCGGTTACTGGTTCTGGTTCTTCATCCGGGTCGACGTCGCAGCCGAGGGCGGCTCCCCCTGGCGCCTGGTGCGCGCGGACCTGTTCGTGGTCTCACTCGTGATCAGCGTGACGCTGGGCCTGGTCTGGGCCGCGCTGCAGGCGAACTCGAGCGCAATGGCGACCGCCTTCTTCGGTCTCTACATCATCGCCACGACGGTGCTGTTCGGCTCGGTCACCTGGTCCAAGTTCGCGCACATGTTCTTCAAGCCTGCGGCGGCGTTCGAGAAGCGGGTGACCAAGGCCAATGGCAGCGCCGAGAACCTGCCGACCCAGACCCGTGACGATCCCGAGCAGCAGAAAAGACACTCCATGGAGCTGTTGCGAGACGCACCGATGGACATGGGGCTCGGTATCAAGCGCGAGGCGCCGCGCCACTATTGAATTGAAGGTCAGCCCGCAAGTTCAGTTGGAATCGACAAGGAGCAGGAACAATGCCTACGTTCGTCTATATGACGAGGTGCGACGGATGCGGACACTGCGTCGACATCTGCCCGTCCGACATCATGCACATCGACAAGGTGACGCGTCGCGCCTACAACATCGAGCCCAACATGTGCTGGGAGTGCTACTCCTGCGTCAAGGCCTGTCCGCAGAACGCGATCGATGTGCGCGGCTATGCCGACTTCGCCCCGCTCGGGCACAGCGTGCGGGTCCAGCGCGATGAACGCAAAGGCACGATCGCCTGGAAGATCAAATTCCGTAACGGCACGGAAAAGGAGTTCCTGTCGCCCATCACGACCAAGCCCTGGGGCACGGCGATCCCCAAGCTCGCCGATGTGCCCGGACCGAACAAGGAAATGCGCGACAGCGAGTTGCTTTACAGCGAGCCGAAGTACATCCGCCTGGATGACGGCGGCTTGCATACGCTCAAGTCCAACGGTCTCAAGATGACGAAAGGCGTGGTGTACTGATGGCCTACGAAACGATCATCGAAGACGGCATCGACGTTCTTGTCGTCGGTGCAGGTCTTGGCGGCACCGGTGCCGCATGGGAGGCCAGGTACTGGGGTCAGGACAAGAAGATCGTCATTGCCGAGAAGGCCAATATCGATCGCTCCGGTGCTGTCGCCCAGGGCCTGTACGCGATCAACTGCTACATGGGCACCCGCTGGGGCGAGAACAAGCCCGAGGACCATGTCCGCTACGCGCGCACCGACCTGATGGGGATGGTGCGCGAGGACTTGCTGTTCGACATGGCCCGACACGTCGACTCGACGGTGCACCAGTTCGAAGAGTGGGGCCTGCCCATCATGAAGAACCCGAAGACCGGACGCTATCTGCGCGAAGGTCGGTGGCAGATCATGATTCACGGCGAGTCCTACAAGCCGATCGTGGCCGAGGCCGCCAAGAAGTCGGCCGACAAGGTCTTCAACCGCATCTGCGTGACCCACCTGCTGATGGATGACAGCAAGGAAAACCGGGTGGCCGGTGCCGTCGGCTTCAACGTGCGCACGGGCAACTACCACGTCTTCAAGTCCAAGACCGTGATCTGCGGCGCGGGCGGTGCCTCCAACATCTTCAAGCCGCGCTCGGTCGGCGAAGGGTCCGGCCGCACCTGGTATGCGCCCTGGTCGTCTGCGTCGGCCTACGGGCTCATGATCAACGCCGGCGCCAAGATGACGCAGATGGAAAACCGCATCGTGCTGGCGCGCTTCAAGGACGGCTATGGCCCGGTCGGTGCCTACTTCCTGCACCTGAAGACCTATACCCAGAACGGTCTGGGCGAAGAGTACGAATCGAAGTGGTTCCCCGAACTGCAGAAGATGGTCGGCAAGGAGTATCTCGATCCCGAAGCGTCGCACCTGACCCATCGGCCGATCCCGACCTGCTTGCGCAACCATGCCTTGATCAACGAAGTGAATGCCGGCCGCGGCCCGATTCACATGATCACGATGCAGGCATTCCAGGATCCTCATCTGGAAGAAGTCGGTTGGGAAAACTTCCTTGGCATGACCGTCGGCCAGGCGGTCCTGTGGGCCGCCACCGACGTCGACCCCAAGAACGAGAACCCCGAGCTGACGACGTCCGAGCCCTATGTCATGGGCTCGCACGCGACCGGCTCGGGTGCCTGGTGCTCGGGTCCCGAGGACCTTTCCCCGCCCGAGTATTTCTGGGGCTACAACCGCATGACGACGATCGAAGGCCTGTTCGGCGCCGGTGACGCGGTCGGCGGAACGCCGCATGCCTTCTCGTCGGGCTCGTTCACCGAAGGGCGTCTGGCCGCGAAGGCCGCCTGCAAGTACATCGACGACGGCAAGGCCGAAGGCATTGTCGTGTCCGATGAGCAGATCAACCGCCGCAAGACCGAGATCTACAAGCCTCTGGAGCATTACAGGGTCTACCGAAATGTGATCGTGGCGGGCGACGTCAACCCGCACTACATCAACCCGAAGCAGGGCCTGGAACGTCTGCAGAAGCTGATGGACGAATACTGCGGCGGCGTGACCGTCAGCTACATGACCAACGAGAAGCTCCTGAGCATCGGCCTCAAGAAGCTCAAGATCATGGAAGAAGACCTGCAGAACCTGGCCGCAGAGGACATCCACGAGTTGCTGCGTGCCTGGGAACTGATGCACCGCCATCGCGCCGCGGAGTGCGTCACGCAGCACACGCTGTTCCGCAAGGAGACCCGTTGGCCGGGCTACTATTACCGCGGCGACGCGATGAAGCTGGACGACGAGAACTGGCACGTGCTGACGGTGTCGCGCCGCGACCCGCAATCCGGTGAATACACGATGGAGAAGGCGCCTCTGTATCACCTGGTGGCGGACGAATGACCACAGTGCCGGGCCGAAGCTCGCATTGACCGCCCGCTTGGCGCACAAGGATCAAGAATGTCGTATGTCGAGAGCCCTATCGAACTGGTCCCTGCGGGTCGCACCGAGCCGCGCGTGAACATCATCGACAAGACAGACGAAGAGATCCGGGCCATCGCCGACCCTCTGTGGCGCGGTCTCGTCACCTTTTCGAACGAAGGCAAGTACGGAGAATTCGTCAAGAACTTCTCCGCCCCGCTGGCGCTGGCCATGAACCACGTGGTGGCGGGCCACCAGTTCGCCCACAGCGAACTGGCGAGAAACCTGTCCGAAGACATCGACTCGCTCGGCATCATCCGGCGCGGTGAACATGTGACGGTTCTCTACCGGCAGCGCAGCACCAAGAAACCAGGCGAATGGCTCGGCCGACTCGTGCTTGGCTACGAGGACAAAGAGGTCAAGATCTTTGGTGCATCCATCTTCTGAGCGGTTGATTTGGGTTCGACATGAGTGAATCCATCCAGGACGGCAAGTTCGTCGAACTCACCTACAAGGTGATCGACGAGAAGTCGGGGCATGTCCTCACGCGGGTCGATTTCCCCTTGGGCTATGTCCACGGACACAATGAAATCCTGGCCCCTTCGGTCCATCGGGAACTGGAAGGAAAGTCCGCTGGCGACGTCATCGAAGTGCCGATCGATGGCAATCAGATCTTCGGCCCCAGGGACGAGTCGCTGGTCTTCACGTCCGACATTGAGAGCGTTCCCGAGGAGTACCGGGAAGTCGGCACCTCCATCCTGATGGAGAGCGACACGGGCCAGACCCGCAGCTTTCTCGTCACGCGGATGGACGACGAGACACTGACGGTCGATGGCAACAACCCGCTTTGCGGCAGAGCGGTCGTCTTCGCGCTCGAGATCCTGACGGTGCGCGACGCCACGGACAAAGAGACGAGGATTGGCGAGGCAGTCATTGCCGGTGCGGACATCGACCCGTCACTGATGAGACCTGTTTGAGCAGCGGTGTCGAATGGCATCGGAACTTCGACGAACTTGGCTGGCCGAAATTGCAGTCCCGAATTCACGACATGAGAGGTGACCGATGAGCGAGCAAAAGCCCCCCACCAAAGTGCCTGACGGCCATTCGTTTCTACTGACAACGCGTCAGATGGCACCCAACCAGAAGGGCTTCGTGGGTTACGAAACCGTCTGGAAGCCGTTCCAGAAGGAAGTCGCCTACCAGACACCGAAGAAGCCGTAGGCATCCGCCTTCGGCATCGATGGTGCCGGATCGCGCCCGTCGCGGTCTTCGATGGGCGTGGTGAGGGCTGCACAAACCACCGCCCCCTTGACATGCCGCATGGATTCGACCGCGGGGCGGTTCCGCATCTGTGCTTGAATGCGCCATGTCCGACAGGCGCCTCCAGGTCTTTCACGCCGTCGCCAAGCAGCTCTCGTTCACGAAGGCGGCCGACGCGCTGTTCATGACGCAGCCGGCGGTGACGTTCCAGATCAAGCAGCTCGAAGAGCAGTACAACACCCGCCTGTTCGAGCGCGGCCACGGCCAGATCTCGCTCACCGACGCCGGGCGCGTGGTGTTCGACTACGCCGAGCGCATTCTGGGCCTGTCGGCCGAGATGGATGCCCGGCTCAAGGACATGACCGGGCACATGGTCGGGCCGCTGCTGATCGGCGCGAGCATGACGATTGCGGAGTACCTGCTGCCCCCTGTGCTGGGAGAGTTCACGGGCCGCTACCCGGGCGTACTGCCACGGCTGCTGGTGGCCAATTCGGAGACGGTGCAGAGCCAGGTCGCCGAACACAGCCTGGACGTCGGCTTCATCGAGGGTGACTCGCTGCTGCCCTCGCTGGTCACTGAAGTCGTCTGCGAGGACGAGTTGCTGGTCGTCTGCGCGCCGTCGCATCCCCTGGCCACGCTGAAGTCGATCGCACCCGCGTTGCTGGCGCAACATGCCTATGTCAGCCGTGAACCGGGGTCGGGCACGCGCGAGGTCTGTGACCACTATCTGCAGGAAATCGGCGTCGCCGCTGAATCGGTCCAGCCGGTGATGGAGCTCGGGAGCCCAGAGGCCCTGAAGGGCCTGGTCGCCACCGGGCGCGGGTTCACCATCATGTCGCGTGCCGCCGTCGTGAAGGAAACACAGCTCGGCTTGCTGATCGGCGTTCCACTGACGCCGCGCCTGGTGCGAAACCTCGCGCTGGTGTATTCGAAGCAGAAGTTCTACTCGACCTATCTCAGCAACTTCGTCGCCTTCGCGAAAGAGCGGCTCGCGACGATGCAGCCGTGGCAGGAAATCCGGCGGGGCAAAACGGCCACCAGGGTCTGACCGGCGCCGCCAAGTCGGGGGCTCGTGCCGCACAGCGGACGCACTCAAGTCGGAAGCGCTCTAGCCAGGGCAGCTTTCCGGCGCGGCCCCCTACTCACAGCCGCGGCCACTTGCTGCCGGTAGTGACGGCAGCGCTGCGGTCACTCATCAGCCTGTGCCATTCGCATCGACGGTTCTCGATCGGCGCAAACGTCAGCGTCCGATGAGCACTGGCTCATCCGGCGGCTTCCAACTGGCTTCCGCTGAATCTTCCGGGCTAGCCGAAGACCATCTTCAGCAGGTCGGTGGTGCGGGCCGCCGGATTGGTGCGGATCGCTTTCTCCTCCTCGCCCACCATGTGGAAAAGGCCGTCGAGCGCTCTGTTGGTCACGTAGTCGTCAAGCTCGACTGACTGCGAACCCACGAATGGCACCTTCTCGTAGCGTCCGATCAGGTCGTTGTAGGCGCGCGTGGCACCCACCTCGCCGACCTTCTGTGTCACGACAGGTTTGAAGGCCGCATACAGCTTGTCGTGGGTCTTGCCGCGGAAGTAGTCGGTGGCGCTGGTCTTGCCGCCCGTGACGATGGCGCGCGCGTCGTCGAGCGTCATGTCGCGGATCGCATCGCCGAAATAGCGCGACGCCAACGGGGCAGCGGCCTCGGCAGCACGGTTCATGCTGAGCACGAACTCGTCTACCTGGCGCTCGAAGCCCAGCTTGCTCGCCACGTCGGCGACCTTCTGGATGCTGGAGGGCATCAGGATCCTCACGGCCTGGTTCGCGAAGTAGCCGTCCTTGCGCGACAGGCTGGCCACGGCCTTTTCGGTGCCAATGGCAAGCGCCTCCTTTATGCCCGCAGCGCTGGACGTTTCGTCCGCGGCGCCAGAGCCAGGTGAGGTTGCATTCGGCAGCTTGCCCAGCCCCTTCACGATTTCGTTGAGCTTGGGCATCTGCGCCGCCGCCGCGCCGGCTGCCAGGGTGCCCGCCAGGATCATCAATCGTCTCTTCATCACTAGCCTCCATTTGGTGACCGATCTACCCCAGGTCGGGATGGACGCGGCCATGCTGTTATCGAGTCTGACCATCCCGACGGGAGATGACCATCGCGCATTGCCTGACTCTGCGCCCAGGGATTCCCTGAGTCTCGAGCTCCAGGTCGGCGATCGGGGCTGGGGCGGGCGCGACGCCAAGACGGCGTGCGCCGAAGCGCGCGCGCTGTGATCGGGGCCATGAACCTCGCCCCGATGAGTTCGCAGGCGCGGTCGATTGTCAGCGACATTGACTTCAGCGCAGAGCGGACGGTGACCGAGCCGTCGACCCCCTCGATGCGACGCATCAGTGCGGGCAGCGCCTCGACGTCGACCCGCGCATGGTCGATCTTGCGCCGGGGTTTGAGCGCGTCGCTGGACCGTACATCGGCGCTTGGGTTGCGGTCGATCAGGCCGTGCGCCACGACGCAACGCAGGATCTGCCCGCAGGCCTGCATCGAGCACCTGGCAATTTCCAGAGCGGCGCAGCTCTCGAGCTTGGGTGCCATTGCCAGCAGCTTGGCGGTGACCTCGGCCACGGGCAGGTAGCCGGTTTCAGGCAGGATTCGGCCTCCAGCCGCCGCCTGACATGGTCCGCACGGCGCGGACTTCGGGTCCCGCTCCAACGGTCCCACCAAGCCACGACAACAGCGGCGAAACGGTGTCCCAGTGCGACGCGTTGTGCCAGTAGACGGTCCTGCCGCTGGGCCAGCGGTGATGGTCCGCTCTGGCCCTTCCTCGCTCTCGAAGATGCGCTCCAGTGCTGTGCGCCGCCCTGATCTGTGCTTATCGGTCGACGCACGAAGCTCGCGGCAATTGAACCGGGCTTCAGTCGGCAGGCCACTGCCCGCATGGCGGTCACAGCGCCATTCTCCGCTGCCTTCGACCGGCGACTGCGCGGAACTGTTACGCCCGCGAAACAACCGCGGCGGCTGACGCCAGGGACAGAACAGCAATCCTTCACCACACTCCCCTGGAGCGCAATTCACGCCGTGGCAAACATGAAGGAGAAGTCGATGAGACTCGTACGAAGACTCGATTCCCGCCGGCTCCGCGCCAAATTGGCGCTGTGCCTGAGCTTGGGCCTGGCCGCATGCGGTGGCGGGCCGGACAGCACAAGTGACGACCTGTCGCACAGCGCTGCGGGTCGCAAGAACATCACTGCCGTCGTGGTGCAACCGGCCAGCACAGAAGGTCGACTGTTGGCTTCGAATTGCTTTCAGTGCCACGGCACCGAGGGCACGGGCGGCTTCGAAGAGATCCGGGGGAAGAGTGCCAACGAACTCATCGAGTTCCAGAGCAAGCCCGCCGGCAAGGACATCATGGCCGCGCACGCGCAGGGCTACACGCCCGACCAGCTGCGCAAGATCGCGGCCTATCTGAAGAAGTAAGGGGAGGCAACAACATGAACGGCAAACCATTCGACCGCGAGTTCTCGCGCCGCCAACTCATCGGCCTGGCGGCCGGCGGCTTGGCCGCAGGCCTATTGCCGCTGCAGGGCTGGGCAGACGACGACGAAGGCGATTCGAGCCGGAACGCCACCCTGGCCCTGGCCAGCACCGGACTTGTGGGCAAGCGTGTGGTGGTCGTCGGCGGCGGCATGGCAGGCATGACGGCGGCCAAATACCTGAGGTTGTGGGGTGGCACCGGCGTGCAGGTGACGTTGGTCGAACCCGATGCGCAATACACGTCGAGCATCATGAGCAACCTGGTGCTCAACGGCAGCCGCAGCATCGCATCGCTGCAGTTCAAGCGCGACGCGCTCGCCGCAAAGTACGGCGTGCAGTTCAAGTCCGGCAGCGCGGCCGCCATCGACGCCGCGTCACACACCGTGACGCTGGCCGGAGGAACGTCGCTGAGCTACGACCGGTTGGTGCTGGCACCGGGCGTGAGCTTCGACGACGCCTACGGCCTGACCCAGTCGGACTATGACGCGCGCACGCCCCACGCTTGGCGCGCCGGAGCCCAGACCACCTTGCTGCGCAACCAGATCGCGGCGATGCGCAACGGCGATGTATTCGTGATGACCATTCCCAAGTCGCCTTATCGCTGCCCGCCCGGGCCCTACGAGCGGGCCTGCGTGGTCGCTGACTACCTGAAGAAGGCCAAGGGTCCGGCCTGCAAGGTCATCGTGCTCGATGAGAACCTGAGCATCCAGGCCGAACGGCACACCTTCGAGCTGGCGTTCGGCCAGATTCATGCTGGCGTCATCCAGTACGTGCCGGGCGTCACCAGCATCACCATCGACGCTGCCACCAAGGTGGTCAGCTACGTCGACCAGCTGGGTGCCCCCCAGGTCGTGCAGGCGAAGGTAGTCAATCCGATCGTGCCGCACCGCGCCGCGGGCAGCGCTTCCGGCGACTGGCTCGCGCTCGCCGGCCTGAACAACGGCAGCGGCGGGCGCTGGGCCACGGTCGATGTACTGAGCTACGAGTCCACCGCACCCGGCGCTGCCGGCATCCACGTCATCGGCGATGCGTCGAGCTGTGGCCTGCCCAAGGCTGGGCATGTGGCCAACCAGGAAGCAAAGATCTGTGCCGATGCGATCCTGCGGCTGCTGGGTGGCGCCGCACCCGATCCTCAGCCAGTGGCAAACTCAGCCTGCTTCTCACCCATCACCGCCAAGACCGCCTCCTGGCTGACCGCGGTCTACCAGTACGACGCGGCCACGGCCAGCATGAAGGTCGCCTCCAACGGGGGCAAGACGATGGTCAACGGCACGCCGGCGACGGCCACTGAGTCTGCGGCCATCGACAGCGACAATTTCCAGAACATGGGAATCTGGTTCAACACCCTGATGCGCGATACCACCGCCTGAGGCCGACCGCGCAGGGTCGCATCGACCTCTGCCAGGGAGCACGCGGTCGTCAACGGACGTCCGGAAACGAAAAAGCCCCGACTGGCGGGGCTCTGTGTCGTGTTCTTCGGTCTTTGCGGACTAGACGAACTTATCACTGGCAGAAGGGAGGGTTCGAATGTCCCACTTTCACCATTGCCAGTGCTTGCTCTCGATCGTTACTTGATCGGCATGTGGCCCCGGAAGTGCCCCCAGTTTCCGCGACATCCCCGACCGGCTCATTAGAGCGTCCATGGATTCACGACATTCAAGCCGCATTCTTCGAAGTCTGCGACGTTGCGTGTGGCCAATTCGAGACGATGAACGACTGATATTGCTGCGATCTGAGCATCGAACTGGGCCATGGGCCGTCCAACGTTTCGCCGCGCGACCACGATGTCGGCATACGGCGAAGCACATCGGCCGTCAAACGCAAGCACGCGTCCATCGAAGTCCTCGCGGAACATCGCGTCCAACGCCTCGTCCAATTGCTTGCGGCGCTTGCCCGCCGGCAGCAATCGTGCGCCGAACAGCATCTCTGCTTGAGTCACAGCACTTACGAACAGGCTGTCCGCCGGCTGGGCGGAGAACCAAGCGAGCACGGCAGGCTCCGGCGACGCGCGCAGCAACTCGGAAAGGACGTTGGTATCGAGCAGACAGCTCACTTGCGGCGCCCGGTCCTGGAACCGCCGGCCGTCTGGACCGTCGAGCCAGCTCTGGCTGGCTTGGCCCCGAAGCTGAAATCTGGCGGCGCGCGCACCGGATCACGCTCGGGGATCACAAGTTCGATGTCGCCCAGCCCGGAGAAGCGCCCGCGAATCCTCGACACGATGTCCACCGCCGGCGCCGATGACTCGGCAAGCGCGGCACGGAGGATCTGCCGCACCTCCTCTTCCATGGAGCGATTTCGGCTGGCCGCCCGCACCCGGAGCTTGCGCTTGAGCGAGTCGTCCAAGTCGCGGATGGTCAGTGTTGCCATGATCAAGGCCTCCTGAACTCATTGTAGTCACTGCTGTCATTGGTTGCAAGTTGGTGTCTGCCCTTCTTGCGGATCTTGACGAACTTATCTCTGGCGGAAAGGGAGGGATTCGAACCCTCGGTACTGCATAACAGTACACCGGATTTCGAGTCCGGCGCATTCGACCACTCTGCCACCTTTCCTGATGCGCGGTCTCGCTCTGAGCGAAGCCGGGAATTCTAGCGCACAAAGCGCAGTGTCAGACCCGGCAGCCGTGCGTCGTCGGGCTCGGTGCGCCAGCGTTCTCCGGCCTCCACCGGCCAGGCGTCGGTCAAGGTGCCGGTGGTGACCAGGTCGCCGGCGCGTACACGCCATCGCGGCGTCAGCTCGGCCATTGCCCGCAACCACTCGCTCAGGGCCTGCACCGGCCCGCCGAGGACGAGCACGCCCTGCCCTTCGTCGACCAACTGTTCGGCGTCGGCCTCGCCGCGGTGCAGGCGCATGTTCAGCGCCGCCAGATCGGACGTCATGCCCGGCCAGGGCGGCACCCGTGGCCCCACCAGCAGCCGGCCATGCAGACCAAAGTCGGCCACCGTGTCGGGTGCACCGCCGAAGCGCCAGCCCTCGAAGTGCGTGTGCACCATCTCGACACCATGCGCAACCCAGTGGATGCAGTCGAGCAGCGCCGCCTCGTCCATGCCGACTTGTGGCTCGGCCTTGAAGCCGAACACGATCTCGGGCTCCAGCCGCGGCTGCACGAGGCCGGCCAGCGACCACCTCGGCCTCGCCGTCGGCACTTTCGAGGTGGGTCAGCGTGCTGTCCCACACGCGCGCCCAGATCGGCCGAGCCACGCCGTAGCGTTCCCAGATGCTGCGGTTGGTGAAGCCGATCTTCCAGCCGACCGCCCGCTCGCCCGCGGTCTCGCGCTGCACGATGGTGGCGTCGGCGACCCGGTAGGCGTCGGCCAGCGTCAGGCCTTCTGCGCTCGCGCTGGGCAGTGCCGTCAGTTCGGCGCGGTCCCGCGCGCCGAGCAGCATGTCTGCCAGTGTGCGGATCTGCGTGTCGTCCATCGTGGGTTCACTTTCCATGATCGTCAGGCCTTCAGCGCCTCGATCCCGCCGAGGTAGGGCCGAAGCGCTGCGGGGATCGAGATGCTGCCGTCGGCTTGCTGGTGGTTCTCCAGCACGGCCACCAGCGCGCGCCCGACCGCGAGGCCGGAGCCGTTGAGCGTGTGCACGAGTTCGTTCTTGCCTTGCGCGTTGCGAAACCTCGTCTGCATGCGGCGCGCCTGGAACGCCTCGCAGTTGCTGCACGAGCTGATCTCGCGGTAGGTGGCCTGCGCGGGCAGCCAGACCTCGAGGTCGTAGGTCTTGGTGCTGCCGAACCCCATGTCTCCGGCGCAAAGCACGACGACACGGTAGGGCAGCTCGAGTTTCTGCAGCACGGCCTCGGCGTGACCGACCATCTGCTCCAGGGCCTCGTAGCTCTGCTCCGGATGCGTGATCTGCACCATCTCGACCTTGTCGAACTGGTGCTGGCGGATCATGCCGCGCGTGTCGCGCCCGGCGCTGCCGGCCTCGCTGCGAAAGCAGGGGCTGTGCGCGGTCAGCTTGATGGGCAGGGTTGCCGCGTCGAGGATCTGCTCGCGCACGCTGTTGGTCAGCGAGATCTCGCTCGTCGAGATCAGGTACTGCTCGGTCTGCTGTTCGTCACCGCCGCGCGAGACCCAGAACATGTCGTCCTTGAACTTGGGCAACTGCCCGGTGCCTTCGAGCACCTCGCGGTTGACGATGTACGGCGTGTAGCACTCGGTGTAGCCATGCTGCTCGGTCTGCAGGTCCAGCATGAACTGCGCCAGCGCCCGGTGCAGCCGCGCCACCGGCCCGCGCAGGAAGGTGAAGCGCGCGCCCGAGAGCTTGGCACCCGTCTCGAAATCGAGCCCCAGCGGTGCGCCGAGGTCGACGTGGTCCTTTGGCGCGAAGTCGAAGTCGCGCGGCGTGCCCCAGCGGCGTTGCTCGACATTGGCGGCCTCGTCGGCACCGTCGGGCACGCTCTCGTGCGGCAGGTTGGGCAGGTTCATCAGCATCGACTGCAGTTCGCCCTGCAGGAGCTCCAGCCGTTCGGCGCCCGCCTTCTGGCGCTCGCCGATCGTGCCCACTTCCGCCATCAGCGCAGTGCTGTCCTCGCCCTTGCCCTTGGCCGCGCCGATCTGCTTGGACAGCACGTTGCGCTGCGCCTGCAACTGCTCGGTCGCCGCCTGGATCTGCTTGCGTTCGCCCTCGAGTTCGGAGAAGCGCGCCACGTCCAGGAACGGTTGCGGGTTCTTGCGGCGCTGCAGCTGGGCGATCACGCCGTCGAGGTCGCGCCGCAGTTGGGTCAGGTCGATCATGTCGGGTCTCTTGAAGGTTCACTTGGCATGCCGCTCGCCGGGCATGCGCATCGAAGGCGGCCAGGGGGCGTCAGGATCGGGACGCCGCCGCTTCGCTCATGCTGCGGTCTCCCAGGCCGCGCGGCAAGGGGAAGTGGACCGACTCGGTGACGCCGTCCATCTTGCGGATCGTGATTGCGCCGAGCTCGCGCAGGCGCACCACCACCTGCTGCACCAGCAACTCCGGTGCCGACGCGCCCGCCGTCAGGCCGACACGGCGGCCGCCGTCGAACCACTCGGGCTTCAGGTCTTCGGCGGCGTCCACCATGTAGGCCGGCGTGCCCAGGCGCTGGGCCAGCTCGCGCAGGCGATTGCTGTTGCTGCTGGTCGGGCTGCCGACCACGATCACGACATCGACCTCGGGCGCGAGCAGCTTGACGGCGTCCTGCCGGTTCTGTGTGGCGTAGCAGATGTCCTGTTGCTTCGGTTCACGCACGTTCGGGAACAGGCGCTTGACCTCGGCCAGGATCTCCGCCGCGTCGTCGACACTGAGCGTGGTCTGCGTGACGACGGCGATGCGGTCACTGCGCGGGCGCACCTTGGCCACGTCGGCCACGCCCTCGACCAGGAAGATGCCTTGGCTGAGCTGGCCCATCGTGCCTTCGACCTCGGGGTGTCCCTTGTGGCCGATCATGATGAACTCGAAGCCTTCCTTGGCCAGCTTGGCCACTTCCACATGCACCTTGGTCACCAGCGGACAGGTGGCGTCGAAGACCTGGAAGCCTCGCTGCGCGGCTTCTTCACGCACCGCCTTGCTGACGCCATGTGCGCTGAACACCAGGGTCGCACCGGGCGGAACATCGGCCAGGTCCTCGATGAAGATCGCGCCCTTGGTCTTCAGATCGTTGACGACATAGGTGTTGTGCACGATCTCGTGGCGCACGTAGATCGGCGCGCCGAAGCGCTTGATCGCACGCTCGACGATCTCGATCGCGCGGTCGACGCCGGCGCAGAAGCCTCGCGGCTCGGCCAGCACCACTTGTTCAAGCATCGGAGCGCTCACATCACCCCCAGCAGTTGCACTTCGAACTGCACCGGCCGCCCGGCCAGCGGGTGGTTGAAGTCGAACAGCAACCAGTCGTCGCCGATCTCGCGCACCACGCCGGCAAAACCCGATGCGCCGTCGGGCGTCGGGAACTGCACGACATCGCCCACCGAATACTGCGCTTCGGGTTCACTCAGTTCGCTCAACAGGCTGCGCTTGATCCGCTGCACCATGTCCGGGTTGCGCTCGCCGAAGGCCGCGCCAGCGGGCAACTCGAAGGACTGCCGGGCGCCCTCCGGCAACCCGATCAGGAGCTGCTCGATGGCAGGCGCCAGTTGTCCCGCCCCGAGCGACAGCGTGGCTGGCTTGGCGTTGAACGTGTTGATGACGTCGACCCCGTTCGGGTCGCTGAGGCGGTAGTGCAGGGTCAGGAAGGACCCCGCTTGCACGGTGTTCACGAGGGGCATCCAGGGGCAGATAGACTGGGCATGATTCTACGAGACACCCTCCCACCCGGACCGAGATGGTGATGAAGGACCTGCCGGCCGCGCATCGCCCGCGCGAGAAGCTGCTCACGCGTGGCGCCGCGGCGCTGGCCGACGCCGAACTGCTGGCACTGCTGCTGCGCACCGGGCTGCCAGGCCATGGCGTGGTCGCGCTGGCGTCTCAGGTGCTGCACGAGTTCGGCGGCTTTGCGGGTCTGCTGCACACCCGGGCCGACGACCTCAAACGCATCAAGGGCCTGGGGCCGGCCAAGCGCGCCGAGCTGGCCGCGGTGGCCGAGATGGCGCGCCGCGCCCTGGCCGAGCAACTGGCGCTGGCCCCGGTCTTCGATCTGCCGCAGAAGGTGAAGGACTACCTCGCATTGCAGCTGGGCGGCCACGCACATGAAGTGTTCGCGGTGCTGTTCCTGGACGCCCAGCACCGGTTGATCGCGCTGCAGGAGATGTTCCGCGGCACGCTCACGCAGACCAGCGTCTATCCGCGCGAAGTCGTCAAGGCAGCGCTGACCCACAACGCGGGCGCGGTGATCCTCGCCCACAACCACCCGTCTGGGGTGGCCGAGCCGTCGCGCGCCGACGAGTTCCTGACCCAGACCCTGAAGAGCGCGCTGCAACTGGTGGACGTGCGGCTGCTCGACCACATGATCATCGGCCGCGGGCAGGTCGTCTCGTTGGCGGAGCGGGGCCTGTTGTGAAGGCCGGAAGCCTGCAGGAGCTCGGCGCGCTGCGCGCCGAAATGGCGCGCCGCCGCGATGAAGCGCAGGCCCTCGTGCGCAGACGTGCGGCCGAACGCGCAGCTACCGAGCGCCAACGGCAGCTCTTTGCCCACAGCGTCGGCGCCGTGCAGGCGGTCGCGCCCCAGGATCGGGCCGCGATCGAGCGCGAGCGGCCGGCACCGCTGCCGCGCCAGCGCGAAGCCGACGAGCAGGCGGCCCTGCGCGAATCGATGTCGGACGGGGTGGACGTGGAGTCCCTGTTGCTCACCGACGATGGACTGAGCTTTCGCCGCCCGGGCGTCACGACCGACGTGGTGGCAAGGCTGCGGCGTGGGCAATGGTCGATCCAGGCCCAGCTCGATCTGCACGGCCTGCGCCGCGACGAAGCGCGAACACAGGTCGCCGACTTCGTGCGCGGGGCGCGCAAGCAGGGACTGCGTTGCCTGCGCGTGGTGCATGGCAAGGGGCATGGATCGCCCGGACGCCAACCGGTGCTCAAGGCCAAGGTCCAGCGCTGGCTGGCGCAATGTGACGATGTCCTGGCGTTCACGCAGGCCAGTGGGCCGCAGGGGGGGGCCGGGGCATTGATCGTGCTGCTGTCCTGAGCGTGGTGATTGGGTCAACCGGACACCGCGGGTACGATCACACCAATAAACGCACCAATATGGTGCGATAACACCGGGAATTCTCGTCACCCAAGCGAACATTTTCTCCGATGGCCCCCGATGCACGGGGGGGGTCAGCATTCCAATGACGCACCACATGGTGTTCAATCAACGTCAAGTGGCTAGGTGGTGGCCATCTAGCATGCCGGACGGCCCATTGGGCGCACTTCGTGCCGTGGAATTCGGGGCGGTAGATGTGCCACCGCAGTGCAAGTTCAACCACACAGAATCGTCGTCAGCCAAGGCCAGACCATGAATGAGCAGAACAAATCGCCCGAACAGAGCGCCGAGGAGCCGAAGCGTCCCAGCGGCGTTGACCAGGGACGCCGCCGTCTGGGCACACTGGGCGTCGGCAGCACTGCGGCGGTGCTCTCCGTCACGAGTCGCTCCGCAGTGGCCGGGTGGGGCAGTTGCACTGGATCCGAACTCGCCTCGGGCAACCTGTCTCGGCAGGGCACGGCGAACCCTTGCGGCTGCAGCCCGGGATTCTGGTGGAACAACAACGGCACAGCGCTCTGGAACCAGGCACCGAGTCTGTACACGGTCTATCCGCGAACAGCGAAGTTCAATACCGTCTTCGGTGTGGCCTTCTACACAAACTCAAATATCAGACTGATGGACGTGGGCCCGTCGACCAACCATGCCAATGCCTACAACGCCAATGGCAACACCGGGATGCACGCGGTTGCGGCGCTGCTAAATGCCAAGTACTACGGCGCGCGCTACCCCGTTCTCGGACTGCAGACCGCCGCAGCCGTCATCGCCGCGTTCCAGACGGCCTGTGCCTTGGGCCCTGGCAATCGCAAGGCTCAGTTGGAGGCATTTGTCGCCAAGGTAGATATCTACGGGAAGACCCCCGACCTCTGGTGCAATGGCGCCCGGGAGTGACGTCAGCGCCGATCGGTTGCACGCGGCGCACGAGACGAACCACCTCGCCGGCAGAGTGATGTTCCGCGTGTTCGACGACGGTGTCGTCGTTTACGTGGCCGAGACTTGCGAAACGCATCTCTTTCCTTGCGAGTACCGCGAGCTTTTCGAAGCACTGGCCGCAGCACACTTCGGCGCCAAGTCCGGTTTCGATCGGTGCCCGGACACCCCCCCAGCCGCCGCGGTTCTGCGTGACACGCCGATCGACAGCATCGACGAGCTGATTCGCATGAAGATCCTCGAACGCGCCCATTGAGGATCGCGCAGCTATCCACGACCGAGCTACCGGCGCGCCTCGCTGGCGAGGGAGTCCTGATTCCTTGCGGCAGCTTCAGCGTCAACCTCAGGTCGGACCTGGCACCGCTCGCGGTGGGCGTTGGCCAGCTCTATGCGGACTTCCCGGTGCTGCAGCGGGCCGACACCTTCGTCGACTTCGAAGTCGAGGTAAGGGCACCGTCGTGGTTGCGGCGCCATGCTCGCCCCCAGGCAGTCCTGCACTGCGATGGCCGCGTGCCGTTCAAGCCCCTGCCAATGAACCAGGCCATGCCAATGCTCGAATGGGGACTGAACTGGGTGATTTCATCGCACGCGCACGATTGCCTCGTTCTACACGCTGCGGTGGTGGAGCGGGACGGGCGCGCGTTGGTGCTTGCCGCTGATCCGGGTTCGGGCAAGAGCACGCTGTGTGCCGCCCTCGTTCATCGTGGCTGGCGACTGCTGTCCGACGAACTGGCGCTGGTGTCGCTGAGCGACGGGTGGATCACCCCGATCGCGCGACCGATCAGTCTGAAGAACGCGTCGATCGAGATCGTTCGCGCGCTCGGCCCCGAGGTCGTGATCAGCGACGTCTGCCACGACACGGCCAAAGGCTCGGTGGCGCACATGCGCCCCCCAACTGCCAGTGTGATGGCAATCGATCAACGCGTCCGGCCCGCGATGCTTGTCTTCCCGAGGTTCGGCGCCGATGAGGCGCTGAGCAGTCGACCCGAAGGCCGCGCTCACGCACTCGTGGAACTGACCCGACACGCATTCAACGCCTCGGTGCTCGCGGGCGAGGGGTTCGAGGCGCTGTGCCGTTTCATCGAAAACGTGGAGACACATCGGATCACCTACTCGTCGTTCGATCAGGTGCTTCCGGAAATCGAGCGACTATGGATTGCGCCGACTTGATGACGACAAGGGATCGGTCCCAACTCCTGACATCGACACTGCGCGACCCGGCCCGTGCCAAGGCCTACGACAAGTCGGATTGGGAGTGCCTGGTCTGGCAAAGTCGGGCCGCCGAGCTCATGCCGCAGCTGCAAATCACACTTCTCGGTGCCGACGTCCTGGCGCACGCTCCCGCAGCCGCTCAACGCCACCTTGATCTGGCGGTTTCGATCGCAAGCCGCCATGTGGATGCAGTGCACAGCGAGCTTCGGGGACTTCAAGAGGCCTTGGCGCCACTCGGGGTGCCGGTATTGCTGCTCAAGGGTGCGGCCTATTCAGCCCTGGGCCACCGGGTCTCGAAGGGGCGTATCTTCAATGACATCGACATCATGGTGCCGAAGCTGGCCTTGCCCGACGTCGAGCAGCGTCTCAACTGGGCCGGATGGTTCCCGCTGAACACGAATGCATACGACGAACGCTACTACCGGGCCTGGATGCACGAGATCCCCCCGCTCGAGCACAAGAACCGAGGCACTGTACTGGACGTTCACCATACGATCCTTCCACCGACCTCAGGGATCCGGCCAGACCCAGAGAACCTGATTCGAGCCTCGACTACGTTGCCGGCACCATGGGCCTTCTTTCGTGTGCTCGCGCCGGCAGATATGGTTATCCATTCGGCCTGCCATCTTTTCTTCGGGGAGTTCCACAAAGGCCTGCGCGATCTGCACGACCTGCACGGCTTGCTGACTGACTTCGCCGAGGACCCGGGGTTCTGGTCAACGCTCGAGGCACGGGCCGGTGAACTCGGACTGTCGCTGCCCGTTACGGGATGCATTGGAGCAGTCGTCGCGCCTCTACCGGACTCCAGTCCCTGGTGACGGTGCTCGACAGCGTTCCGCCGATCAGCCCGCAGCCCCTGGCCGCGGCACGCTGCGGTCGTGGCTCTTCGAGCATGCGCTGCGGCCAGCGCATGTCTCCGCGTACGGCCCCACCACGCGGCTGGCGCACTGGTCGACCTTCGTCCGCAGCCATTGGCTTCGCATGCCGCTGCCCTTGCTCGTCTATCACTTGTCGCACAAGGCCTTCGTGGCCCGATAGCCGCCCTACGCTGGCGGCAATCTGCCGTCGACGCATGTGCAGTTCACATTCAGACGATCACCGGCTCCGGCTCCAGCCGGATCCCGAAGCGGCCGAACACGCTCTCCTGAATTGCACGCGCCAGGGTCACCACCTCGGCCCCGCTCGCGCCGCCCAGGTTCACCAGCACCAGGGCCTGCTTGTCGTAGACGGCGGCGCGGCCGACCGCCTTGCCTTTCCAGCCGCAGGCGTCGATCAGCCAACCGGCGGCGAGCTTCACGCTGCCGTCGGGCAAAGGGTAGTGCACGATCTCCGGGTCACGGCCGATGATGTCGCGGCATTGTTCGACGCTTACCACCGGGTTCTTGAAAAAGCTGCCCGCGTTGCCGATCACGGCCGGGTCGGGCAACTTGGCGCGCCGGATTGCGCAGACCCAATCGAAGACGGTCCTGGCGTCCGGCCGCGCAATTCCCGTCTCGCTGGCCTTGCGCTCCAGATCCACGTAACCCAGCACCGGCGACCACGGCCGCGGCAGGCGCAGGCGCACGCGGGTGATCAGCACCTTGCCCGCCAGCTGGCGCTTGAACACGCTGTCGCGGTAGCCGAAGGCACAGGCCTCGCCGTCGAGCGTGATCTGGCGCCCGGTCGCCAGTTCCACGGCGTCGAGCGACTCGAACCGATCCTTGAATTCGACGCCATAGGCCCCGATGTTCTGCACCGGCGCAGCGCCGACCAGGCCGGGAATGAGCGCCAGGTTCTCCAGCCCGGGCATGCCTTGGTCCAGGGTCCATCCGACGAGTTCATGCCAGTTCTCGCCTGCCCCGGCCTCGACGATCCAGGCGTCGGGCCTGCGGGCCACGACACGCCGTCCTGGCACCTCGACCTTCAGCACCGTGCTCTGCACGTCGCGCGTGAACACGACGTTGCTGCCCCCGCCCAGGATGAACTTGGGCGTCGTCGCCAGCATTGCGTGACCGAGCACCGCCTGCACGTCGGCGTCCGACCGGATGCGCACCAGATTCGTCGCCATGGCAGGCAGGCCGAAGCTGTTGTGGTCACGCAGCGAGACACGTTGCTGCAATTCAAGCGTTTGCGATGCGGGGGACATGGCAGAATTTTCGTTGATTTGACCCGCACCCCAGGAGAACACCATGCCCAGCTTCGACACCGTCCTCGAGCCCGACCTCGTCGAGGTCCGCAATGCGGTCGACCAGGCCGGCAAGGAAATCGGCACCCGCTTCGACTTCAAGGGCTCGAGCGCCAAGGTCGAGTTCACCGACAAGAGCGCCAAGGAGCGCGAGCTGACGCTCTACGCCGACAGCGACTTCCAGATCGACCAGGTGCGCGACGTACTCGTGGCCCGGCTGACCAAGCGCGGGGTCGACGTGCGCTTCGTCGACTTCAGCGCCAAGCCCCAGAAGATGGGCGGCGACAAGCTCAAGCTCGTGGCGCCGGTCAAGAGCGGCATCGATTCGGCCACCGGCAAGAAGATCCAGACCCTGCTCAAGGGCAGCAAGCTCAAGGTGCAGGCCGCGATCCAGGGCGACGCGGTGCGTGTGACCGGTGCCAAGCGCGACGACCTGCAGGCGGCGATGGCCTTGCTGCGCAAGGAGATCGACGACCAGCCGCTGTCGTTCGACAACTTCCGCGACTGATGGCCGCCCCGCTGCGCATATCGCTGGTGCTGGGCTGCCTGCTCGGCGCCGCGACCGCCGCCAACGGCCAGAGCGTGTCCCTCGCCGGCCACATGGGCAGCAAGGCCCTGCTCGTCATCGACGGCCAGACCGTGACCCTCGCGGTGGGTGAACGCAAGCTCGGCGTCACGCTGCAGGCACTCGACGCCGGCACGGCGAAGGTCGAATGGAACGGCAAGGTCAGCCTGCTGACGCAAGGCGGCGCAACCGTCAGTGTCGGCGGCGGCGCCGGTGGCAGCGATGGGCGCGAGATCGTGCTGCCGGTCGGCCCGGGCGGCCACTTCATCGCCAGCGGCGCGATCAACGGTCGCGCCACGCAGTTCATGGTCGACACCGGCGCCACCATGGTGGCCATCGGCAGCGCCGAGGCTGACCGCCTGCGCATCGACTACAAGAACGGCCAGCGCGGCATGGTCCAGACCGCCAACGGCCAGGCGCCGGCCTTCCTGATCACGCTCAGTGCGGTCAAGGTCGGCAACGTCACGATCTCCAACGTGCAGGCGGTGGTCACGCCGGCCCAGATGCCGATGGTGCTGCTGGGCAACAGCTTCCTGTCGCGCTTCCAGATGCGGCGCGAGAACGACGTGATGCGGCTCGAGTTGCGCTGAGCGCGGCGCCGACGCCGTCCGATCAGGACGACGCAGCGGCCTCGAAGATCGTCGCCAGGCCCTCGACCAACTGCTCGTCGGTGTAGAGCAGCGGGTCGTCGACGCTCTCGACCATCCCCTTCATCGTCAGCAGCCCGACACATGACGTGAAGGCCAGGAAGGCCATCAGCCGCGGCTCGACTGCGGCCGGCTTCTTCCCACGGCCGCGGGCGGCGGCCAGGCGCTGCGCAGCGCCGGCGAGCCAGAGATCATTGAGTGGCCGCACGCGGGCGAACTGCGCCTGGTCGAAGTGCACAGACCCCGGGTCGGCAATCTGACCGTGCAGGAAGGCGAGACGGAAGTCGTCCATCCGGGGCGCGAATTCGCCCACGACCGCGCCGATCAGAGCACGCAACGCCTGCGGTCCTTCTCCCGTGCGGTCGACCGCCTCGTCCACCGCCTGTGCGTTGCGCCTGAGAATGTCGAACACGAGCTCGAACAACAGCGCGCTCTTGGAGGGGAAGTAGTAGTAGATGGCGGGCTTCGAGACGCCGACCTCTCGCGCGACGGCGTCCAGCGTGGTGCCCGCCAGCCCCTTGCGCAGAAGAACGCTGCGCGCAGCCTCGAGGATCTCCTCCCGCGAGCGATCACGCCGGCGTTCCCGGCGGCGTTCGGCTGGGGTTTCGTGAACGGGCCTGGATTGGACCATCGGTGAAGAGCAGTGAAGTTGGCTCATGATTCTACTTCCGATCTGTTTTTGGACCATCGATCCTTTTTTTGGACTGTCGGTAACCCAAAGCGTACGATGCGATCCATCCACCCCGTCGCCGCTGCAAGCGGCTCGAAGTCACACGATCAGGAGGCCGCCATGACGTCGCTTTCCCTTGCCGATCCGCTCTTCGCCACCTACGCCGTTGCCGCCTCGGTGATGATCCTCAAGACCCTGGGCATGGCCTGGCTCACGGTGGCGCGCATGATGAGCGTCCGCGCCGGCTTCCGATCCCCGGAGGACCTGAGGAAGACGCGCCTGAACCCCGACCCCAGCCCAGTGCAGCTCGAGCCCGACGAGCGCGTCGATCGGATTCGCCGCATCCATCACAACGACCTGGAGAACGTCCCGTTCTTTCTGGCGGCCGGGTTCCTGTTCGTGCTCGTGCAGCCTCCGCTCGTGCTCGCGCAGTGGCTGCTCTACGGCTACGTGGTGTCGCGTCTGCTGCACTTCGGAGCCTACCTGACGGCCCGCACGCATGACACCCGCGCCACGCTGTGGACGATCGGCTCGCTGATCCTGGTGTTCATGACCGTGTGGACCTTGGTGCAGGCGGTGGCGGCGCTCTGACAGCGCGCGCGGTTGCCTTGCCTCCGGCAGCGAGCCGGTGCACCGATCTGTCTCCGCCATGACAGGCAGGACCGAACGACCGTGCTAAAACCCGGGCAAGCCTGGAGACCCACCGCATGGACCTGAACTTCACCGACGACGAACTGGCCTTTCGCGAGCAGATCCGGCAATGGGTGGCAGATCAACCTGCCCAGCCGCCTCAGCGACAAGGTGCACAACGCCCTGCGTCTGACGCGTGACGACATGCAGGACTGGGCCCGCATTCTGGGCAGGCAGGGCTGGCTCGGCTGGGGCTGGCCCAAGCAGTTCGGTGGCCCGGGCTGGAACGCGATCCAGAAGCATCTGTTCGAAGAGGAATGCGCGCTCGCTGGCGCGCCGCGTGTCGTGCCCTTCGGCCCGGTGATGGTGGCCCCGGTCATCATGACCTTCGGCACGCCCGAGCAGCAGCAGCGCTTCCTGCCCGGCATCGCCAGCGGCGAGGTCTGGTGGAGCCAGGGTTACAGCGAGCCCGGCTCGGGCTCCGACCTCGCCTCGCTCAAGTGCCGTGCCGAACGCCAGGGCGACAAGTACATCGTCAACGGTCAGAAGACATGGACCACCCTGGGCCAGTACGGCGAGTGGATCTTCTGCCTGGTGCGCACCAGTTCCGATGGCAAACCCCAGACCGGCATCAGCTTCCTGCTGATCGACATGAAGAGCCCCGGCATCACGTTGCGCCCGATCGTCTTGCTCGATGGCGAGCCCGAGGTCAACGAGGTCTTCTTCGACAACGTCGAGGTGCCGGCCGAGAACCTGATCGGCGAGGAGAACAAGGGCTGGACCTACGCCAAGCACCTGCTTGCGCACGAGCGCACCAACATCGCCGACGTCAACCGCGCCAAGCGCGAACTCGAACGCCTCAAGCGCATCGCCAGGACCGAGAGCCTGTGGGACGACGTCCGTTTCCGTGACCAGATTGCACTGCTCGAAGTCGACATCGTGGCGCTCGAGATGATGGTGCTGCGCGTGCTGTCGGCCGAGACCAGCGGCAAGCAGAGCCTGGACGTGGCCGGACTGCTCAAGATCCGCGGCAGCGAGATCCAGCAGCGCTACAGCGAACTGATGATGCTTGCCGGCGGCCCCTATTGCCGGGCCTTCGTGCACGAGGCGATGGACGCCGGATGGCAGGGTGACCATGTCGGCGCGGCCCACATCGCACCGCTCGCCGGCACCTACTTCAACCTGCGCAAGACGACGATCTACGGCGGCTCGAACGAAGTGCAACGCAACATCGTCGCGCAGACGGTCCTGGGGAGCTGACATGAATTTCGACTTCACCGAAGACCAGTTGTCGCTGCGCGACGCCGTGCAGCGCTGGGTCGAGAAGGGCTTCCCGTTCGAGCGCCGCCACGCCCTGGCCAAGGCGGGGGGCGCCACGCGCGCCGTCTACGGCGAACTGGCGGACCTTGGCCTGACCGGCCTGGTCGTGCCGCCCGATCACGGTGGTCTGGGCTTTGGCGCGATCGAGGCCATGGTCGTCATGGAAGAACTCGGCCGCGGGCTGGTCAACGCACCCTATGCACAGGCTGCGCTGCTGACGCCGGCGTTGCTCGCTGCCGCCCCCGAGGCCGTGCGGGCCGAGTGGCTGCCCAAGGTGGCCGATGGCAGCGCGCTTGTCGTGCCGGCATCGCAGGAGCGCAGCGCACGCTACCGCTGGCAGCATGTCCAGACGCGCGCCAAGAAGGTGCGCGACGGCTGGGAACTGACCGGTGCCAAGGGGCTGGTGCCCGCCGGCGACGAGGCCGACGCCTTCATCGTGCCGGCACGCATCGACGGTGACGACAACGCGCGCGACGGCATCGGCCTCTTCCTCGTCCGGTCGGGCGCCACAGGGTCGGCCGTGCGCGGCTACCCCACCCAGGATGGCGCCCGCGCGGCCGAGCTGAGCTTGGCGGCCACGCCGGCCACGGTGCTCACCGAACAGGGCGCCGACTCACTGGAGCGCGCGCTGGACATCGGCATTGCCGCGGTCTGCGCCGAAGCGGTGGGCCTGATGGACCAGCTGGTGGCGTTGACGGTCGAGTACATGAACATGCGCAAGCAGTTCGGCGTGCCGATCGCGACCTTCCAGGCCCTGCGCCACCGCATGGCCGACGTGAAGATGCAGCTCGAGCTGGGCCGCTCGATGAGCTACTTCGCCAGCCTCAAGCTCGGCGAGCCGGCAGCGCAGCGCCGCCGCGCGCTCAGCCAGGCCAAGGTCCAGCTCGGCCACAGCATGCGCTACGTCAGCCAGCAATGCGTGCAGCTGCATGGTGGCATCGGCGTCACCGACGAGTACGCCGGCAGCCACTACTTCAAGCGCCTGACGATGCTCGAGCTGGCGTTCGGCGACACGCTGCACCACCTCGGCGAGGTGTCGGACCGCATGCAGGACCAGGCCGGCGTCTTCGCCTGAACACGATGGCGGCCCTGGGCGCCATCACCGACGTGGCCGGCCTGTCGGTCGGCCATTTCACCGACACCCGCCGGCCGACCGGATGCACGGTCGTGCTGTGTCCGCAGGGTGTGACCTGCGGCGTCGACGTGCGCGGCGGTGCGCCCGGCACGCGCGAGACCGATCTGCTGCGCCCGGAGAACATGGTCGAGCGTGTGCACGCGGTGCTGCTGACCGGTGGCAGCGCCTTCGGCCTCGATGCCGCGGGCGGCGTCATGCGCTGGCTCGACGCGCATGGCCATGGGCTGGCGGTCGGACCGGCGCGGATTCCGATCGTCCCGGCCGCGGTGCTGTTCGATCTGTGGGTCGGTGATCCGCGCTTTCGCCCCGATGCAGAGGCCGGCCATGCGGCCTGCGCGGCAGCGTCGACGGCAGCACCGGCGATGGGCAATGTCGGCGCCGGCACCGGGGCCTCGGTGGGCAAGCTGTTCGGGTTCGAGCGTGCCATGCGCGGCGGCATCGGCACGGCGTCACTGTCGGTCGCGGGCTTCACCGTCGGTGCACTGGTCGCCGTCAATGCCGTGGGCGATGTGCTCGACGAAACCGGCCAGGTGCTCGCCGGTGTCCGCACGGCCGACGGCCGGCGCCGCCTCGGGTGCATCGATGCGCTGATGGCGGGCGAATTGCCCACCGGCCTGCTGGCCGGCTCGGCGACGACGATTGGCGTGATCGCCACCGACGCACAACTGACCAAGGCGCAGGCGACCCAGCTTGCGTCACTGGCCCACCACGGCCTGTCGCGCTGCATCAACCCGCTGACCGCGATGGACGGCGACACGCTGTTCGCGCTCGCCACAGGCAGCGCCGGCAAGAGCGGCGACGTGAGCCTGCTCGGCGCACTCGCGGCGCAGGCTGTCGCCCTGGCCATCCGGGCAGCGGTGCGTCAGGCGACGTCGCTCGACCACCCGTTCCTGCCTTGCGCGGCCGACTTGCCCTGAGCCCGCGCTGCACAAGCCGCCGCCGGATGCTGGCCGCGCTGGCCACGGCTGCGTTGCCCACGCGCCTGATCGCCGGGGCCCCGCCCAGGCCGTCGACTGCACTGCCCAGCGTGCACGTGCTGCCGCCCATGGCGATGCCGGGCCTGGACCGTTCGCGCACCGTGCGGGTCTGCCTGCCCCCCAGCTACGAGCACGGTGACCGGCGCTATCCAGTCGTCTACATGCACGATGGCCAGAACCTGTTCGACGACGCGACGTCCTACGCCGGCGAATGGGGCGTCGACGAGACCCTGCTGGCGCTGGCGCGCGAGACCACTTTCGAGGCGATCGTCGTCGGCATCGACCACGGCGGCGAACGCCGCGTGACCGAGCTGAACCCCTGGGACCATGCCCGATTCGGCCGCGGTGAAGGCCGTGCCTATCTGCGCTTCCTGGTCGACGTGGTCAAACCCCGGATCGACGCTGGCTATCGGACCCGGCCCGGGCGCGAACACACGGCCATCATCGGCAGCTCGATGGGCGGCTTGATCTCGCACGCGGCGCTGCTCCTGCACCCCGACCGGTTCGCGCGCGCCGGCGTGCTTTCGCCGGCCTACTGGACGGCGCCCGCGCTGTTCGATCTGGCGCGCGACGTTGCACTGCCTGACGATGCGCGCCTGTACCTGAGCATCGGCAGCGAAGAAGGTGAGCGGGCGCTGGCCGATGCGCGGCGCATGGCGAGCCTGCTGCGCACGGGCCCGGGCCGCCACGTGACGCTGCAAGAACGCCGGGCGCGCATCACAACGAAGCGGCCTGGCGGGCGGAGCTGGCCCCGGCCCTGCGCTGGCTGTTCGAACTGCGCTGAACGCCAACGTTCGCGCGGCTATGCTGCGCCCATGACCGCCTCCACCGCTGCACTGGATCGGCTGATCGATCCGCTCCTCGACCGCCATCACAAGGGCTATCCGCACGCCGCGCCGGCCCTGCGCCTGTCGCAGATCGGCACTCAGGGCTGGTCGCTGCTCGCCGGCGATCTGCCGCTGCCGCTCGCCGTCATCAAACAAGGCGCACTGCAGCACAACCTGGGCTGGATGCAGCGCTTCGCCAACGAGCGCCAGCTCGGGCTGGCCCCGCATGGCAAGACGACGATGTCGCCCCAGCTGTTCCGTCGCCAGCTCGACGCCGGCGCCTGGGGACTGACCTTCGCGACGGTGGGGCAGGCCACCATCGGCGTCGCGTCGGGCGCTACTCGTTGCCTGATCGCCAACCAGGTCATCAGCGCCGGTGATCTGGCCGCGCTGGCCGCCCTGCACGAGGCGAACCCCGATCTGCGCACGGCCTTCCTGCTCGACTCGCCGGCCCAGCTCGCGCTCATCGAGGCCACCCGACCCGCGCGCCCGTTCGACGTGTTGCTGGAGATCGGTGTGCCCGACGGCCGCACCGGCTGCCGCAGCGAAGCCGATGCACTGACCCTGGCCGCGGCAGCCCACGCCAGCGCCGCCGTGCGACTGGTCGGCGTCGAGTGTTTCGAAGGGCTGTCGGCGACCGGCGATGACGCGCTCGACCAGGCCCGCACCGGCGCCCTGATGCAGCGCCTTCACGTCGTGGCGCAGGCCTGCGACCACGAGGGCCTGTTCGAGGGCGATGAGGTCATCCTCTCGGCAGGTGGCAGTGGCATCTTCGACCTGGTCGTGCCGACCTTGCAGGCGGCCCTCTCGCGGCCGGTGCAGGGCCTGCTCCGCTCGGGCTGCTACGTGACCCACGACCAGGGCCACTACAAGCGCCTGGTGGCGCAGGTCAACCACCGCATCGGCTGCGACAACGGCCTGCAGGCCGCGCTCGAAGTCTGGGCCCTGGTGCAGTCCTGCCCGGAACCCGGGCTGGCCATCCTGGCCGTGGGCAAGCGCGACGTCTCCTACGACATGGCCCTGCCGCAGCCGCTGTGGTGGTGTGCCGCGGGCTCGACGGCGCCGGTGGCGGCGCCGACGGGCTGGGCCATCTCCGGGTTGAACGACCAGCATGCCTACCTGCGCTGCGGCGACGATCCGCCCGCGGTGGGCGACCGCATCGGCCTCGGCATCTCGCACCCCTGCACGACCTTCGACAAGTGGCGCTGGATGCCGATCGTCGACGATGCTTACCGGGTGGTCGACGCCATCGTGACCTGCTTCTAGGCCCGCCTACTTCCCGAACAGGCCCTTGAGCTTGTCGCGCAGCTTCTCCTTCGCGCCTTCGGTCCTGGCATCGAGCTTCTCCTTCAACGCGTCCTTGGCCATGGCCCCGAAGTCGATGCGCCAGCCGATCGCATCGAAGGGGCCGGTCAGCCGCACCGGCACCGTCTTGCCACTGAGCGACTGCAGCTCCGGCCCGCCCTGGCCTTGCAGCGTCGTGACGACCGTGGCCTTGACCAGGTAGTCGACACGCTGCGTGCCCAGATCGATGTCGCCGTTGCCGGTGATGCGCAGCAGCGGCGACTTGGCCAGCAGGTCGTCGTTGTGCGCGACCCCGCGCTCGATGCGAAAGCTCGCGCTCAGTTCGCTGAAGTCGGTCTGCTCGGTGCGCGACCCGGCGCCGGCCTGCTCGCCACCGCCGACGCCCAGACGCGCCTTGGCGCGGCGGATTGCCTGCGCCACGTTGACGCCACGCACCGCGCCGTCGCGCAACTCGGCCCGGGCGCTGCCCGCCAACGTTTGCCGCAGGGCGGAGACCGTGCCACCCTGGGCCGCGACGTCGAGGTTGACGTCGCCGCGGCCCTCGAGTGAATCGCGGCCCAGGGCGTCCTTCAGCATCGGTCCGATCTGCACACCGGTGAGCGACTGGCGCAGGCTCAAGCGCGGCGTGGCACGCGCATCGAGCGCCACGCTGCCGCCCAGCTGGCCGCCGTACAGCTCGGCCGCCACCGGGTTCAGCTCGATGCGCCCGGCTGCGGCACGCAAGGCGGTGCGCAGCTTCGACAGCTGCATCTTCGCGACCCGCAGCTCGCCCACCGCCAGCTGGCCCTGCGCGTTCAGGTCGCGCAGCGGCGTCAGATCGATCGCTGTCTCACCGGGCGCTGCACTCCCGGCCGGTGCGCTGGCGCCGCCCGCCATCACACGGTCCAGGTCGAGTCGGTCGACCTTGACGTCGAAGGTGTAGGCCGCGGGTGAGAACTGCGTCATGCCGATGCGCGCGTCGAAGGCCGACTGGTCGACCGTTCCGCTCAGTCTCGCGTCGAGTGTCTGTTTGGCCGGCATTGCACTGGCCTGGCCCTTGGCGCTGAGCTGGATCGGGCCACCCTCGGCGCGCGGCCAGGCCGCGTCGAGCGCCAGGCCCGTGAGGGCGATGCGTCCGGCCTTCAGATCGGCGTCGACGGCACCGCCGAGCGTGAGGCTCGCGCCCGCCTGACCGGCCAGACGCCCGTTCAGCGACAGTGCGAAGTCCTCGAGCCCATGCCGCTGCTGCCCCGGATCGAGCCTGAGCCGGCCCTGCAGTTCGATCGACAGGTCGACTGCCACCGGATCCGATGTCAGCTGGCCACTGAACCGCAACGCGCTGGCGACGCCAGGCGCGAGCCGACCGGTCTCGATCTGGATGCCGGTCAGGCTCAGCTTGCGCCGGCTGGCCCGGTCGTCGACCGTGATCGCCGCGTTGCGAATGCTCAGGCCGGCGATGTCGAAGCCGGTCGCCAGGCCGGAGGTCGCAGGCGCTGCCGGCTTGTCGGCAGCGCCGGGTCCGCCGAGCAGATCATCGATGCTGGTGCGCCCGTCGGCCTCGCGCACCATCGTGGCCTGCAAGCCATCGATCAGCACGCGATCGATCACGACCTGCCGGCGCAAGAGCGGCCAGACCGCAAGGGACAAACGGGCCGCCTTGGCCGACGCGAAAGGCGCTGGCCCGCCACGTTCGGACAGTGCCAGCTCACCCAGCTGAACACCGATTCTCGGAAACAGGCTCAGCCGCACCTTGCCGGGAATCGACAGCGTGCGTTGCCAGTCCTGCTGCACACGTTCGATCAGCAGCGGCTTGTAGGTCTCGGGGTCGAAGGTCGCGACGACGAACGCGACACCGCCGGCGAGCAGCGTGGCAAGCGCCACGAACCCGACCAGGATGGTCTTCAGCAGTCTGTTCATGCCCCGAGCTTGCCATTGACGCGCCCACGCCGACGACGCTGTTCGCAACAAGGCCGTACCATCGCCCGATGGTCACCGAAGCAAATTCTGCCTTCTCGCACGAAGACAACGCGAGCTATCGCGCCAGCGAACTCACGCGCGGCCCCTGGGACCCTGCCCACCAGCATGCCGGCCCGCCGACCGCGCTGGTGTGCCGCGCCATCGAGCAGGCTGCAGCCGAACACGGGCTGACCCATATCGGGCGCCTGACCGGCAACCTGTTGCGCCCGGTGCCGATCGGCCTGCTGACGGTCGACGTGCAGAGTGACTACGTGGGCCGCAATGCGGGCCACTTCTCGGCGCAACTGCTGGCCGAGGGAAAACAGGTGGCGCGCTTCACCGCGCTGGTGCAACGCGAGGCCGACCTGCCGGTGCCGGCTGGCACACCCGGCCACCCGCTGCCCGCTGCGCCACGAGCGCCCGACGAATGTGAGCCCGCGTCGATGCCCTTCAAGGGGCGCAAGCTGGGCTATGCCGATCTGGTCGAGAACCGCCTGGCCGAGGGCCTGTTCTTTGCCGGGCCCTGCACGATCTGGTTCCGCCTGCGCCACCCGCTGATCGAAGGTGAGCTGCCGAGTCCCTACCAGCGCGTCGCGGTGGCGGCAGACTCCGGCAACGGCATCAGCGCGGTGCTGGACTTCGCACGCTACAGCTTCGTCAACTGCGACCTCACGATCAATCTGATCAGGCGTCCGGTGGGCGAATGGATCGCCCTGCAGGCGCGCACCGAGCTCGGTGGCAATGGCTGCGGGTTGGCCGAATCGGCGCTGTTCGACGAGGCAGGTCTGATCGGTCGCGCGACGCAGAGCCTGGCCGTGCGCGCACGCGGCTGAACGGCGCCGGAACCTGCCCGCATGAACATGACCATCGAACTCACCGCCCCCGACATCTCCGCCTACCGGCACGGCGGCACCGGCATCGACTTCGTCCACCGGTTCGAGGCCGCCCGGCCCGGCCCGCATGTCATGGTCTCGGCGATCGTGCACGGCAACGAGCTGTGCGGCGTCGGAACGCTGGACAGGCTGCTGCGCGAGCGCCTGCGGCCGCAGTGCGGCACCCTGACACTCGCCTTCGCCAACGTGGCCGCCTACCAGCGCTTCGACCCGTCGGCCCCGGACGAGTCGCGCAAGGTCGACGAGGACTTCAACCGCGTCTGGGATCGATCCAGGCTCGACGGCAGCGAGCACAGCACCGAGCTCGAGCGGGCGCGCAGCCTGCGCCATGCGCTCGACGAGGTCGACTTCCTGCTCGATCTGCACTCGATGCAGCACCCGACCGCGCCGCTCGTGCTGTGCGGCCCCACCGCCAAGGGCCAGGCCCTGGCGCGCGCGATCGGCTATCCGGGCTATGTGGTGATCGACGCCGGCCACGCCGCGGGCCGGCGCATGCGCGACTACGCTGGCTTCTCGGACGAGCACAGCCCGAAGAACGCCTTGCTGATCGAGTGCGGACAGCATTGGGAGCGCTCGAGCCAGGTCGTGTCGGATCAGATGACACTTCGTTTCCTGGACCACTTCGGCATGCTCGATGCGGCCTGGCAGGCGCAGATCGTGGCCGACGACCGAGCCGCGCCGCAGAAGGTGATCGAGATCACCGACGCCGTCACTGTGGGCTCGGAGCGCTTCAGCTTCGTCGGGCCTTTCACCGGCATGGAAGTGCTGGCCAGCGCCGGCACCCTGCTGGCGCGCGATGGGGACCAGGAGATCCGCACGCCTCACGACGACTGTGTGCTCATCATGCCTTCGCGGCGCCTGCTGCCCGGGCTGACCGCCGTGCGCCTGGGCCGCTTCGTCGACTGAGTCGCGACCGCGATCGGTTCAGCCGGCCTTGGCCCGCCGGCGCGCCGGACCCGGGTCGTGGGCGGCCAGCCAATCGAAGAACTCCGCGGTCCAGAGCAACGAATTGCGTGGCTTGAGCACCCAGTGGTTTTCGTCGGGGAACCACAGCAACCGGGTCTCCACACCCCGCGCCTGCAGCGTGTTGTAGTAGGCCAGCCCGTTGCAGTCCGGCACCCGGTAGTCGCGCGCGCCGTGGATCACGAGCGTGGGCGTGTTCATGTGCTGAGCGAAGTGGCAGGGGCTTTGCGACTGCACCTTGGCCAGGTCCTCCCAGTACAGCGCCCCCAGGTCCTTGGGCCGCTGCAGGTAGGAGTCGGCCGCGAAGGTGGCGACCCGGTCGAACACGCCGGCATGGCAGATGTAGGCCTGGTAGCGACCCTTCGGCCACATGGCCATTCATCCAGGCCGCCAGGAAGCCGCCATAGCTGCCACCCGACAGGAAGACCCGCCGCGCATCGGCCCAGGGCTGCGCCAGCACCCAGTCGGTGCACGCTTCGATGTCCTGCGTTTCGAGCACGCCCTGGCGGCCCATGATGCTGTCGCGGAAGTCGAAACCAAAACCGCTCGAGCCGTGATAGTTGACCTGGGCCACGACATGCCCGCGCGAGGCCAGCACATGGGTGTTCCAGCGGTAGCCGAAGGTGTCGCCCGCGGCCGCATGCGGGCCGCCGTGCACGACGTGCAGCAGCGGGTACTTCTTCTTGCGGATCGAATCCGGGCGGGTGGGTCAGCAGCATCTGCACGCGCTGGCCGAGGGCGCCGGTGACGAACACCTCCTGGGCCGGGTTCAGGACCCGACCGGCGAGCAGCGCGTCGTTGAAGCGTTCGAGCCGCAGCGGCCCGCCACCGGCACGTTGTGCGTGCACGCGCACCGGGTGCGTCGCACTGTCGGCTGCGACGACCAGAGTCTCGGCCGCGACCGCGCCGCCGAGGTCGAAGCCCTGCACCCAGCCGCCGGGCACCAGCACGTCGTAGGCCAGCCGGTCCAGATCGAATCGCCACAGCGGGCGGCGGCCGCTTCGTTCGGCGGTGAACAGCAGGCTGCGGCCGTCCGGCGTCCAGCGCAGCGGCGCATCGACGTCACCATCCCAGCCGTCGCCGACCGTGCGCCAGGGCTGGCCGCGGCGCAGCAGCGCAAGCCGGCCCGGCATCGTGTGGCGGACCCCGACATGGGACGCGATGCAGGCGATCTGCTGCCCGTCGGGGCTGTAGCGGGGCGCGTCGAAGCTCCAGCCGGCATCGTCGGTGAGGGGCGTGACGCGCCGGCCCTTCAGCTCGAGCTCGGCCAGGGCCAGCGGGTTGCCCGGGAGCTTGCGCGCCGTCGGGTCATGGGCGAACACGATGCGTCGCCCGTCGGGGGCGATGTCGAAGTCGGCCGGCCCGGGCGAGCGCCGGACCAGCTCATGAGGACCGCCCTCGAACAGGTCGGTGATGTGGCCGTTCTCGAGGTCGAGCTGCAGCAGATGGGGGACGCGTCCCATCGGCAAGTTCTTGTCGAAGTCGCGGTAGTTGGCTTCGCTCGTGACGTAACCGCTGTCCTTGCGCTCCCGGTGCGACTTGTGGCGCCGGTCCTGGGCCTTGCGGCCACGCAGCTCGGGCCAGACCCAGGACACGAAGACCACGTGGCGTCCGTCGGGCATCCACTTGAAGGCCTCGACGCCGGGGCCGAAGTCACTCACGCGCCGGGCTTCGCCGCCCCTGGCCCCGATCACGTAGAGCTGCGGCGAGACGTCCTTGCGGCCCTCCTGCTCGCGCTGGGCGATGAAGGCGATGCGGTCCCCTTGGGGCGACCAGGCGGGCTGCGCGTCCTTCTCACCGCAGCGTGTCAGGCGGCGCGGCGTGCAGCGGTCGGTGGGCAGCAGCCACAGGCTGGTGCTGCCCTTGTTGAGCTCGATCGACATCGACGTGACGGTGCAGACCGCGGCGCTGCCGTCGGGCGCCACGACCGGGTTGCCGGTGCGGTCGATCTTGAGCAGGGTGTCGATGTCGAGCGGCTTGGATGCAGTCATGGGGTCTCTGTGATCGGTCTCGGTGGTCGCTTCGGCAGCGCGCCACCGGGTGGCGACCCAAGGCCGAAGTCATGCCGACATTCTGCAGAGGTCCCGCTGTCCGGCCGTAGCCCCTGCGCCAGGGTCGTCCGTCTACACTCGCGGCCCGGGCGCCTGCGGCGGCGCTGCTGACAGTGGACGCGGCCATGGCAACTCGTTTCCTTCACGCGACCCTGCTCTGCCTGGGCCTGGCCTGGGCGGCGGCAGTTCCGGCCAAGGACCCGCCGGCGATCGCGGTCGTGCCCGGCCCGAATCTGCTGGTCGATGGAATCCCGCCGCTTGAGCGCGTGCAGCGCGACGAACCGGCCGAACTCCGATTGCTGCGCTTCGTCGACTGGCATCCGCTCAGGCCGGAGATGCTGGTGCTGGCGCGCATCGGCGCGCGTGCCCAGCTGCACCGGCTGAACGAAGCGCTCGGCCAGCCCGAGGCGCTGACCCGCGGCAAGGACGCCGTGGCGGGCGCACGCTGGGAGCCAGGCGCCGGCGAGTACCTCGTCTACAGCCAGGATCAGGGTGGCGACGAGTCCTACCGCCTGTACCGCCTGACGCCTGGACAGCCGCCCGTCGCGCTGACCTCGCCCACCGCGCGGGTCAGCGATTTCGCCTTTCTTCCGGCGGGCCGCGGTCTGGTCTACCTGCTCGAGCAACTCGACCGCTACGCCGCCGACGACCGTGAATCACGCACGACGCTGATGTGGACCGATCCGCTCGACCCCACACGCAAGCGCCAGCTCGGCGAGGTGCGCAACGGGCGTTTCGGCGCGCTGCGCGTGACCGAGGGCGGCGCGGTGATCGTCACCCGCACCCAGGGCGGACGGCATCAGTTGTGGCGTTTCGACGTCGATGGCGGCGAGGCGCGACCGCTGGGCGAGGCGAGGCCGGTCGCCGGGCAGGGCGAGGACGAGGCCGCGCTGTGGAGCCGCGAGGCGGTCGACGGCGACCACCGCCACCTGCTGCGCACCGACCCCGACAGCGGGGCGCGCCGCAGCCTGCTGGTCGACCTGCCGGGCGACCTGGAGGCGATCGCGGTGGCGCCCTCGTCCGCGCGCCGGCCGATCGCAATGGCCCACAACCAGCAAGGCATCTCGGTGCTGCGCCTGTTCGACCCCGCGCCAGCGACCGCGCCACCGCGCGCCATTGCGGCCGATCTGCCGGCGGGCGTGGCGAGCAACCTGGCCTGGCACCCGAAGCTGCCGCTGCTGGCGTTCAACCATGTCTCGGCCCAGAACCCGGGCCGCGTCATCGTCTACGACCTGGCGCGCGACGCACACAGACCTTGGTCAGGAACGGCGGCAATGCCGAGCGGGGTCGAGTACCGGACCCTGCGCTGGAAGAGCTTCGACGGACTCGAGATCACGGCATTGCACATCGCCCCACCGGTGCACTTCGAGGGCCGCCGGCCGGTCTACATCGCCATTCACGGCGGCCCATCCTCGCAGGCGCGGCCGGGCTACCTGGCGGGGCTGAACCGCCACCTCGTCGAGTCCCTGGGCATGCACCTGATCCTGCCCAATGTGCGCGGCTCGGACGGATTCGGCCAGCGCTTCCTGAACCTCGACAACGGCCGCCGGCGCGAGGACGCGGTGAAGGACATCAGCGCGCTGCTGGACCTGATCGGCGAGCGCGAGGACATGGATCCGAGCCGGGTGATCGTCAGCGGCGGCAGCTACGGGGGCTACATGGCGCTCGCGGTGGCGGTGCACGAATCGGCACGCATCGCCGGCAGCATCTGCCGCGTCGGCATCGCCAACTTCGTCAGCTTTCTGGAAAACACCGAGAGCTATCGGCGTGAGGCGCGGCGCATCGAGTATGGCGACGAGCGCGACCCGGCCATGCGCGAGTTCCTGCGCCAGGTCTCGCCGCTGACCCATGCCGACAAGCTGCGCAAGCCGCTGTTCGTGGTGCATGGCCGCAACGACCCGCGCGTGCCCTACAGCGAAGCCGAACAGATGGTCAAGGCGGTCCGCGCCCAGGGCACAGCGGTCTGGTTTCTGACCGCCGAGGACGAAGGACACAGCTTCACCAGCGCCGCCAACCGCGACTACCTGTTCAACGCCAGCGTCGAATTCGTGCGCCGCGTGATCGCCGGCCAGGCGCTGACGGGCGAGGCACGCTAGGAACTCTGTCGACCCGGGCCGGCTACTTCGCGCTGCGTTTCGGTTTGCGCGTTGCCTTGTCCTCGCGCTGGCGTTGCCACTCGAGCCAGGCGAGCATCGGCAGGCTGCGCTGGCGATGGACGTCATCGAGCACGAACGGACCGGGCAGGCGCAGCGACTTGATCGCGATGCGCTCCTTGTACAGCCGGGGCCTGAAAGGCCCGTCGGGCCCGAGCGTGAAGGTCTCGCCAATGCGCGCGCCACAACCCTTGCAGTGGCTGTGCCAGTGCGCACCGCGCGCCTTCTCGCTCTTGTCGCGCCGCCAGTGGCCGCCTCCGAACTCGCGCACGGCCTTGTCGACCTTGCCCGGCAAGGCTGCGATGCGCCTGAGCAGGGTCGTCGGTGCGTTTTCGACCTCGAACTCGGGCATGCCCATCATCGCGAAGACGGGCGTGCGCTTGCCGCACTTCGGGCAATCGGCACCGGCGCGGAGCAGCCAGACCTCCTGGCACAGGACAGGCGCCGCGCCGTCGCCGGGTTGGTGCGACTCGTCTTTCAGATCGTCGAGGAGGCCTCCCTCGTCAACGGCCACCGGGTCATGTCGAACATCGCCCGGCCGGCGGGGCCGGCGGGCACTGGTACGTGAAGTGCTGCTGAAACTCATGCAGCCAGTTTGACGCAGATGCGCGCGCAGGCCAAGTCCCGCATGACACCAATCACGCGCGAGACGCGACCAGACTCAGTCCGCCGCGAAGCAGTAGAAGCGGCCCGCACCGCCGGTGCGTACCAGCGCAGCCTGGCTGCAGCCGGCCGACTGGTGCGAGAAGTTCCAGGACGTGGACCAGCTCTCGAGCGAGCAGGCCCTTGCGGTCATGGTGGCCCACGACGGCGCTGCCGTCGGTGCTGCTCGTCCAGGCCTTGCAGGTGGTGTCGGTCTGCGGCGCGAAGGCGGTGCCATCGGCGCGCGAGCCGGTCAGGATGTCGTGTTCGTTGGGCTTGTCACCGCGCCATTGACGACCTGGCCGCGTTCATCGAGCGCGGTGGCCTTGGTGATGTGCCTGGCCTTGTGCAGTTGCGCCACGTTGCGCGCAATCGGTTCGCCCTTGGCATTGAACCAGGGGCCCTTGCCGATGCGGTCGCGCGCATTGATCGCAGCCACGGCAGGGCTGGTCGCCGTCGGGAAGGCGGGCGCCACGCTCAGGTAGGCGCGCCAGGTCCGCTGGCCCGCGCCAGCGGCGGCCGCGAGTTTCTGGCAATGGGCGTCGGCACCGGCCAGACCGCCCAGGTCGGCACCGTTGCCCATGCCGACACTGGTGACGAAGAAGCCCATCGGCCCGCCTGGCGCCAACGGCAGGGCGCAGCCCGTCAGCAGCGCAATGGCGGCGCCGGTCAGCCAGTAGTTGCGGGCCTTGTGCATTCAGACTCCCCTCGCGTCGGATCGATGACCAAGGTCCATTACGCCCCATCGGGTCGGCGACAAACCTGGGGGATATCCCGGATTCGATGCGTCAGTCTGTCGTGCCCGGCGCGTACCTGGCGCGTAGGGCGGTCAGCGCGAACACGGCGTCGACGGTCGGCGTCGGCACGCCGGTGATGCGGCCGAGTTCGATGACCGCCTCCACCAGGGCCGCCAGTTCGATCGGCCGCCCGGCTTCGATGTCCAGCAGCATCGAGGTCTTGTGCGCGCCCACCGCCTCGGCGCCGGCGATGCGCTGTTCCAGGCTGATCTTGAAGCGCACGCCGAGTGCCTCCGCCACGCCCTGCGCCTCGCGCATCATGCGCGCGGCCAGCTCGCGGGTCGGCCCGAAGCGGCAGATGTCCTCGAGCGTCGCGCGTGTCAATGCGCTGATCGGGTTGAAGCTCAGGTTGCCCCAGAGCTTGATCCAGATTTCGCTGCGGATGTCCCTGGACACCGGCGCCTTGAAGCCGGCACCCATCAGCGCCTTCGACAAGGTGTCGATGCGTTCACTTCGGCTGCCGTCGAGCTCCCCGAGCGTGAACCGGTTGCCATCGATGATCCGCACGACGCCGGGTTCGATCAGCTCGGCCGCCGGGTAGACGACGCTGCCGATCAGCCGCTCGGCCGGGATCGCCGCCGCCAGCGCACCGCCCGGGTCGACGCTGTCCAGGCTCCGGCCTTCCCAGGGCCCGGGCAGGCGCTGGAAATACCACCAGGGGATGCCATTGACCATCGTGACCAGCATCGTCTGCGGGCCGACCAGGGTCGCCAGATCGGGCAGCAACTCGCGCACCTGGTGCGCCTTGACGGTCAGCAGCACGGCGTCCACCGGGCCGACCTCGGCCATGCGCTCGACGGCGCGCACGGTCTTCGCCACCGATTCGCTGCCGTCTTCGCCGAACAGCTTGAAACCGTTGGCCCGGATCGCCGCCAGATTGCGGTTGCGTGCAATGAAGGTGACCTCTTCGCCGGCCAAGGCAAGCCGCGCGCCCAGGTAACCACCGATCGCGCCTGCGCCGACGACGCAGAACTTCATGTCAGGCCCAGCTTGGCGGCCAGGCCGATGCGCTGCAGCTTGCCGGTCGCGCCCTTGGGGATCTCGTCCATGAAGAGGATCTTCTTGGGCACCTTGAAGTCGGCCACGCGGCTGGCCGACGAATTGCTGCAGGTCGCGCTCGGTCGCCGCCTGCCCTTCGCGCAACACGACCACCGCCGCCACCTCTTCGCCGAGCTTCGGGTGCGGCATGCCGAAGCACACGACCTGGGCCACCGCCGGGTGGTCCATCAGCACCTCGTCGACCTCGCGCGGGCTGATCTTCTCGCCGCCGCGGTTGATGATCTCCTTGAGGCGGCCCGTGATGCTCAGGTAACCCTCGGTGTCCATCACGCCCTGGTCGCCGGTGCGGAACCAGCCGTCACGGAAGGCCTCGGCGTTGGCCGCGTCGTTGTGCAGGTAGCCCGAGGTCACGTTCGGCCCGCGGATCACGATCTCGCCGGTCTGGCCATGCCCCAGCAGGCGCCCATCGGCGCCCATGACGGCAACCTCCGGGCCGGCGGCGACCCCCACGGTGCCCGGTTTGCGCGCCCGCGGCGGCAGCGGGTTGGACGCCATCTGGTGCGTTGCCTCGGTCATGCCGTAGGACTCGATCAGCGGCGCGCCGAAGGCCGCTTCGAGCTCGGCGATCACCTGCGGCGGCATCGACGAACTCGACGAGCGCATGAAGCGCAGCGGATGGCGCGCGATCACGTCGGCGTTCTTCGATGCGCGCGACACGATCGCCTGGTGCATCGTCGGCACCGCCGTGTACCAGCTCGGTTTCGCCTCGTCCATCCAGCCGAAGAACTTCAGTGCATTGAAGCCCGGCGTGCAGAAGACCTGCGAGCCGGCCGCGAGCGGCGCCAGCACGCCGGCGATCAGGCCGTGGATGTGGAACAGCGGCATGATGTTCAGGCCGCAGTCGGCGGCGCTGAACTGCAGCGTGTCGCGGATGTGGCGCGCCGACGCTGCCAGGTTGCGCTGCGTCAGCGGCACGATCTTCGGGCGCGACGTGGTGCCCGAGGTGTGCAGCAGCATCGAGACATCGCCCGGCTGCGCCGCGCCGCCGGTCGAGGTCGCGGCGCCGGGCGAGGCGGTGTGCAGGGTGAACGCTCCGGCCGCACGCCCCGGCACCAGCTCGATCAGCCGCACGCCGAGCGCCTTCGCCACCTCGACCGCTGGCGACGTGCTGCCCTGCTCGACGATCAACGCCCTGGCATCGAGGTCGGACAGGTAGAACTGGAACTCGTCGGCGCGGTAGGCCGGGTTGAGCGGCGCGCTCGTCACGCCACTGGCGCAGGCGATGAAGCAGCTGGCCATCTCGGGCCCGTTCGGCAGCACGATCGCGACGCGGTCGTTGCGGCCGATGCCCCAGGCGTTGAGCGTGCCGATCGTCGTGGCGATCAATTCGGCCAGATCAGCATGGCTCAGTGGCGGGCGCGCGGGCGCCGACAGGGCGGTCGCGCCCGGCGCGGCGGTGCGAAGCAGTTCGGACAGGGAATCGGCCATGGTGCGAGCTTAATGTAGAGTCGCCGCCGTGCTCGAAGGATTGAATCTCGAGGCCCGCCGCGGCCGCCGCGTGCTGTTCAGTGGTCTCGCCTTTGCGGCGCAGGCCGGCCAGCTGGTGCGTGTGGCCGGGGCCAATGGCAGCGGCAAGACGACCTTGCTGCGCATGGTCGTGGGCCTGACGACCCCCGACGCCGGCGGCGTGCATTGGTGCGGGCGCAGGATCACCGACCAGCGCGACGAGTTCCACGCCCAGCTGGTCTACATCGGCCACGCAGCCGCGCTCAAGGACGACCTGAGTGCAGTCGAGAACCTGCATGCCATGGTGGCACTGGGTGGCGACCGCAGCGGCGCCGCCGAGGCCACCCAGGCGCTTGCGCAGGCCGGGCTGAAAGGCCGCGAGCGGCTGCCCGCACGCGTGCTGTCGCAAGGCCAGCGCCGGCGCGTTGCGCTGGCCCGCCTTGCACTGGCCTCACATCGTGGCCTGTGGGTGCTGGACGAACCCTTCAATGCACTCGACAGCGCCGCCACCGAATGGCTGTCGGGCCTCATCCGCCAGCGCCTGCAAGGCGGCGGCATCGTGCTGCTGACGAGCCACCAGGCGGTGCCGGTCGACGGCGTGGCCGACCAGGTCACGGTGGCGCTGTGAGCACACCGGGCATGCTGTCCGCGATGCTGGAACTGGGCCGGCGCGACCTGCGCCTGGCGCTGCGCCGCAAGTCCGACACCCTGGCCGCCGGCATCTTCTTCGTCATCGTGGTCAGCCTGTTCCCGCTCGGCATTGGCCCCGAGCCCGAACTGCTGCGGCGCATGGCGCCCGGCGTCGTGTGGGTGGCGGCACTGCTCGCGTCGATGCTGTCGATGCCGCGCCTGTTCGCCGACGACGCTGCCGACGGCACGCTCGAGCAGATGCTGCTCTCGCCGACCCCGCTGCCCTTGCTGGTGGCGTCCAAGGTGGTCGCGCACTGGCTCGTCAGCGGTCTGCTGCTGGTGGTCGTGTCGCCCGTGCTGGCGCTGCAGTTCGGCCTCGGCGCCGAGGCCATCGGCGTGCTGATGCTGTCGCTGCTGCTGGGCACGCCGCTGCTGAGCCTGATCGGCGCCATCGGCGCAGCGCTCACGGTGGGCGTGCGCGGCGCCGGCGTGCTGCTGTCGCTGCTCGTGCTGCCGCTGGTGACTCCGGTCTTGATCTTCGGCGCCGGCGCGGTCGAGGCCGCCACCGCAGGTCTCGGTTTCGGTGGCCATTTCTCGCTGCTCGCCGCGATGCTCGTGCTGGCGCTGTTCGCTGCGCCGTTCGCGGCCGCAACGGCGTTGCGCATCAGTCTGGACTGAGCCAGGCGTCCTCGTCAGGCAGGCACCGACGCAGGCTTGAGCTCGTCGCGAGCCTGCACCACCACCGAGCGCGCCGCGCCCAGCGCCAGCACCCCCATCACCGTGGCCACGGCCAGGTCGGGCCAGGCACTGCCGGTCCCGAACACACCGAGTGCGGCGGCCATCACGGCCAGGTTGCCGATGGCGTCGTTGCGGCTGCACAGCCAGACCGAGCGCATGTTGGCGTCACCCTCGCGCCAGGCATAGAGCATGACGGCCACCGCGACGTTGACCACCAGCGCAAGCGCGCCGATGGCGCCCATGGTGAGCGGCTCGGGCGCGGCCCCGGTCGTCGCGGCGAAGGCCGCCCGGCCCAAGACGAAGATCCCGAACGCGCCCATGCTCAGCCCCTTGAGCAGGGCCGCTCGCGCGCGCCAGCGCAGCGCCATGCCCAGCACCAGGAGCGACACGCCATAGTTCGCGGCATCGCCGAAGAAGTCGACCGCGTCGGCGAGCAACGAGACCGAGTCGGCGCTCAGCCCGCCGACGAGTTCGACGACGAACATCGCCGCATTGAGGATCAACGCCACCCACAGCACACGCCGGTAGCGTGGGCTGCTGGACAAGGAATGGTCGGGGGCGCAGCCGTGGCTGCCGCAGGAGTCGCTCATGTCAGATCGCTTGAAAGTCGATGCGCCATTTGAATCCCTCTAGCCACTGTAGAGTCAACCGCCAGGAAACCTGACCATCGACCGGAGCCCAGCATGAAGATCGGGGAGCTCGCCGATGCCACGCGGACACCGGTGGCGACGATTCGCTACTACGAGCGCGAGGGACTGTTGCCGCCGGCACCGCGCAGCGAAGGCAACTACCGCCTCTACGACGCCGGGCAGTCGGCGCGGCTGGCCTTCATCCGGCATTGCCGTTCGCTCGACATGACGCTCGACGAGATCCGTGTCCTGCTGCGCTTCAAGGACGCGCCGGCCGAAGACTGCGGCGACGTCAACGCGCTGCTGGACGCGCACATCGGGCATGTCGCGGCACGCATCCGCGAGCTGAGGCAACTCGAACGGCAGCTCAAGGCGCTGCGTGAACAATGTGCCGTCGCGCAGGACGCCGCCCATTGCGGCATCCTGAACGAGCTGACCCAGGCCGCAGCCACGCCACCCGAGGTCGAGCCCGGCGGCGCGGGTCATGTGCGCGGCTCGCACGCGCGCCGGCGGCCGGGCTGACGCGTCGTCAGGCGCCCACGGCTTCGACCTGCACGGCGACACCGCTCAGCACCGCATTGCCCGACAGCACATCGCGCGCGTCATCACCGAGCAGGTCGTTCAGGTTGGCACCCGGCCGTTCGCGCGCCACGCTCAGACGGGTGCCGGGCAGGTCATGGCCCCAGCCGTGCGGCAGGCTGGCCACGCCGGGCATCATGTCGGCGCTCAAGACCACTGGCGCGCGGACCCGGCCGGTGGCGCTGGTCAACTGCACCAGGTCGCCCTCGGAAACACCAAAGCTCGCGGCGTCCTGCGGATGCATCAGCACGGTGCAGCGCTCGGGCCCCTTGGCCAGGGTCGGCAGGTTGTGCATCCAGCTGTTGTTGGAGCGCACATCGCGACGCCCGACGATCACCAGCGGCGCGCACACAGCTGGCGCGGCTGCGAGCACCGGCTGCAGCGCCTCGATCAGGCTCGGCGGCGCCAGCTCGATGCGGCCGCTCGGCGTGCGCAGCAGCTCGGGAATGCGTTCGGTCATCGGGCCCAGATCGAAACCACCCGGCGCGGCGCGCAGCTTCGCAAGCGTCAATCCATCGGCACCAGCGCCGAACTTGTCGCCGTACGGCCCCGCGCGCAGTGCGGCGTCGAGCAGTCGTTCCGGCCCGCGCTGCCCGGCCACCGCCTGCCGGACCAGGGCCGCTTGCTCCGGCGTCTGGCGCTGCAGGTCCTGGACGAAGAACTCGTCGTCGAGCGCGTCGATGTCCACGCTCGCGCCGCGCCCGCGCGCGATGCCGATCAGGGTCAGCAGGCTCTGCCACTCCGCCCGTTGCCCGGGCGGCGGCGCAAACACCGGCGCACTGAAGCGGGCATGGTTGCGCATGCTGAGCTGGGTGAACGAGATGTCGTAGTGGCTCTCCTCGAGCGGGCTCAGACCGGGCAGCACGACATCGGCGTGGCGGGTGGTCTCGTTCAGGTAGACGTCCAGGCTGACCATGAAGTCCAGTTGCCCGAAGGCGGCGGACAGCCGTCGCCCGTTCGGTGCCGACAAGACCGGATTGCTCGCCACCGTGATGAGGGCCCTGATCCGGCCCGGCCCCGCGGTCTCGATCTCCTCGGCCAGCAGCGTCATCGGCAGTTCACCCAGCACTTCCGGCGCACCGCTGACGCGGCTGCGGTGGCGCGCCGTGCGCACGCCACGACCCTTGCCCGGCTCTCCTTCGGTGTTGGCGGCGAACGCAGCGGCCTTGGGCCACATGGCACCGCCGGGCCGGTCCAGATGCCCGGTCAGCGCATTGAGCACGTCGACCAGCCAGGAATTGAGCGTGCCATGCGCCTGCGTGCAGGTGCCGATGCGGCCGTAGACGCAGCCGCGTTCGGCACCGGCCAGCTCGCGCGCCAGGGCGCGAATGGTGGCGGCGTCGATGCCGCAATGCGCGGCCGCGCGTTCGGGCGTGAAACCCGCCACGGCGTCACGAACGGCCTGCACGCCTTCGAGCCAGGGTTCGAGCCGGCCGGGGCGCACCAGGTCCTCGGCGAACAGCACCTGGACCATCGCGGCGAGCAGATGGACGTCGGTGCCAGGCCGGATGAAGTGGTGGGCGTCGGCCGCCGCCGCCGTCTCGGTGCGACGCGGATCGATCACGACGATGCGCCCGCCGCGCGCGCGCAGGGCCTTGGCGCGGCCCCGGTAGTCGGGCACGGTCCACAGGCTGCCGTTGCTCGCCATCGGGTTGGCGCCGAGGATGAGCAGGAATTGCGAGCGGTCGATGTCGGGCAGCGGCACCGACATCCAATGGCCGAACATCAGCCCGGCCGAGAGCTGCTTGGGCATCTGGTCGAGCGTCGACGCCGAGTAGAGGTTCTTCGTGCCCAATGCCCGCGCCAGGCGCGCGAAGTACAGCAGCAACCCCATCTTGTGCGCGGCCGGGTTGCCGACCGTCAGCGCGACGCTGTCGCGGCCAGATTCGGCCATGATCGGTGGCAGGCGTTTTTCGATCTCGGCATAGGCCTCGTCCCAGCTCGCTTCGACGAGCTGCCCGTCGCGCCGGATCAACGGCGTGCGCAGGCGGTCCGGGTCCTCGTGCAGGTCCTTCAGCGCAAAGCCCTTGGGGCAGATGTAGCCGCGGCTGAAGACGTCGTCGGGCGCGCCGCGAATGCCGATCACCTTCTGGTCCGACGAGCGCACCTCCAGCCCGCAGCAGGCTTCGCACAGCGGGCAGATGCGGTAGTCGGTGCGTTCGGTCATGGTCTCTTCCTCGCGGGGGTTGATACAGGATAAACGCTGCGCCATTTCTGCCCGTACTTTCAGCCGCCTGCGTGAGACGCCAGCCAGGCTGCCGGATCGAGCCGAATCAGAGAGCCCTCACCAATCGACTGCTTGCCTGCGTCTGCTGCGCCCACCCATGATGGCCCGCATGACCCCCAAGCCCATCACCCACGCGCCATCGACCCCCTCGATCGCAGTCTCGGCGCTGCCGCTCAGGGCTGCCGATCTGCGCGGACTGGCGCAGTTGGGTATTGACGCCGCGCTCGGCATCACCCAGGTCGTCGAGTCGATGCATCACACGATTTCGCCCATCACGCACCTGACGGGCCGCATGCCACCCGGCAAGACTGCGGGGATCACCGGCGCCGTCTACGGTGCGGTGCGCGGCACCACGCGCGCCGTCGGCAAGGGTCTGGACCTCGCGCTCGGCGCGGTCGCGAAGGTCGGGCCACCCGATGCCGGCGGCCTGGCGCGTGAAGCGATGATTTCGGCGCTCAACGGCGTGTGGGGCGACCACCTGGTCGACACCGCCAATCCACTCGCGATCCCGATGACCCTGCGCCGCGGCGGTCAGGCGCTGGACCTCTCGAGCGGCCTTGCCCTGGACCTCGGGCCCAGGCCAGGCGCACGCCTGCTGGTGCTGGTGCATGGCCTGTGCATGAACGACCTGCAGTGGTCGCGCAACGGCCACGACCATGGGCAGGCGCTGGCTGCCGACCTCGGACTCACGCCGGTCTATCTGCACTACAACACCGGCCTGCATGTATCGCAGAACGGTCGCGATTTCGCCAGGCTGCTCGACCAGCTGGTGGCCGCCTGGCCAGTGCCGGTGGAAGAGCTCATGATCGTCGGGCACAGCATGGGCGGGCTGGTCACACGCAGCGCATGTCACCTGGCGGAGCAATCGGGTGCACCCTGGCTCAAGCGCTTGTCGAAAGTGGTTTGCCTGGGCACCCCGCACCACGGTGCGCCGCTCGAGCGCGGCGGGCATCTGGTCAGTGCGGCCCTGGGTCTGAGCCCCTATGTCGAGCCGTTCGCAGGTCTGGCCAAGGCGCGCAGCGCCGGCATCACCGACCTGCGCTATGGCAACGTGCAGGACGCTGACTGGCAGGGCCGGGACCGGCATTCCCAGTCGCACGACGACCGCAAACCGACGCCGCTGCCCGGGGGTGTCACGATGTACCTGGTGGCCGCCACGACGGGCGACAGCACAGAGGGCCTGCGCAGCAAGCTGCTCGGCGACGGCCTGGTGCCGCTGGCCAGCGCACTGGGCGAACACGACGATCCCGCACGTTGCCTGCCGGTCCCCGGTTCGCGACGCCTGATCGTGACCGGCTGCAACCACCTGGCCCTGCTCGACCGGCAGGAGGTCTACCAGCAACTGCGCCGCTGGCTCGGCGCGACGCGCTAACAGGCCTTCGACGCACTCCGCCTGAGCAGAAGACTCAACCGTCGAAGCGCGAGAAGACCAGCGTCGCGTTGGTGCCGCCGAAGCCGAAGCTGTTCGACATCACGGTGTTCAGCGGCTGGTCGAGCCGCTCGCGCAGGATCGGCAGGCCCTCGGCCGCCGGGTCGAGGTTCTCGATGTGGGCCGACGCGGCGGCGAATCCACCCTGCAGCATCAGCAAGCAGTAGATGGCCTCCTGCACGCCCGCGGCGCCGAGCGAATGGCCTGACAGCGATTTGGTGGAACTGATGTACGGGATCCGTTCGGTGAAGACCTGACGCACCGCGCCCAGTTCGGCCAGATCGCCGACCGGGGTCGAGGTGCCATGGGCGTTGATGTAGTCGATCGGGGTCTTGACCGTGCTCATCGCCTGCTGCATGCAGCGCACCGCGCCTTCGCCCGACGGCGCCACCATGTCGTGACCATCCGACGTGGCGCCGAAGCCCACCAGCTCGGCCAGGATCGTGGCCCCGCGCGCCTGCGCATGCTCGAGCGACTCCATCACCAGCATGCCGCCGCCACCGGCGATCACGAATCCATCGCGGTCCACGTCGAACGCGCGTGCGGCCTTGTCCGCCTGGTCGTTGCGCGCGCTGGACATGGCGCCCATGCCGTCGAACAGGAGCGACAGCTCCCAGCTCTCTTCCTCGCCGCCACCGGCGAAGACGACGTCCTGCTGGCCCCAGGCGATCAGCTGGCCGGCGTGTCCGATGCAATGCGCGCTCGTCGCACAGGCCGAGGTGATCGAGTAGTTCACGCCCTTGATCGCGAATGGCGTCGCCAGACACGCCGACACCGTGCTGCCCATGGTGCGCGTGACCATGAACGGCCCCACGCGCCTGATGCCCTTGGCGCGCAGCGTGTCCGCCGCCCAGACCTGGTTCATGCTCGACGCGCCACCCGAACCCGCGACCAGGCCGGTTCGAGGGTGCGACACCTGCTCCGGCGTCAGCCTGGCCTGCGCGATGGCCTGCTGCATCGACAGGAAAGCATAGGCCGCGGCATCGCCCATGAAACGCAGGTTGCGCCGGTCGATGAGCTCCTCGAGATTCAGGTCGGGTCGGCCGCTGACCTGCGAGCGCATGTTCAGCTCGGCGTACTTGGGGTTGAACTTGAGGCCCGAGCGCGTCTCGCGCAGGCTGCGGGTCACTTCAGTGGCGTCGTTGCCCAAGCTGGACACGATGCCTTGCCCGGTGATGACGACTCGACGCATCAGAAGTCTTCCGTGGAGGTGAACAGACCCACCTTCAGATCGGTGGCCGAATAGATCTCGCGCCCGTCAGCAAACATGCGGCCGTTGGCGATGCCCATCACGAGCTTGCGCTCGATCACGCGCTTGAGGTCGAGCTGGTAGGACACGGTCTTCACGGTCGGCAGGACCTGGCCGAAGAACTTGACCTCACCCGAACCGAGCGCGCGGCCGCGGCCCGGGTTGCCGCGCCAGCCGAGCCAGAAGCCCACCAGTTGCCACAGCGCATCGAGGCCCAGACAGCCGGGCATGACCGGGTCGCCTTCGAAGTGACAGGCAAAGAACCAGAGGTCGGGATGGATGTCGAGCTCGGCCTGGATCAGACCCTTGCCGAATTCGCCGCCGGTGGCGTCGATGCGCACGATGCGGTCCATCATCAGCATATTGGGCAGCGGCAGCCGCGCATTGCCCGGCCCGAACAGCTCACCGCGGCCGCAGGCCAGCAGTTCGTCGCGCGAGTAGGCGTGGCGGCCCAACGCGAACTGGCTGGGTTTCGGATCGGTCGGGATCGGAGACGTTTCGCTCATGACTACCGCTTGAAGGTACGTGGACGGATCGATCGGCCAGGAGCCGACGCTGCAGGCCGTGACACCTGCGCTCAGGGGTCAATGTAACGTGCTTGCACGACAAAGCCCTTACGGGATGGCCCTGCCTTGATCCTGGCCAGAGTCGCGCAGGATCACACGGATTTGCGCCAGAACCTCAGGCGCAGCCGCCTTGCGGGCCGGCTGCGCATGAACATCAGGAACAGCAGCGGAACGACGAACAGCGTCATCACGGTCGAAAACGCGAGGCCCCAGACGATGCTTGCCGCCACCGGCCCCCACAGCAGACTCTTGCCGCCCAGGCCGACGGCGAGCGAGAACAGCCCCCCGATGGTCGTGGCCGTCGTGATCACGACCGGCACCACGCGCCGGCGCGCCGCCCAGACCACGGCGTGGGCGACGCTCATGCCACGCGCGATGCGGTCGTTGGCGGCATCGATCAGGACGATGGCAGCGTTCACCGCGATGCCGGTCAGCGCGATCACGCCGTACATCGTGTACAGCGACAGCGGGTTCTGGGTCAGCGCGAGGCCGAAGGTCACGCCGGTGAAAGCCAGCGGCACGGTCACGAGGATCATCAGGGGCTGCCAGTAGCTGACGAACTGCGTGGCCAGGATCAGGTAGATCAGACCGACCCCGAGCAGGAACAGCGACGCCATGGCCGACAGGCTCTCGTCGATGTCGTCGAGTTCGCCCGAGAAGTCGAGGTCGATGCCCGGATGCTGGCCGCGGATCTGCTCCCAGGCCGCGACCAGGCGCCGGTTCGCACTGCGCGTGTCGAGCACCTCCGGATTGACCTTCGGGTCGTCGAGGTCGGCTTGCACCGTGATGGCCCGGCGCAGGTTGTGGTGGCGTATGAAACCCTTGCCCTGGGTGACCTCGGCCTGCAGCATGGTGCCCAGGCGAGTCACTTCGCCGCTCGGCAGCACGAGCGGCTCGTTGAGCAGCGACTGCGGATCCTCGCGCCGCTGCTCGCGCGTGCGCACGCGCACCTCGATCTTGTCACCGCCTTCGCGCGTGAACCCTGTCACTTCGCCGTCGAGCTGGATGCGCAGGATGCGCGTCAGCTCGTTCGCGTTCACGCCCGCCAGGCGCATTGCCTCATGGTCGAAGCGCAGCACCAGCTTGGGCCGGCCGGGCACGTCGTCGTCGGCCACGTTCTTGGCGCCCGGCAGCGCGGTCACGAGGCTGCGCACCGCGTCGGCGGCGCGCCGAAGTTCGACCGGATCGTCGCCGCGCACCTTGACGCTGATCGGCTTGCCCGCGGGCGGACCGCCCGACAGCACGGTGAAACTCTTGACGCCCTGCCCTGGCAGCGCGAGCACATCGTCGCGCAAGTCATCGACGATGGCCTGCACATCGCGCGAACCGCTCCTGCGCGGGTTCAGCGACACCGAGACCTGGCCGTAGGGATCGCCCCAGACCGGTTCGGTTTCGGTGAACTTCACTCCGGCGACCGAACTGACAGCCCGTGCTTCACCGTCGTGCAGGCGCCGGCGCACGGCCTGCTCGACCTTCTCGACCTCGGCCAGGGTCTCCTCCAGCGTGGCCTGGGTCGGCATGTCGACGTTGACGAAGAAGAGCCGGATCGGGTCGAAGGCGAAGAACTGCACCTTGACCGCGCCGAGGCCGAACAAGGCGCCGGCCGCAAGCACGAGCGCGACGGCGACCAGCGCCGAGAGCTTGGCCCGGCGCAGCGTCCAGGCCAGCGCATGGCCGTAGAGCAGGCGCAGGCGGCGGTTGAAGCGATTGCGCCACGCCTGCAGACGCGACGGCTGGTCGAGCCGCAGATTGAGCGCCACGACATGGGTCGGCATCATCCAGAACGCCTCGGCCAGGCTGATCAGCAGCGACAGCGTCACGACGAACGGAATCACGAACATGAACTTGCCGACGATGCCGGGCAGCAGCATCAGCGGCAGGAAGGCCGCCATCGTGGTCGCCACCGACGACAGCACCGGCTTGAAGACCTCGGCCGTGCCGTTGAGCGCCGCCTCGAAGGCCTCGGCGCCGCGCTCGATGCGGTAGTAGATCGACTCGACCACCACGACCGCGTCGTCGACCAGCATTCCGAGCGCGATGACGATGCCCAGCAGCACCGAGATGTTCAGCGTATGGCCCAGTGCATGCAGCACCGCCAGCGTGCCCGCGAGCGAGAACGGGATGCCGATCGACACCAGCAGGCTGACCTTCGCGCCGAGGAAGACCCAGCAGATCAGCAGCACCGTGATGAGCCCGATCAGGGCATTGGTCTGCATCACGCCCAGGGCTTCGCGTGTCGCCACGGTCTGGTCGTCGGTCAGGCGCAACTCGAGTCCCAGGCCGGCCAGGGCCGGGTTCTCGCGCGCCGCGAAGTCCTGCAGGGCCTCGACCAGGGTCAGGGTGTTGACACCGGCCTTCTTGGTCACCGACATCGCGATCGCCGGGCGGCCGTCGAGGCTGGCGTACTGGCCGTTCGGCTCGCGCGCACGTTCGATGCGGGCCACGTCGGCCAGACGGGCGCTGGCGGTGCGGCGCAGCGCCGTCGTCACTGGCAGCCCGGCCAGTCGCTCGGGGTCGGTCGCGACACCCTTGGTGCTGACCGACCAGGCGCCGCCGGTGGTCTCCAGCGTCCCGGCCGACGCGTCGCGAAAATAGTTGCGCAGCGCATCGGCCACGTCGGACAGGTTGAGCCCGCGCGCGGCCAGCGCCTTGGCGTCCGGCGTGACCAGGATCTCGGCATTGCGCAGGCCGGAGGCGAAGACCTGGTCGACCCCCTTGATGCGTTCGAGGTCGGACCGCAGGCGCCGCCCGGTGGCACGCAAGGTCTCGTCGTTGGCCCGACCGAGCAGCATCAGCGAGGCAGTCGGGAATCCGTTCGAGGTGGTGATCTCGAGCACGACCGGGTCGCGCACCTCGGGCGGCAATTCGTCGCGCTTGTTCTGCAGTTCGCGCCGCAGGTCGGCGACCCGCTTGTCGAAGTCGCTCGAGGAGATTTCCTGGAAGCGCAGCAGCACGCTCGACACGTTCTCGCGGCTGCTGCTGACCACGAAGCGCACGTCGGCCACGCCCTTGATCGCATCCTCGATCGGATTGGTCACGAGGCGCTCGACGTCCTCGGCCGAACCGCCTGGCAGCGCCGCGACGATGCTGACCCAGTTGAAGTTGATCTCGGGGTCCTGGGCGCGCGGCATCGTGAGGTAGGCCAGCGTGCCCAGCAGCAGCACGACCGCGAACGCCACATTGGCCAGCGGGTGGTTGCGCAACAGCGCGGCGAGCAGTTTCATGCGTGTGCGCAGGCGGCTGGTCGGGTGTTCAGCGCGTCACCACTTCGCCGTCGCGCAGCGACTGATGGCCCTGCGTCACCAGTTCGGTCGCGGCGGGCATGTCCGACGCTGCGGCGCGCCCTTCCTGCGCGCGCGCCAGCGGCATGAATACGGCCTTGCCCTGTTCGACGGCGAACACCCCGAGCGCGCCATCGCGGCGCACCAGCAGGGCCGCCGGCACATGGGGGCGCGGATCGGTCCAGACCAGTCGGCCGTCGCGGCCCGGGACCAGTGGGCCCTGGTCGGTCGCGGCGGCCAGTCGAACCTCGACGGTGCGGGTTGCCGGGTTCAAGGTCGACGCCACGCGCAACAGGCGCAGTGCGACCTGGCTGCCATCGGAGCGCTTGAAGTGGATCTCGCGCGCCTGGCGCAGGCTGTGGGCATCCTCCGGCGACAGCTGGGCCGACAACTCGGCCCCGGTGGTCTGCGCCAGCAGGTAGACCGGCGCGCCCGGCGCCAGCGCCTCGCCGGTCTGGGCCAGGCGCTGGCGCACGCTGGCATCGAACGGCGCCACGATCCGGGCTTTGCCGAGCGCGCGCTCCGCGCTGGCCAGGGCCAGCTGGGCGGCGGCCAGATCGGCCTGCGCGAGCTGGCGGTCGGTTTCGCGGGCGGCCAGCGCCTCGCGCGAGAAGAAGCCCTGGGCGACCAGGTCCTGCGCACGCTGGAGCTGCTGCTGGGCCAGCGCAGCACGGGCCTGGGCAGCGGACAAGCCGGCGCGGGCGCGGTCGCGCGCCAGCCGCAGGTCGGTCGGGTCGATCTCGACCAGCATTTCGCCTCGCCTGACTGTGCCGCCCGTGTCGGCGCCCCAGCGCAGCACGGTGCCGGCGATCTCCGTGCTGACGCGGGTCTCGTTGCGCGCCACGACGACGCCATTGACGTCGCGGCTCGGGCTCAACGCGACCTTGTCGAATCGTGCGGTCTGGATCGCGGGCGCAGCACTGAGCGCGCCGGACAGCAACAGGCCGGCGGCCAGCCCGGCCAGGATCGGAGACAAGCGGTACGGGCGCACGCACGAGGCGGGAGAGCAAGGATTCATGATCGCTGGGCGTCGACCCCTGCCCGAGGGCTGCGCAGCTGCACCCGGTCCACCTGGGGCCCACCTCGGGGAATCGATTGGAGTTGTCACCCCATTATGCGGGGGAGCCGCCTTAATCCCGATCAAGGCGAGGCAGGGGTCATGCGGCACAATCCACCGCTGTCCATGGCTCGCGACCGCATCAACTGGTTCTACTACGCCGCCCCGCAACGCTTCTATCCGTTGGCGGGTCGCGCGGTGCCATGGTTCGCCGCGCTTGCGGTCATCCTGACCTCGATCGGGCTGTTCATCGGCCTGGGCGTCGCGCCGACCGATTTCCAGCAGGGTGACAGCTACCGAATCATCTTCATCCACGTGCCCACCTCGTGGATGTCGATGGTGCTGTACGTGGCGATGGCGTTCTGGGCCGGGATCGGTCTGATCTTCAACGCGCGCCTGGCGTCGATGCTGGCGCAGGCGATTGCGCCGACCGGCGCGCTGATGGCCTTCCTGTCCCTGTGGACCGGGGCCCTGTGGGGCAAGCCGACCTGGGGCACCTGGTGGGTGTGGGATGCGCGGCTGACCTCCGAGCTGATCCTGCTCTTCCTTTACATCGGTTACCTTTCGCTGCGGGCCTCGATCGAGGACGAGCGCCGGGCCGACCGCGCAAGCGCCGTGCTGGCCCTGGTCGGCGTGGTCAACGTGCCGATCATCTATTTTTCGGTCCGCTGGTGGAACACGCTGCACCAGGGTGCCTCGGTCAGCATCACGAAGGCGCCGGCGATGGCCACCATCATGCTCAACGGCATGCTCGTGATGTCGATCGCGCTGTGGATGTACAGTTTTGCAGTCGTGCTGGCACGTGTTCGCATCATCCTGCTCGAGCGCGAGCGGGGCGCGGCGTGGACCCATGCCCACCTTCCGCCTTTGGGGTCGTCGACATGACGCTGTATTGGTCGAGCGTTTCCGATTTCCTCGCGATGGGAGGCTATGGCCTCTATGTCTGGGGCTCGTTCGCGATGACGGCGATCGTGCTGGCAGCGGAACTTTGGTCGCTGCGCCTGCGTCGGAGAGCACTGTCACAGGAAATCGTCGAATGAAACCGCGCACCAAACGAGCCCTCGCCATCGGTGCCGGGCTGGCCTCCCTGGCCGTCGCCACGGCCCTCGTGCTCAATGCCTTCCAGAGCAACCTCGTGTTCTTCTTCAGCCCGTCCCAGATCGCGGCCAATGAAGCACCGCGCGACCGCGCATTCCGGGTCGGCGGCATGGTCGAGGCGGGCAGCCTGAAACGCGAGTCCGACGGCCTGACCGTGCGCTTCGTCGTGACCGACACGGCCAAGACCGTGCCCGTGGTTTACAAGGGCATGCTGCCCGACCTGTTCCAGGAAGGAAAAGGCGTCGTGGCCCAGGGCAAGCTCGGGGTCGACGGTCAGTTCCACGCCGACCAGGTGCTCGCCAAGCACGACGAGAACTACATGCCGCCCGAAGCCGCCGACGCACTCGAGAAGGCCAAACATGGCCAGATGCCGTCGCTCGGCAAACAGATGGAAGCCGCCAAGTGATCCCTGAACTCGGCCATTTCGCATTGATCCTGGCGTTCGTCGTCGCGCTGCTGGCGCAGAGCGCCTTGCCGCTGGTCGGCGCGTGGCGGGGCCACACGGGCTGGATCGGCCTCGCCCGGCCTGCGGCGATGCTGCAGTTCGCGCTCATCCTGCTGGCCTATCTGTGCCTGACGGCGGCCTTCGTCAACAACGACTTCTCGGTCCTGCTCGCCGCCCAGCACTCGAACACGCAGTTGCCGGTGGCCTACCGGGTAGCGGCCGTCTGGGGCAATCACGAGGGCTCGATCCTGATGTGGGCGTTGATCCTGTCCGGCTGGACGGTGGCGGTCGCGCTCTTCTCGCGTCAGCTGCCGGATGCCATGGTCGCCCGCGTGATCGGCATCATGGGCCTGATCAGCTGCGGGTTCTTGCTCTTCACCTTGTTTACGTCGAACCCGTTCGAGCGCTTGTTGCCGGGCGCCCTGGACGGCCGCGACCTGAACCCCTTGTTGCAGGATCCGGGCATGGTGTTTCACCCGCCGCTGCTCTACATGGGCTATGTCGGATTCTCGGTTGCATTCGCATTCGCGCTCGCTGCGCTGATGTCGGGACGTCTGGACGCCACCTGGGCCCGCTGGTCACGTCCCTGGACGACAGCCGCCTGGGTGTTCCTGACCCTGGGCATCGCACTGGGCAGCGCCTGGGCCTACTACGAACTCGGCTGGGGCGGCTGGTGGTTCTGGGACCCGGTCGAGAACGCGTCCTTCATGCCATGGCTTGCCGGCACCGCCTTGATCCACTCGCTGGCCGTGACCGAAAAGCGTGGCGGCTTCAAGATGTGGACCGTGCTGCTGGCGATCGTGGCGTTCTCGCTGTCGCTGCTGGGCACCTTCCTCGTGCGCTCCGGCGTCCTGTCCTCGGTGCACGCCTTCGCGACCGACCCGGCGCGTGGCGTCTTCATCCTCGCCTTCCTGGTCACGGTGATCGGCGGCTCGCTGGCGCTCTTTGCCTGGCGCGGACCGAAGGTGGGTGTCGGCGGTGCCTTCGATCCCATCTCGCGCGAAGGCGCCTTGCTGGCCAACAACGTGCTGCTGATGGTGGCGGTTGCCGCCGTGCTGCTGGGCACGATGTATCCGCTGGTGCTGGACGCGCTCGGCCTGGGCAAGATCTCGGTCGGCCCGGCCTACTTCAATGCAGTGTTCGTGCCGCTGATGGCGCCCGCCATGTTCCTGATGGGCATCGGCCCGATCGCACGCTGGAAACAGGCCTCGCTGCCGGCCCTGGCGATCCAGCTGCGCTGGGCGGCGGCGGTGAGCCTGCTGGTTGCGCTGGTCGTGCCGCTGCTGATGGGTGGCTTCAAGTCCGCATTGGTGGGCTTCGGCCTCTTCCTCGCGGCCTGGATCGTCACGACCTCGGCCACGACGCTGTTCGAGCGCATCAAGGGCCAGCCACGCGCGCTGTGGTGGCCGCGCCTGCGCACCCAGACCGGCAGCTGGTACGGCATGCTGACGGCCCATGTGGGCATCGCCGTCTTCATCGTCGGCGTCTCGCTGGTGGGCGGCTACGAGACGGAGCAGGACCTGCGCATGGAGGTCGGCAGCACAGCCCAGGCCGGCGGCTACGACTTCAAACTGGTCAACCTGCAGGACGTCACCGGTCCGAACTACAACGCGGTGCGCGCCACCGTCATCGTGTCCCGCGAGGGCAAGCCCGTCGACACGCTCTACCCCGAGAAGCGCAACTACACGGTCAGCCGGATGCCGATGACCGAAGTGGCCATCGAGCGCGGCATCACGCGTGACCTCTATGTGTCGATGGGCGAGCCGCTCGACGGTGGCGCCGCCTGGAGCGTTCGCCTCTACGTCAAGCCCTTCGTCAACTGGATCTGGGGCGGCTGTGTGCTGATGGCGCTGGGCGGCCTGATGGCCATCATGGACCGGCGCTACCGCGTGCGGCGCAAGACCACGCAGGCCTTGCCGACCTCGAGCGTCACTTCATGAAGCGTTATCTGGTCCCACTGGCATTGTTCGGTGTGCTGGTGGCGTTTCTGGCCATCGGGCTCAGGCTCAACCCGCGCGAAGTGCCCTCCCCGCTGATCGACAAGGTGGCTCCGACGTTCTCGTTGCCACGCCTGTCGCAACCCGGGTCGATGGCCGGCTCGAACGACCTCAAGGGCCAGGTCTGGGTGCTCAACGTCTGGGCGTCGTGGTGCGTGCCCTGCCTGGCCGAACACCCGCTCGTCACCGAACTGGCACGCTCTGGCGTCACGGTGGTGGGCCTGAACTACAAGGACAAGACCGAGGACGCGACGAACTGGCTGCGCAAGCATGGGGACCCCTACGCCGACGTGCTGGTGGACGCCAAGGGCCAGGTCGGCATCGACTTCGGCGTCTATGGCGTGCCCGAGTCCTTCGTCATCGACAAGGCCGGCGTGATCCGCTTCAAGCAGATCGGCCCCATCACGCCCGAGGCATTGCGCGAGCGCATCCTGCCGCTGATTGCCAAGCTCAATGCGTAGGGTCTTGCTCGTCGTCGGGCTGGCCCTGGCCGTCGGTGCCTCGGCCCAGGTCGCCCAGCTGCGCGCAGCCGACCCGGCACTCGAAGCCGAAGTGATGCGCATCGCGACCGACCTGCGCTGCCTGGTCTGCCAGAACGAGACCATCGCGGCGTCCAACGCCGATCTCGCGGTCGACCTGCGCGAGCAGATCCGGACCCAGCTGAAAGCCGGACGCAACCAGGAACAGATCCTCGACTACATGGTGCAGCGCTACGGCGACTTCGTGCTCTATCGGCCTCCGGTCAAGCCGCTCACCTGGCTGCTCTGGGGCGGTCCCTTCGTGCTGCTCGTGGCCATGCTGGTCATGCTCTGGCGCCTGCTGAGCCGGCGCCGCGCCGCTGGCGCGCCGCCGCCGCTCACCGACGCCGAACGCGAGCGCGCCCAACAACTGCTGAGCCGCAACCCTGCGGACGACAAATGACCTTGTTCTGGATTGCCGCGGCCGCGCTGATCGCGGTCGTGTTGCTGACCCTGCTGCTGGCGCTGCGCCAGGCCAGACCCGCGGCTGCGCCGGACGCAGGCGCGAGCAATGTGCAGATCCTGCGCGACCAGTTGGCCGAACTGGACGCCGAGCGCGCCGCCGGTACGCTGGCCGACCCCCAGTACGCGGCCTCACGTGCCGAGCTCGAGCGCCGTGTGCTCGAGGAAGCCGACGCGGCCGACACGGTGGGCCCCGCGCAGCGCGGTCGCTACGGCACGATCGGCATGGTGCTCGTGCTGCCCTTGTTCGCGGTCGGCCTGTATGCCCTGCTCGGCAACCGTGATGCGCTCGACCCGATCCTGACCAAGCCGGCGCAGCAGGCCACCGCGCACGATGTCGAGACGCTCGTCGAGCGGCTCGCACAGCGCATGCGCGACGATCCCGCCGACCCGCAGGGCTGGGCCCTGCTCGGCCGCGCCTACTCGCAGATGGAACGCTTCGAGGACGCGCGCGATGCCTTCGCACAGGCTGTGTCGCGCAGTCCCAAGGACGCCCAGCTGCTGGCCGACTACGCCGACGCACTGGCGATGACGCTCGGCCAGCGCATCGCAGGCGAACCCGAGCGCCAGATCCAGCTCGCACTGCAGATCGATCCGAACAACCTCAAGGCGCTGGCCCTGGCCGGCAGCGCTGCAATGGAACGGCGCGACCCCAAGGCCGCGATCGACTTCTGGGCCCGTGCGCTCAAGGTTGCGCCCGAGGGCGGCGACTTCGCGATGGGCCTGGCGCAGGGACTGCAGGAGGCCCGCCGGGCCGCGGGCCTGCCTGAACTGCCAGTGCCAGCGCCGGCAGCGATTGCCGGGCCGGTGATCACCGGCCAGGTCACGCTGTCACCGGCATTGCTCGAACGCATCAAGCCCGGCGACACGCTCTACGTCTTCGCCCGCGCCGCCGAGGGCCCGCGCCTGCCACTGGCGATTCAGCGCAGCACCGTCGGCGACTGGCCCGTCACCTTCCGGCTCGACGACTCGATGGCCATGTCACCCCAGTTCAAGCTGTCCGGCTTCGACCGCGTCGTCGTGGGCGCACGCGTCTCGCAGTCCGGGAATGCGACGCCCCAGCCGGGTGACCTCGAGGGCGAGACCGCGCCACTCGAACCCGGTGCGGGCAAGGTCGAACTGGTCATCGACCGGGTGCGCGCGCCTTAGTCCGACGCCGTTTGGCGGCGGTCTCCGGCACCTCGCCAGCCTCGACCCAGGCCTGGTCATGTGCCGCCAGATGCGCCTCGCCATGCTCGAGGAAGAAGTAGCGCAGCGCTTCTGCCGCAGGCGACAGCACATGCGACGGCATGTGCACGACGTTCCAGGTCCGGATGATCGGCGTGTGCTCCACATGCAACAGCGCAAGCAGCCCGCAGCGCAGTTCCAGTCCGATCGTGTGCAGCGACAGGAAGCTCAGCCCCATGCCGGCCATCACGGCCTGCTTGATGGTTTCGTTGCTCGGCATTTCCATCGCGATCGTCGGCTGCACATGGTGCTCGAGAAAAAACCGGTCCATCAGTGCCCGCGTGCCCGACGCGGGCTCGCGCACGATCATCGGATAGTGGCCGAGCGCTGACGGCGGCGGGTGGCCGATCGCCAGGATCGGGTGGTCCGGCGGCGCGACGAAGACATGCGGATGGGCCGCGAAGGCTTCGGCCCGCGTCGCCAGCTCGGTCGGTGGACGTCCCATGATCGCCAGGTCGACCTCCCCCTGTTCGAGCAGCGCCACCAGTTGCTCACGGTTGTTGCCAACGCGCAGGCGCAGTTCGATGGCGGGATGCTCCTCGCGAAACCGGGTCAGCAGTTGCGGCACGAAGTACTTGGCCGTGCTGACCATGCCGACGTTGAGCCGGCCCGATTCGAGCTTGCGCAGGCGCTTCATCGCGTCACCGGCGTCCTTGAGCGTGGCCAGCACGCGCCGCGCATAGACGACGAGGTACTCGCCGGTGGTCGTCAGGGACACACGCCGACCGCGACGGTCGAACAGTGGCATGCCGACGCTGGCTTCGAGGTCCTTGACCTGCATCGTGACGGCCGGCGGCGTCAGGTGCAGGGCCTCGGCGGCACGCACGAAGCTCAGCTGGCGGGCAACCTCGGAGAACACCCGGAGCTGTCGCAAGGTCACGTTCTTCAGCGGTTCGACGGCCGTCATCACGTTAAGTTCTGCTTAACCTTAAGTGAACTAATCGTGACTTTACCTTAAATAAGTAGCTGCTTAGATTTGACGCATCGTCAAACACCTCTCGGGGAGATGCGCATGAACAAGCCGGCCGAAGACGGCGTCATCACCGACGCCAAGACACGCTACAGCGCCGGTGTCCTGAAGTACCGCCAGATGGGCTACTGGGACGCCGACTACCAGCCAAAGGACACCGACACGCTGTGCCTGTTCCGCATCACGCCGCAGGAGGGCGTCGATCCGATCGAAGCCGCCGCCGCGGTCGCCGGCGAGTCGAGCACCGCCACCTGGACCGTCGTCTGGACCGACCGCCTGACGGCCTGCGACAGCTACCGCGCCAAGGCCTACAAGGTCGAGCCGGTGCCAGGCATCCCGGGCCAGTTCTTCGCCTGGGTCGCCTACGACATCATCCTGTTCGAAGAAGGCTCGATCGCCAACATCACGGCCAGCCTGATCGGCAACGTCTTCAGTTTCAAGCCACTGAAGGCCGCGCGGCTCGAGGACATCCGCATGCCGGTGGCCCTGGTCAAGACCTTCAAGGGGCCGCCGACCGGCCTCGTGGTCGAGCGCGAGCGCCTGGACAAGTTCGGCCGCCCCCTGCTCGGCGCCACCACCAAGCCCAAGCTCGGCCTGTCCGGGCGCAACTACGGCCGCGTGATCTACGAGGGCCTGAAGGGCGGCCTGGACTTCATGAAGGACGACGAGAACATCAACTCGCAGCCCTTCATGCACTGGCGCGACCGCTTCCTCTATGTGATGGACGGCGTCAACAAGGCCAGCGCCGCGACCGGCGAGGTCAAGGGCAGCTACCTGAACGTCACCGGCGCGACGATGGAAGACATCTACGAGCGCGCCGAGTTCGCCAAGGAGCTGGGCTCGGTCGTGATCATGCTCGACCTCATCATCGGCTGGAGCGCGATCCAGTCGATGGCCAACTGGGCGCGCAAGAACGACATGGTCGTGCACATGCACCGCGCCGGCCACGGCACCTACACGCGCCAGAAGAACCATGGCGTGAGCTTCCGTGTGATGGCCAAGTGGCTGCGCCTGGCGGGCGTCGACCACCTGCACTGCGGCACCGCGGTCGGCAAGCTCGAGGGCGACCCGATGACGGTGCAGGGCTACTACAACGTCTGCCGCGACAGCCACACGGTCCAGGACCTGCAGCGTGGCAACTACTTCGAGCAGGACTGGTGCGACATGAAGAAGGTCATGCCGGTGGCCAGCGGCGGCATCCATGCCGGCCAGATGCACCAGCTGATCGACCTCTTCGGCGACGACGTGATCCTGCAGTTCGGCGGCGGCACGATCGGCCACCCAGCCGGCATCCAGGCCGGTGCGGTGGCCAACCGCGTCGCGCTCGAAGTGATGGTCAAGGCGCGCAACGAAGGGCGCGACATCCAGAGCGAAGGCCCCGAGATCCTGCGCAAGGCCGCCACCTGGTGCACGCCGCTCAAGCAGGCGCTCGACACCTGGGGCGAGGTGTCCTTCAACTACGAATCCACCGACACCAGCGACTACGCCACGACGGCTTCGGTCGCCTAGGAGAACGCACCATGATGACCAACCCCGCCGGCCGCGTCACCCAAGGCCAGTTCAGCTTCCTGCCCGACCTGACCGATGCCGAGATCACGTTGCAGATCCAGTACGGCCTCGACAAGGGCTACGCCTGGAGCGTCGAGTACACCGACGACCCGCACCCGCGCAACACCTACTGGGAGATGTACGGCCACCCCATGTTCGATCTGGCCGACGCCGCCGGCGTGCTGATGGAGGTGAAGGCCTGCCGCAAGACCTTCCCGAACCACTACATCCGGATGATGGCGTTCGACAACACGCGCGGCGTCGAGACGGTGGCGATGTGCTTCATCGTCAACCGGCCCAAGGACGAACCGGGATTCGGCCTCGTGCGCCAGGAAGGCGCCGGGCGTTCGATGCGCTACACGGTGCACAGCTACGCGACCGACCGCCCGGAAACGCAGCGCTACGGGGACTAGCCGCATGTCGCACCGGATCGCCCCGTCCATCCTGTCGGCCGACTTCGCCCGCCTCGGCGACGAGGTCCGGGCGGTGATCGAGGCCGGCGCCGACTGGATCCACTTCGACGTGATGGACAACCACTACGTGCCCAACCTGACCATTGGCCCGATGGTCGCCCAGGCGATCAAGCCCCATTGCGTGCGCGCCGACGGCACCAAGGTGCCGCTCGACGTTCACCTGATGGTGCAACCGGTCGACGCACTCGCGCAGGCCTTCGCCCAGGCCGGCGCCGACCTGATCAGCTTCCACCCGGATGCCAGCGCGCACGTGGACCGCACGCTGCAGCTGATCCGCGCCGAAGGCTGCCAGGCTGGTCTCGTCTTCAACCCGGCCGCGCCAATCGATTCGCTCGAGTGGGTGATCGACAAGCTCGACCTGATCCTGATCATGAGTGTCAACCCCGGCTTCGGCGGCCAGAGCTTCATCGACAGCGCGCTGCGCAAGATCGAGCAGGTGCGCAAGCTGATCGAGGCGACCGGCAAGGACATCCGGCTCGAAGTCGACGGCGGCATCAAGGTCGACAACATCCGCCGCGTGGCCGACGCCGGTGCAGACACCTTCGTCGCCGGCAGTGCGATCTTCGGTCAGCGCGACTACAAGCGCGTGATCGACGCGATGCGCCAGCAGCTCGCCCTGGCGCCGCTCGAGCAGGCCGCGTGATGAACAAGCCGCTCTACTCGATCCCGGGCAGCGTGCCGGCTGTCGCCGAAACGGCAGCACCACCGATCGCGTCGACGGCGCGCACGGTCGCCGCCGTGCTGGCCGAGAGCCAGGTCGAAGCGGTGATGGACGAGCTCGATCGTGATCTGGTCGGCCTGGTGCCGGTCAAGCAGCGCATCCGCGACATCGCCGCATTGCTCGTGATCGACCGGCTGCGTGCCAACCATGGTCTGGCAGCGCAGGCGCCGAGCCTGCACATGTGCTTCACCGGCAACCCCGGCACCGGCAAGACGACGGTGGCGATGCGCATGGCGCAGATCCTGCATCGCCTGGGCTACGTCCGCAAAGGCCATCTGGTGGCGGTCACACGCGACGACCTCGTCGGCCAGTACATCGGCCACACCGCGCCCAAGACCAAGGAGGTGCTCAAGAAGGCGATGGGCGGTGTGCTCTTCATCGACGAGGCCTACTACCTCTATCGGCCCGAGAACGAACGCGACTACGGGCAGGAGGCGATCGAGATCCTGCTCCAGGTGATGGAGAACCAGCGCGACGACCTGGTCGTGATCCTGGCCGGCTACAAGGACCGCATGGACCGGTTCTTCCAGTCCAACCCGGGCATGAACTCGCGCATCGCGCACCACATCGAGTTCCCCGACTATTCGGTCGACGAGTTGCTGCAGATCTCGCAGCACATGCTGGGCGACCAGCAGTACCGGTTCGACGACGGCGCCGCCGAGGTCTTCCGCAGCTATGTCGAGCGCCGCATCGCGCAGCCGCACTTCGCCAACGCGCGCAGCGTGCGCAACGCGCTCGAACGCGCCCGCCTGCGCCAGGCGAGCCGCCTGTTCGCCGACCGCGATCGCGAGCTGAGCGAGGCCGACCTGACCACGATCACCTCGGCCGACCTGCTGGCCAGCCGTGTGTTCCAGAACACCCAATGAGGAGACGGCGATGCCCTTGTCCAAGAAGCCCACGCTGACCCAGTACCTGATCGACCAGCGGCGCCGGTTCCCGCAGGCCAGCGGCGACCTGAACGCCCTGATCCTCGAAGTCTCGATCGCCTGCAAGGGCATCGCGCGCGCCGTCGCCTTCGGCGAACTCGGCGACGCGATGGGCATCACCGCCGGCGAGGTCAACGTGCAGGGCGAGACGCAGAAGAAGCTCGACGTCATCAGCAACCTGATGTTCCTGCGCACGACCGAGTGGACGGGCCACGTCGCCGGCATGGCGTCGGAGGAGATGGACGCGCCCTACCCGATCCCCGAGGCCTACCCACGCGGCAAGTACCTGCTCGTGTTCGACCCGCTCGATGGCTCGAGCAACATCGACGTCAACGTCTCGGTCGGCAGCATCTTCTCGATCCTGCGTGCCCCGCAGGAGGTCATCGACTCCGGCCGCGACGCGGTCGAAGCGGACTTCCTGCAACCCGGCGCAGCGCAGATCGCTGCCGGCTACGCGATCTATGGCCCGACGACGATGCTCGTGCTGACGGTCGGCAACGGCGTGGCCGGCTTCACGCTCGATCCCGAACCTGGGCGAGTTCAAGCTCACCCATCCGGACATCCAGGTGCCCGCCGACACGCAGGAGTTCGCGATCAACACCTCGAACAGCCGGTTCTGGGAGCCGCCGGTCAAGCGATACGTCGACGAATGCCTGGCCGGGCGCACCGGGCCACGCGGCAAGGACTTCAACATGCGCTGGATCGCCTCGATGGTCGCCGAGGCGCACCGCATCCTGATGCGCGGCGGCGTCTTCCTCTACCCGCGCGACACGAAGGACCCGACCAAGAACGGCCGCCTGCGCCTGCTCTACGAGGCCAATCCGATCGGCTTCGTGATGGAGCAGGCCGGCGGGCGCGCCAGCACCGGGCGCCAGCCGGTGCTCGGCGTCAAGCCGAGCGAACTGCACCAGCGCATCGGCATCGTCTTCGGATCTCGCAACGAGGTCGAACGCATCGAGCGCTATCACCACGATCCCGTCACCAAGGAAGCGCCGGCGCCGCTGTTCGCGCCGCGCAGCCTCTTTCGAGAATGACCCTTGGGCCCCCAGGCCTGGGACGTCCCGGTGCCTGACTGCATGGAGACAACATGTCCGAGAAGCATCCCATCATCGCGATCACCGGCTCGTCCGGCGCCGGCACGAGTTCCGTGACGCGCACCTTCGAGGCCATCTTCCGGCGTGAGAACGTCGCCGCCGCGGTGATCGAAGGCGACAGCTTCCACCGCTACGACCGGCTCGAGATGCGCGAGCGCCTGGCCGCCGCCGAGCGCGACGGCGACAAGCACTTCAGCCACTTCGGCCCGGACAACAACCTGTTCGCCGAGCTCGAGCAGCTGTTCCGCAGCTACGCCGAGACCGGCCAGGGCCGACGCCGCAAGTACCTGCACGACCCGGCCGAGGCCGCACCGTACAAGCAGCAGCCCGGCACCTTCACGCCCTGGGAAGACCTGCCCGAGAAGACCGACATGCTGTTCTACGAGGGACTGCACGGCGCGGTCGTCACGCCCGAGGTCGATATCGCGCGCTTCCCGGACCTGCTGATCGGGGTCGTGCCGGTCATCAACCTGGAGTGGATCCAGAAGCTCTACCGCGACAAGAACGTGCGCGGCTACTCGGCCGAAGCCGTGACCGACACGATCCTGCGCCGCATGCCCGACTACGTGAACTACATCTGCCCGCAGTTCACGCACACCCATGTGAACTTCCAGCGCGTGCCATGCGTGGACACAAGCAACCCCTTCATCTCGCGCGACATCCCGAGCGCTGACGAGAGCATCTGCGTGATCCGGTTCGCGAACCCGAAGGGCATCGACTTCCAGTATCTGCTGAGCATGATCCACAACTCCTTCATGTCGCGCGCCAACACGATCGTCGTGCCCGGCGGCAAGATGGAGCTGGCGATGCAGCTGATCTTCACGCCCTTCATCTGGCGCATGTTGGAGCGACGCCAGCGCGCCGTGGGAGCGCTGTGATGGCCGGCGGCTCGATCACCCCCGTCCTGCACGGCCAGGCCTCGACCGACCCGCGTGCCAGCGTTCTGCGTGCGCTCGCGATGGACGCCGTGCAGCAGGCGAACTCGGGCCACCCGGGCGCACCGATGGGCATGGCCGAGATGGCGGTAGCGCTGTGGAGCCACCACCTGCGCCACAACCCGGCCAATCCGCATTGGGCGAACCGCGACCGCTTCGTGCTCAGCAACGGGCACGCGTCGATGTTGCTCTACGCCCTGCTGCACCTGACCGGCTACGAGCTGCCGCTCGACGAACTGAAACGATTCCGCCAGATCGGCAGCCGCACACCGGGCCACCCCGAAGTCGGCCTGACCCCCGGGGTCGAGACGACGACCGGGCCGCTCGGCCAGGGCCTGGCGAATGCGGTCGGCTTCGCGCTTGCCGAGCACAAGCTGGCGCTGGAGTTCAACCGTCCCGGCCACACCATCGTCGACCACCACAGCTATGTCTTCCTCGGCGACGGCTGCCTGATGGAAGGCATCAGCCACGAGGCGATCTCGCTCGCCGGCGTCTGGGGCCTGAACAAGCTGATCGCGCTCTACGACGACAACGGCATCAGCATCGACGGCCCGGTGCAGGGCTGGTTCCGCGACGACACGCCGGCGCGCTTCAAGGCCTGCGGCTGGAACGTCATCGACGCGATCGACGGCCACGATATCCAGGCGGTGCAACGCGCGATCGGCGTCGCTCGGCGCAGCGTCGACAAGCCGACCCTGATCGTCTGCCGCACGACCATCGGCGCGGGGTCGCCGGCGCGCGCCGGCACCGCCAAGGCCCATGGCGAGCCGCTCGGCGCGACCGAGATCGCGGCCACGCGCCAGGCGATCGGCTGGCCCCACGCCGCCTTCGAGATTCCCGAGTCGGTGCGTGGCCAATGGGATGCGAGCGAAGCCGGTGCGCGCCACGAGTCCGACTGGTTGGCCGCGTTCGAGGCCTACCGCGCGGCACACCCCGATCTGGCAGCCGAGTTCGAGCGCCGGATGGCGGGCCAGCTGCCGCAGGACTGGACGACGATCCGGCAGGCCGCGCTCGACGCCTTTGCCGCCCCGGCCGATGTCGCCACGCGCAAGGCCTCGCAACAGGCGCTGGCCGTGCTCGCGCCGCGCCTGCCCGAACTGATCGGCGGCAGCGCCGACCTGACCGGCTCCAACCTGACCGATTTCCCGCAGGCCGGCGGCCGCCACCTCAGCTACGGCGTGCGCGAGTTCGGCATGGCCGCCATCCTGAACGGCCTGGCCCTGCATGGCGGATTCATCCCGTACGGCGGCACCTTCCTGACCTTCAGCGACTACAGCCGCAATGCGATCCGCATGGCGGCGCTGATGGGCCAGCGGGTGGTGCATGTCTTCACCCACGACAGCATCGGACTCGGCGAGGACGGTCCGACGCACCAGCCGGTCGAGCATGCCGCGAGCCTGCGCCTGATCCCGAACCTCGAAGTCTGGCGGCCCTGCGACGGGGTCGAGACTGCCGTCGCCTGGACCGAGGCACTGGCGCGCGACGATGGTCCGAGTGCGTTGCTGCTGTCGCGTCAGACCCTGCCTGCACAGACCCGCGGTGCGGACCAGATCGACAACATCGCCCGTGGTGGCTACGTACTCGCCGAATCCGACGCTGCATGTGCCACCCTCATCGCATCGGGCTCCGAAGTCGCGCTTGCGATGCAGGCCCGGGTGCTGCTCGCGGCGCAGGGTCTGCCGGTGCGCGTCGTATCGCTGCCGAGCGAGACCCGGTTCGATCGCCAGGACCGCGCCTGGCGCGATGCGGTGCTCCGTGAGCTGCCGCGGTTCGGCATCGAGGCCGGTGTCACGCGCGGCTGGGGCCACTACGGCTGCGTGGCCGCGCTCGGGCTGGACCGCTTCGGCGAGTCGGCGCCGGCGGCGGCGCTGTTCGATCATTTTGGCCTGACCGCGACGCATCTGGTGGCGCTGGTGAAGGAAACGCTGGCATGAGTGCCTTGAAGGCCCTGCTCTGGGACGTCGACGGCACGCTCGCCGAGACCGAGCGCGACGGCCACCGCGTCGCCTTCAACCTGGCCTTCGAGGAGGCCGGCCTGCACTGGCGCTGGGACGCGGCGCACTACGGCGACTTGCTCAAGGTCACCGGCGGCCGCGAGCGCCTGCTGCACGACATGATCAGCCGCAGCGACGCGCCGCCCACCGCGGACGAGCGCGAAGCCCTGGCGCGCACCGTGCATCGACGCAAGAACGCCCTCTACGCCGAGCTCGTGCGCGAGGCCCGTCTGCCGCTGCGCGGCGGCGTGATGGCCCTGATGACGCAGTGTCGCGAGCGCGGGTTGGGCATGGGCATCACGACCACGACGAGCCGTTCGAACGTCGATGCCTTGCTCGGCGTCGCGCTCGGTCCCGGCTGGCGATCGTGGTTCGATGTCGTGATCTGCGGCGAAGACGTGCGGCGCAAGAAGCCCGATCCCGAGGTCTACCAGATCGCGCTCGACGCACTTGGCATCGGACCACTCGAGGCCGTTGCGCTCGAAGACTCGCCCGGCGGCGTGGCGGCCGCACGTGCCGCCCACATCCCGGTGATCGTCGCGCGCAGCGCCTACTTCGCCCACGCCACGATCGAGGGCGCAATCGCGATCGGCCCCGGCTACGGCGACCGCGCCGGCTGGCGCCCAGCGCTGCGCCCGGATGCCAGCGCCAACCAGGTCCGGCTCGACGACATCGAGGCCTGGTGCGCGCAGATGGACACCGTGTCGCAGATCGGCTGACTGCACAAGTTCTTCACTTCTCAGGAGTCTTCATGGCCCTCGTCACCCTTCGCCAGGTTCTCGACCATGCCGCCGAGCATGGTTATGGTGTGCCCGCGTTCAACGTCAACAACCTCGAGCAGGTCCAGGCCATCATGGAAGCGGCCCAGGCCACCCAGTCGCCGGTCATCCTGCAGGCCTCCGCGGGCGCCCGCAAGTACGCGGGCGAGGCCTATCTGCGCCATCTCGTGCTGGCCGCGGTCGAGGCGCACCCCGACCTGCCCGTCGTGCTGCACCAGGATCATGGCGCCTCGCCCGCGGCGTGCCTGCAGTCGATCCGCTCGGGCTTCACGAGCGTGATGATGGACGGCTCGTTGCGCGAGGACGCCAAGACACCGGCCGCCTACGACTACAACGTCGAGGTCACGCGCAAGGTCTGCGAGATGGCGCACGCGGTCGGCGTGTCGGTCGAAGGCGAACTCGGCTGCCTGGGGTCGCTCGAGACCGGGGAGGCGGGCGAGGAGGACGGCGTCGGCGCGGCTGGCAAGCTGGGCCACGACCAGCTGCTGACCGACCCGGCGCAGGCGCGCGACTTTGTTGCGGCCACCGGTGTCGACGCGCTCGCCATCGCGATCGGCACCAGCCACGGGGCCTACAAGTTCACGCGCCAGCCGACCGGCGACATCCTGGACATCGCACGCATCCAGAAGCTGCACGAGGCGGTCCCCGACACCCATCTCGTGATGCACGGCTCGTCGAGCGTCCCCCAGGAATGGCTGGAGATCATTCGACGCCATGGCGGCGTCATCAAGGAGACCTACGGCGTGCCGGTCGAGGAGATCCAGCGTGGCATCCGCAGCGGTGTGCGCAAGGTGAACATCGACACCGACATCCGCCTCGCGATGACCGGCGCCATGCGCCAGGCCTTTGCCGAACAGCCGGCCGAGTTCGACCCGCGCAAGGCCCTGAGCGCGGCCAAGGGTGCGGCACGTCGTCTGTGCGAGCTTCGCTTCGAGGCCTTTGGCTGTGCGGGACATGCGCAGCGCATCCGCCCGCTGCCCCTGGAAACGATGGTGCAGCGCTATCGCTGAGGGCCCGAACCCGGCGTTTGGGACGGTTTGGGGGGGTGCTTGCAGGACAAGGCACAAACCGGGGGACAATACGGGCTTGAGAAACCGCTCGCGCTGCCTGACCACAGCCGCACCGCCATGGCCACCCGCAAGAAGCCGACTGCCGCCGACAAGTCCAGCGAACCCAAGCTGCGCCAGACCCAGGCCGAGTACACCGCAGCGCGTCCGAACGCCGAACCGGGCGTCAAGCCGATGATGTCGAGTTCGAAGATGTACGTCTGCATCCGCTGCCAGGCCAACTTCAAGACCGGCGACGGCAAGCCCGACCCGCGCCTGCGAGGCCTGGGCAAGTGCAACGACTGCGTGGCCGCGCTGGCCGCCGCAAAGAAGAGCGCCGCCAAGGCCGCTTGAGCCGTCGCGCGCTGTGCGGTCGGCGCCTTCGCCGGCCCGCCCCGAAGGTCCCTCAGTCCTTGATGTTGTAGCGTTTGACCTTGCGCCACAGCGTGGACTTGTCGATGCCGAGGATCTCGGCGGTCAGCGTGCGGTCGTTGCTCGTCTTGCGCAGCGTCTTGCGGATCAGGTAGACCTCCATCTCCTCCAGGCTCTGCGGGTCCAGGTAGTCGAGCGGGCGTGATTCGGGGCCACCTGGATCGCTCAGGTGCGCAGGCAGAACTCCCGAGTCGATCAGATCGGCCGGCGACAGGATCAGCATGCGCTGGACCAGGTTCTCGAGCTCGCGAACGTTGCCTGGCCAGTCGTAACGCAGCAGCGCGCCCAGCACCGCCGGGCTGAACCCGGTGGCCGGTTTGCCGAGCCGACGCGAATGTTTGTCCAGGAAGTGCATCGCCAAGGGCGCGATGTCATCGCGCCGCTCGCGCAGCGGCGGGATGTCGATCTCCATCACCGACAGCCGGTAGTACAGGTCCTTGCGGAACTCGCCCTTGTCGACGAGCGCGGGGATCGGCGCGTTGCTGGCCGCAATCACGCGCACGTCGACACCCACGGGCTGCGTGGCGCCGGCAGGATAGAAATGCCCGTCCTGCAGCACCCGCAGCAGCTTGGCCTGCAAGGCCATTGGTGCGTTGTTGATCTCGTCGAGAAACAAGGTGCCGCCGTCCGCGGTCTCGAACAGCCCCGCCTTGTGCCGATCCGCGCCAGTGAAGGCGCCGCGTCGATAGCCGAACAGTTCGCTCTCGATCAGGGTCTCGGGGATGGCAGCACAGTTGACGGCCACGAATGGCCCGTCGCAACGGGCCCCGCTCTCGTGGATGCGGCGCACCACGAGTTCCTTGCCACAGCCGCTTTCGCCGGTGACCAGGACCCCGGCATCGTAGGCGGCGGCAGCCTCGATCAGCCGCCGAACCTGCAGCATTGCCTGGGAATGACCGACCATGCGGTCGTCGTCGTCACTGGCGTGCCGAACGCGGCGCAAGCGAGCCAGTTCGACCAGTGCGAGATGGTAGGCCAGAGCAGCCTCGGCCGCAGCGCGCAGCTTGCCGGTGTCGAAGGGCTTCTGGACGTAGTCGAAGGCGCCGTCCTTGAGCGCGGCGACCGCGGAATCGACACTCGCGAACCCGGTCACCAGCAATACCTGGCAAAGCGGCTGGCGCAGCCTGACGAAGCGCAACAAGTCCAGGCCATCGGCGCCGGGCATGCACAGGTCGGTGATCACCACGGCGACGTCGTGATCTTCGAGATGGTCCATCGCTGCGATCGCGTTCTCGACCATCACGACTTCAAAGCGCATCTCCGAACTGCGCAGCACGATCCCGATCAGATCGCGCATGTGCCGATCGTCTTCGGCCACCAGGACCACCGGCAGGACCGGTGCGGCGGTCTCACCGGGAGGGCACATGGTGCTTGCCTGAACGTCGGGGGCCATCGTCACACCGTCGCGCTGATGCGCGCCCGTTCGACGACAGGCATTCGGATGATGAACCGGGCCCCATCGTCGTAGCCCGTATCCAGGTCGATTCGGCCACCGCGGCGGGTCACGATGGCCTGACAGATGAACAAGCCGAGCCCGGATCCCTGTCCGATGTCCTTGGTCGTGAAGAACGGATCGAAGAGCCGGTGACGTGCTTCGGAGGAGACGCCCGGCCCGTTGTCGGCGACACAGACCGCCGCGTAGCCAGGCTCGACCCAGGTGCTGATCGCGATCCGCGGCTGCACGGTGCCGGCCAGCGCGTGAATCGCGTTGGCGATGATGTTCGTCAACACGATGTCCACCTCGCCACAGCCCCCCTCGGCCAGGGGCGCAACGGCGCTGAGCTTGAGGTCGAACTCAATCCCGTAGCGCTTCAGCCGGCAGTGAATGAAGGCGTCGATCAGGTCGTTCACCGACTGGTTCAGGTCGCATGTCTCGCCGCTGCACTTGTCCTTGCGCGCATAGGCCAGCAGGTTCTGCACCACACGCGAGCAGCGCTGGGTCTCGGCGGCGATGATCTCGGCATAGCCGCACAGCTTCGGGTCGGCCGCCACGCTCGAGCGCAACAACTGCGCATAGCCGAGGACATTGCCGAGCGGCGTGTTCAGTTCATGTGCGACCCCGGCGGCCAGCTGGCCCATCGCGACCAGCTTCTCGCGCATCGCGACGACTTGCATCAGTTCGCGCTTGTCGGTGACGTCCTGCAGGATCATCACGCCGCCGATGTCGTCCTCGTCGTCACTGTAGAACGCAAGGTTGACGCTGAAATCGCGCCGCTTGCCGTCGAGCGACAACACCACTTCCTGGTTGTGGATCTCATGCTTGTAGAGAAATGCGTCGCGCAGCATTGCGCGTCCACCATCATCCAGGTGCAGCAGATCGAAAGCATTGAGGTTGGACAATCCCCCCTGCGCGGCGCCGAACAGCGATTCGGCCTGCCGATTGGCAATCGAGACTCGCAGTTCATCGGTGATCCCCAGCAACGCGCCTGGAAGGCTCTGCAGGATCGTGTTGATTCGGTTGCGTTCGTCGAGGAACCGCACCTGGCAGTCCTCGACCGTGCGAAACATCAGCTTGTGCGCGGCCACGGTCGCGTTGTGCTCGGGAATCAGGCGCCCGACCCAGGTCCACTCAAGCCCGAGCAGCGGAGTCGGCGTCAGCAGACCCTCCAGGGAGTGGTGGATCCCGAGCTGAAGCTGGCGCAGCGCCTTGAGTTCGTAGCGCAGCCGGGCGCCCGCGCCCGCGCACAGTCCCACCAGGGCGGCGGTCAGCCACAGTGCGCCGGCGCTCTCATGCCAACGCGAACCGAGGGCGGCATAGATCGCGGCGCACCCCAAGGCGGCCGCCACTGGAACCATGGCGCTTCGCATCAGGCCCTGCGCTGCGAGCAAGCCACCAGCCTGAGCGGCAGCCCCCTCGTCGAGACTCACGTGCAGATCGGCCACGACCATCCCCTCGGCATTGCGCCGCGAGCCCGCTTGCCATGGTCACGCGAGGCTGCTGCGGCGTCAGAAGATCAACTGCAGGCCAAGTATCGCTTGCCGATAGTCGCTCAAGGACTGATTGACGGGGTGAGGGCTGCCGAACTTGATCTCGGCCAACTCCAGGCTGATTTTCAGCCGCTGGCCGTCGATGTAGTAGTTGGCGCCGATGCCGTTCCAGGTGTTGTCGTAGTACTCCAGATTGCCCGTCTTGACGCCGTAGTCGAGCTTCTCGTGGCGGCCGAACAGCTGCAGTCGACCGGGCCCGATCTTGCCGGGCAGCATGTAGCCCGCCTTGACGTAGTAGCCCTCCAGGTCGGAATTCACCGGCAACTGGGGGTCTGGGGACTTCGCGAACGCGCCGCCCGTGTCGTACTTGAACATCGCCGCCGACACGGTGTAGACGCCACTGGGCAGCGGCAGCTCCATGAAGGCATCGACCGTCCAGGCCTTGTAGCTCTTGATGTCGGTGCGAGAGAGGTAGTTTGCGTAGGCGACGTCCTTCTGCGTGTCGTAGGCCGCGCCGAAGGTCAGGACCTTCTGGGTTCCGAGGTAGGTCCCCTGGTATCCGTAGTTGAACTCGGGGTCCCACAGGCTGGCGTGTACGCGGGCCGTGATCCGCGGATTGTCCTTGGGCATGTATTCGCCCTCGCGACCGTCGGAGATCATCAGCTTGTACTGCAGCCGTGCGTTCATGAGGTTGCCCCAGACCGCCACACCCGTGTCGCGCGTCCCGCCGAACGGCGTGTACGACAGGACCTCGGCACGGTCCATCGTCAACGGCTCGAGGCAGGCCTCGAGGTTTTCACGCGAAAACGCATTCTTGAAGCGCCCGGCGATGAATCGAAGTTCGTCCATGTAGTCGAACGTCACGTACGCGTCGCGGAAGTAGACGTTGCGGTTGTCCTTGCCCCACCGGCTGTCGCCACCGGCTTCGAGCTGGACGTACATGCCCACGTAGTCGTTGTACTGGCCCGTGAGGATCAGCCGATTGCGTCGCAGGTAGAAGTCGCTCGAATTCGCGCCGTTGCTGGCCGAGGTGTAGCCCTGCGACTGCCACCAGGGCTGGACGGCATAGCTGATGTTCAGCGAGCTGTTCTCGCCGAACTCGATCGTCGGCCCTGCTGCCGCGCCCAGCGGCAGGGCCGCGGCCACGAGTGCAGCGAGCCGGCAGGCAACGCTTGCGGCGAACCGCGATTGTGATGTTGCGCTCATCTCACTTCCCTCCAACGTTGGCGTAGGCGGCCTGGACCTTGGCCAGGTCGCTGGTGTGGCAGGTGGCACAGGATTCAGCCGAGTTGTCGCGCGGCTTGGGCACCATCTTGGCGTGCGCCACCTCTTCCTTCGTGACGCGTGGATTGCCCTTGTGGCAGCCGACGCAGGAGTTGTTGACCTTGGCATGGTTCAGATGCCAGGGTGCCTTGACGGGGTCGCTGGTCGGCGCCCCTGCGCGCTTGCCGTTGTGGCACTTGAAGCAGCTCGATGCGCCCAGACCGCAGGCGTTGGCCGGTGTCATCGGCAGCCAGTCCAGCGGGTCGGTGGTCGCGGCGTCGATCGACTCTGCTCCCCAACCCGCGGCAGTGCTGCGCGTGTCGACATCGCGCCGATCGAATTGCACGGCCCACAGCACGACGCCGAGCGCCAGCAACGCCAGCGTCGTCGCGACCCGGCGCAGGACGGGCGGCCGGCTCGTCACGCGACGCGCTTCGACCCGCGAACGACGTTGGTCGCGCAATCGCCTGACCAGGGCGTGGATGGTTGTCTTGGTCACGCTCTCATGTTTCACTGGCGCTGCTCCTGTGGTTTGACGGGAAGTGGGGAACTTGCGCCGGGCTGGGGCGCCGACGCGCTGGAAGCGGCCGACGAAGCTGCCGAAGCTTTCGGGCCGGCGCGGCGCGCATTCAGTGCGCGTTCGATGGTCTGCTCATCCAGATCGGTGGAACACACACACACCGCGCCCTTGGATCGGAATTTCAGACGCGGCGGCGGCGAGTCGTCGGCCGCCCATGCGCCCGATGCAGCAAGCGCACATGCCGTCGCAACGGCCAGCACGCGGTGGGCGATTGCGTGCCGCCGGGCCGAACTCGGTTCTCGACGCGAACCCGCGCCGCAGCCGGCCACACCGGCGTCTAGGCGCAGGGGAAGTCGCCACCCGTGCGCGCGAATCGGCGCCACCGCCATGCGGTCCGCACTGGGCCAGTCCAACCGGTGAGGCATCGTAGTCTCAGCCATGCCCGCCCCTTCGACTCGCAGCGCGCAGACAGCGCCGTGATCGCAAGCCCGTCGTCAGCCACCGGGCGCGCGCCAGCGCAAGCGCATCAGTTCGTACTCCTGCGCCTTGGCCTGTTGCAACGCGCTTTCGAGCAGCGGCACCGCGGCCGCCGGCAAACGGTCGGCGCGCGCGAGGCTGGCGGCAAACGTGCGTTCGTAGTGTTCTGCCGGCCGCACGATCAAGCGCAATTCCAGGCTCCATCGCCCAGGCCCGGGCGCCTCGAACGCCTGCACGAACGTGCGGCTCGATCCGGCGGGAATGCGCGTGTCCTCGATCTCGCGGGTGATCCCCGTATCGACACTCCAGCCGATCACATGGCGACCCACCTCGAGTTCGACACCACTGTCCTCGACGCGCAGAAACTGCAATTCGACCTTGGGCACCATGTAAGTCGGGAAGTGATGGCCCGCCCCGATGTTGCGCACCTCGGCACGGGCCTCGAAGCGCCCGGCAACCGCCGCCGTCACGGCCAACTGAACGTCGATCGCCTGACGCGTCATCTCGGGATCGTGAATGCCGCGCCACAAGTGACGGCGATCCGGCATGTGACAGGCCTGGCAGGGACGTTCGGGTGCATGCGCGCTGGCCTGCCATTGCGCCAACGTGTCCTCGTGCAGCTTGCCGGCCAGGCGCGGGCCGTCGTCCGGAAACTGGTGGCATGGCGCACAGAACCGGCTGTCGCCGAACGCGGGCGAAGCCTTGAATCCGCCATGCGCGCTTGCCGGCGCGGCACCGTCGCGGGCCGCAGGGCCGAAGCGCCGGTGTTCGCGGACATGGCAGGCCGCGCAGACCAGGCCCTCGTGGGCCAGCGCGCCGTCCACGTAGCCCGGCGGGGGCTGCGCTGGTGCGCCCGGCCATCCATGCTCGACGGCCAGCAAGGCTTTCTGCTCCGCCAGCGGCGCATGACAGCGCAAGCAGCGATTGGCTCGAGCCTGGTCCATCAGGCGCAACTGCCAGCGCAACCCGGGGCCGACTGCCTTGGCATGCAGGCTGGTGCGCCAGTCCTGCCATTGCGCAGGGTGGCACTGCCCGCAGGACTGCGGCGACAGCGAAGCCTCGAGCGGGGAATAGCCCGCGGGAGGTGCGCCCTGAGGCAACACGGGGTCGGCCCAATGTGAAGCCAGAAACGCCTCGACGGACGGCTCGCGCCCCCGCTCGCAGCCCGCAAGGGCCGCGGCGACCAGCATCAGCGCCACCGCGAGCTGCCTCATGCCAGCCGCACCGGGCATCGTGCCCCTGCGGCCTCGCACGCAGGGCTTGCGCCGCACGCGCCGAGCATCGCTGAGCGTTGGCCATGGCGCGAATCAACCGCCGCAGGGATTGGCCGGCACGCCGTCATTGTTCGACCCGTTCGAGACATCGCTCTCGCCGGTCTTGTAGGTCTTGTCGGCATTGACGATGCTCTCGGTCGATCGGGCGTACGGGTCCGTGATCGTGCGTGTCGCGACGTCGGCCTTGTTCATCGCCGCACGGAAGTACGATTTCAGGTCGGTGCGCCATGGCGAGTTCATCGGCAGGATCGCGTTGCCGTTCAGGTCGGCGATGTACGACAACGAGTTCCATTCGACCATCGCGCCGTCGTAGAAGCGTGTCGGCTTGCCCAGTATGACGGCACTGGCGACGCCGGTGATCATCGCGCGGAACGTCGTCTCGCAATAGACATAGATGGTGTCGCCTTCCTGGTAGGCGTTGTTTGCCCCTACCGTACCGTTGCTGCTGTCGACGAAGCCGATGCCGCTGGCGTCGGGGGCGCCGGTCAGATAGGCCGCAAGAACGGCCTTGGGTCGGTAGGCATATCCCTTGGTGGAATCGAGCATGTGGGTGTACTGCAGTTGCAGCGTGCCCCATGGGTGGCCCTGGCGCGACCCGTTGTTCTGAAACGTCCACTTGTAGTTGTTGACGTCGACCGGCGTGCAGTAGGCGTTGGCGCAGGACTGGTTGCCAGTGGTGTTGGAGTCCGTGTCCTCACCGCGCTCGACCACCATGCCGGCGCTGTACTGCGACATGCTGCGAGCATCCCAGATGAAGGCGCCATCGTCCTTCACGTTGACGTCGCCGTTGGGCAGGATGGCCAGCAGATCCTGCACCGTGGCCTGCAGCTGGGTGTTGTCGACCAGAAGGTCCTTGACCGTGAACGTGCCCGAATTCGGCGCCGCACTGGCCGTCGCCTGGAAGTCGGTCGCGGCCAGCGCGTTGCCGTTCAGCCATTGGTGGCCGCCGTTGAGCAGCGCGAGATGGGTCTTGTCGACGCCCCAATAGCGCAAGGCATACCAGATACGGCCCTGGCCCATCGCGTTCGGGTTGCTGCCGGTGCCCATGGCCACGACGATCATGTCCCGCGTGGGGTCGATGTTGTACTTCTTGAGCACGGCGTCGATCGCCGCACCGTCGGGCACCATGCTCTGCGTCTCGATCACGCCGTTGCTGCGGGTCTGGATCCACTCGCTGGTGGGCGACAGGTAGGTGAACACGGTCGAGCCGTTGGGGGCGATGTACTCGGCCCCCGCCGGGCCAGCCGTGACCTGCAGGATCACCAGCTTGCCGGTGACGCCAGCCGGCCGCTGCTTCGCCCAGTCGCCCATCCAGCGCTTGAGCGTCGCGCCGCTGACGAGACCGTTGACGTTGTCGTCGTAGTTGTCGGCCGATGCCTGTGCCAGCGCCGCGGGCGAATTCACGACCATCAGATGGGCCTTGGACGAGGTGTTCTCCCCCCCGCCGCCGCAACCGTGCATCGCAAGGATCAATGCCACACTGGAGATGACCATCAGGGTCGGCTTGAGTCGCATGTTCATCGAGAGTCCTCCGGACGATGGATACTTTGCGTGTCGCCTTGGCTTGTTCGCTGCCCTGGCGACACTTCTTCAATCCCCGCTGCGCCACTCACGGCGCCGGCGGGTGTCTTGCGAACGACGGGCAACCAGCCCTGCGCAATGGCGTCGAGCACGGCGCCGTACTGGCCTTCGAGCCGAATCTCGCGCACCTGCGCACCGACATCGCGCAGCGCCTGCGCCAGCGGGCGAAGCGCCTGGACGCCCGCTGCGGCGTCGATCAGCAGGACGCGCCTGGGCTCGCTCATACGCAGTACACGACATCGCTGTCGACGATGCGGCGTGCCAGCTCGGCGCAGCCGATGGTCTCGTCGGATGCGAGCTCTTCGATCGGAACCTCGGCGAACTCGAGTGCCTCGAGCTGCGTCCTGGCTGCGTCGTCGCTGGGCGTTCGGCCCCAGACCGCGACTCGCAGCGTGCCATCCGCGAGGGTCAGCCCGGTGGCCATGCGCAGCGCCTCTACCCGGTTCTCGAGTGCCACCATCAGGATCCGCTTGGGTGCCGGCATCGTTTCGCTCCCTCAAAGGACCACCACCGCGTCTGCGGTCTGGGCGAGCTTGGCGCCCTGGAACTGGCCGCCGACCACCACGACGCCGGCCAGCGACGGCAGGTCCAGCCGGTCGCCGGCCAGCAGCTCGATGCTGTGCTTGCACGACGCCACGGTCTGTGGCCGGGCGCGGGCATGCGCGAGAAAGGCATCGTCGCCCAGCAGGAGCACGCCGCTGTCGGTGAGAAAGCAGCGTGTGTCCCAACCGCGCTCGACGGCCGCGTCGAGCAGACCGACTGCGTGCGCAGCGTAGCGCTGGTGGGTGACCACGAGACCGAAGAGCATCGCGTCAGGTCTTTCGAATCGTCCAGCTGAACGAGCCGTCGGCTTCGTTGCGCTCGACGATGTCGTTTCCATCGGAGTCGCACATCGCCATGATCGATTCGCCCGAGGATGGGTTGTCGAACACCACGGTCAGGGTGTCGCCACTGGCCAGTTTCGACAGGGCCTTCTTGGTGTACATCTGTGGATGCGGGCAGGTGTAGCCGCACACGTCGAGCTTCCACCGACCCTCACCAACCTGATTGAATTCCACTGCCACGTCGATTGCTCCCTGATTCGTCGCCCCGCCGCCGTCACGACAGCGAGAGGCCACCGTCCTGGCGCGCGGACTGCCAGTCCACCCACCAGGTAAACACCTTCACACCGAGATAGGCACCCAATGCCATTCCAACGAGGAACAGCCAGCCGCTCGGATCGCCATTGGTCACCGTCGCGAAAAAGGCGCCGATGTTGCAGCCCATCGCGACACGCGCGCCGATGCCCATCAGCGTGCCGCCGACCAGGGCGAACAGCGCTGCCTCCAGGTTCGGCAGCTTCCATTTGAATTCGCGCCGTGCCAAGGCCATCATTGCGGCGCCGAGGATGATGCCGATCGACATGAAGCCTGGCGCGTTCAGCAGCGGGTTGGGCAGCCCGTTGTCCAGGCCGAAGAAGACGTTGGCGCGCAGCGGCACGCCCAGCCGCTCGATCAACCAGCCGCCCCATTGCGCTTCCTGGGTCGTGATGTACCAATAGCCGGGGTCGAATACGGTGTCCTGGATCGACAACCCGCTGCGATGGTTCATCGCCGCGAGCAACTCGCCGAAGTTCGAGATCTGGAAGTGCTCGCGCAGCAGACCGGTGGCCCAGATATGGGCCCCGGCGAGGATGCCCAGCCCAGCGCCGGCGAGCGCGGTGTTGCGCGACGAGGTGCACATCGCCCACAGCCCGGCCAGGTGCTGGCGCAGGGTCGGCGCGGTGATCTTCGCGCGTCGCATGTAGCCGGCGCGGAAGTACAGCGCGTACAGCGCCACCAGGATCAACACGACCGGAACGATCGCCACCAGCATCAGGTTGGCGACCGCGGCCATGATCGGCGCGTCGGCCAGTCCCAGCATCTGGGCTGCGGTGGTTGCCTTGAGGTCCCAGACATAGCCGGCAGTGAAGAGGTCGAACCAGCCTTCGGTGACGCTGAGCCCGGCCGGCATGTCCTTGGCCTGAGCCGACTGGGCCCATTGCGCGGGCGTCAGCCGATCGAGCCAGCCGCCGGCCGTGACCACCGCCGCCTGCGAGAAGGAGATTGCGACGATCACCAGGACCGAGCCCAGATTGCCCTCGCCCGCCTTGTAGAGCGAACCCGATGCACAGCCGCCGGTGAAGACGATGCCGAATCCGAAGATCGCCGCGCCAATCAGGATGTGCCAACCCAGCGGATTGGGATGGAAGGTATCGAAACCGGCCAGGCTCACACCGGCGGCGACCACCGCATACAACGCGACGGCGATCATCATGCCGACGGCCATGCGAGGCACGCGCACTGCGAACAGGTCGCGAACCGCCGACGCCATGCAGAAGCGGCCGTACTGAAGCAGCAAACCGTAGCCGACGCCGAACCAGGCATAGGTCAGGATGTAGCCCAGCCGGACATCCTGCATCAGCACCCAGACGGACAGGACGAGGCCGGCAAGCAGCAGCAGCGCGGCGCGCCAGATGCCACGATGCCTGGACACCGGGGCATTGGCCTGCGCGGCGAGAGCGTTCATCGACCGAACCCCGGGCTTCCCACGTCAGACCCCCTTGCGCAAGTAGACACACCACAAGTCGCCGGCACGAAGCGTGAGCAAGTGCGTGCTGCCCAGCGCCAGCGCGAGCGCCGGAAAGCCCTCGACGGCTGGGGCGTTGTCACACCGCACTTCGATCACCTCGCCAAGTCCTGCATTTCCGAGCACCTTCATCACCAACAGCTGCGGTCGCGGACACATCGCACCCACGCATTCGACCGTCTGTCCGATCAACGTGGGACCCAGACCCGGCAGATCGACCGTGTGCTGCGTAGCGTCCGAATGGGGCGGCGCACGCCCGCGAAGCCGTGCCCACCAACCCATGCTGTCCATCGCTGCCTTCGACCCTGCCATGGTGTGCTCCTCCCTATGCAGATTGCGTGCCAACGTCGTTGCGGGGCAGGACGGCCTTGCGCCCGGTGAAAGATGCAATGGCGGCATTGGTTTGCCGCAATCGCAGCGCATTTTGCAATTGGAGCTTGCCGAAGGCAGGTCCGCGACGATCGAGCGCAAGGCGCTGCCGAACGGCGATCCAGCGGACCCAGGACACGGCCGGCCGATCGGCGATCGGAACGCGAGCGGTTGCGCAAGCACGCGCAGCGCGAGGCGACGAGACCGAGTCAGGCCGAGGCTCAATGACCCGGTAGCAGCGGTGCGTCCACGAAGCCTTCTGGCAAGCTCGCGCAACTCGAAAGCCGGCCCCAATCGACTGAGCACCGTCGATGTGCCAGCAGGATCGTGCTGCAGCGCGTTAGTCGCGTTGGCAGGCTCCGTACCTTCCCAGGAGGGCCTGCGGGATCAACAACCTAGGGCAGGTTG